>NZ_JASFXA010000003.1:0-558565 GCF_030766805.1 Nocardia sp. CC213A
TGGGCCACCGCCGGTGCCGGTCTCCTCGCGGGTGCGGAGACCCTGCTGCGCCGGGCCGACCGCCGCTACCGGGAGCGCGCGCAGCGGGTCGGTCCCATGGGCGCCCACCAGCCGATCCCCGACGACGGCCTCGGCATCGAACCCGGTCTGTCACCGCTCATCACCACGAGCTCGAACTTCTATGTGGCGGATGTGAACTCGCGCCCACCCCGGCTCGACCCCGAACACTGGCGGTTGTCCATCAGCGGTATGGTCGCGCACTCGCTGCGCCTGTCGCTGCGTGAATTGGCCGAGCAGGCGGAGGAATTCGACGCGGTCATGGTGTGCGTGCACAATACCGTCGCCGCCGGGCGTGCCGGGAACGCCCGCTGGCTCGGGGTGCCGCTGACCACGCTGCTCGATCACGCCCTGCCCGAAACCGGCGCCACCCGCCTGGTCACCCGCGCCAGCGACGGATTCACCATCTCGCTCCCGCTGGCCCCGCTGCGCACGGGCGAGTGGCCCGGGTACCTGGTCATCGGCATGAACGGTGAACCGCTCAGCCCCGAACACGGTTTCCCGGCCCGGGTTTTCGTGCCCGGTCTGTACGGTCAGTACACCGGCGCGAAATGGCTCACCGAACTGGAACTCACCGACGACAGCCACCTGGACTACTGGTGGAAGCGCGGCTGGACCAGTGAGCCGCTGTGGGTGCGCCCGCAGGCCCGCATCGACGTCGCCTCGGTCGGCAGCCCCGGTTCCGGCAAATGCACCGTGGCGGGCGTCGCCTGGGCGCCGCCGCACGGCGTGGCGGGTGTCGAGATCCGCATCGACGAAACCGAATGGCTCCCGGTCGAACTCGGCGCCGAACTCGCCCCGGCCGCGTGGCGGCGCTGGCGCACCGTCATCGACCTCCCGCCCGGCCCGCACACCGTGGAGGCCCGCGTCACCAGCCGCTCCGGCGAGGTCCAGGACGCCGACGTGCGCCCGCCGTATCCGCTCGGCCCGGGCGGCCTGCACCGGGTCACGGTCGACGCCTGAGCCGGACGGCCCGCGGCGGATCACAGCCGCGGGTCGTTGACCAGGCGGAAGTCGTGCAGGTTGTCGCGGTCCCCGGTGGCGGTGAAGTAGCGCCCCGGGAGTTCGTTGGCGGGCATATCGCAGGCGCGGGCGATCACCGAGGCGGGCAGGCGCAGCAGATCCCGGCCCAGATGCCAGGGGGTGACGAGACGGGCCTCGTCGCCGAAGAGCAGCACGCAGCGCACCGGCACCCGGCCATCGGGCAGCAGGGCGCGATCGGCGGTATGCCGCCAGGTGGCCAAGGTGTCGAACAATCCGGTGAGGTCGAGACTTTCGCGCGCCACGTCGAGGGCGTCGGAGTATTCGCGGTCGAAGCGCTGCACATCCGCCGGATCCAGACAGGACCGGATCGCGGCCGGGCTGGCATGTGCGGGTAGCGGAAATCCGTGCTCGAACTTGGCGTAACCATGCTCGGCTGTCATGAACCCACGCTAGTCCGCGTCTCCGATCTCCGGTTGCGAAACGGTGCGCATCGCCCACATGTCGGAGCCGACGGTCAGAAACGCCCGCCGCGGCTGATGCGCCGCGAACCCTGCGAGCCGCCGAAGGACCCGGGCCCCATCCCGCGACCGCCACCACGGCTGAATCCGCCGCCGAACCCACCACCGCGCCGGTATCCGGTGCCCATCCCGCGCAGCATGCCGTCGATGAGAATGCCGCCCAGCACCGCGCCGGTCTGCGAGCCGCCGGTGGGTGTGTGGCTGGCCTGCCAGGACCGTACGTTCGCTTCGGCGGTGTGCAGGGCGCTGGCCCCGAGTTCCACTGCGCGCTGGGCCGATTGCAGCGCCTCGCCGGGGTTCGTGGTGGCGAGCTCCTGTGCCCGGTCCAGATGGCGTTGGGCCTCGGCCAATCGGGTGCGGGGTTCGGCGTCCACGCCGCCGCGCCGGGTGCTGATGAAATCGGCCGCGGCATTGATGCGTCCGCGCGCGGCCGTCATAGCCTGATCGAGGCGTCGCGCCAGATCGTCGGCGGCCAGCTTGCGGTCGGTGGCGGCGGCGATCGCCTTGTCCAGGGCGGTGTCCGCGGCCACCGCCCGCTGGAAGACCCCGAGCGGGTTGGCGTCGCCGTTGGCGGTGGCGTCCTCCAGGGCGTCGCGCGCCGCGCCGATTGCCGCGGGCAGTTCGGTTCCGCCGTGAGCGCCGAGGGTTTCGGCCGTGGCGAGATCGCGCCGCAGCTCGGCCACCATCGCGGCCAGTCCGGAACGCGCGGCGGCGATATCGGTGGCGGCGGTGTCCACGGCGTCCAGCAGCGTGCGCGCCGCGTCCACCGCCGATTCGGCGGCGCGGATGGCTCCGACCGCGGCGCCCTGCTCACCCACCGGCCGCGCCGCCGCGGCCCGCCCCTGCTCGATATTGTGCTCCGCGAACGCGATTCGTTCGTGCGCCATGCGCACATTGTCGCGAATGGGCGCGATCACCGACGCCGGATGCTCCCGCACCAGCGTGTCCAGTGTGGTCTCCGCGCCCGGCATCCGCGCCGTCAGCTCCACCAGGCTCCGGGTCAGTGCGTCCAGCCGGTCTCCGGCATTGATGAGCAGATTGCGCATGGCGTCGAATTCGTCGACCTTGGCGTCGAGTTCCCGATCGGCCCGCCCGCAGGTGGCGATGAGGTCCACCAGCATGCCGCGGCGCTGATCCGGGGACTCCGGGATCGCGTCGTCGAGCTGCTGGCGGATCGAGAACGCCGTGGCCAATGCGTGTTTCGCGGCCTCCAGCGCGGCGGCGAAGGGCGCGGTGGTGGTGTTGCCGAATTCGTCGGTGGCCAAACGCAATTCCTCGGTGCTGGTGCGAATCGCGTTGTCGATGTCCACGAGCAGTTCCCGCGAGCGCGTGTCCAGGATCGGCAGCGGCAGGGCGGTCAGCGCCGCGGTGTCGGTCGGGTCGATCTCCCGCACCCGCTCCAGTTCCCGCCACTCCCGCTCGGCTCGCCGGGACCGCGACCACCACCACAGCCCTGCCACCAGCAGCACCACCACCGCCGCGACGATCAGCAGCGGCAGCGGGTTGGTCCCGGGCGGATTCATGGCCGCCGACAGCCCGTGCGCGGTCGCCACCGCGGCCCCGGCCCAGTCCCCGGCGCGCAGTCTCGGTTCCACGTCATCGGTGAGCATGCGGTCCAGGTCGCTCTCGCCGACATCCTGGGGAAGGCTGCCGGTGAACGCGTAGGCGCGGTCGTCCACGGCGACGGACAGCAGCACATCCCGATCCCCGAAATTCGAGGCCGCCGCCGTGCGCTCACCCCACTCCCGGGGGTCCATCCCGGCGAAGTCGCGTACATAGACGACCCACAGCCGTTCGCGTTCGGCGCCGTACAGCTCTTCCACGGCCGCCGCGACCTCGGCCTCCTGCGCGTCGCTCAACACCTGCGCGGTGTCGGTGACGTACCCGGGCAGCCGCGTCGGCTGCTCCGCGCGCGCCACCGCGGGCTGGCCGGCCAGCAGTGTGAAGGCCAGCAGAAAGCCGGTCAGGACCAGGATCAGTGGCTTCGGTGGCGCCATGGTCTCGAATCTATCCGCAGGGAAGGGGTGCGTGAGTTTTCTTCCTACCACCCGTGTCGGCGGCCATGACTACCATCGGCAGTGTGATCACGATCGATTCGCCCTATACGGGCCATGTCGCCCCCGGCAGCAATCCGCAGCAGCGGGAGGTCCCGGGCGCGCGCATCGTGAAGATGTCGGTCGGCCAGATGGACAACAACGTCTATCTGGTGCGGTGCACCGCCACCGGCGCGACCCTGCTGATCGATGCCGCCAACGAGGCCGAACGCCTGCTGGAACTCATCGAGCAGGAGGCACCCGGGCGGGTCGAACTGATCGTCACCACGCATCAGCACCCGGACCACTGGTGGGCGCTGAAGGAGGTGGCATCGGCCACCGAGATCCCCACCGCCGCCCATGAACTCGACGCCCCCGCCCTGCCCGTGCCCCCGGACCGGCTGCTCGCCGACGGCGAGACGGTGCGCATCGGCGAACTCGACCTCGAGGTGATCCATCTGCGCGGCCACACCCCCGGGTCGGTCGCGCTGGCCCTCACCGACGGCGCGGGGCGCACCCACCTGTTCACCGGTGACTCGCTCTTCCCGGGCGGTGTCGGCAAGACCGGTACCCCCGAGGATTTCGCCTCCCTGCTCGGCGATGTCGAGTCCAAGCTGTTCGCCCGTTTCGGTGACGACACGGTCGTCTACCCGGGCCACGGCGACGACACCACGCTCGGCGCGGAGCGTCCGCAGGTGCCCGAGTGGCGGCGACGCGGTTGGTGAATATCCAGCAGCGCGGCTACCCCGACCCGATGCGGCGGGCGGCCGCCGACGAGCGGGGCGGCTGCGCGCGCGGCATCTGGCGCTGGACCGCGCGGCTGCTGGTGGGCGCGGTGCTGGCCGGGCTGGTCGTGGTCGGCGGGACGGCCGTGCGGGTCTGGCAGGTCGCCCGGATCAGCGACTACTCGAAGGCCGACGCCATCGTGGTGCTGGGCGCGGCCCAATACGACGGCACACCGTCCACGGTCTTCGAGGCGCGCCTGGACCAGGCGTACCGGCTGTTCCAGCGCGGAGTGGCCCCGCTGATCGTCACCGTGGGCGGAAAACAGCTGGGCGACAACTACACCGAGGCGGCCTCGGGCAAGAACTATCTGAAGTCCCGCGGTGTCCCGGCCGACAGCATCCTGGCCGTGGAAACCGGTTCGGACACCCTGCAGAGTGTGGAGGCCGTCGCCAAGGCCCTCCAGGCCCGGGACAAGACGTCGACGGTGCTGGTGAGCGATCCGTGGCATTCGCTGCGCACCCGCACCATGGCCCGCGACGCGGGGCTGGAGGCGTGGACCGCACCCACGCGCACCGGCCCGGCCGTCTACACCCGGGAGTCGCAGGCGCACGGCATCTTCCGGGAGACCTTCGCCCTGATCTGGTACCGGATCACGCACTACTCGGCCGATTTCGAGTACACCGCGGAGCAGTGAGCCATGAGCACCGATCCGTACACCGACGACGACCGGGCCCGCCTGGTCACCGAATCCGCCAAGACGGCCGGACTCAGCTGGTCGTCGACTCCGGCGCGCCGCACCGATTTCTCTCGCGACCGCGCGCGAGTGCTGCATTCCGCCGCGTTGCGGCGACTGGCGGACAAGACGCAGGTCATGGGTCCGCGTGAGGGCGACACCCCGCGCACCCGGCTCACCCATTCGCTCGAGGTCGCGCAGATCGGCCGCAGTATCGCCGACGGGCTGGGCTGCGATCCGGATCTGGTCGATCTGGCCGGAATGGCGCACGATATCGGCCATCCGCCCTACGGCCACAATGGTGAGCACGCCCTCGACCAGTTCGCCGACGCCTACGGTGGATTCGAGGGCAATGCCCAGAACCTGCGGATTCTCACCCGCCTGGAACCGAAGGTCGTCGACGAGCGCGGGGTGAGCGCGGGCCTGAACCTCACCCGCGCCGCCCTCGACGCGGTGATCAAGTATCCGTGGGGGAGAACCGCTCCCGGCGGCAAGTTCGGCGCGTACGACGTGGACATGGAGCGGCTGGAGTGGGTGCGCCGGAATGCCCCGGAGCGCCGCCAGTGCCTGGAGTCCCAGATCATGGACTGGTCCGACGATGTGGCGTACTCCGTGCACGACGTGGAGGACGGTGTGATCGCGGGCCGCATCGATCTGCGCGCGCTGGGCGATCCGGTGGAGCAGGCCGCCCTCGCCGAACTCGGTGCGGCACAGCACCGTTCACTCGATCCGGAAGAGCTCGTCGCTGCGGCGCAACGCCTGTCCGAGCTGCCGGTGGTGGCCGCCGCCTGCGATTACGACGCGTCGCTGACGGCCTCGGTGGCGCTCAAACGCCTCACCAGTGAATTGGTCGGCCGCTTCGCTACCGCCGCGGTGGAGGCCACCCGGGAGGCGTGGGGCGGTCGCCGACTGTGCCGCTACGCCGCCGACCTGGCGGTGCCCCCGATCGTCGCCGCCGAGGTCGCCGTGCTGAAGACGGTCGCCCTGCGCTACGTCATGTCCGACCGTGGCCACCAGGACCGCCAGCGTGACCAGCGCGATCGCATCCTGTCGGTCGCCGACCACCTGCTCGCCAAAGCACCGAACGGGCTGGATCCGGTACTGCTGCCCTGGTGGGAGGCCGCCGCCGACGACACCGCCCGGGTGCGTGTCATCGTGGATCAGATCGCGTCCTACACCGAGAGCCGGTTGGAGCGCGTCGCGGCCGCGATCCCCTAGCGCACCCCTAACCGGTCGCGAAACCTCGAACCGCCGCCGGACGATATGTCACCCTGGAAGGTGAGAGACCGTCGCGCCCAATCGTTGCCGCGGCGGTAATTCGGCGAGCAGGGGACACGATGCCGATGGGACTCGAATCAGCCGTCGACCTGGATCGGTATCCGTTGGACCGCCGTGACCCTGCGGTCCTGAAAACCCTGATGGCACAGTGGCGTGCGGAATTCGAATCCACGGGCACGGTGCTGCTGCGCGACTTCTTGACAAGGGGAGCCATTATCGAAATAGCCGAGATGGTCGTGGAATCGGACGATTCCGTAGCGGACTCGACCGTCGGTGTCACCACGCTGACCTACGACCGAATACCCGAATCCTCGCCACTGAAACTCCTCTACCGCTGGGAACCACTGCTCGATGTCGTCTCCGGTGTGGTCGGCGAGCATGCGTACCGGTCCGCGGACGACCGCGCGGCGGTGACGGTGCACGGTCACGAACCCGCCGACGAGAAGTGGCATTTCGATGCCGCTGACTACACGCTCACCCTGCATGTCCTGGCCCCGGAGTACGGCGGCATGTTCGAGTACGTGCCGCTGCCCTGGGCGACCGGGGAATCGTTTCCGGCCCAGCTCATCGCCGGTCCGCGCCGACATTCGGTGCGGGTGCTGCCGACCCTGCCCGGTGCGCTGATGCTGCACGCGGGCCGGCTGTCGGTGCACCGGGTGACGCCGAGCCGGGGACCGGTGCCCCGGGTGAGCGCGACCATGGATTTCCATTCCCGTCCCGGGCGTACCCTCGGCGAGGAAGCCCGTCGCCGCCGGTTCGGCGCAGAGGGTCGACCATGAGGTCTCGAATTAGGGGGGCTGATCGCCGTGGGCGATAGATTCCGCGTACCAACGCTCGATGTGGCCGGTCTGCGAACGGACCGGGCCGATTTCGGCACCCGGCTCCGAGACGCATTGGCGGACACCGGTGTCTGTTATTTGATCGGCGTCGAGATTCGGCAGCTCCCACTCGTCGACGTTCTCACGGCGGCCAGGCAATTCTGCGCGCACGCCGCCGCCTCGGGGGTGATCGATGTCGCGCACCTGCCCGACGATGTCGCGACCGCCCCGCTGCGCCAGTCGGTCTCGGACTGGGCGCGCGGCCTCGCGGCACTGTCACCGGATCTGCTCGCCGCGCTCGCTTCGGCACTGGGATATCCGGAGGATCACTTCGACCGCTGGGTCGGTCGAGTGACGGCGGTGCGCCCGCAGCTCGTGCACGTCCGCCCGGAGCCGGACCGGCGCTGCACACCGGATACCGCCGTCCACGGTGACACCGGCTTCCTGACCTTCCTGCTGCCGGACCTGCTGTGCGGCCTGCTGATCGAGGACTCCGCCGGACACTGGCGGGAGGTGCCGCCCCGGGAGAATTCGGTGCTGCTGACGGTCGGCGGTGCGGCCGAGGCCGCCACAGCGGGGCAGGTGCGCGCCGCCGCGCATCGGCTGTGGTCCCCGCATGCCGCCAAGGGCCGGGTCGCCGTCACCATGGCGGTCGAATCGACCGTCGAATTCCGGTCCGCGCCACCGCGGTTCGCCGCCAACTCGCACGGCTGACGCGCGGATTCGGCTACGGGTGCATGGCGAGGTAGTGGGCGACGCTGTCGGCGGGCGGCCCGTCGGCGACGACGCGGCCCTCGTCGAACACCAGGACACGGTCGAAGTCGGCGAGCAGATCGAGATCGTGGGAGACCACCACCACGCGCTGCGGCAGGGTGTGCAGCAAGCGCGTGATGCGGCGCTTGTTGCGCAGGTCCAGCAGCGTGGTCGGCTCATCGAAGACGACGTGGTCGGGTCGCACGGCAAGTACCGCGGCAATGGCGAGCAGCTGTTTCTGTCCGCCGCTGAGCAGATGGGCGGGGTGGTCGCGGTAGTCGCTCAACCCGTACTCGGCGAGCACCTCGGTGACGCGGGCGGCGATCTCCGGCTTGGCCAGCCCGTGGTGCTTCAACCCGAACGCCAGGTCTTCGGCCACGGTCGGCATGACGATCTGCACATCGGGGTCCTGGAAGACGAAGCCGACCCGTTTGCGCACCTCGCGGCCCCGCTTGCGGGTGTCCAACCCGTCCACTCGCACCCGGCCCTCGGCCGGGATCTGCAAGCCGTTGAGCAACCGGGCGAAGGTGGACTTGCCCGAACCATTGGAGCCGATGACGCCGATGCGGCGCTCGCTCAGCGTCAGATTCAGCTCGCGCAGCACCTCGCGCTCACCGAAACGATGGCCGACACCCTCGAGTTCGATCATGCGCGGGCCGGGATGAGAGGGTAGGCCCGGCGCACGGCGACCGCGGCCAGTGAGCCGATCACCGTCTTCACCGCATCACCCGGGAGGAAGGCCGCGGAGGTGACGATGGCCTTGCCGAGCGGGATATCGGCGGCGACGGCCATCCACGGAATGCCGATGGCGTACAACACGATCGCCCCGCCGAAGAAGTTGATCGCGATCGCGACGGGCAGGCTGTAGCGCCGCCACAGCCGCTCGGTCAGCAGACCGATGACCAGCGCGCCGACCGGATACGCGAGGACGAAGCCGCCCGTCGGACCGAGGATCACCGACAGGCCGCCGCGCCCGCCCGGCAGCACCGGCAGTCCCACCAGGACCAGTACGACGAACAACAGCATGGCCAGGGTGCCGCGCTTCGCGCCGAGGATCGATCCCGCCAGGATCACACCCAGGGTTTGCGAGGTGAACGGCGCGAAGGCCCCCGGCAGTTGGATGAGCGGGAAGAACCCGAGCACCACCATGATCGCCGTGAACAGCGCCACCTGCGCCAAATCCCTACTACGCACCGGAGCATCGTAGGGGAGGGGCGGGTGTGATCTGGTACGGCGGTCTCGCTTGCCGCGGCGCTACTGCAACCCGCGGGCGTCGAGGGCCTCGCCGAGATTGTCCGCCATGCGCAGGGTGCGGATGAGCAATGGAATGAGGAAGGCGGTGCTGCGCTCGATGCCGCGCGCCCGCTGCGCGGCCCGCACCAGCTCGGCCTGTTCGCGGATGACCGGAATGAAGCGGATGGTCATGGCCACCAGCAGGCCCACCCGCTCGGGCCGCACACCGATCGGTCGCAGCGGGCCCAATGCCCGTTCGATGGTGTCGATCATGGCCGAGGTACGCGTGGTGAGCGTCACCAGATTCGCCAGCAGCACCAGTGCCAGGATGCGTTCGCTCACCAGCACGGCACTCACCCAACCGGTGAACATCAATTGGGCGATGGCGATCAACACCAGGAACGGGGCGATGGCCAGCACCTGCCGCCCGGTCGCTCGCCAGGGAATCCGTGCCAGCGCGTACAGGGCCAGTACGACGCCCAGCGCCACCGCCAGCCACACCGGCGAGGTGACGAAGAACAGGGCCGTGCCCGTGGTCGCCAAGACGATCAGCTTCGCTCCGGCGGGCACGGCATGCACCGGCGTCCGGGCGTCGTGATAGAGGCTGAGCACCGCTAGATGGTGGCATGCGGCCCACCCTTTCCCGAGGTGCGGGGGCCGGGGCCGATCTCCGGGTGCGTCCGGGTCTCGCGTGTCGCCGTGGCGCGGCTAGACTCGCGGCGTGGCCGGACGACTCCCTGATCGTGATATCGCAGCGATTCGTGAACGAGTCCGGATCGAGGATGTCGTGGGCGAATACGTCGCCCTGAAGGCGGCCGGTCCGCTCTCGATGAAGGGCCTGTGCCCGTTCCACGACGAGAAGTCCCCCTCGTTCCACGTGCGTCCGCAGCACGGCCACTTCCACTGCTTCGGCTGCGGTGAAGGCGGCGACGTCTTCGCCTTCCTGCAGAAGATCGAGCACGTCGGATTCGTCGAGGCCGTGGAGCAGTTGGCCGACCGGATCGGCTACAAGATCAATTACGAGGGCGGCGGCACCTCGGTGCAGCGCGACCGCGGCACCCGCAGCCGCCTGGTGGCAGCCAATCAGGCCGCCCACGAGTTCTACATGGCGCAGCTGGGCGAGCCCGGAGCCGAGGCCGCCCGCAAGTACCTCACCGATCGCAATTTCGACGCGGCCGTCGCCCGCCAGTTCGGCTGCGGCTACGCACCCGGCGGCTGGGACGCGCTCACCAAACATCTGCTGCGCCGCGGCTTCGAGTTCAAGGAGCTGGAGGCGGCCGGTCTGTCCAAGCAGGGCCGCCAGGGCCCCATCGACCGTTTCCACCGCAGACTGCTGTGGCCCATCCGCAATCTCAGCGGCGATGTGATCGGATTCGGCGCCCGTCGGCTCTACGACGACGACCAGATGACCGCCAAGTACATCAACACCCCGGAAACGATGCTGTACAAGAAGTCCCAGGTGTTGTTCGGCCTCGATCTGGCCAAACGCGAGATCGCCAAGGCACATCAGGCGGTGGTGGTCGAGGGCTACACCGATGTGATGGCCATGCACCTGGCGGGCGTCAAAACCGCGGTGGCGTCCTGCGGTACGGCCTTCGGCGAGGAACATCTCGCCGTGCTGCGCCGCCTGCTCATGGACGACAACTTCTGGCGCGGCGAGATCATCTACACCTTCGACGGTGACGAGGCCGGGCAGGCCGCCGCCCTCAAGGCGTTCAGCGGCGACCAGAAGCTCGCGGGGCAGACCTATATCGCCGTGGCCCCCGACGGCATGGATCCGTGCGAGCTGCGCCAGCGCTCCGGCGACGGCGCGGTCCGCGACCTGGTGGCCCGCCGGGTTCCCCTGTACGAGTTCGTGATTCGCGGCCTGCTCGCCGAACACAACCTGGATTCCCCCGAGGGCCAGGTCGATGCCCTGCGCCGCGCCGTCCCCGTGGTCGCACAGATCAAGGACAACGCCCTACGCAAGGCGTACGCCACCAAGCTCGCGGGCTGGGTCGGCTGGGACGACATCCAGCTCGTCGTCCGCCGCGTCGGTGAGGAGGCCCGCAAGATCGCCCGCGGCGGCGCGCGCCCCGGCATTCCGGGACGCGAAGCGGCGCAGGAGGTCACGGCACACCCCGCCGCCCGCCCCAACCCCAACGACCCGACCCTGCTCCCACAGCGCCAATCCCTGGCCGCCGCACTGCAATACCCGGCCCTGGCGGGTCCGCTCTTCGACACCCTCGACCCGGAGGCCTTCACCCACCCCGCCTACGTCGCCGTCCGCACCGCCATCACCGACGCCGGCGGTGTCTCCAGCGGCATCGGCGGCTCCGAATGGGTCGCCCTGGTCGCCGACAACACCCCCGACCTGACGCTGCGCGCCCTGGTCTCCGAACTGGCCGCCGAACCGCTCCCGGTCAAATCAGCCGACGACGTCCCCCGCGTCATCACCGGCGTCCTGGCCCGCACCCAGGAAGCCTGGGTCGGCCGCCAGATCGCCCAGCTCAAGTCCAAACTCCAGCGCATCTCCTCCACCGAGCAGACCGACGCCTACCTGGAGCTCTTCGGCGACCTGGTGGCCCTGGAGCAGTACCGCAAGAGCCTGCTCACCCAGGCCATGGGCAACTCCGACGACTTCGCCATCGGCAGCTGAGCCCAAGGCGCGGCTCCCGCCCAGGGCGCGACGGCGCAGCCGAGCCCTCTCTCAGCGCCGCAGCTGATCCTGCGGCACCATCACGGTGGTGCGCTCGTCCAGCGGCACCATCGGCTCCAACTTCGGCTGCGTGCTCAACTTGTCCGCCAGCTTCTGCCGACTCACCAGCACCAGCTTCCGCGTGACCGGACTCTCATTGATCGCCCGCGCCGTCTTGCTGATCTGCTCATACCGAGCCCGCCCGGCCTTCGCGCCCAACACATACCCGGCAGCGACGCCGATGATCAACCGCAGCATTGAGAAGTGCTCCTCCCGTAGGCCAGTCCGCGCCTACATCCTGCCCGAACCCCCCACCCCCTGTCGATCCGGCACCCCACCCCCAACCCACCACATGTCCGCAGGTAGAGGGGCGATTTGGGAACTTCGGCGAACGTGCGCTAAAGTTTCAATCCGTTCGGCCCGCCAGGGCGGAACGGGAAACAATCCCCTATAGCTCAATTGGCAGAGCAGCCGACTGTTAATCGGCAGGTTTCTGGTTCGAGTCCAGATGGGGGAGCCTCTGCCAGGTGCGAACAATTCAGTTCGCACCTGGTTTTTCCTTTGTGCCCGTGAACGACACGGAAGTGACACGCTTTCAGCCCGCGAGCTGATTCAGCGTCGTCGTGAAGTCGGGTGCCTCGGTCGGCTGGTTAATGTAGGCCAGAGCCGGTTGTAGTTGTGTGGATCCCAGACGCCGCCGTTACGACTGGTGAGAATCAGATCCAGGTCATTGTCCGCAGCCTCGGCCGAGTTCTTGTCCGGCTGCTCCGCCAGGGCGCGCCGGAGGGCGTCGACCGCGAACTGCGGCAGGATCACCGTCCGAAATCCGAAGTTGGTCTTGGTCTTGGCGGATCAGCCCTTGCCCTTCCCGGTGCCTTTGATCCGAATGATGTTGTTGCTGAACGTGACGCGCGGCCGCTCAGGGCGGCGAGCGCCGCTCGTGGCTTCTGGCGCATGCGTAGGAGATCGGCCACGATCGCATCAATTCTCGGGTGGACGCCATGGTGACCCCGAAGCGTCGGCTACGACGTCCCATGGCAGATCTCCCTCTCACCTCCGAACACGCACTCAGACAAGCGTTTTGGAGACCGACGCGCGTCAAGGCAGCGTGCGCGATTCGCGATGCTCCGCCACAGCGGCAGAGGGTGTGCGATTGACCAGTGAAAGACTCGCGTGAAGAAGGCTCCGACCGTTTACGCGGGAAAAGAAGATCACGCCTTCAGGTGCTGCCACCGCAGATCCCTGGGAAACGTCGGTCACAGGGGCTGTGTTTCGCGGTTTGCCGAACGGTCGCTCTGTGTCGAGTGCGTCCAGCCTAGATCCACAACTGTGATGTGCGCAACAAACGTTTCTGAAGAACACGTCCGAAGCGGAAAGATTGCCGGAACCGACGCTGATCTGACGGGCCGCTTTCGGTCACCTGCCTCGTGGCAGCTGTCGCTGGCCTGCCGCCACCTGTTCGGTGAGGTCGCGGTAGGCATCGACGAGTTCGGCCAGGTGCCGCCAACGAGCGTGGACAACGGGGGCCGCCGGGTCGCCGGCCGTCATCAGCGTGCGCCAGGCTTGTTCGTGGGCGAGTGCGAGCCGGTCGACGACCGAAGCCAGGGTTTCGGTATGCAGCCGCGCCGATTCACCCGATCGCGGAAGGGAACGGTCGGCCCACTGGTCGATCAGCCGTATGATTCTGGCTCGGCGCTCCCCGGCAGCCACCGTCTGCTCGTTCGGCGTGGAGCTGAGCCTGCGCCGATGGCAGGCGGCGAGTTGCCGAAAACATCGCACCAGCACATGGTCGCCCGGGCGGCCGCCGTGCAGCGAGGCCACCAATTCCTCGCCGGTCGGCAGTCGCAATCCGCGGCATCCGAATGCCGCTGTGCGTACCGTCGGGTCGGGGTCGCTGTCGTCCATCGATCGCCGCTCCGGGCAGAGGGGCCTCACCATTGATCGAAGCTCTCGGGAAGCTTCCGGATTCCGCGCATGATCTCGGCGACGAGGTCCTCGTATCCCGTGGTGAGCTCGAACAGCGCGGCGCTGGCGTCCGCGTACGCGCCGTTCGACGGCGACGCCAGCCGCGAGTACGCGTGAACGCACAACTGCGCGATCCGGTCCACGATGCGGCCGATCGTCTCGGTATGCAGCCGGGCGCCGCCCGAGGGGCTCGGCGCTCGGGCTGCCACCCAGCGGTCGATCCGGATCATCACCTGGGCTCGTCGCCAGTCGATCTCGTTCACCGTCGTCGTGGCGTGGGAGTGTATTCGCTGCTGATGCAGGGCGGCGAGTTCGCTTGCCGCTTGCAGCAGTGGATGGTCGTGACGCGGGAAGCCGCGGCATGCCGCGAGCAGTGCGTCTTTGTCCGGCAGCGTCATCGCCGCCGCCTCTCCACGATGAGCCGCGCCCGGTCGGGCGTGACCCGCCCGGCGGCGACGAGGGTGTCGTAGGCGGTGGCTTTCCGGACACAGCCCGCGACGCTGCACCGGCGGTGGCGCTGCATGGTGCGATGGGCTTCGACCACCGACATTGCACCTTCAGGTGCTTCGTGTGGCCGGCCGACCGGCCACACGCTGAGACCCGCTGCCTGAGCGAGCCTTTCGCGTTCGAGGCGTCGCTGGATCGCGGCGACGGTCAGACCCTTGTTCGGGACGGGCCACCAGCATGCCATGCCGATCACGGCCCCGCAGACGAGGGTCAGCAGGCAGCTGACGATGAGGAACAACATCAGGGGCGACATCATCGTCACCGCCTCCGCTCACCAGTCGGCAGTGCATCGCATCCGAGCGCAAGTGCGGCCACGATCACTCCTCGCACGACAGGAACGCGCCCGCCGCCAACTGGACGATGCATTCGGGACCGTGCGTGGCGTGCGAGTCCCACAGCAGCCGCGCCGTACGCCAATCGGGAACGCTGGGGTCCTGTGCGACGCAACAGGAGTCGCTGTCCACACGGCGGCTCTGGACTCCGCGTCCCGGATCTTCTTCGTTCGTTCGCTCGTTCATCGTTCCGACCTTCTCGGCTCGATGGGTTCCAGGGATCGGGGCTGAACGGCCTGATGCCTTGTGCGCCCCGTCCAAGCACACCATCGGCCCTGGATAGAGACGAACAAAAACGAGAACTCGATTATGATTGCTCTAATGCCACAGGGCAGGGCTCGGTTCTCAGGCACGTCGGACTCGCTTTTCGATCCACCGTGACTCGATTTCCTGGAGGAATCCCGTGACCAGCTCCGACTACGACGGCCCCTCGTCGACTCTCCCCCGCCGCCAGCTCGGGCGCGTGCTCCGCGAATGGCGCGAAGCGACCGGCTTCACCATCGCCGAGGCCGCCAAACTGGTGGACCTGTCCAGAGCCGTTCTTCAACGGATCGAGACCGGCCAGATCCAGAAAGTCCGTAGGCAGGACGTGGAAGCGCTGTGCCGTGTATACGACATCGGCGAAGCCGAGACCGCCGCGGCCGTGGATCTCGCCGTCCAAGCGCGCGCCAAGAGCTGGTATCACGCCTACGGTGGCCTGTACAGCAGTGCCTTCAACATGTACGTCGGGCTCGAAGCCGCCGCCCGCCGCCTGACCACCTACCACGATCAGCACATTCCAGGGCTACTGCAGACTGCGGACTACGCGCGGGCGATCATCAGCGCCTCGCCCAGGTTCACCAGCAGCGAGGACATCGAGAAACGCGTCGAGCATCGACTCAAGCGTCAGGCTTTGGTCACACGCAGGACGAATCCGGTCGAGATGGACGTGATGCTCCATGCGTCGGTGCTCTACCGCGTGCTCGGCGGACCGTCGGTCATGGCTGGCATGCTGCGGCATTTGGCCGAGATGTCGAAACGCCCCAACATCACGATCCGCGTGCACCCCTACAGCGCCGGTCTCACCTGGGGTTTGCCGCACGGCTCGTTCATCCTGCTCGAGTTCGACCAGAACGCCAAGGGTGAGCCCGTAGAGCCCCCGGTGGTGTACATGGACGGCGGCCTCTCTCAGGACGTCTACCTCGAGAAGGCCGACGACGTCCGCCTTTATAGTGAGCTTGCGAGGGCAATCCGGGCCAAGTGCCTGGATGAGGTGGAGAGCAGGACCCTGCTGCGGCAGGCAGCGAAGGAGCACGAGCGTGGTGAACGGTGACCTGACCGGAGCGGCATGGTTCAAAAGCAGTTACAGCGAAGGCAGTTCGCAATGTGTCGAGGTGGCCTGGCTCGCTGAGGGAGGAGTCGGGGTTCGCGATTCGAAGGACCCGGCCGGCCCGACGCTCATGTTCGCCGCGAACGAGTGGGACACCTTTACCGCCGGACTACGAAACGGTACGTTTCAGCGCCGAGGTGAATAGCAGAGTGTTCACATGATAGCCGGACCCTAGCCCGCGGCTGGTCGGACCAGGGTGCCGCAGTTGACATCCCGATATCCGCTCCTTGGCTGATGGGCGTTTCCGTTCAGCGCTCTTGGAGCCCGCTAATGGTCCGGGCGAGGTCGGTTGTCGTGACAAAGGTGGACATCCGTTCGGCCGACGCTGGTAGGTACGGACGATATTCGGCGATGGAGAAGACGAATGTCCACGCGCGCAGTCGTACCGGATCGAGTAGGGGATGCTCAGCGAGCTGCTCGATCCGTTCGTCGGTGGAGGCGGGGCCGTCCTGGATGGCGATCCAAAGGGCTGCTTCGGCATTGATGTCGCCGACCGCACCGAGTGGGTCAATGGTGTGCCAATGGTCGCGGCCTTCGAGGATGTTCTTCGCTTGGAGGTCGGCGTGCAGAACATGGTGTCGACAGGTGGTTTCCAACAGGATGTCGAGGACTTGCTGAGCTTGGGCAAGCCGCTCGGGGGCCGCGAAGTCATCCATTTCGGCGGCGTAGCGGGGGTCGGCGAAGCGGTCTCGTGCCCAATCCATTCGCATGTTGGCGATATCGGCGAGGTCTTTCATCGGGGGCGGGTGTGGCGAGCTCGGGTGGTTGAGCCGGGTGAGCAGCTCGCCGAAGCGGTCGGCGTCGGCCAGTCCGTCTGTAGGCCACGCGATGGTTCCGGGGAGGATTCGGGTCATGAGAAAGACGCCGGAGTCGGTGTCGTGGTGCAGGATTCGCGGTGTAGCGCCGCTGGGGGACCATCGGCGAAGGAGCTGTACTTCGGTGCTACCGGATTCGGGGTCGACAGGAATCTTCAACACTGCTGGTTCGCCGTCGGGTGTCGTGCAGTAGACGCAGCAGGACATCGCTCCGCTGTCTGCGATGGCATCGAGTGACAGGGCCCAGCGGCGGCTGTAGTCGGAGATGCGGGAAGGAAGCGCATCAAGCCACACTCGACCATCGTCTTCGCCGCGCAGGAAGAGAATGGCCCGTTCGAGCCGTTCCGGGATGGGAGGCACGGTCATCGGGGGAGTACCTCCTGAATTGTGTCGGCGAGCAGGTCAATGTCGGTCGTGTCGTTGTAGATGTGGGTCGCAATCCGCAGCAGGCATTCCCCGTTCGGTCCGGGACCGACCCATGCGCGGATCCCGGACCGGGTGAGAACGGACTTCACCTCGGTGACGGTCACGTTGTCCAGGATGAACGACCGCATCCGCGGAGGGCGGTATTCCCGCCCGGCGGTCGGGCGAACCCTTCTATTGGGTAGGACCTCGCTCGCGTAGTCGGCGAGTTTTTCGCATTCGGTCAGATACCCTGCGGCGTACCACCGCCGCCATTGCTGCAAGGCCGCACCCAGAGACAGCCGCGGGGCGGGATCGAAGGTTCCAGGCCAGGAGAAGCGTTCGACCAGATCCGGCGAATCCCAGGTCAGGGATACTTCGGCGGGTCGGACGACGTCCACGAGCTGCGGTGCCAACCAGAGGAATCCGACCGACCGCGCCGCCGGGAACCACTTGTGCAACGTGCCGAACACTGCGGAGGCCCCCCACCCGTCGGCCGTGAGATCGGTATGCCCCGGGCCATGGGCGGCATCCACGATCAGTTGACCGCTGCGTTCCTGTGCCCAGGCGGACAGATCGCGGACAGGCAGTCGGATCGCCGCCGAAGACGAGATGAGACTGGTTTGCAGATATGACACCGAGCCCGGGACGCAGGCATCGAGCCGTGCCCGCAGCAGATCGGGATCATCGAACGGCAGGGGCACCGGCACCGGAAGAAAGCGGGCACCGGAGCGCGAGCAGGCGACTTCCCAGGCACGGTGAATCGCGGAGTACTCGGTGTCGAGAACGACCACCGTATCCGCGGCTGTGAGTGGAAGCGACGTGATTATCGCTGCAGCGGCTGAAGTGGCATTGCTGCACAACGTTAGTTGGTCGGCGGCGAGCTCGAGCGTTTCAGCCGCTTGGGTTGTCCGGGTTCGTAGCCGGTCCATGAGGTCCGTACCGAGATGCTGAGTGGGGTCGGATTCGATGTTGTAGCGCAACTTTTCGGCGGCGTTGAGCACCTTGCGGGACACGAGACCGTAGGACGCATGGTTAAGGTGGACGATATCGGGTGCGAGCGGGAATTCTTCTCTGCGAGCGGCTTTCACGCACCGACCCCGGACCCGCGTACGATGCCGCGCAGGTGCGCGAGGCTGGGCACATCGAAACGAAAGATCGCATCGGCCGCTTGCGCGTCCTCGGCGGTGACTCCGAGGGCGCTGATGGAGAACGCGACGGCGTTCCAGTCGGGTGGGCGGCTGACGAACGCGCTGAGGTGGTCGGCCAGGCGCGTACACCGGTCCGCGGCGAGCAGGTCCTCCCGACACATCCCACGCATCTCCGCGAGCAGGCGCTCGCCGGCCGCGCGGCCGTAGAGGTCCTCGAGTTCACGGACCTGGCAGGCAAGAGTGACCGCGACTCTACCCAGCGCGGTGGGGAGGCTGGCATCAATGTATCGCGCAAACGACTCGGCGGCTTCGCGGTAGCGGCGTTGCAGACCGAGTACACGGCTGGAATCGCGCAGATGCGGCGGATTCTCGCTGGCGACCCCTGAGTTCTGCGACATTCGAGCCAGCTCCTCGAGCAACCGCCAAGATCGGTCGAGTTCCACACACGCCATGGTCTTCTTGCTCAACCAGTGCAGCGCCTCATACTCGGCGTAGGGGTGTCCGGTGGATCGGGCGGCTTCGACGGCCTGCGACAGCCACCGCTCGGTGTCAGGGGGCTGGTAAGCGGCCAGGTGCGCCAGTCCGCGGTGGCCGAGGGCGCGTGAACGCACCTCTGGATCATCGGTCATCGCTACGACTCTGTCGCACAACGCGATACAGGCTTCGGTGTTCTGTACCGGTCCGCATAGTGCGACCTCGGCCTGCAACATCAGTGTCTCCGCGAGCAGCGGCCCGGGATCGGGATGGGCGGCGGTGAGATCGTCGAGCACGCGGACGGTCTCCGTCCAGCGGCAGGTCATGCGAAGGTTCCGCGCCCACAGCAGTCGCACGTGAGCCTCCAGTGCCGGGGCAACCGTCTCCGTCGCAGTGCACGCCAGGGCAGCGGTGCACGCATCGGATCCTCCGACGTGGTCACCTTCGGCGGACAGACACTCCGCCAGCAGAGCGTGCGCCTGGAACGACGGAGTCTGCTCCACCGCGATACGGGCCAGATCCCGCGCCTTGGATACCGCCCCCATTGCGAACTGCCGCCGCGCCGCCGCCAATGCCAGCTCACCGGCCCGTCCCTGATTTCGTGCGGCGACCGCCGTCGCGGCGGCGCGCACGGCCATCTCATCGTCCCAGTCCGGTTCGGATTCGAGGATTTCGAGGAACCGAACGTGCTGTCGCCGCCAACGTGGCGGGTTGGCGGTGCCCCGCTCTCGCAAGATCTGCGCGAACAACGGATGGTGGATGACATACCGGTCGTAGTCGCCGCGTGGCTCGGCCGGACGCACCAGTCCGTGCTGGCTGTAGAGGACGTCCAGGCGCTCGTACACGTGATCGACATCCTGGCGCGCGAGCTGCGCGAGATAGTCGACCTCGAAGCTGAACCCGACCAATGCCGCCGTCTCCAGCAGCCGCTGATCCTCTCCGGAAAGGTACGACAGTCGTTCCTCGAGCACGGCGGTGATCTGCACCGGCGCCGAATCATCGCCGTGGTCACCGACCCGAACCAGCGACTCCGCGAACAACGGATTGCCCGCGCTGAGCCGCACGATCCGGGACACAACGTGTGCGGGTATCGCCCTGCCCGCTGCGGCCTGCCGTACCAGTACTTCGGTATCGCCACCGGACAATCGCGGCAGATCGAGCAGCGTGGTATCCGGTCGGTATCGGCACAGCCGGAACACCGCCCGCTGCAACGGATGCGTCTGCTCGGACGACTGCAACTGGTCCGGGCGATACGCCAATACCAATACCAGCGGGCCTTCGACGCGGAGCGCGAGCGTCGTCAACAGGTCGACGGTAGCGGTATCGGCCCAATGCAGATCGTCGAGCACCATCAGCAGCGGCTGCTCGCTGACCAGATCCTCGACCAGCCGTACCAGCTGATCCAACCGACTGTCCATCTCCACGGCGTCGCGACCGGACTCGACAAAGGACTGACCCGTCCGCATCCCCGCGGCGAGCAACTGGCCCACCACCGGTACCGACTCCACCCAGTCGGGGGCGTGGGTGCGAAACGACGACACCACCCGTTCCAGGACCGACCGCGACCCCGACCGTTGTGCCGATGTCGCCAACGACCGTAGGCATTCCCGTACCGGTTGAAACGAATCCGACGCCAGCGAATTCAACATCGCCTGCCCGTATCCCGAGAGCAAACCTGCCTCGGCGAAAGCTTCCATCGCCCGGCCGCTGAATGCCGTCAGCAGGCTGCTTTTGCCGACACCGGCCTCACCCCGTAGCACGATCGCACTGCCCTGACGAGTATGCACTGCCCGATCGACGCATCCCAGCAGCAGGGACATCTCGTCAACGCGATCAACCAAAGCCGCTGGCGCATCGATCCGTGACACGGCGCGCCCCCTCCCGATCGACGAATGTCGTACTCGGACGTGAATTCTATGTCAGCGCAGTCGGATTCGGTTGAGAAGGACGAGCTGCGATGCGCTGTTCCGGAGGAATGAGCGAATCGCCGCGATTGGGGCGGACGAGGCCGAATCTTCGCAGTAGCGCCTCATTATCCGTAGGGAGACAAGTCCGTGGCATACGTCACCTGGCGGTCCGCTATTCGGTAGGCGCCCGTCTATGCTGGCACGGCTGGTCATGAGCTGGGAGGAGTGGCCTCGATGGGGTATGACCAATCGGTCTGGCTGCGGGTGGATTTCGGAGTTACGGAGACCTCCGCGGAATTGCTCGGTGTGGATTGTGAGTCCCGTCCGCTGCGGTTGGCTGACGGTGCGGCTGCCATGCCGTCCGGGGTGTTCCTGTCGCCCACGGAAGGGCTCGAAGTTGGTGTGCTGGCGCGGAAGCGCGGCGGGGATGAGCCCGAACGGTATGCGGGCGAGCCGAGGCGGTTGATCGATGCCGGACTGTCGGTCGTCGAGCTGGGTGGGACGGCGGTGCCGGTGCATGTCGTGGTCGCGGCGGTCTTACGAGCTGTGGTGGCACGCGCGCAGGCTGAAAGTGGGTGGCAACTGCCGGCCGGGTTGATGCTGACTCACCCGCAGCAGTGGACGGCGGCGCAGACGCAGGTGCTGGTCGCCGCGGCGGGCGAGGTGGGGTATCCGCCCGAAAGGCTTCGGCTACTGCCGGAGATGCCCGACGCCGCCCCGAACCTCGAGAAAGAGGTCACAGGTGCAGCTACATCGGTGAGCGAGTCCGACTATCGCATTCCGGCGTCACAACCGTCTCCCGCCCTGAGCGTTCCTGTCCATCATGCCTCCACCCAGCACACGCCGGGGTTCTCAACCTCGCCGCCGCCGACTGCGCCGACAGAGGGCCGTTTATCCCGTTTGGCGTTGCTCGTCGTCGCTGCTCTGGTGGTACTGGCTGGGGCGGTGGCGACCGGTGTCGCCGTAGTGCGGTCGAGCGACAGCTCAGCCGAGGCGTTCAACGCCGGCCACGGGACGATCGCGGTGGGAGCCTCGCAGGGGGTCGGCTACACGGTCGTTGATCCGGTCAACCATCGGCTGTATACGGTCGACTCCCAGGACGAGACAGTGTCGGTTGTCGACACCGTGGCGCAGGAAACCGTCGCTACGGTGCCGGTCGGTGCCTCGACGCGTGGGTTGGCGATCGATCCGGAACATCGCGTTCTGTGGGTGCTGGCCGACGGTTCCCAGGATGGCAAGACACTGATGAAGATCGACACGGCGACCAATACGGTTGTCGGTACCGCGACGGTGCCGGTCAATGCCGCCGACATCGCCGTGAACACCACAACACATGAGGTGTACACCGGCCAACCCAATGGCGAGGTGGTCGACCAGGCGACAGGTGCCAGCGTGGTGGCTTCGATCGTCGATCCCACCACGATGGAAGTCACCGGTCGCATCGTCACGCCGGGGCACGGAGCGAACTTGGCCGTCAATCCAGAGGATGGCCGTGTGTATCTGAACGGGCTGGGCAGAGTAACGGTAATCGACCCGATCACACGATCGGTGGTCGGCCGGATCGACTACCCGGGTATGGCGTACGACATCGTCGTGGATCCGCAGACGAAAACCGCGTTTCTGGCAGGCGGCAGCGGCATCGTGGTGCTCGATCTGACCACGGGCAATTACGACCGGACGATCGAGGTCGGACATCGCGTGGCCTGGCTGGCGATCGATCCCACCGTCGGCAACGTCTACGCGCCGGAGTCCGGCGCACTCGACGACATCAGCCTCACGGTGATCGATACCGCGACTCGCACGGTCAAGGGCGTCATCGAGATGGACAGCGCGGCCGAAGGCGTCGCGGCGGATACGGTGTCCCACCAGGTGTACGTCCGCCCGATGCGGTCTTATGTAACTGTCATCGACCCATGCGCCGCGTTGGGGTGTGACTGAACCTCCGGCGATGGTCACGCACAGTGGCAGGGAAGCTGTTGTCCCACTACTAGTTAGCTGTCGCTGGTCGCATGGTGGGGGACGACGCGGATCGGCCCGGAAGCAGCCACAGCGATGAACCTGTTACGTGCGGACTATGATTTCGCAGCGAGAGGTCTTGGTGGCATTGTCGACCGCGCGCCGGGAGGAACCGGGTTGCCGGAGGGATGATGTGCCGTTCTGAGCGTGGGGATGTGGTGTCGAAGTGAGTCTGCCGTCGCTGCGGGTCGTGCGGGCGCGCTGGTTGGTATTGGTGGCGGTGTGTGCGGCCGTGGAGGGTGCCGGTACGGCTGGCTTCACCAGGGACGGGTATTGGTTCGCTGCGCCCGGCCGAATCTCGTCGGCGTTGTTTGCGCTGTCCGACGGTCGTGGGGTGTGGGTGGCGGAGTCCGGTGTGGCTCCGTCGGCGCCGCCGGAGTGGGTCAGTCAGGTGCTGGCCGAGCGGCAGATCGGCGTGGACGGTAAGCCGCTGCTGTGGTGGGACGGGCAGCAGTGGGGCGGCACTCGTGCCGCGCTGGAAAGCGAATGGATCGCGATGTTCCCCGGTTTCGAGTCCACCAAGGCTGTGGCCGAGGAACTGCTGGTTTTCCATGCACCGCCCGACTTTGGTGTCGAGGAGGACGACGACTGGGACGCGGACCTGGATGACGGTGAGGAGGACGAGGACCACGACGAAGTTCCCGCCCAGTGGGTGCGAGATGCCGCTTTCAGGCTGGTGCGCGCGTGTGAAACCCAGACCGTGGACCGCGGATCCTTCCGAGCGTTCGTCCTATCCTGTAGCGCGACAGGATCCGATGTGGATCGCGGCTACGAGGTCCTGAGCCGGGCCGGGCTGACCGCCGAGACCAGCACTGCGCCGGTGATCGACGGGGTGGACGGCCTGACCGAGCAGCAAGCCCTCGACATCGTCGCCCGGCACTTGGTCGATGTCGGCATTGATCTAACGTCCTATGCCCCCAATGGCCTTGCCGCGCAACGTCTCGAGTTCGGCTGGTGGGTGTACGCACCGACGGAGGAGACCAGGATGGGGGCAGCGTGGTTCTACGTCGGCGACGACGGCGTGGTGGAGCAGTCCTCGTCGTCGATGGGGCCGGACCTGGCTGCGGAGCAGTTCGCGGTGAGCTACCGGAATCGCCATCCGGACGCACCGATCGTGCCCGCCGGGATTCCCCGAGGTCTGACCTGGGCGACCATGCCGCCGACCAGGCTTGGCGTGCCGTCCGGGTTCGACCGTCTGCATATCTTCCACTATCTGGCTCGCGCGCCGCTGCCGGAGCCGGATGCCGGTGATATCGAGTGGTCACGCCAGAATCCCGGCGAGTGGCGGTATTTCACAGATCCGCATGTCGATCGATCCCAGGTGCAGCGACACAATATTCAGGGCGGCATCAAGGCCGACGGCGCGGGCGGGTTCTCCGAACGGTGGGTCAATCCGGACTTTACCCCGACCCGCGAGTACCTCGGTGGCTTGGCTCTGACTACCGATATCGACGTGGCGCTGTACCGGTTGTTGCTGGGCTACCGCGACATCGGCGACTTCGTGAAGGTCCTCACCGACTGCACGCTGACCATCGTATTGCCCCCGTCAGACCCCGAAGGCACACAGTGGCCGACCTATCCGGCCGATGGCTATGACCACGTCCTGAACGTGTACACCTCGGCAACGTTTCTTCCGCCCGATGCGAACCCCTGGCTACGCAAACAGATCGACGGTGGGCAGGTAGCACTGAACCTCAGCAGCCGGGATGGCACCCTGATCCGGTTCAACCCGGGCACACAATTGTCCGCGCGCCTCCCCGGCAACGATCTGCTGTTCTGGACTTGTGAACTCGCCCAAGCGGAAGCGATCGCGCAAGGCGTCGACCCGGCTGCTTTGTTCGGCCCACCCATGAGTACGGGGACGCCAGCTTGACTCCTGGTGTTCAGAAGTACATCGAAATGGCGTCGTCGAATGATGGGTCTGACACATCGATGTCGGTAGGCGGCTGGTAGTTGCGGGAACGAACATGCTCCAAGAACGCCGGTGGAATCCTCAGAGGATAGTTTGCCAGGTAGTGGACCGAGTCGGCCCGCCATATCCATTCGCCGTCGGAGAATAATGACGCTCCGCTGCGGATCGTCTTTCGTTCGTCGATGAGATCGTTGACGTCCGCCAGCACGTCGAATACCGGCGTGCACGAATTCATGTATCCGACCACGCGGCTGCGATCGTCGATTGGGTTGTCGGTGTAAGAATCACGTAGTGGCGGAAGGTCGGATCGCACCTTACGGTACATTTCTCGATAGATGCCGACTGGTTTCACAATGAGCGCCCCTTCGGTATAAGGGTTAGATGAAGAGCATTGATTGGAGTATACGGGCTAACCGGCGGTGAACGGTCCGCGCTGGTAGTCGAGGCGCATAGATCGTTTCCGACGGGAATCTGATCGCCCTCGAGGTTACGGTCAATTTTTCCGCAGCGTTGCCCCTCCAGTGGTCAGCACTGGTCGACAAGACTGTCGGAACCCGTCGACCACCTCATGCGGTAGTTAGTGTCTATGGGTTAGGAACAATCGGATATCGGTGGGCATCTGTACCAGGTTGAGCCGGTATAGATCATTGCCCCACGTTACTTCATCAGGCCGCCCAGACGGTGGCAGCGCGGATCGGCCGAGTGCTTCTGTCAGGGTGGGGGTCAGCAGTGTGAAGACATATCCGAGGCGCAGTTCATCGTCGTCAGGTACCGGCATGCTGACCGGGACTTCCACGCCTGCGGATTCTCCCTCTGCCCCGAAGATGTAGCCCTTGGCGGTCTCCGGGCCGGTATCGAGTTGGAAGAGGTCCGGGACGATCTGCCGTATCGGCCATCCGAAGGTTCTCGCGACCAGGCCCGGATCGAGCCGCCAGGCCGGATCCAGACCTATCAAACGTGTCGCCAGCACGGTGATTTCGGGCCAGCTGAGCAC
Organism: Nocardia sp. CC213A; assembly: GCF_030766805.1. Lineage (NCBI taxonomy): Bacteria > Bacillati > Actinomycetota > Actinomycetes > Mycobacteriales > Nocardiaceae > Nocardia > Nocardia sp. CC213A. The sequence goes on from NZ_JASFXA010000003.1 coordinate 25,655, forward strand.
GGTCCAATCGGGTTTACGCGGACCTTTGGGGATTGGTGGGGGAACGGGAGTTGGCTCGGGTTGTCTTGTGGTCGACGGGAGGGCGGATTCGACGGGCTTCACCGTCTTGTCTGAGGCGGGTGTGTCGGTGACGACTGAGAACTCCTGTGTTTCCCGAATGGTGAGTCCGGCAGCTCTGATACCGAGATTGACCAAGCCCTGCCAGTGAGTGATGGGCAGAGAACCCATTGCGTCCACCGATAGGGACCACTCGTCATCACCGCTGCGCCACAACGTGAGGCCGTACTCGGGAAGCTCCGGTGCTCCGTGTGTACGCGTTCCCAATTGGGTGCCGACGGGATCGGCGGCTGTGCCGTTTGTGGATAGCAGCAAGGCTTTTCGCAGCTCATCGAGCTGGGTTTGGTCGAGGTGGCCGGTGAGTGTGAGCTTAAGTCGTCGTTTCATAGGCGGTCTCTCGACGGTATTCCGAGCAGTGGTAGCTCCACGAATGGCTCACCGGTCTCGTCGTTCCAGGCGAAGTAGGTCAAGGCCGTCGCATCGGGGACATGGTGGTGGTCGCGGAACCCGGTGACGATCATGGACGCCAGCTGTCGATAGATCGAGGAGCTCGCCGGCCATGGCACCTCGACCCACCAATTGCCGTGGTGATCTCTGTCCGGGAGCTGCCAGCCAGTCTCGCTCATTAGGCTCGGATTGAGGGCCGCCGCGTCGTCCAATTTCGCATCGCCCTGGAATTCGGCCCAGATGCGGTCTTCGAGCTGCAGGACTTGCGCCTGAACGTAGCGCACCGACCGGCCCGCTCCGCTGAGGGTTATGATCACACCGTCGGGCATCCGCGCCAATTGGCTGGCGAGCTGATCGGTGAACTCGGCCCAGCCGGTCACAACAACCCCTGTTTCTCGATGCGGACAGCTTCGTCGTGCTGCTCCAGTGCGGCGTTGGTGAGGAGCTCAAGGTTCACAGCGGGCGGAAGGGCTTTCAGCAGCAGGGTTGTCTCAGTTCCGGCCCAACGGATTTCCGGGCTATCTCCCGGTATACGGGCGGTGGGCGCACCCAACGCACGGGTTAGCGCGGCGGTCATCCGGGCGAACGCATCGATCACTTGTCCGCCCTGCTTCGGGTCCTTCGCCGCGTAGGCGGTAACCTGCGCGCTGATGTGATGGACGCTTCCGTCCAGACCGATCATCTGCCCGGTCGACCTGCCGAATCCGGTGTCGAAGAAGACCCCCTCGGGGAGAGTGTTGTTGAGCTTCCAGCCGAAGCCAGTGACGACTTCCGGTGCATCCTCCAGCTTCCGTGACCACTCCAGCGATCGCAGCCGAATCGCCAGTTCGACGATCTCGGTATCGCTCAGCGCCCGCCACTCCGTCATATCAACTCCCTCATCGGTTTCGACAATCGGGTGCGCCCGCAGCAATACCCGCTGTACCGTCTGTACCAGGTCATAAACACTCTGCCGTGGGATCGACTGTGCCACAGCAGCGAAGTCACCGACAACACGGGCTTCGACGCCACATCAGTTGCCAAGCTCTCGTGCGATGCCGCGGTCCCGGCCCTCCCGTTCGCGTGCCCGGACGACGGCGGCAGCCTCGGCGGCAGATCGGTTTCGAGCCGCTTCAGCGGCTAGTTGGGCTTGCCCCAGTTCCATCGTCAAACGCACAGCTATCAATTCGGGCGAAAATCCCTGCCTCGCGAGATGTGCGGCAAGCTCTCTTTGACGTTCATAAGTAGTCTTCCCTCGCGGTTGTGACTGAGTCTCGGCCGCAGCGCTGGTATCAGGTCTCGGGGATTCGACACCCCGTGCCTCAATACCTCGGGCTTCGAGAGCGCGGGCCTCGACTGCGCGCGCGGCAATCGCACGAGGGTCGATTGCTCGGTTAGCTTGCTGCCGGTCGACTTCTCGACTAAAGGGTTCTAGTGCTCGGCCAAGTGTTTGTGTGCGTTCGTTCTCGAGTATTCGTGCCACCATTTCACGATGCTCGGGTGCCAAACCGAGCTGTTCGAGAACGCGACTGTCCTTCTCGCGTTCCTTCGTGATTCGCTTCGTGATCTCGTCGAAATTTCTCTGTACCGCCTGTGGGTCTGGCTTTTTCCCCTGTCCAACGATCTTCTCCAGCTCTCGACCTTGCTCGAGTGCCTTTTCGATGAAGAGTGTTCTCTCCTGAGCCTCGCGTGCTCGCGCCTCCAATACCCGGGCCGATGCCTGACGTGCGATTTCCGTGCTGAAGGCGTCCTTTGTTTTGCCTAGTGTTTCCATCCGTTCGGCCTCCAGCTTCAGGATGACAGCGTCCGCGTGTTCCTGCGCCAGGCCCAGTGATTTTACGGCGTGGGCGTCTCTTGCCCGATCCTTTTCTTGAATCTTGGCGACTTCGTCGTGGTAGGTCTGAAGGCGAGCGATATCCAGCTCTTTGCCTTGTTCGCGGGCGGTCTTCAATTCGTGCGCCCGCTCGAGCGCCTTTTCAATCGCCTTCTCGCGACCTCTCGCAATCGGTTCGCGGGCCTCGAGCACTCTAGCCTCTGCCTGTCGAACGATCTCCCGTCCGATCGTATCCGCAGCTCGGACGAGTGTGCGTTCGCGCTCGGATTCCAGCAGTTCCAAAGCCATTCGACTGTGCGCTGGTTGCAGGCCCAATTCCGCAATTGCGCGCGCTTCCTGCGTTCGTTCGAATCCGATCACACCACGTACCTGTTGGTAGGCATCCTTCAGCTCGCCGAGGTCGACGTCTTGTCCCTTGGCTCGCGCTGCTTCCAGCGCGCGGGTCTGTTCCAGAGCGTATCCAAGAAAGCGCTCCCGTAGCTCTCTGTTCTGGATGCGCTCCTGACGGCCATAGTCAGCGGCGTCCTTGACCAGTTGCAGAGTCGCCGCGTCGAGGTACGCGATTGCAGCACGATGAGTGCCTGTGAACTCCAGGGCGATCATTTCCTTGACCAATGCGGGATCGATATCGATGCCCGCCCCGGGTAGAATTTCCAAACCGCGTTCGAGTTCCAGATTTCTCGCTTGGTTCAGCGCTTTGGTGGCATTGCTGATTTCTCGGCTGAGCTCTTCTAAAGTAAGGCCGCGCTCCTGCGCATTCTTAACGGCATCCAAGGCCTCGTTGGCTCGTGTGTACAGGGCGCGCAGGTCCGCTGTCGGTGCTCCTTTGGCACGGTAGAGTTCCAGTGCTTTGTCGAGAACTTCGCGAGTACGCTCATCCAACCCCTCACGCAGTCGGCTTCCCTTGCTCTCGATCTCGCGCGCAAGTGCATGTTCAAGTTCGCGGGCAATGTCCGGCACGCGAGCGGCACCTCGGACGAAACCGGCCAAGTCTAGGATCGGTACCCGTAGTCCGTCCCGCTCTTGGACGTACCGTTTGACCGTGATCTCGCCCTTCTTCGACGCGTGCACAAGAACGTACTCATCGCGAAGCCTGCCGTTGAGGTGAGCTTGGATTACCTCTTCGCGAACTTTTATGAGAGCCTGCCCCTCAGGGCTGCTTGGATCGATACCTCGCGCGGCCATCTGCTCCGGTAGCTCAGCCAGGATCCGGGCGAGATTCTGATCCAGTGCCGCTGTACGCACCTTGTACTCCGGTGTCATCTGTTCCACACGGCCGTTTTCGTCGGTCATGGCGCTACCGGTATCGGACCCGACGCCTTTACACTCGATGAACTCGATGACTGTCTGCCAGTTGGTCTCCCGTGAGGCTGGGATGGCGACGATAATGTCAAACGTCTCTGGTCCGTCGAAGTTAACCGTGCCATTAATCGTGCCCTCATAGGGAGTCAACACAACTGCACCCGGCCACACGTTCGGGTCTACACCATAGGCGCGGCCGCCGATTTCGGCCATTTCCTTGGAGAGTGTGACCAGTTCGGTTCCCAGATCGTTATACTTGGCCGCTTCGAGAGTCAGTTTATCGAGATGCTGGTGAAGCTTCTCGTTGTACTCCTCGCTGATCTTGCCGTCAGTCAATAGCGAGTCTATTGCCTGACGTTGGTCTTTTATAGTTTTTCCCAGACGGTCTGCGCTGAGATCATGAATCGAGTCGATGGATAATCCATCCATATTCATAATCTTGTGTATATTATCCCGAATGGCATCGCGCTCTGTGCCCTTGTTTATGCGTTGGTCGGACTTTTCAGTCAGCAGCGCAAGCGCCTCGGGATCGATAACCTTATACGGATCGCTGCGCTCAAGCTGGGCTGCGACATCCACATCCTTTTGGGTTTTGTAATCGGGTATGAGGCCAGTGCTGTCGCAGTACTGATATCGGTTTCCGCCCATCCATTGACGCCAGGTTTCAACACGATCTCCTTCAGCATGCAGGGCGTGTCGGTTTGGGTGGCCAATCTCTTTTCTTTCGTCCGGCTCACGTTCACGCCATGTCCCGGGCGGGTCTGGCCTGAGGTCAGGACGGAGACTGACATCGAGGTGTAGATACCCATCATCGCCTCGTACCAAGCCTGGCGGTGGCGGGTCATTGTCCTTCTCTGGTACCAGCGGCTCTTGGGGGGTTCGATAGACATCTTCGGGCTTCCGGTCCGCTGCGGGCTCGACGATGTGGCCCCTCTGAAGCGCTGCGGCATCTCGTTGTGCGGCGCGGAGGTCTTCATGGCGGTTGGCAGGTGTCGCGTCGCGCTGTTTTTCGTCCGCGGTCTGGGCCGGTGTCGGGTTTTCGGGTCGAGGTGGCGCAGGGTCGGCAGGTTCGATGTGAGTTCGGTGAGTTGCTGCAGCATCTCGTTGTGCGGCGCGGAGGTCTTCATGGCGGTTGGCAGGTGTCGCGTTCCGCTGTTTTTCGTCGGCTATCTGGGCCGGTGTCGGGTTTTCGGGTCGAGGTGACGCAGGGTCGGCAGGTTCGATGTGAGTTCGGTCGGCCGTCGCGGCGTCGCGTTGAGCAGCAGCGAGGTCCTCGAAATGACTAGCTTGCGGGGTGGCTTCGTGCTGGGGTGGTTGGTAGGTCCCAGGAGCCGACTCGTCGATGTGGTCTCGAGCCGCTGTCTCGGCGTCACGCAGCGCCGCGTTCAAGTCCTCGTAGCGGCTAGGTCCTTGTGCGGGGTCCGGGGTCCAGTCGGGGCGGTAGGGCTTTCCATCCGGACCTCGCCTGCCGAGAGTATCCCAGTCATTTCGATTTTCGGCGTCGATGGGGAGGAAGCCGTCGGGCTGGGCGGTGGGCATCCAGTCGACGGGTTCGGGTTTGGTGCCGTCGTGGCGGGTGGGTTGGAAGGTGCGCCACGGGGTGCTGTTCTGGACTGTGGCGGGGGAGTTGGGCGCATTGCGGACGCCGACGATATCGGTGGGCGCGAGGACTGTGGTGTTGAGTTCGTTGGCGATCTGCTGCGCCCAGCCGACGTCGCTGCCGGAGTGGCACGAGATGAGGCGGATCGGGGTGCCTGGTGCGTAATTCGGGTTGCTACGGATGGCGTCGACGACTTGTTCGACGGTGAGGGGGGTACCGTCAGCATCTATGGGGTTGCCGTTGCGGTCGGTATGGACGATGACGTCGTGCGCGCCTTCGTTGCGGAGATTGTGGTAGACCCGTTCGATATCGGGGCTGGTGCCGAGGGCTGTGCGATCGATGCCGTGTAGGACCTGGGATGTGGCGTGCGGATCCGGGGCGGGAGCGTCTCGGTGCTGAATCTCGTTGTCGGCGAACGGCTGATTCGCTTCGGCGGCAGGTGTTGTGTCGGTTACTCGGCTGGGGGTTCCTTCCCCTCCGCCTTGTACGCTTCGATCTCCGCTGGGAACGGCGCCAGCTTCCGGCCGAGTAGCTTCTCCGTCTCGTGGCGTTGTTGTGTCATCCGCTCGGGTGAGACCTTGATCCGGCGCATGTGGAGTCGATCGTCGTCCAGGGCGCCCATTCGCTGCTCCTTCTTCGATGGTGGGGGCTGCGACAGCGGCCTGAATCCGCCACACACCCTGCTCAGTATCGTAATGAACGTTGAAGACCTGCAGCTCGAGCCCATCCGCGAGTAGCAGTTCGCGTTCCTTCATCACCATGTCGGCCTCGGTGATTGCCTCGTCGAACGCGATCCCGGGTGTGCCTTCCGGTACGAGGATGTCCAGGATGACAGGGTCCTGGCGTTTGAACAGGTACGGCGGATCCTTGAAGCCGGCGGTCGACATGAATGCCGGCTCAGTCAGCCATTCACCGATCAGGCTCTGGTCGATCTCGACGGAGCTGGTGAAGCCGAGGTCCGTCGCTTCGGTCGACCGGCTGACACGGTATGTCGTGTTCAGGGGAACTTTGATCAGCGCCGATCGCAACAGTTCGATTCGTTTGGCAATGTCCTCGGTCATGGGACCCTTGCCACGTAATGCATCGTTGACTGCTCTATAGCCCCCGACCGCGTAGTTTCGCAGCTCGGCGAACTCTGCGGGCGTCAACGGGGTCAGGTCCTGTTGGACCGTCCAAGGGTGCGGGAAGGTCAGTCCCTCGAGCGGATCTGTAGGTGGCTGGTCAGCACTGGGATCGCGGTCCGTGCCGATGACGTCATGGATATTGGTGTCAGCGTTCCTGGGTTGGACGGCTGAAGGTGGGATCTCGGTGTCATGGTTCGGCGGACGAGATCCAAGGGATTCGTTGCTCTGAGATGCCGGTCTCGTTGTGCTGTCGTCGTCGGCGTTGTGCCGAGTATGCGACGCCGACGGTTCGGACTCGGGTTGCCGCGATTCGCTGGTTTCCGGCTCCGGAGTGCCATATGTCGTGGGGCCTGGGTTGGCGTCGGTATTCGTTTTAGGAAGGAGATTGTGGTGGTTGTTGGCAAGGTATTCGACGAGAGCGGGATCGTGTTGAGAGAGCAGCCGCCAGGGGGTTTGGGCGGAAGCGGGGTCCATGAGGCCGAGGTTGTCGAGGTGAGTGGCGAGTTGGTGTTGGAGGTGGGGGATCTCGTGGGTGCGCGCGGGTGTGTTCAAGGCGTGCGCAAGGTCGGTTATGAGGGTTCGGAGCTGGTTGAACCGAGTGCGCAAGCTCAGGGGCGTGTCGGGCTGATCTGGGGTCCTCGGACTGTGCTGTTCTGGTGTTATCCGAGCAGTGGCTTGATGCGGATGTTGTTGCGGTGCAGATGTAGGCAGCGGCCGCGCTGGTTGGCCGTCGGCGTTGAGGAATACAGCTTGAGTGGCGCCGACGCCGTCTGGTCGATACCGAGGGGGCCAGCCGTGGACCTTGCCGGTTTGGGCGTCGACGAAGAGGACCTTGCCGTTGTGGTTGACGGCGGCGAAGGCGTGTCCGCCGATTCGGCGGCCGTTGGCGTCGACCCAGTCGGTAAGGACCATGGCAGCGGCACCGGGGCCGAGACGTAGCAGTTGGTCTTTGATGCTGCGGAACGTGGTGGGCTCTCGAGTGCCTCCGGTGAGGTTGTCGACGGCGTCGGGGCCGAGTCCTTGTGGCCGAGAGGGGTCGTTCAGCGCCGGTGCTTCATGGGGGCGGCCGAACCAGGTGCGCAGGAAAGCGTCCGAGCACAGGACACAGTTGATGTTGCGGCCCGCGAACATGAACCCTGGACCGTTGATGAAGCGAACCCACTTCTTGAGGTTCCTGCGGCTGGTGTCGACATTGTGAATGTTCTTGTCCGGCCACCCGTTCGGCTTCGGTGGCTTTCCAGGAGCCTGGTGCGGCGGATGGTGGGTGGTCTGAGGACTGGCTGGAGGTTGTTGCGTCGGGGTCGGCTGATCGGGATGCGGTGTGGGGTGCGCAGGTGTATTCGGGGTGGCCGGTGATGTGTCCGGATGTGTCGGGGTGTGCGGGGCAGGCTGTTGAGCGGGGTGTAGCTGACCTTCCTGGGGTGGGATGGTCTGGGTGGGAACGGCGTCCGAGGTGACCCTGGCTGGCTCCGAAAGATGCTGGGGAGCAATTGGTTCAGTAGTTCGAGCGTGTGGGATGGAACTCTGCTCGGTAACCATCTGGCGCGCCGGCTGATCCTGAGGCCGGTGGTCCGTTGTCGGAGCGTAGTCGGTGGGGCGTGCGGGGGTAGCGGGCTCCACCGGGCGCTGGTGTGTCGGGTCGATTCCGCGATGTGGAGGTGATGCGGATTCGTACGTGCGTGGCGTGCGGCCTGCGGGATGAGATGTGGTGTGCGTGCTCTCGGGTGTACGCGTGGATTGTTCGGGGTGGTGGGTGTACTGGAAGTTCGGGTTGTCGGCATAGGCGAACCGGGGATTGACGATGGGTTCGCCGATACGGGTGGCCAGGATCTCGCCAGTGGGTGAGACGAGCAACTCGCGGGGCCAGATCCGGTAGATCTGATCGTTGCGGACTCCACCTGGGAGGAGAACCTCTGCCTCGGTGTGCCCATGCGCCCACAGTCTCGGGTCGTGGGCGCGGGCATCGTTGATCGTGGCATCGACGTCGATGCCGTGGGGGGTATAGATCTCGTGGACGTAGCGGGTCTGTACGAAGTTGCCATCCGGCAGTCTGCGCAAGCTGTTCGTCTGCAGCTCGGTGCGTAGGTGGCTGAGTTCGCGTACGGTCGCGTGCTCCGGGCTCTTCGAGACCGACACGAATCCGGAGTCGGTGGTCTGCCCGGTGTGAGCCGCAATGTTGAAGTGGCTCGGGTTTCGAGGTGCGAATCCGGTTTCGAATATTTCCGGTCCGCGGGAGTCCATGCGGTACAACGCGTTGCTCGGTTGCAGGAACGCGCTTGCCTCCGAACGATCACGCCACACAACGTTGTACGGGTCATCCGGGTAGCTGAGGTTGATCTCCTTCGGATCCACCGGCACGGTGGAATGGTCGAGTGCGCCCTCGGGCATATCCCGGGTGAGGTGCGCGGGCAAGTCCGTATCGGGGCAACCCGGAACGAATTGGTCGGGGTTGAGGCTGTCGAAGTGCTGACCAGGTGTATCGAGCGTGTCCCGAAGTACCGTGTCAAGGTACGAGCGATCGACCCTGGTGGCGGGACCGACATGGTCCGGAGTGCTCTCGAGCACTCCACTTTCATTAGTCAGGTTCTGTGGGTGCGGCGTTGATCGCGGTGCTTGCTGCTCGTGCGGCAGCGATGACTGCTCCGTCGCTGTGCGTGCTGAAGGCGGCTCGTTGTCGGGCCGTGCATCCGGCTCCAGGCTGGATGTGCCGAGCAGAGCGTCCATGATCCGGCGGATCAGGCCGGGCTTCGGGGTGGGTGACGACGGTCCATCGTCAAGCCATGCCGGTGTCGGCGGACCCTGCGATCCGTACGCCTGGGCGGGTACTACCGAGTCATTGGCAGGGCTCGGGACATCCGGGGACCTCGCAAGATCGGTGAGCCGGACATTGCCGTCTAGGCTTGTATCCCGCCCCCGCCCGGCCAGGTCCCGTCCTTGTTCATCCGGTCGAGGATTTTGGCCGCCACTTTGATCAGGAGTGGGTCGGTCGAGCCGTCCGCCGCTTTGACGTCCGGGCCGGTCTTGGTGATCACCAGTTCGCGGGTCAGGTTCGTCTCGTCGCTGCCGAACCGGTAGGTCACTTCCGTCGGTGTTTCGGTTGCTTTCCGGTACACCAGGTAGAGCGCCATCGCCTGTTGCCCATCCTTCGTAGTTCTCTCCGGTGCGATCGGGGATGTTGTTTTCCCAGTTCGCCTTCGAGTTAGCGTATGCGTGCGCGTCTCGGTAGCTGGCGTCCGGGTTGCTTCTGAGATAGCTCGCCTCGGCGAGCTCGTGTTCGAGCAGAGTCACGTCGGCGGGTAGCGGCTCGCCGCGCGAGAGTCGCATCCAGGCTTCGGCGATATCGGGATCGGCATCGAAACGGCGGGTTTCGGATCCAACGACACGCCCGTTGTCGTCGAATACGCTGAGCTTGTGTGCGGCGTGGAACAGATGCTCTTTGACCTCTGCGAGCTCTCTTGTGCTGAAACCCGTTGAGCCGTTGGTTCGTTCGACGGTCGACAGGTTCTCCACCATGTCGGCGACATCACCTGTGCTGTGGCGGATGGCCTCGTAGGCTGCATTCGCCCAGGCGTCTTGAGCAGACTGATCGAGTAGGTTACGCGGGCGGACCGCGCCGCCACTTTGGAGCGGGCCGCCGACATCGGCGTCATCGCTAACCGGGGCGTCGAGAGGGGCGGACAATGGCCGCGTGTCGGAGCCAGGCTCGCTGGCAGCGGTCAGCTCCGGTGCCGACGCGAGGTTCAAGCCTTGATCAGGCTGTTCGTGGGGCGTCGAAGTATCGGGGATCGGGTTCGATGAGGGTGGTTCGATGCCCGTGCGTGCTGCCTGGACAGGCTGGTTGAGTGGAGCGAGGGCGTCCTCGGTGACCGAAGACCGGGGGCTCTCGCTCGTTAGGCTGGAGGTCGTCGTAGATGGCTTTGGCGTGCTTCCGTCGACAGGGGTGCCGGCACGGGGATCGCTCGGCGGCCGGATGGACATCGGGGCGTCGGTGGACCGCGGCGACGTCGGGCGCGGGGAGACTGGTGATGCGGTGTGGTTCGGTGTGGCGGTCACCGGTGGTGAGGCTGGAGCGAGGACCGCTGTCGGGGCCGTGACACTGCCAGGTGACGTCACGGCGGTGTGGGTCGAGGACGGTGTTCCTGACACGGCCGTCGGAGAGTTCGTGGTAGCGCCGGCGATCGAGGTGGCGGCTTCGCTGGGGCTGACATTGGTGCTTTGTTGTGGTGTCGCCTCGTTGTTGGCTGCCGGGGAAGTAACGGGATCCGACCCCGCGTCGCTCAATGCGCGCGCGGAGGTGCTCTCTGTGGTGGCAGCGTCGGTGGCCAGGGGCTGCGCAGGGACCGCCGGGGCGTCATTGGTAGAGCTGGAGGCGATGTCGGTGGCAGGGGAGGGGGGTGTGGTGGTGTCCGCGGGTGAGGCTGGGGTGACCTGTGGCCCGGACCGGGTGTCCGAACTGCTGAGCTGCCCGTCAGCGGTTGGACCTTGGGGGTTGTCGGTGGATGTCGGGGCGCGGTCGGTGGCGGGGGTGTCGGCCGGTGTCGAATCCCTCGGGTTGTCACTGTTGGTGGAGTCGGTGGTGTTGCCGGTCGTTTGTGCGGGGGTGCCGGTGCTGGGTTGCCCGGTATTCTCTGGTGCTGGTGTGCTGTTGGCGTCATCGGTGTTGGTACCGGGTATGTTCGACGCAGGCACCGGAGTGTCGCGGGCCGCGGGTGTGGAGCCGTCGTTGACGTTCGTCTCAGGTGTGCCGGAGTAGTCGGACTTAGCGCCGTAGCCATAGAGAGCGCTAGGACCTGCACCCGATAGCGCGCCTCCGGTGAGAGATCGTGGATCGAGTTCCCAACTGCCGGTGAGAACTCCGGTGCCGAGCCATGCACCGAGAGCGCCTGCCGTGCCTGCACCGGCACCGACGAGGGCACCGTTACCCGCGCCTCTCCAGCCGCCCATGTCGGTGGGCAACCGGGTACCCAGACCGAATCCGGCACCACCTCCGACACCGCCGGCGAAGGCGGAGATGGCGGCGGTTTCGGTGAGCTTGCCGAGGTTGTACTCGTCGATCTTGCCACCCTGCTTTTGGATGGTCTGGACCAGAGCTTCCTGGGTAGTGCCCTGGAAGACCTCAACGAGCGCTTCCTGCCCGATCTCGTAGACGAGCTTGGGAACCCACGCCTTCATAGCCGCGTTCGTGATACGACGGCTCAATATATCGATGATGCGATTGGCTAGCTTGCCACCGATAACGCTGAAGAGATGACGGGCCGCGCCGATTGCAGTGGCTTGCAAGGCGGGCGCGAAAGGCCCTCCGGCCGCAGCCCAAGCGAGTTCGGCGATCAGCCAGGCACCGGCGAAGTAGAAGTTGAGCTTGGCGGCCTGGAGCTCGTTGCCCATTTCCTTGGCGGCCTTGGCCAGTTCGCGGTACTGGTCGGCGAGTTCGGGCAGTGAGCCGTTACCGGATTCACCACCGTCACGAAAGGGCGTGAGCCAGTTGAGAATCTCCTCGCCACCGGCACCGGCCGGGTATGCGGTCCCGATACGGGTGATGAGCGAGTTGAGGTCTCCGAGTAGGTTGTCGGTGCGATCGGCGACGGCTTCGAGGTCGCTGCCCATCTGCCACATGAGGTCTTCATTGCCATGCGGCCAATCCGACCCGACGACCCACTCGAGCCATTCCAGCCAGGAAGGGAACTGCAGCGCCACCGAATACGCCTCAGTTGCCCGTGAGTGATCTCATGCTTTGCACGTTCACTGTGGGCGCGTGGCGGCGGAGACAGGTCGCGAAACACGGCATCCGAATAGTTCTGCACTGTCCGGCCTTCTCATGAGATCCCCCGGCGTCTCGAAGTTCATCTCTACGGCGATCGGTCAACACCGATTCTGATCTTGGCGGGAATGACTGTGCCACAACAGGTGCGCGGATCTCAACACTGGCGCGACGGGCGAAAGCTTGTCCCGCCGAACCCCCTGTCGCTGCGTTCGTTGTAGGCCGAGGTGAGGTGAGTCGTCACCGCCGCTTCTTGTTGATAGGGCTCCACGAGTGTTCGGCCTGCCAGTCGTCGTAATCTTCAGCGTCGGCGAAGTCGGGCGCGGCTTGGGCGGCGGCCTCGTCGTTGCGTTCGCGCGAGTAGGGCGCCGTCAGGGATGCGGCGGGCATGGATGGCTTCTGTGCGAACAGGTCGGGCAGGTTGTCGGCGAGTTCGTCCATCTTCGGCAGCTGGAGGCGTTGTTCGGTCAGCGGCGCCATCAACTCTTGGACCTGGTGAGCGACCTTCTGCGCGGCTTGTTGCACGGCGCTGGTGAACGCGGTGGCGATCTCATCAGCGGATAACCTGTCGAAATCGGGGGTCACCTGGGTCGCGATGACGATGCCATCAGCGTTGACGGTCACGGTAATTCGCCCGTCCGCTGTGGTCGCGCTCGCGGTGAGTTGCGCACGCTTCTTGCTCGCTTCGGTGACCGCCCGGACGTGATCGGAGAAGCCCTCCAACACCGCTGCGGCGTCGATCTGACTGCGTTCAGGGAACACTCGGTGAAACCTCTGCTACGCGAACTTGCTGATGTTGGCTTGCTCCATTGCTTCCAGACGCTGCGCAGCCTCGGTCAGTCCCGTAATGAGATTGCCGAACGAGGTAGACAGGGCATCCGTCCCGCTAGCCATGCTGTCGCTGCCCTTCTCGAAGCCGGTGTCCCCGTTGGCGAATCGTCCGCCGAACTTGTCATCACCCCATGCCGTCGATCCCGGAGAGACCGCCGTGCGGGCGTCTTCGGCGATAGCGTGCAGCTCGGCGCGGATACTGTCGGCGATCGTCGCCGCCTCACGCACCTGCTGCGGATCTACCCGGATCTCTCCCGTCATGCGCCCCTCCCGAGCTTTCTATGCTCACCCACTTTGTATACGCGGATCTAGCGTACGCAGTCGTGGGAGAGACTGTGCCACAGCTCAAACGGAGACACAACATGATCACGAACACCATCGCACCCCTGCGGTGCGCGCCGATTGGCATGCTGCAGTGGGCATGCGGCAAGATGAAACCGATCGTTACTCAGGGCCGCTGAGGCCCTGGAGTGGGGAGGTCGCCGAAATCATGTGCGGGGAGCGGGTGTTATGACCAACACGATGTCATTGGCAGACCTGCGTGGGCAGGTCAGCGCTCCTGACGAGCCACTGCGATTCGAACCGCGCGCGGCAGCGATCGCAGTGCAGGCGTGCGGCGACCTGGTCGGGCAGCTACGGACGGTGCAGGAATCCCTCGACGCCGGTTCTCTCGATAGTGCTACCAACTTGCGGGATTTCGCCGGACCTTACGACACGTTCGGCTCCGGACGTAAGTGGTCCGAGGGCTTCCGGCAGCTGGGCCGGGATCTGAGCGGCGTTGTCGCCTCCCATATCAGTATCGTCACAGAACTATCTGAGCTGTACAGAACGGCAGCCATCGAATTCGCCCGCGCCGAACAGGAATCCGAAGCGGCCTTCCGACAAGCCATCTCCGGATTCGATGGGATCAAGATGCCCGACAAGGCTTCCGGGCCCGCCATCGTTCCCAAGATCACGCAAGCACTCAACGACAAGGTTCCGACACCCGATCCGGTGAAGGAATACAGCGAGAAGCCTAATCGCGGAAACCGAAACGGGGTCCGGTCGCGTGCCTTCGACGACTATCAGGTACCCACGGATGGCAGGGCGGTGTGGCCCGAGAATCCCTTCAGCTACAAGTGGAACGACTTCTACAACCTCGGTCAGAACATCTTCAGCACCACGGCGGTCAGCGCCGCCAGCCACTGGGAGGGCATGCGCGCGACCCTCGAAACAGCCGCCAACACATTCAAGACCGAAATCGGCAAAGTACAGAACTACTGGAGTGGGAACTCCGCGAGTATGGCGGCCGGGACCGTGTCTTCGTACCTCAGCGATATCGAGAAGTTGACCCCGGTCATGAGCGAAGTCCAGACAAGACTGCTCGCTGCGGCCGGCTGGCTGCGCGCCACCAACAGGGAGATGCCCGACATCCCCCAGCCCGAGATCACTCAAGTGACGGCGGGGAGATATGACACCTCCAGCTATCAGGTGAACTACAAGGGCCAAAGTCGCAGGTCTCCCACTCCGGACGGTGCTGTGGAGCCGTTTCTCAAGGAGATCCAATTCGCATGCGAGGCCTACTACGTTGCGGGGATTGCGGAATACAACGAGTCACTCGGTTCACTTTCCCTACCCCGGCCCACAGTTCAACTAGGCACAATTACCCCGCCGATCATCACCGATGACCCAAACACCAACGGGAACCCCACGATCAACAACGGGGCACCCACGGTCACGACCGGATCGCCGGGAACGACCCCGAATATCCCCTCGGAGATCATTGACCTTCCGCAGGACCAGGCACCTACCACTCCGAATCCCGACTCTCCCACTCCGACTGATCCGACCACGCCGACCAACCCGTCCACAACGACCGATACGACCGGTCAGGTGCTGCAAACTCTCCTCCAGCAAGGCGCGCAGTTGGCCCAGTCCGCGGTGGAACAAGGTACACAAGCAGTCCAGCAAGGACTGCAGACAGCGCAGCAAATCGCCCAGCAGGCAGCTCAACTCGCGGCGCAGCAGCCGACCATCCCGACACCGACGATCCCCACTACGACGCCCAGCCCGACCGGCACCCAGCCCACCGTGACCGGGGGAGGCAGCCCCACCACGACGTCGACTCCCATCGACCCGTCGCGCACGACCCAGTCGCGGCTGTTCCCGCGTGCCTCGATCTCCGACACAACCACGGCTCAAACCTCAACCGTCGCTCGTGCCGGGCTGGCCTCCGCCTCCGCCACCACCAGCGGCACCTCCGGCATGCCGATGATGGGCTCGCCGGGCGCGGCCGGTGCCGGACAGCAGGGCTCGGACAAGGAGCACAAGCGACCCGCCTACCTCAGGTCGGGTGGGCATCTCGAAGACGTATTCGACGCCGAACCGGTGTCTGCGAATGCTGTTGTGGAGCGAGGCAAATGAGCACGACGTGGCGCTTCAGTGATTTGGAGTTCCTTGTGCTCTGGGAGCTGTTCACCGGTGAGCGGCTTCCCGCGCCGTTCCTGTTCATCAGCACCACTCCCATGTACTATGACTTTCTTCGTGAGAAGCGTGAAGTGGCAGACAAGGTCCATGCACGATGGGATCGGTCACTCGACGAGCTTGCACAGGTTTTCCAGCAGCCCGACCTTCGAATCTGCGTCGATGGATTCGATTTCCGCGATGACGACGAAATCGACAGTCGGATTCGCGTGATGGCCCTCCGCAAGGCGGGCCGGGGCTTCATTGTCAAGCAGCGGTCCGGTGGCCAGAGCACGCGCGGCAGCGAGTGCACGGTCACCGAATGCGATCCGATACGACTCGCCGAAGAGGTCGTCGCTGGACTCCCCGAATTCGAAGCGGGCCAGCAGCCGGATATTCCACTGGTTGATACAGCTGACGGTGAGGGCTTCGACTACGACCACCATCAGTCGACCGTTAGCACTGCTCTGGAGCACCGAACAGGGTTCCGTTCCAAGAAGTTCCTCAGTGCGCCGACTGTCTGCCTGGGCACGATCGATATCGTCCAGGGACACTCGATCTTCGGTCCGCAAGGCGTCACCGCGCACCGGCTCGAATGGCGTGACCTCATAGATGATGGGCGATACGTCATCGGCGGAGACGGATCGCAGGTCGCCACCGCCGCCGACGCGAAGCGGTTCACTGCCCTCATCAACGCACGGGTCGCCGCGGTGATTCGTGCCATCAAGGACGAACGACAAATCTGAACCGGGAGCCCCGAAATAGCTCGCGTCCCACGGATGATAAGGCTGCGGTTTCCGGTGATCCGTCGCAAGCCACCACGAGTAGTGATGTGGCTGCTTCGAGTGCGGTGAGGGCGAGTATTTTGTTCATCGGACCTTGATCGTCGGGCCGGGGTAGGGGTTGTCGGTGACGGGTGGGTTGTCGTAGGGATTGAGCTTCCGGTCGACGGGTAGAGAATCGATCAGCTGCGCGGCCGTCGCGGCTTTGGCGGCGTCGAAGGTCTCTTTTGCGCCGTCGCCGTCGTCGCCAAGGCCGACATCGACAATGGAGTTTCGATGCCGCGTTCAACATGCCCGGTGACCTCGCTACCAGCGAGGATGTGAGATTCTCGGTGGACTGTGGAGCGTTGTGACCGCTGGCGGATCACGTGCGAGGCTACATTGCCGGTGCCTCGACGCCGTCGATGTCGCGAGCCGACACGGTGGTGGCAGACTCGGCTGGTCTGCCGTGAATCCGTGAGGTTTGTCGGATCTGGCCTCCGGTTGGCGCGGCGGTCGCTTTGATGAGCCGACTGAGCTCGGCGGCCGACCTCCCGGTGAGCTCGGCGATAGCCGAGAGCTTCTCGCCTCGACCGCGCCACTGTCGCAGGTGGTTTCCTTGTCGGCATCGCAGGGCGGTGATCGCGTCACGGTGGACGCGCACGGCCTCGCGGATCTGTTCCTCTATCAGGAGGTAGGCGGCGAGATCGGATTCGTTGGCCTTCTCTCGCTCGATACGCTGTTGACGCCGCGTAGCAAGCGCTCTATGCGCTTGCTGTCGTGCGGATACCACTGACTTTCTTGTTGACATGCTGTCGTCTCCTTACTTCGACGAAATTCGACTCTCATCCTTTCTGGTCCAGCCGCCGCCGGAGCTGTCGGATATGGGGTGTCGAGTATTGGCAGATGGTCACCACTCTATTTCCATTCCTGCATGTCTGCCACAGGTCACTGATTGTATTTCTCTTCTTCTATCGCCCCATCCGCTCACGTATCCGATCCCGTCATCCCTCAGACCTCTTGCATTCAGGCCGCGCGATGTCTCGGCAGTCAAAATTGAGTGTGATACCTGCAGGCGTAGCCCGGTTTTCGGAGTTGGATAAGTCCAGTTTGTGACTGCTGTTGTGATTTGCCTGAGAATAGAATGATAGGAATGGATTATGTTCCTGAGACGAGTTTTGGATCGTTGGCAGTCATTGCGCCGACGCCTGTAGCTTGGAGTTATGACGGCGACGGTCCATAAACTGTCCGCCGGTGACGGGTTCGAATACTACCTTCGGCAGACAGCGGCCCATGACGTGAGTGAGCGCGGGCGCGATTCCTTGGCTGACTACTACTCGGTCAAAGGAGAATCGCCTGGTGTATGGATGGGTTCGGGCCTGTCGGAGTTCGATGCGATCGCGGTAGGGGATGCGGTCACCGAACCGCAGATGCGAGCGTTATTCGGGCTGGGGCGGCACCCGGACGCTGAGGTGATCGAGGACCGGGTATTCGCCGAGCAGTTGGCCGTCGGGACGACAGCGGAGGACGCGCGGCGGAAGGCGTTGTCGGCCTCGCAGTTGGGGCAGCCGTTCCGAATCTACTCGGGGGCCAGCGAGTTTCGGCGACAGTGTGCCGCGGGGTTCACCGGCTACAACCTGGAACACGGACAGCGGTGGAACGCCCCGATTCCAAATGAGGTGCGCGCGGAGATCCGGACCCGCGTCGCCCGGGAACTGTTCATCGCGGAGTTCGATCGCCCACCGTCGAACGACCGAGAGCTGTCGGGCTGGGTGGCCCGCAATTCCCGCAATGCGACGACCGCGGTGTCGGGGTTCGATGTGTGCTTCTCGCCAGTGAAGTCGGTGTCGGTGCTGTGGGCAGTCGCTCCACGAGCGATCGCGGACAGGATCGAACAGGCGCACCGGGCCGCAGTGGCGGACGCGCTGGCGTTCCTGGAAGAGCACGCCGCTTACACCCGGTTGGGAGCGAACGGGGTAGCGCAGGTGGACACGCGCGGTTTGGTGGCGACCGCGTTCGAGCACCGCGAGAGCCGCGCCGGTGACCCGGATCTGCACACTCATGTGGTGGTGTCGACGAAGGTCCGCACTCGCGAGGGCGGGCTGTGGCGGGCCCTGGACGCACGCATGCTGTACCGATTCCTCGTGACCGCGTCGGAGGTCTACAACACCCGCTGCGAACATCACCTGAACACACTTGTTGGGGTGGAATTCGCTGATCGCGGCGATGGCGATCCCGACAAGCGGCCCATCCGCGAAATCGTCGGCGTCGCGGAGGCATTGCGACGGTTGTGGTCTCGCCGCGACGCTGCGATCGAGGCCCGTTTGGCCGAGCTGGCGCGCCGATTCCACGCCGAATGGGGACGCGAGCCGACCACGGTGGAGATGCTGAAGTTGTCCGAGCGTGCCACGCTCGACACCCGTCCGGCCAAACACGACCTGCGTTCGCGTGCCGAGCAGCGCTCCACGTGGTGGGCCGAAGCGGTCGAGCTGCTCGGTGAAGAGGCGGTGGTCGAGATGATCTGGAACGCCTGCCATCCCAAGCCGACGCGGCGGGTCGAGGTGACGCCGGAATGGATCGAGACCGTGGCGAATCGGGTCATCGACATCGTGTCGCGCAAGCGGTCGGTGTGGCAGGCCAGCCATGTGCGCTCGGAAGCTGAACGCCAGATCCGTGGGCACGTCCATGCCGAGGATTGGGAACGGGCGGCCGATGCAGTCACCACCGCAGCGCTCGGGACGGCGCGGTCGATCGCACTCACTCAACCCGACCGCTTCACCGAACCGAACTTGTTGCGCCGTGCGGACCACACCAGCGTCTACACCGTGGCCGAATCACAGCAGTACACCTCGGCGGCTGTGCTGGCCGCCGAGCATCGACTCGTCGTCGCCGCGCACGACGATGGCGCACGCACAGTCGACGATGCCTGCGTCGATATCGCGCTGCTGGAGTTCACGGCGAACAACAACGGCCGCGAACTCAATGCCGGACAGGCGGCGATGGTGCGTGAATTCGCCACCTCGGGACGACGGTTGCAGGTGGCCATCGCGCCGGCCGGGACGGGCAAGACGGTGGCGATGCAGGTACTGGTGCGGGCCTGGATGAGCGACGGCGGCAGCGTTGTCGGGCTCACGCCGACCGCGGCGTCCGCGGCCGTGCTGGAGGCCGAGATCGGGGCCGGGGTGCCGGTGGCCACCATCGACAAACTCGGCTACATCCTGACCCACCTCACGCCGGAAACGGCTGCACGGGTGCATGTTCCGGCATGGGTACACACCATCGGCCCGCGCACGTTGGTGATCATCGATGAGGCCGCCAAAGCCTCCACCCGGCAACTGGACCTGACGGTCGATTTCCTATTGCGCCGCGGCGCCGTCGTGCGCGCGATCGGCGACGACCGGCAGCTGGCCTCGATCACCGCGGGCGGGGTGCTGCGCGATATTGCCGACACCGCTGGCGCGGTCACGCTCTCCCGGGTGATGCGCTTCCACGATCCCGCAGAGGCTGCCGCAACCTTGGCGGTACGTGACGGGGATCCGTCGGTGATCGCGTTCTACGCCGACCGCGACCGCCTGCACATCGGCACGCTGGACCGGGTCATCGACCGCTGCTACACCGACTGGGCGCGGGATCGTGCCGCTGGTCTGGACGCGGTGATGCTCGCACCGACACGCGAGATCGTGGCCATCCTGAACCG
Organism: Nocardia sp. CC213A; assembly: GCF_030766805.1. Classification (NCBI taxonomy): domain Bacteria; kingdom Bacillati; phylum Actinomycetota; class Actinomycetes; order Mycobacteriales; family Nocardiaceae; genus Nocardia; species Nocardia sp. CC213A. The sequence goes on from NZ_JASFXA010000003.1 coordinate 45,487, forward strand.
GCGTGCCCGCAGCGATCGGATCGCAACGGCCGCGCGCGTGGTCGGACCGGAAGTCGAGCTGGCGGACGGGTTGTCGGCCTCTGCCGCGGACGTGATCTGTACCCGCCGCAACGACCCGCGACTGCGGTTCAGCGGGACCGACTACGTCCGCAACGGCTACCGCTGGCGTGTGCTCGAGGTACGCCGCGACGGCAGCGTGCTGGCCGCGCATCTGGATTCCGGCCGTCATGTGTTGCTGCCGTGTGAGTACGTCTGCGAGGAGGTGACGTTGGGGTGGGCCACGACCATAGACTCCGCCCAAGGCGTCACCGCCGACACCGGGCACAGCGTTCTCACCGGCGCGGAGAGCCGTGCTCAACTGTATGTCGCGATCTCGCGCGGTCGCCGACGCAACGATATCTACGCCCAGACCGCCGTCGATATCGCCCACCAACAGCACAGCGAACGGTCCCTGCACCCGCCGACCGTGGTCGACATCCTCACCGAGATCCTCGCCCGCGACACCATCCAACAGTCGGCGACGAGCAGTCATCGCAGCACCTTCGCTGTCACAACTCGGCTCGCGCACGCCGCCGACGCCTTCGCCCATGCACTCGGCGCGACGGCCGAACACCTCGCCGGACCCGAGGTGATGAACCGAATCGACATCGCGGCCGAACAGCTGTATCCCGGTCTCACCGACTGCGGCGGATGGCCTGCGCTGCGCCAGCACCTAGCCATCATCGCGATCACCCCGGACGACCGCGGGCAGCCCGGCGATCCGCAGCAACGCCTCGCCACCGCGATCACCGAGCGCGACTTCGACGGCGTCCGCGATCCGGCCGCCGTGCTCGATTGGCGGCTGAACCGCACCGACTCGCACACGAGCGCATCCGGCCCGCTGCCGTGGCTGCCCGGCATCCCCGACGTGCTGCACGACCACCCGGAATTCGGCCCGTACCTGGCCGCACGCGCCCACCTGGTCACCCACCTCGCCGCCGACATCCGACACCACACGCAGGCATGGGTGTCGGCGACCGCACCAGCCTGGTCGCGACCGTTACTGACTCGGCACGCCACCGCTGAGGCGGGCAGACAAGCTCTCGTCGGTGACGTTGCGGTGTGGCGAGCGGCCCGTCGCATCGGCGACGCCGATCATCGGCCGACAGGGCCGCGACTGCCCGACTTCGGTCCCGCCCACCGCCACCAACGTGCCCTCGATGACCGGATCTTCACCCTGGTAGGCGATCTCAGCGACACCCTCGGCAAGTGGGTGCCCACCGTTGACCGCATCGACCCCCGCATTTCCGCCGACGCTTTCTGGCCCGCCGTTGCCGCCAAGCTCGACGTTGCGCACCGCTCCGGGCTCGATGTTCCAGCACTGCTCCACAGCGCGGCCGAGAACGGTCCGCTGCCCGAAGAACAACCCGCTGCCGCATTGTGGTGGCGGCTCGCGGGAGAACTGGATCTCGGCGTACTCGACGCGGACCACCGCCACTCGGATCCCTTGCGGCCGTGGTGGATCACCGATGTCGATGATGTCCTTGGTCCCGCTCTGACCGCATTCGTACAGGCTGATCCCGCGTGGCCACGCCTGGTCGCCGCCGTCGAATCCGCCGACCCGACCCACTGGACGCCTCGTGAGCTACTGGCCACCGCCAGCACACTGCTCACCGATGCGTGCCACGCCGACGATCGGCCCCGCCCCGACCACTACGCCACCGCCGTGGCATGGCGGATCACTGCCCTCGCCCGCCATCACCTCGACCTCCACCGCACCGCCGCAGACCTACCCACCGAGCCGCCGCCACACCCCGACGAGGACACTGAATATGCCGCCCGCCAAGGCATCCCACTCGATCCTGAACAGCACCTTCCAGCCCCACCGAGCGCACCGGACCCACTGGTTGCCGACCTATCGGTCGACCTCGACACGGACTACCTAGCGTCCCTCGAAGCGCTCGCCCCACCGGACGATTTCCCTCCTGCAGACACCGATGAACCGTACGACGGCCGGTGGTCCAACTCCGATGACACGAGCTGGGAACCACCGGTGGACCCGGCTACCATCCCCGACCACCGCGACCTCCCGCCCACCGAACGCGCCGCGATACTGCGCGCCGAACACGACGACTACGTCCGCACCTACCGCAAGCTGTCCATCGCCTACCACCGCGGCACCGGTCGCCACCTCCGAGCGGTACAGGCCCATCTCGACCAGCTCCGAGCCCGCCGCGACGCACAACGCCCCTACCTGCTCGCCGCTCGTGACGCACACGCAGAGTGGGTCGCCGCCGACCAGGAAGCCGCCACCCTCCGCGCCCGGGTCGACGAACTCACCGACCGAGTCCACAGCAGAGATGGCGACCACGACCTGGACGACCTGGACGCACTGCTCACGGCAATCCCCGACTCCGCCGCGCGAACCGCGTTCGCCGAACAGATCGCCGACCTGCGCGCCGGGCCACCATCCAGCAGCGAGATGCTCGATCTGTATCTGGCGAAGATCTCGGCCGACTTCGCCACCGAAGCCGCCGACCGAGCGAAAGACCGCTCCGACGGCGCATTTCGCGCGCTCCTCGATGCCGCCGGGCCAGCCGGAATCGTCACCGCCGCGGATGTCGACGTCGCGCGCCTCGCCGCCGACGATCTCGACCTGGCAGAACTCAACCAAGCACGCTTCCGCTGCGAATGGAAACTCGCGCAGCTCCAGCGATTCGGCGTGCAACCCACCCCGCCATCGGAGCCGTCGGGCCGCAGTGGACCCCATCCCACCGGGCTCACCTGTCCTGCCAGTAGCGGCATCGAACCGCGAATCAGCCATACCGAGCCCAGGCCCGATCGGCAACTCCGACACCTCACCGATGGCGAACTCGACCAACGCATCCGCGACCTCACCACCCGAATCGCGCTGGTCACCACGGCGGACGCGGTCCTGTTCCGCTGGACCCGGACCGACACATCGGACTTCGATCAAGAGCTACTTCGACAACGTCTCACAGCCGATGTCGAACAGCGCCGCGACGCCCTCGCCGCCGCACGCGCGGAACAACAACGGCGCTGCGAGCTTCCGAGCGGAAGGCGGGAGGCGGAACAGTTCGGACGAGAATCCCAAAGGGATCGCGAGACCCAGCAGCAGGGGTCCGGAGAGACTAGATTCGATCCTGAAACCAGCGCTGACGCAGACATATCCGGGGTACTGGACCTCTGACCTTACGTTCAGCAGCCCACCCAGGGATCAGTCAGCTGCCTGAGGACTGCTCGATCAGACGTGCTTGGTGGTGGCGGAGCGCTGAGAAATTTGTGGGTCTAGACCGGCATTCCGGCGAGGTGTGGCGTACCGGTGGGGTCGGTCTTGGAGCTCTCCCGTGGAACATGTCTGGGTTCCTAGACGTGGTGATAGGGAAACATCGCATAGTTTGCCGGAGTGTCGCCACTGCTCGAAGTCTTTCTTCTCGTTAGTGTTTGCAGGCACATTCAGCTTGTTAGCTGTCGGGGGTGACGGGCTGCTGTATTCGGATGTGTCCTGATGAGGGTTATGAGGAGGGGACTTGAGATCTGTTCAGCAGCAAACGGTTTCGGTGCGGCTTCCATTCGCACGAGGAGCGTGCGCCACCGTGGTGATGGCGGCGGTCGCCGTGCTCACCGCAGGCACCATCGCCGCCTATGCCCAACCTGCGACGACACCTCCATTGACGACTTCCGTCGCGCCGCGGCCATCCACGACAAGCCCCACCCCCTCGACATCGACGCCCTCGTCGACGACACGAACACCGGTCACCGGGACGACGGCACCGACGACCACGACGCCATCGACCACGGTGCCGGGCACGCCGTCGGTGACCCCACCTGCGAGGACACCACCCGACGCGGCACGAGGCGGTTCGTGCCCGGCCGGCCCGCCGGGCGGGAAGAAGGCGAAGCCGGAGAAGTGGGAGCCAACCGAGAAGCCGAATCGGGAGGTCATACCGGGCAAGATGCGCTCGGACTGCCAGGAGATCCCCGAGGGGTTCAGCAAGGAGGACGCCGACAAGGCCGAGACCATGGAAGCGCAGCTGGCGGCTACTTCAGGTGAGGTGACCGCGTTCGCCGCGCCTGGCTGTCAGGTGTACTGGCCCGCTCCGTTCGAGGTGTGCGGTGCGATCCGCGACAAATACAACGAGCTCGGCGGCCCGAACGGCTTCCTGTTGTGGCCGACCAGCAACGAGCTGACCAATCCCGATGGTGTGGGGAAGCGCTCGACGTTCCAGAACGGGCCGATCTACTGGTCGCCGTGGGGTGGAGCGCATCCGGTGGTGAACCATTTCTTCGCGGCCTGGCAGCGTCACGGTTGGGAAAGCGGATACCTGGGCTACCCGCGCACCGATGAGATCCCTGGCGTCAATCTCGGGCGCCGCCAGGAGTTCGACGGTGGCGCCATCTACTGGCATGCCAATGAGGCATATGCCATCGGCGGTGCGATCCGGGAGAAGTGGAACTCTGTGGGGGCCGAGGGCGGCCCGCTCGGGTATCCGACTTCCGACGAACTGCCGGTGACCAAGCACAACGGGCGCTACAACAATTTCGAGAACGGCACCATCACCTGGTCGGCACCGGCCGGGAGTCGTCTGCTCTACGGGGCGATCCGGGACCGGTGGGCCGAAGTGGGCAGGGAAGATGGCGAACTCGGCCTGCCGCTGACTGATGAGCAAGTCGCGTCCGACGGTGTCGGCCATTTCGTGTTCTTCGAAAACGGCAGCGCGATCTATTGGTTCCCCGTCGTCGGCGCATGGCGAGTCCCGGTGTTCCTGCTCAATGTGTGGGGCGATCTCGGATACGAGAGCAGCACTTTGGGATACCCGGTCGAGAACCCTCGGACCACTGACCTTCCTCCGGGGCTGTCGATGGCCCAGGAATTCCAGAAGGGCGCGATCGCGCACGCACCCGACGGCGAGGTCTATATCGCCGAAGTCGACCAACAGTGACAGCCCGCCGGATCGTTCCCTGGGACAGCACTCGATCAGGAGAAACCATTGAGATCAATCAGCGTCGTACTGGCGGCCGCCTTCATGATGGGCGTCACCATCATCGGTACAGGCCCCGCACACGCTCAAGTCACCGACGACTGCAGCACGCGGGACCCCGCTTTCCCGAATCACAACAGCTCAGAAGTGCTGCGTACCGTTGAAACGAAGGTCGGCACCTTCCCGATCCGTCGAGGCTTCTACTGTGTCCCCAACGACGCTGTCGGCGACCCTGTGGCGGAGTATCAGCGAGGCTTCGGCTTCGGCTACGACAAGGCGCGACATCGGCATGCCATCACGAAGATCAAGATCATGGAGTGGCCGCTGAAGCACTCGACCCCGCAGAAGAACACCGACGGCCATTACAACTTCTACGCGCTGGCGCGGAAGGGGCGCTGCGACAGCAATGGCAAGAACTGCGAGATCACAGAGAGGATGCCCGTCGTCGCGGTCGTGAGCCCCAAGAACTTCGACACCTACTACACCATGCCCGCAGGGAACCCGGTCGGGTTCCTGACCTTCTACTGCGACTCCGGTGATCCGTCTAAATTGCGGTGCCCGGACTGGGTCAACACAGCACTGGATATCTTCAAATAGCCCACACGCCCACGACTTCGAGCCAGCGGGGTAGACCATGGTCGACATCAGCGCGGACCAGATCACCGCCGAGGTGACGCAACGGTTCCGTGGCGAGCTCGCCGCGCAGCACGCAGCCGGCCGCAGTGCGATCCGCGGCGGCGGCTGGTCCAACATCGAAACACTGCGGTGGCCACAGCAGGACCGAGACGTGCGCGGACCGGCGGTGAGTGTTCCCGACCTCGACGTCGCTACCGCCATCGACTATCTCGATGTCTCCGATCTGGGCAGCTTCGGCGACGACCGCGCTGTCAACGCCGTCTTGGTCGAGGTGTGGGGCTACCCATCGGGCTGGACACGAGCACCCGTGTGTCCTGGCGAGGGCATCGCGGTGCCCGAGATCGAGGCACAGGGGTGGGCGCGGGCCTTGCTCGGCCCGCAGTGGTCGCCGGCGGCCTACCGGCTACGCAATATCGGTGGGCCGTACACGCACCTGTTCCGCGCGGTAGCCCTGGTCGGCCAGGACGGTCATGCTCTGGCCGCGCCCGAGGACTTCTTCTTCGGATTCTTCGCCACGGAACTGGTCATCGGAGCGGACCAGGTAGCGGTACAGCCCCTGCTGCCCGGGGCCACTACGCCAGCTGCGGAGGTCATCGCTGCCTCCGTCCGTGCCTCGAGCCTGTGCTGGCAGGTCGAGCCCAGCGGCGACATCGCCCCCGACATCGAGAAGGCGGTGTCGGCGCTGTCGCGCATGCTGCAACCCAAAGGGGCGATCAACCACTTCTTCACTCTGGTGTCGCTGCGGGTCGAGGGCCGCACCGCGATCATCGGTTTCGAGAACACCAAGATTCATCGTTACGGCGAAGAGCGGGTATCCCTGCCTACCGACCGCGACTTCGACGAAGGCAGCGATTTCTACCGGACGACCGTGCCACGGCTGCCGACGCCGCCGCACAATGCCGAGGAGTGGGCAGGGCAGATGAACACCATCCTGCGTGAGTTATTCGCCACCGGTGGCATGGGATTGACCTACTACTAGCCTCTGGAACGCGGGCGTGCCCAGACCGACTCGAAGGAGTAGTTCGGTGGTCGACAAACAGAACCCTTTCGACGAGCAGGTTGATGACCTCGCAGACCTGGGGGAACCCAGCATCGACGGACCCGAGCCGAGGAGTGCCCGCGATTTCGTCGAAGACTCCCGCCCCCGACCTGGAACCGCACCCGAGACACTCACACCTTCCGGCCCGGCCGTTACCGAAGAAGACGGTGGATGGACGGCCACCGCCGCCGGAAACTGAATTCCCAGCGATACACGGACAGTCCCGACAGGCTGGTCTCGCGAGCGAACGGAATTGCATCGGCCGACCTGGCTCGATACCACAGAGGTATCGGGCGTTGCGGGCGGTCGATCAGGTGGTGGTTGCTCGCCACTGCAGCCGGCTTTCGAGAAGTAGGAACAGTGGGCGAACGAAATTCTGGTCCCACCAGGGGTTTTGCTTCCGCTGCTCAGGGGTGGGGTGGGGTTCTTGCAGGTTGGTGACGGCGAATCCGGCTGCGGTGATCATGCCGATGTAGGTCTCGAGGGAGAAGAATTGTTGGACTGATGGTGCTGGCGAGATGCGGCCGGCGACGTTGAAGTTCTGCTCGACTGACCGGATATCGAAGTAGCCGTCGACGGAGAAGTCGGTGGTGGTGGCCGGTGTTCGTTCGGCGCGGGCGCCATAGAAGCAGGGGTGCATGCTGAGCAGGATCAGCCGCCCGGACGGGTTGAGGACGCGCGCGAATTCGTGGAAGCGGCGGCCAGGATCGGCGATGCCGTTGGGCAGTCTGTTGGCGACGACGAGGTCCACGCTGCGATCGGGCAACGGCAGCGATGCGACGTCGGCGTGGTGGTAGGTCGCGGTGTCCGGGTGGGTGTCGGGGTGGGATCGGGCGGCGGTGACGAGCTGCTCGCAGGTGTCCACGCCGTGCACATGCGCTGCGCCCCGGCGGACGAGTTCTCGGGTCAGGTATCCCTCGCCGCAGCCGGCGTCGAGGATGTGCAGGCCGGTGGGGTCGCCGATCATGTCGAGCAGGGCCGGGTCGGTCAGTTGGGTCTGGTAGGGGTCGAGGCGGTCGCGGATGATGGTGATCCAGAATTCCGCGTTCTTCGTGTAGGCATCCGACACTCGCTCGTCACCCAGCACGGCCGCTCCTCACTAGTTGTGTCGCTGGCTACCGAATCGACTTCCGCAACGCCACGGTCGCCGCCCGAACGCGCGCATCGGCGACTCCGTGTTCCAGCCGCTGCTCCACTGCGGTCCGCAGTTCCGCCTGCAGCGACCCGAAGGTCGGATCGTAGTCCAGCACAGCCGGGATCGCGGTGGTAACGAGATAGTGCAGATAGGCATCATTGAGGGCGGATAGATCGCGGATCATCTCCGCTGCCGTGCGATTCAACTGTTTCGCCGTGAGCGCGAACTCCGGCGTCTGCGGCTCGTCACCGCAGAAGGTGGCCAACGACCACAGCTCGTTGCGGCGCAGCAGTGGGCGGGCATCCAGCTGTCGCTGGTAGGCGAAGGCGGCGTCGGGGTCGTCGCTGTGCAACAGCATGCCGATGACGCTGCTGCGGTACGCGAAGGCCGCGCTGCGGTCGGCGGCCGTATTCGATACCTCGGCGGGGACAGCGCCGGTCAGTTTGGTTGCCTTGTGGACCAGGATTCCGTAGCCCACCGTCGTGCGCAGCGAATTGCAGCCGGTGTCGACGACCCCGATCAGCTGCAGCGCCTTGTCGACCAGGAGATCAGGCGCGGCCAGCACCCCGTGGTCGGGCGCGATGACGGCGTCGAGCGCGATGCTTTGGCCGCTGCCCCAGCAGCGAGCCAGACTCGCGATCGCGGTGCGAGAATCCAATCGCATTACGCTGGCCGTCGCTTCCAGTGCGGTCACCAAATGCTGAACGGGCTGCCCCCGCGCGATCAGGGTTTCCAGCCTGTCGAATCGCACCTCGAGGCCGGAGTCGGCGCACTCGGTCAGCACCGAGTCGATCCGTGCGGCGTGGCTGCGCCCATCCACGTAGGCGAGCAAACTCGGTATCGCGGTGATCAGGCGCTGCAAGGTCGCGCCAGAAACTCCGTCCAGCCACGATTCGTCCTGCCACAGCCGCGATAGCGTGCTGCCGGGTACCCGCGCCAAGAACCCCACATCGGACATCCCCAACTGGTCGACCGCCGCGATCGCAGCTAATGGCTGCGGCGTGATCAGCCCGCATGGGCCATGGCCGGACGGCACATGCCCGGGACGTGGCCCGGTCCCGCCGTGCCCTGTCGGCTGGGCACCGCGGCGGTCATCTGTGACCCGCGCCATAGCACAATGCTATGCCGACCACAAGGTCTGTTCCATCCGTTGAAGCCTGCTGGCCTGCATCGTTGCCCTCAGCGCACGATCTTGGGAGCAGTCCACGCATCCACGCCGCAACCCGGGAGGACGAGCTCGAGCACGCGATTCGCCTCCCCGCCCCGCGCCACACGGATCCGTGGACACGATCGGAGGAGGTACGCCATGAGCCACAAAGATCCTCAGGACGCGAAATCCCTCGGCCGTGCAGACCGGCACAGCCCAGCTCGGCCTCGTCGGAACCTGGAACCCGCACCCGCCGCGGATTCCTGTAGCGGCTCGCAACAGTTCTCCTCCACCGGCAAGGACCGCGCTCGTCGATGCTGGGTCGTCGCGGAAACCCTCTCGGGCCCAGCCCGGTCGTCGGTCGTTCTGGACGGAGCAGAACCGCGCCAATTCTCCAAGCTCACCCGCTCGAGCATCGCTGCCAACGCCTTGGTCGCCCGCGAACTGGACTCGGTGGTGCGGGAGTGCGCGACAGCGGGCGGCACCTGCAGCACGGAGGTCACCCTGCCCGACGGGCAGGTGAAACGGATTGCCGCAATCCCGGTCATCGGCCCCTCCGGACGCGTCCACGCCACCAGGATCTGGGTCGACAGCGTGAACGCCGAACTACCCGAGAAACCGGTCGTCGGCGCGATGGAATGGAGCGCCGGCGGTGTCGTCACGGCTGACCCCGCCGCCACCTACCTGCTGCAACTTCCCTTCGGGGAGCTTCCCCACGGCAATACGATTCCCGAACTGCTATCCCGATTCGACCAATGGGACGATCGCGCGAACTTCCTGTCGATGTTCAACATGGTCAACCCGACCGACCACTGGATCGGCACCGCCACCACCACCTACGACGACGGCACCGATCATCAGCTGCAGTTCGCCGCACGAGCCAGCGGGCACGGACCCGACCGCGTCGTCCGCGCGATCGTGTTCGAAGCCGCCACAGACCCGTCCGCGATCTGCACCGACCCGTGCACCCTCGTCTTCCGGCAGATGCCGATACCGCTCGGCCACGCGATGGGGTTGGTGGACCTGCCCAGCGGGTTCGTCCACGAATGGCTCGCCGAGCAGCGCACACCGCTCGCGGGCTGGCGACACCACCAGCCCGAATTCGACTACAACAGCAGACTCTTGGCAGCCGAAACCTGCTTCGCCCTCGCATCCGGCGTACGGCGCGAGGCCGCGACGCAAGCGCGCCTGCGCTTCTCACCGCAAGACGAGTGGATGGTGTTGGACGCCAAATGGACTCGGATCAACGGGCGTCGTCGTCGCCCGCAGGCGCTCATCGATGTCACGCCGGTGTCACCGAACCCGGTGCCCCTGATCCGCGGCTGCCGCATCTGCCAGGATCTTGTACACCGTCCCACACCGGCAGCCTGGGGCCCCGAGTTCGAAAGTCCGGCGACCGAGTAGGCCGCGACCAGCCTTGGTGGGTTGTGCGGTCAGCAGTTCCTCAATCCGTGTCCAGGGTATGACGGCGCGGAACGCGCCGCATTGGCGTGCGAGATTCTCTCCGGCCGCCTCGACACGGGCCGCAGCCTCCCGTAGGCGGCCTGGATTCTCACCCAGTGCTTCCGCCAGCCACAGTAGTCCGGGCGCGCACTTGAAGTGGGTGTAGAAGAACCGGGCATCCTGACCGGGGTTCTTGCGGCCGTAGAAGCCGGTGCGATCGTATTCCGCCAGCCAGTCCAAGAGATGGTCTCGTTGACTCGGCCACCTCGATTGTGGTCCGGGATGTGCCTGTTCGTACGCGTCGGTGATCGGCTGTCTGGCAGGCAACCTCTGTACCACACCGCGAAGCTCACGTGCTGAAATTGACACCTTATCCACCGATCCTCGACTGCGTCGGCGTCGCAGTCCTGGCAATGACACACGAAATCTATTCGACGGAGCGCGACTTGGCGGCATTCCGGCTGGTTCGTCTCGGTCGTGGCTGACCACTTCGAGCATCCGGCGCCGTTGGACAGCGAGGTACGTGGTAGAACCGCTCCATGGATCGGGTACGACTCTGGCACGGAACGACTTTGGGTCGGGCACGCTGCATTCAAAGCTCCGGGTTTCGGCCCCTTGACCCTTCGTCGGAGTTGCAGAAGATCGCCGATCGTTACGACGTGACGACCGATGCTCTTCGAAAAGCACTTGCTGATCATGGTCGCTTCGCTGCGGTGCAGGAAGTTCGGGCCGACCTCGTATGGTTCGCGACCAGTGACGACGCTGCGAAGCGATGGGCGTCTCGTGCTCCGGAACTCCGCTGGGAGGCACTTTGGGCCGTGTGGTGGGTCACGAGAGATCCCCATGACCCGGCACCGTGGCGTTCGCCCACAGCGGCCGCGTGGCATGCTCGGCAGTTCTTCGGCTCACCGCCCGCCGTGATGGAGATGGAGATACCCATTCGGCACGTGCTGGGACGGACAGGCGAACCGCTCGATCTTGCCGCCCTAGATATGATTCGAACCGAGGCTGAGGAAGTTTCGATCCGTCCGCCTGGTGAACTCTCGTGGATCAAGGGCGTTCAAGCCGTCCGTCGACCCGTCGAGTTCACTGCTGTCGCGGGCCTATTGGACATCTCGACTGATGATCTGGGCCAAGCTGTGAGAGCTGGCAGGGTCCCCGAACCGCGGCCGCCGTTGCGGCCGATCGGGGACTGGACTTGGTTCGAGGACGAGCTGGCTGGCTTCATCCCGCAGGAGTTGCTCGTAAGAACGACCTAACGTTCCAGTTCGTCGTGCCGGGATCCACGTCCATATTGGTCAGTTACTTTGAGGTGCTGCCTGTTTCATGGCTGAGGGTGTGCCCAGTCGGCATGTGCACGATATCGCCCCGAGCGTCGGCTAGATCGGGATTGAAGCAACCCGGACGTCCACCCCCAGATGCCGCAGCAGATCATACTGACGCACCAGATTCACCTTCGAGAAAGTGAACAAGTTCTGCGCCGTCACAGGCTTCTTGCGACCGATAGCCAACACAACTTGGACGACCGCGGGATCGGAAATCGCACCGTCCGAAGCCGATTCGACCTCGCGCGTCCATGCTTCACGCGCGAACTCATCCCGCGCGAGCGATTCGCTGGCCACCAGAGCCTGAGCAAGCAGATGGCTGACCTCATCGGAGCCTCGGCCCTTCTTGACGTGGACGAGGATGCCTGGCGGGACGTAGATGTCGCATGATTCGAAGCCGTTCTTGGAGTGCAAGGGAGTCTTGATCATCTTCTTGTCCAGGGCGTATCCACCGATGGCGGCAGCCGCGGCCTTGTTGTATCCGTCCTCATCCCTTCCGCTCGGCCACGGAGGCAGCGTGATTCCGGCGGGTTGCGAGAGGATGTCCTCCACACGCTCGTCGATCCGCTCAAGGTACTGGTCGTCCATGCGGTACCAGGTGCCGTCGTGCAGGCAGTACCGTCGTGCTCCGTCCCGTACCTCGAAGGTGAGCCAGTTTCGGACTTTGACCGGCGACGACACAGCGGTGCAGGACGTAGGAGCGGCCTCGCCGTGAAGCTCGAGGGTAATCGACGTGAGTCGATGCTGGACTGTGGCGGGCGTCAGGTCGGTGAACCATTTGAGCACGCCCTCGATGGTGGGCAGGCCGTCGAAGACCTGGGTCTGTCGGTCGCCGAATCCAGTTGCCTTGCAGCTGACCACCGGGCCGTACACGTCCAGGCGCTCATGCGGCCAGCTGAGGCCGATGGGCTCGTCGGAAGCGCCGAGTAGTCGGTTCACCAGACGCTCGTTCAGTTGAGAGACCAGCGGGTCCTTGGCCTTGAGCGCCACCAGTTGTTCGACGCTTTCCAGTCCCGGCAGGACGGGCTGATCGAGCACATCTCGCAGCACGGTGAGATCGTGAACGAGTTCGTCGGGATTCTTTGCCAGCGGGAGGCTGAGGGAATCAGCGGCCTTCAGCTGAATGTCCTTGTCACCGAAGGTTAATCCAGGGATTCTCGCCTTCGCGTCGACCCGGCTGATCACTTCTCCGTAACCGTCGACGCCGAGGTCCCACATGGTGCTGCCGCTGGGTAGCGAGCTCCGGTCGGTGCGGGCTCGATGGTCGAGAATGGTCTTGGTGATGGATTTGATCTCGCGGGCCAGCGCTGTGCGTGCGACGATTCGAGATCCGAACCGGAAGTCGATGCGCTCGGTTTCGAGCAGCTGAAATCCAATTCCCCAGGTGAGCGCCCACAGGTCGTTGGGTGAGGTCTCAACTACCAGAACAGCGCCCGGCAATTGGTTACGCAGCGACACCTCCGTATCGGTCAGCAGCGACACATCACCAGCCCATTTGCTGGGCGTTTCGAAGGAGCCGTCTACCAGCAGGCCGGCTGCGTGCCCGACTCGCACCTGACGGGTATGGAAGCCGCGGGGAGGTCTGCGCACTGCCTCAACGAGCTTGGTTCCCTCAGCAAAGCGGTACAACGTCGTACGTTTCACTGCCGATGTGCGGGCTGCCATTCGAACTGCCTTCCTCAATCGTTTGAGCACTACTGATTTGCTGAGCACCCTCCGCAGATGTTCACGCCATGGCACGACACTAGCGTGTTAACATCGTCAACACAACGACTTTTTGATCTACCGCTAACGGATTGGATACACTCATGGTTGTGACGGCAACAGGCGAGCCCTTGATCTCTCTGGTAGAGATCTCTCGGCTCGCGGGCGTGACACGGGCGGCTGTTTCCAACTGGCGGCGGCGCTACCCGGATTTTCCAGACGGAGTCGAAGGGACGGCCACAGCGCCGTTGTTCTCGCTGTCCGAGGTCAAGGATTGGCTTGAACGCACCGGCCGAGGCCGGGATGTCTCCGACGAAGTCGCGCTATGGCAAGGGCTGAGATCCCAGTTCGGCGACGACATGGTTGCTGGTTTCGCGGCCGTAGGGAAAGAGCTGCGGGAGCCGGGGGCCGGCGAACTGTCGGCTGCGACGACAGCGCTGGTGCAACGGCTCGGTATCGACCGTGGCTCGACTGATCTGTTGTCGCATCTCGCCGCTCGGTACGTCGGTTCCGCCGGTCGCGGCAGCGGCGAACTCATCTCTACGCCTTTGCTGGTCGGTGTGATTTCGCAGCTGGTCGGTGAGGATGCGACGTCCGTATTCGACCCCGCATGCGGTCAGGGTGACCTGCTGCTCGCCGTTGGCTCACGCAATACCGAACGGGTCGGGCAGGATTCGCGTCGCTCCGCGGTTGAATTTCTGGTTCACCGCGCAGCCCTCGCGCACATCCCTCTCCATGCTGAGACTGGAGACTCCTTGCGAGACGATCGCTTTGCGGATTTCAAAGCCCAGGTGGTTGTTTGCGATCCTCCGCGAACCTTGACCGATTGGGGTCGTGACGATCTGCTGGTTGACACCCGCTGGGAGTTCGGTATACCTCCGAAGTCCGAAGGCGAGCTCGCATGGCTGCAGCACTGTTTCGCCCACGCGGCTCCCGGCGGTCGAGCGATCGTCGCATTGCCGTTGGCGGCGGCATATCGCCGTTCCGGCAAGAGAATTCGTGCCGAGATGATTCGTGGCGGTCACGTCGAAGCGATCCTTCAGCTGCCTGCCGGCGCGGTGGCGGGCAACGCACTGCCGGTCCACGTCTGGGTCTTGCGCCGCACCCCGGCCGATGCCGGAGTGCGAATGCTCGACCTGTCCGACGAGGACGGCGACATCGACATGGCCGAAGTGTGGGACCGCGCGGTGACAGTGTCGCCGGTAGCTCTGCTCGATGACGAGGTAGACCTGACGCCCTCGCGGTATGTTGTTCCGCATGGTGGGGACATCGGGGGCCAATATGCCTCGGCACGAACGGAATTCGAACGGTTGCTGAGCGAATTGACAGATGCGCTGCCCCGACTGGCGGCAGCATCCGGGTGGGATCGAGCGATGGCTCTCGATGTGGGCGAGTTGATTCGCCACGGGCTGGTATCGGCCGATGACAAGGCCTTGATATCACATACGGATCAGGTCGACGCGGACTTTCTGAGCGGATTTGTCCGCAGCTCGTCGAATACTCGCCGAAGCACATCATCCAGCGGCAGCTTCCGCGTGGATCCCAGGTCAGCGAAAGTGCCCCAACTCGATATGGACACGCAGCAGGCGTATGGCGCGATGTTCCGGCGCCTCGAGGCGGTGCAGCACGCCGCCGAACGCCTGGCGAAAGTCGCTGAGCACGCAGCGCGCCTGGCTCACGATGGCCTCACCAGTGGAAATCTCAAGCCTGTCGCCGACGAGGAGATCCGGTGAACTCGAAAATGATCGCGGGACGATTCCGTCTGACCAGCCCGATCGGCCGCGGCAACATGGGGGAGGTGCACCGTGGCGAGGATGTCCAGGCTGTCGATGACGCGCCTGTCGCGGTGAAACTTGTCCGACAGAACCGATACGGCCAGAGCTTCGATTCCGACGCCGATCTCAAGCTTCTCGACAGGTTCGATCGCGAGATCCGCATCATGCGCAAACTTGTCCATCCCAACCTCGTACGAACTGTCGACGGCGGTATCGATGAGAGCGGAAACCCCTATCTCGCCATGGAATTCCTGGACGGTCGGACTCTCAAGGAACTGATCGATGAGCAGAGCCCACTTCCGACCAGCTGGGTCGCCGCTATCGGAGCCCAGATCGCCGCGGGACTCGCCGCAGCACATGATGCGGACGTCGTGCATCGAGATCTCAAGCCCGCCAATGTGATGCTGGTGCGCGGCGGCGCGGTGAAAGTCCTGGATTTCGGGATGGGCCGAATCATCGGCGACGTCGACGACCGTCTGACCAGCACTGGTGTGGCGGTGGGAACTGCCCGCTATATGGCTCCCGAGCAATGCCGCGCCGAACGGACAGTGACACCGGCGGCCGACCTGTACGCGCTGGGATGCGTTCTCTACGAGATGATCACCGGCGTACCGCCGTTCCACGCTGTCTCGGCATACGAGCTGACCAGAAAGCACATCAACG
Organism: Nocardia sp. CC213A; assembly: GCF_030766805.1. NCBI lineage: Bacteria > Bacillati > Actinomycetota > Actinomycetes > Mycobacteriales > Nocardiaceae > Nocardia > Nocardia sp. CC213A. Next base: position 61,336 of record NZ_JASFXA010000003.1, read on the forward strand.
ATCCGGTGCCACCGATCGGCCCGCAACGTTCCGAGGTCCCCTCCGGGCTGCTCCGCCTCATCGAACAGCTGCTCAGCAAGGACCCAGCGGAGCGTCCCGAAGATGCACGCACCGTCAGTGAGGCTCTCACTTCCTTTGCCGTCGGCGACGACCAGGTATCTGGCTGGCACGATTTCGATCCGGCTATCTACTCCGCGTTGTCGGCGGAACCGGTCGCGCAGGAGAGTGTTCCGGCTAGGAATGCGGAGATACCCGAGCCGGCGCCCGGCCTCGGCATGGATGTCTTCGGCCTGCACCGACGGTTGATTGATGACTACCGAGCCTTCAACGAGGGCGGCCTGATCATCCGCGACCCCGATGTCAAGGAATTCGTCCGCAAGGACATGGAAGCCAAGTCTCAGTGGCCGGACCCCTGGATTTCACTCAACCCGTTCTTCGCTTCCGGCGGCCACCTGCTCGAGCTGGCGGGTGCGGGTGTCCTGCACGAGGAATGCGTACGAATCTTCCAGCGGGACAAGACTGTCGACGGCACCGTCTGCGATGGAACTCCCCTCACGTTGCACCAGCATCAGCGCGAAGCGATCGAAGCCTCTCAGTCTGGTGAGTCCTATGTACTCACGACCGGTACCGGTTCGGGCAAATCTCTGTCCTACATCGTGCCGATCGTCGATCGCGTATTGCGGGTGAGAGACGACTCCGACACCGGCAAGCGGGTGCGCGCGATCATCGTCTACCCCATGAATGCCTTGGCCAACAGCCAGCGGGAGGAGTTGAAGAAGTTTCTCACTGACGGTTACGGCGAGGGTGGGGAACGGGTCACCTATGCCCGCTATACCGGTCAGGAGGACGAGATCGAGCGGGAGGAGATCCGTAATAACCCGCCGGACATTCTGCTGACCAATTACGTCATGTTGGAACTGATGCTGACTCGCCCGGAAGAGCGCAAGTCGCTGATCCGCATGGCCAAGGGGCTCGAGTTTCTCGTCTTCGACGAACTGCACACCTACCGAGGACGCCAAGGCGCGGATGTGGCGTTGCTGATTCGGCGAGTTCGTGAAGCGTGCCAGGCCGACGCTCTCCAATGCATCGGCACGTCGGCGACGATGTCGACTGAAGGCTCCTTCGATGACCAGCGCCAGGTAGTCGCAGGCGTGGCATCCACGCTGTTCGGTTCCACAATTGCTCCTGAACGCGTGATCGGTGAAACGTTGGTGCGGGCCACCGATGCGGCACCGGAAACGGTTTCGGCCGAACGACTTTCCTCCCCCGCGCCGCGTGATTACTCCAGCCTTGTCAAGGACCCGCTCGCCCGCTGGATCGAGTCCTATTTCGGTCTGGATGAGGAGAAGGAGTCCGGGCGCGTGGTCCGGCAGCGGCCCGCCAAGATCGAGGCCGCCGCCGCGGAACTGGCGCAAGACAGCGGCCTGTCTGCCGAGCTGTGCGCCCAGGCGATTCGTGAGACTCTCGAGGCGGGTTCGCAGGTGAACCATCCGGTGACCGAACGTCCGCTGTTCGCGTTCCGGCTGCATCAGTTCCTGTCCAAAGGGGATACGGTGTACGTCACCCTTGAGGACCCGCGTTCACGCTCGATGACGAGAGACTACCAACTCGAGGAACCTGGAACCGGAAAGATCTTCCTGCCGTTGGCCTTCTGCCGAGAATGCGGCCAGGAGTACTTGGCGGTGTTCCGTACCCGTCGGGACGGCCGCTACGTCTACCAACCGCGCAAGAACATCGATGCGACCGGCGGCGACCGCACCGATGGCCATCTATACATCGATCCGGAGCAGTCCTGGCCGCGCACCGTGGCCGAGGCGATCGAGAATCGGCGGCTACCCGAATCCTGGCTCGAGCCGGACAAGGACGGCGAGGACACGGTGCGAAAGTCCTATCTGCCGCGCGTGCCGCGTCCTGTCACTGTCGATCCGTTCGGAACCGAAGACGCGGGTGAGCTACATGCGGTGTTCATTCCGTCGCCGTTCCTGTTCTGCCTGCATTGCGGCGTCAGCTACGAGCAGACTCGAGGTCGTGATTTCGCGCGCCTGGCGTCACTCGACCAGGAAGCGCGATCGTCTGCGACGTCACTGGTGTCCGCGTCGATCGTGCGGGCGCTCAAGGCGGTTCCGGCCGACGCTCTCGACAAGAAGGCGCGGAAATTGTTGTCCTTTGTGGACAACCGGCAGGACGCCGCACTACAAGCAGGCCATTTCAACGACTTCGTGCAGGTCGCGCAGCTGCGGGGGGCCCTCTACCGCGCGTTGACGGATGCCGGGGACGAAGGCGTCGAACACGAGGAGCTGGCCGCACGCGTCACGAACGCGTTGGGCCTGAAGCCCGCCGATTTCGTGAGAGTTCCCAACCCCGCACCGACCCTGGCGCGCAACGCTTCCCGCACCCTGCGCGACACCGTCGCGTTCCGCCTTTACCTGGATCTGGAGCGCGGCTGGCGGGTGACCATGCCCAATCTCGAACAGACCGGCCTGCTGCGCATCGACTATCCCGATGTGGAATGGACTGCCGACGAACAGGACCGGTGGATCAAGGCTTGCGCTCCGCTCCGCAACGCCGACGGCGCACAGCGCGCCGAGATCATGCGTGTACTGCTCGACCAGATGCGCTGGGGGCTGGCCATCGACGTCCAGCACTTCCGCGACGATTTCGACACCCTCAAACGCGCCAGTGAGGAACGACTCCGTGACAACTGGGCGTTGTCGGACAGCGATCGGCCCCGCATCGGCACCGCATATCCACAGGGGTCCAAGCCCGGCATGGACCGTTCGGGCCTGTTCCTCTCCGGGCGCGGAAAATTCGCGAAATACCTGCGGCGTAAGCATTTTCGCGATCTGAAAACCGCCGACCTGCAGGTGATCATCGCCGACCTGCTGACGGTGATGGCAGACGCCGGCCTGGTCACCCAGGTGACCGTGGAACCCACGCGCACCGGCCGCGCCCGGTTTCGCCGCGAGTCCGCGCGCACCGGCTACCGTGTCTCCGCGGCCGCGATGGTCTGGCGGGCAGGCCCCGGGAAATCCGGTGTCCACGATCCGGTGAACCGCACCTACGCCAGCGGTGACGGGCCGCGGGTCAACCGGTTCTTCCGGCAGTTGTACCGGGAGACCGCCATCGAATTGGCCGGCCTGCACGCTCTCGAACACACCGCACAGATCGACCCCGGAAAGCGCGAACAGCGAGAGGACGCGTTCCGGCACGCGGAGCTTCCGGTAATGTACTGTTCGCCCACCATGGAACTCGGCGTCGACATCGCCTCGCTGAATGCCGTGCTGATGCGAAATGTGCCGCCAACACCGGCGAACTATGTGCAGCGCAGCGGACGTGCCGGTCGTCAAGGGCAGCCGGCGTTGGTGGTCACCTACTGTGCCAACGGCAACAGCCATGACCACTACTACTTCCGCCGTTCCGAGCGGATGGTGGCGGGCAAAGTGCAGCCGCCGCGATTGGATCTCGCCAACGAGGACCTGGTCCGGTCACATATCCAGGCCATCTGGCTGGCCGAAACCGGCTTGGCGTTGGGCCGGGCGATACCGAATGTGATCGATATCGGCTACGACGAGGATGCTCGTCACCCGGACCCTGGGTTGCCGCTGCACGATCATGTGCTCGAGAAGATCACGCGCCGGGACGTGCGGGAGCGCAGTATGCACGCCGCGCGGACCGCGTTCGGGGAGCTGCTGTCGACGTTCTCCACGGAGACGACGTGGTGGGACGACCAGTGGTTGGAACAGTGCATCGAACACGCCCAGGTGAAGTTCGACGATGCGTTCGGGCGGTGGCGGATCCTGTATCGGGCTGCATTGGTCGACCAGGCCGAACAGAATCGCCGCCGTCTCGACCACACGCTCACCGAACGCGACCGGCAGTTGGCGGCCAGCCGTCGCAAAGAGGCGGAGACGCGCTTGGATCTACTGAAGAACGAAGGTCCGGAGAGCAAGTCGGTGCTGTCCGACTTCAACCCGTATCGGTATCTGGCCAGCGAGGGCTTCCTGCCCGGCTATTCGTTCCCACGCCTGCCCCTGGCGGCCTACATCCCGTCCGGTCGCGGTTTCGGGGACGGCGACTACCTGCAACGGTCCCGCTTCGTCGCTATCCGCGAATTCGGGCCCGGCGCGCTGATCTACCACGAAGGTGCCCGCTACCAGGTGGACCGGATTCAGCTCGAATCAGGCACGGGCGCCGACGTGGTTACCAGCGCCGCCAAACGCTGCGCAAACTGTGGCTATCACCATCCGGCCGAGGATCGCGCCGATCGCTGTGAAATGTGCAAAGCGCCGCTGCCTGAGGCAACGACCGGACTCCTCAAGCTGCATACGGTGTACACCAAACTGCGTGAGCGCATCACCTCCGACGAGGAGGAGCGGCGCCGGGCAGGATTCCGGTTGATGACTTCCTACCGGTTCAACCGGCACGGAGCGCGACCGGGCCGCCGAGATGCGTTGGTAGTCGACGGAGATCAGCGAATTGCCACGGTGTCCTATGGTGATTCCGCGACGGTTCGGATCACCAATGTTGGCCGACTGCGCGCGAAAGAAGATGAGCCGTACGGTTATTGGCTCGATCCGGCAGACGGCAGCTGGATGAACGAAGCCGATGCCGCCGATGCCGCCGGCGATACCTCGGAGTTGCGGGTCGCCGACGCCGACGGCAACCAGCGGCACAAGAAGCGCGTTCTGCCGTATGTCGAGGACAGTCGCAATATCGTGGTGCTGACCTTGGCCCAGCCTGTGGAACGGTCGGTCGCACTGTCGGTGATGTTCGCCCTGGAGCGGGGTATCGAGGCACGATTCGAGCTGGAGGATTCGGAACTGGAATCCGAACTGCTTCCACCGGACACCGGACCGCGTGACCGCATCTTGTTCACCGAAGCGGCGGAGGGCGGCGCGGGTGTGCTGCGGCGACTGGAAGCGGAACGTCATGCTCTGCGAGATGCTGCCCGGGAAGCACTGCAGATCTGCCATTTCGACGCCGACGGCAACGATCTGCGCGGCCCGGGGACCGAAGGTGCCTGTGCGCGTGGCTGTTACGACTGCCTGCTCACCTACGGCAATCAGCCGTATCACGCAGAGATCGATCGGCATGCGGCACGTGATCTACTGAAGCTTCTGGCCGCGGCCGAGACTCGGTCCACCGGTCCCGGGGAGTCCCGCACCGAACAGCAGCGTCGCCTGGTGAGCCGTGCGGAATCCACCCTGGAGACCAAGTTTGCGAAATATTTGAAGGACAATGGGTTTCGGCTACCCGATGACGCTCAGGTAGTGGTACCCGGGGCGTTCGCCCGCCCCGACTTCGTTTACTTCCTGCCCGGCGGCAATGTCGCAGTCTTCATCGACGGTCCGGTGCACGATCACGCCTCCATCGCCGAACGTGACGAGTCGGCCGAGGAGCGTCTGTTCGATCTGGGCTGGGATGTGGTCCGTGTCCGCTATGACGATGACTGGGCCGAGGTTGTCCGGAAGTATCCCCGCTACTTTGGAGTGAAGGGCTGATGACACACAACTTCGTGGTCGGATCACTGGTGTCGGCGCGGGGACGAGATTGGGTGGTGCTGCCCGCGTCCGAAGCCGACATGCTCGTGCTGCGTCCGCTCGGTGGCGCGGACGATGAAATCGCTGCCGTCTTTCCGGGATTCGAGACGGTCTCCAGCGCCGCATTCCCACCCCCCGAGGCATCTGACCTGGGTGATGCTCACGCAGCCGGACTGCTGCGGACCGCATTGCGGGTCGGATTCCGTTCCGGTGCAGGTCCGTTCCGGTCACTCGCGGGAATCGCGGTGGAACCGCGGCCCTATCAGGTGCTTCCGCTGCTGATGGCACTGCGACAGTCCACGGTGCGGCTGCTGATCGCCGACGACGTGGGCATCGGAAAGACCGTCGAGGCCGGGTTGGTCGCCGCAGAACTTCTCGCCCAAGGCGATGCCCGGCGAATCGCCGTGCTCTGCTCACCCGCCCTGGCCGAACAATGGCAAGACGAGCTGCGCAGCAAGTTCGGGCTCGACGCCGAACTGGTGCTGTCGTCGACGGTTCCGCGGCTGGAGCGCGGACTCGAGCTGGGACAATCGCTGTTCCAGAAGTATCAGCACGTGGTGGTGTCGACAGACTTCATCAAATCCACCCGCCACCGCGACGAATTCGTCGAACACTGCCCGGACCTGGTGATCGTCGACGAAGCCCACACCTGTGTGGCCTCCGACGAGACCGGCGCCCGCGAACGCCAGCTGCGGTTCGAACTCCTGGACAAGATCGCCCGCACCGACCGGCACCTGGTGTTGGTGACCGCGACTCCGCACAGCGGCAAGGAATCCACGTTCCGGAATCTGCTGGGATTGCTGCGACCCGATTTCGCTGCCCTCGACATCACCAAGGGACCGGGCCGAATCCTGTTGGCCCAGCACCTGGTTCAGCGCCGCCGCGCCGACATCCGCAAGTATCTCGACGAGGAAACCGCGTTCCCGTCCGATCGGCTCATTCTCAACGAACCCTACCGATTGTCGCCCGAGTACCGCGCGTTGCTCGACGACGCCATCGCCTACGCCCGCGACCGGGTAGTCTCCGCCGGTGAGCATGGCAAACGCGAAGCTCGTATCGCCTGGTGGTCGGCTATCGCATTGCTGCGGTCACTGGTGTCCTCGCCGCGCGCTGCGGCTCAGACCTTGCGCACCCGTTCGGCCGCGGTGCTCGCGGCAACGGCGGAAGAGGCCGATGAACTCGGCGCCCCTGGAGCCCGCGACTTTGTTGACGCCGACGTGCTGGAAGGTATGGATGTCGCTCCGGGCGCGGCGATGGAAGCAACGGTCAACCGGCTCGCAGAACTTGCCGAACGGGCCGAGAGTTTGGAAGGCCCGAAGACCGATCGCAAACTCGACGTTCTCATCAAACATGTCAAAGCCCTGCTGAAGGAGGGCTATCACCCCATTGTGTTCTGCCGCTTCATCCCCACCGCCGAATACGTGGCGGAATATCTGGACCTCAAGCTCGGCAGGAACACGCATGTCCGCGCAGTCACCGGAACCCTGTCCCCGCAGCAGCGTATCCAGCGCATCGAGGAGTTGGCAGATCTGACCCGCGACGAGCCGGCTGCCCGCCGGGTACTGGTCGCGACCGACTGTCTGTCCGAGGGCGTCAACCTGCAGAACTCCTTCGACGCCGTCGTACACTACGACCTGGCCTGGAATCCGACACGACACGACCAGCGAGAGGGTCGGGTCGACCGCTATGGGCAGCGCCGTGACCAGGTCAAGGTCATCACCATGTACGGCAGCGACAACGGCATCGACGGCAAGGTCCTCGACGTGCTCATCCAGAAGCACCGCCGCATCCGCGACTCACTCGGCATTTCGGTATCGGTGCCCGATGAGCAGTCGGCTGCGGTCAGCGATGCCATCTGGGAATGGGTGCTGATGCGTGGAGAGGACCGGCAGCAGGAGGGCTTGTTCGCCATCGACGAACTGCTGGGCGAGGTCGAAGCGAAGGCCGATGAGCTGGAACACGAATGGATCTCAACCGCGGAGCGGGAGAAAGCCTCCCGTTCCCGGTTCGCCCAGAACGCCATTCATCTCGACGAGGTAGCCCGGGAGGTGGCCGCCACTCGAGACGCGCTGGGTGACCCCGGGGAGGTCGGGGAATTCGTTCGCACTGCCCTGACCATGCTGGGCGCGGTCCTTCGGGATGACGGAGCAAGCGGTTTCACCGCAGATCTGTCCAGTTGCCCGCTCGGTGTGCGCGACGCCCTCGACGCCGCGGTCGGGGCAGGCATTGTGTCCAACGGCAAGACGCTGCCATTCCGTGCCAACGCAGCGGTCACGCGTGGGGAAGCAGCACTAGTGCGCACCGACCCCGTTGTCGCAGCACTGGCCACCTACGTGCTCAACTCGGCCCTCGAAGTGACCGCGGACGACACCCGCCGCCCCGCCCGACGCTGCGGAGTGATTCGCACCGCCGCGGTCAGCATCCGCACCACGGTACTGGTGGTCCGCTACCGATTCCATCTGTCGTTGCGATCCCGAAGCGGCAGCAGAGAATTGGTGGCCGAGGACACCAGGGTTTTCGGCTTCGAAGGTGCTGCCGCGGAGGCGGCGTGGCTGACCCCCGATGCGGCCACCGCCTTGCTGGCCGCGGAGGCTGCCGCCAATACCGATCCGCTGCTCGGGGAACGCACCATGACCCGCATCCTCGACGGCCTCCCCGACAAGGTCGGCTCCTACCTGGATGCCCAGGGCGTGGAACTAGCCGAACGCCTGCGAGATTCACATCGGCGGGTCCGCTCCGCCTACGGCGAGATCATCGGCGGCGTCGAAGTACAGGCACAGCCAGGCGCCGACATTCTCGGCGTGTATGTCTATCTTCCAGCCCAGATGGAGGGACAAGCCTGATGGCGACGGGACGTGAACGGGGATTTTCGGCGGTGCAGTCTGTCGGTGGCCTCCTCCCAGTTGAGATGCTGAACCGCATCGCCGGTGGCAAGGATGTCGACGGCTCCAAACCTGTCGACTACGGTGTCGTCGGCATGCAGTCGGTGCGCGACGAAGCCGAACGCCATTGGGACTACCTGAAGTCCGCATGGCGAGAACTGCGCAAGGAACTTCCCTCCACCCGCGACGCCGAAGCACCCGCCGACCCGCGAGGCATCGCGGTCACGGGTTGGCTCGAGCCGCTGTTCGGCGAACTGGGCTTCGGCAAACTCTCCGCTGTCGGCCCGGCCGGCATCGCATCGGACGACGGCGAGAAGCACTTCGCCATCAGCCACCACTGGAATCACGTCCCGATTCACCTCGTCGCGTGGAATACCAAGCTGGACAAGAAGTCCGGCAGCAGCTCAGTGCCAGCGCAATCCTTGGTGCAAGAGTGCTTGAACCGCTCCAAGTCCCAGTTGTGGGGCATCCTCACCAATGGACGCCAACTACGGCTGCTGCGGGACTCCAGTTCGTTCGCCACCGCCGCCTACGTCGAATTCGATCTCGAAGCCATCTTCGATGGCGAGCTGTTCAGCGATTTCGTGCTGTTGTTCCGATTGCTGCACGTCTCCCGCTTCACCGTCCAAGAGGGTGAACCCGCATCGACGTGCTGGCTGGAGAAGTGGCGTCTCAAGGCCATCGAAACCGGCGTGCGGGCGCTGGACCAGTACCGGAAGGGTGTGGAAGACGCGATCGTCGCGCTGGGCACCGGTTTTCTCAAACGTCCGGAGAACGACGAGGCGCTCCGCACGGTCGACAATGAGGCGCTGCGCACGGCACTGCTACGACTGGTATACCGGCTGATCTTCCTGTTCGTCATTGAAGACCGCGACCTTCTACACACTCCCGACGCCACATCCCAAGCACGAGAACGATACCGGCGCTACTTCTCTACCGAACGCCTGCGGGATCAAGCACGTAATCGCCGCGGCACCGCGCACACTGACCTGTACCGTGCGCTGACAATCACCTTCGATGCACTCGGCGACGAGAACGGCCGACCCGAGCTCGGCTTGCCTGGGCTGGGCGGCCTTTTCGACGATCGTCCAGCTGACCGTCCCTTGCGCGGTTTGGTCATGTCGAACCAGCATCTGCTGGACGCGGTTCGCGCTTTGGCTCGGGTGTGGGATGAGGACACCCGACGCTGGCGTCCCGTCGACTACCGCAATATGGACGCCGAGGAACTCGGATCGGTGTACGAATCGCTGCTGGAACTGGTGCCGCAGCGTACCGTCGATCGCACCTTCGAGCTTGTCAACCGGCTGGGTAACGACCGTAAGAAGACCGGATCGTTCTATACGCCAACAACTCTCATCGATCCGCTGCTCGATTCCACACTCAACCCTGTTATTGACGACGCCCAGCGTCGTGGCCTTGAAAGGGCGAGAGCTACAGGTGAAACCGACCCGGCTGAGGCGGTCGTCGCCGAACTGTTATCGATCACCGTCTGTGATCCAGCCTGTGGTTCCGGTCACTTTCTCGTTGCCGCTGCCCGCCGCATCGCAAAACGAGTCGCTGCCATACGCGAGAACAACCCTGAGCCGACTCCTCCCACGGTGCGTCACGCGCTGCACGAAGTCATAGGACGATGTGTTTACGGTGTCGACCTAAATCCCATGGCGGTTGACCTCGCAAAAGTCTCTCTATGGCTGGAAGCTATGGAACCTGGTGTGGCCCTTGGTTTCCTGGACGCACACATCAAGCACGGTAATGGACTGATCGGTGCAACACCGGCAACCCTGCGTAATGGCATCCCAGACGAGGCATTCAAACCTGTTGAGGGCGACGACCCGAAAATCTCGAAATCCTGGGAAACACTCAACCGGAAGGCGCACGAGGGCCAGGGCGGGCTTTGGGACCTGAATAACGGGCCGAAAGTCAGCAATACATCCTTCGCGTCCGACGTCAGGCGCATTACCCGCGCTCCTGCAGCACATCTCACGCAGGTTCGGAAGCAAGAGGCCGCCTATGCGGCATGGGGAACGTCGGCGGAGTTTCAGCATGCGCTCCATATCGCGGACGCTTGGTGCGCCGCCTTCATGTGGCACAAGACTCATGACGCACCGCTGACCATAACGCAAGATGTCTTTCTCTCCTTACAGGATCCGCACGAGGAATCCGCTCCAAGAGCAACCCATGACGAGATCAGGAGACTGCGTGACCGGTACCGGTTCTTCCATTGGCACTTGGAGTTTCCCGAGATCTTCACTGTGCCCGAGGATGCTTCCGAAGTCGACGTCGACCCAGTCACAGGGTGGTCTGGTGGCTTCTCCTGCGTGCTGGGGAACCCCCCATGGGAACGACTCGAGTGGGAGGACAAGAAGTATTTTGATGGCGTAGAGCCTTCGATTGCCGCGCTCTCGGGAACGGCTCGTGGGCGGCGCATCGCAGACTGGGAGAAGGAGAATCCTGAAGCCGCCGTTCAATACCAGGGCGAGCGACGCAGATTGAAGTCGACTTCGATGTTCGCGGCAACCTCGGGTACATTTCCGCTGTGCGCTAAGAGTCTCACCGCAGGCGGGGTTACAAAACTCCAGGCCGACCAGCTGTTTGTGGAGCGGTTCTCGTCCATCGTTGATCCTGGTGGGCGTTTCGGGTGCATTGTTCCGACAGCTATCGCTACAAGTGCAGGAGGTCAATTCCTATTCGGCGACTTCACTAGGCGAGAATCTCTCGCAGCCCTTTACGATTTCGAGAATAGGGCGAAGATATTCCCCGGTGTAGATTCCCGGCAGAAGTTCTGCCTACTTTCACTGCTCGGCAGGGGTCTCCATGAGTCCGCAGCGCAGTTCGCCTTCTTTCTAACGGATGCTGGCAATCTCGATGATACCAGCAAGGTCTTTCCTCTCGATTCTAAAGAAATCGACCTTCTAAGCCCGAACACTGGAACTCTTCCAATATTTCGATCACGCCGCGATGCCGATCTCGCAATCGCTATATATCAACGGTTTCCGGTGCTGCGTGACGAGAGTCCGGGTAGTGGCAATCCATGGCACATCGAATTCAAGTATCTTTTCAGAAATGCCAATGACGGCGACCTATTACGCGATCGTGACGACCTCCTTCGTGATGGTTGGGAACTCAAAGGGAACACATTCGAACGGGACGGGAAGCGGATGTTGCCCGTGTACGAGGCGAAGATGGTCGACTTCTTCAACCATCGAGCTGCGGATGTCGTCAAGAGTGCGACCGCTGTCAACAGGCAGAACCAACCCCGGTACTTGAACGATCATGACCTCCTCGATCCCGAGCGTTCCGTCGTTTCCCTAAACTGGATCTCAGCAGAGGAAAGAATCCCAGTCAAACGGCGAGGCAAGGAGATCAAGGCGCTTGGCCTGGCGCCGCGGCTGAATGACGTGCACTGGACGAGGGAATGGCTGTGCGGATGGTGCGACGTGACTGCATCAACAAATGAGCGAACTGCCATCCCAGCCTTTATTCCGCGTACCCCTGCCATGCACACATTCCCCTTGATGTTCTCACATGTGGCACCAAACCTTGTCGCTGCACTGATCGCTGTGCAGAGCTCTCTCGTATTCGACTTCGTAAGTCGGCAGAAGATCAGCGATGCGCATATGAAGCTGTTTATCTGGAAGCAGCTTCCAGTCCCCACCCCGGCCATGCTGAAGCCGCACACGGCATTTATCACGCCTCGTGTTCTCGAACTCGTTTACACTGCCTACGACATGGAGGGTCTGGCTCGAGACCTCGACGACAACGCCCCACCCTTTCGCTGGGACGAGCACCGCCGCACCAAAATTCGGGCCGAGTTGGATGCGTACTTCTTCCACCTGTATGGGATAGATCGCGTCGATGCGGAGTACATCCTCGAGACCTTCCAGTCCGACTCAGGCGGTGGACTAAAGAACAACGAGATAGCCAAGTATGGCACCTACCGCACCAAGGAGCTGGTTCTGGAAGCCTTCGACCGGATGGCATATGCCGGTGTCGATCTCGATCATCCGTTGCATGACGGAGAGAATTTCTGCTCACTATTGGACCCTCCACCAGGCCACGGCCGCCGTCACGCTTTGCGGGTGCCCGTCGCCCAGGACATGGGGAACTAACATGGCCCAGCTCGCAATCCACCGCGATTTCATGCTCGACTTCGCCAAACTCGAACCCCCGGTTCAGAAGCGAACCGTCGACCTCCTCACGAAGTTCGAGTCGACCAAGAACACCGGTGCGCACCTGGAGAAGATCAAGAACGCACGCAACAGCCGCTACCGTTCGGTGCGCATCGACGACTTCTGGCGTGGCATCGTGCTCGCTCCGGAGTCCGGCGACCTGTACACGCTGCTGAAGGTCCTTCCACACGATGACGCCTATCAGTGGGCCTGCCGCCGTTCTATTTCGGTCAATCACGCCGACCATCGCATCGAGATCCGCGACGACGACGCCATGTCCGAGGCGCTGCGGGTTTTCGAGGCATCGGCCGAACACACGCCTGCGCGCTTGCTGGCCCATGTGAAGGACTGTGATCTCACTCGCCTTGGCATCGACGAGACCACATTGCCCTTCGCTCGCGCCCTGACCGACGTGGATCAACTGGAAGCCGCCAAACGCTATCTGCCCACCACCCAGTGGGAAGTGTTGTACGGGTTGGCCGCAAGCTACACTCCGGACGAAGTGTGGTCGCATCTCGGTGTGGATGTCCCCGTCGGCACCGCCTTGGATGCAACCGACCTGGACTCCGCCATCCACCGCAGCACTGACCGTGTGGCATTGGTGGGTGGACCGGATGAACTGATGGCCGCTTTCGCTGACCCATTCGCCCTCTGGCGCATCTACCTTCACCCGACACAGCGTGCGCTCGCCAACGCTGTGTTCACCGGTCCCGCCCGGGTGACCGGCGGCCCTGGCACAGGTAAAACCGTCGTCGTGCTCCATCGTGCGCGCCGGCTCTCCGAACGGAGCGAAGGAAAGTTGCTGGTCACAACTTTCACGGCAAATCTGGCTAGCACCATGGAGGACGACTTCGACATTCTGGTCGACGGCAATTGGTCCCGTTCGAATGTAACCTTCACCCATGTCGACCGCTTCGCCCATCAGGTGGTCAGTGCCGAACATGGCCGCCTGACCATCCTCAACCAGGAAGAACAGGCGGCCCTGTGGACTGAGATCACCGAACGCCTCGAAACCGGCATGTCCGCAGCATTTCTTGCCGAAGAATGGCGGCATGTCATTCTGGCGCAACAGCTCACCACGCTGATGGGCTACCAGGAAGCCAAACGTCCGGGTCGCGGCAAACGCCTTGGACCCCAACAGAAGATCCGCGTTTGGACCGCGGTATCCGCCTTCGAGGAGGAACTCGCCGAGACTCGCCGCTGGACCCACGAAACCGTAGCCCGCGAGGCCGCCCGCCTACTCGCTGGTAGTCCCGCCAAGCCGTACCGCCACATCCTCGTCGACGAAGCCCAAGACCTAAGCCCCAACCAGTGGCGAGTGCTCCGGGCTGCCGTGGCCCACGCTCCCGACGACATCTTCATCGCCGGTGATACTCATCAACGCATCTATGACAACAGAGTGACCCTCCGCGAAGTCGGCGTCTTCGTCTCGGGCCGCAGCCGCCGCCTCCCCATCAACTACCGCACCACCGCCGAAATTCTTGGTTGGAGTCTAGCGCTCCTGCGCGGTGAACAGGTCGACGACATGATGGAGGGCCTCGACTCCATCGCTGGCTGCCGTTCCGACGTCCACGGACGCTCCCCCATAGTCGTCGGATTCGATACCGCTAGAGCCGAAATAGAACATATCGTCAAGAGGGTGCGGGACTGGGTAGATCACGGAGTTGCACCGGAGGAGATCGGAATCGCAGTGCGTGCCGCGTGGTACGGCCGTCGAATCGAAAAGGCGCTCCGAGCAGCCAATCTCGACGCGGTGCTATTGGATCGGAACCGCCATCTCGCCGGTACTGCCGTCGCCACCATGCACCGCATGAAGGGCCTCGAATTCCGCTGCCTGATCACCGGTGGTATCGGCGCTAAGCAGGTACCAGAGGCTGCAGCAGTAACCCCCGCGGTCGAGGACGAACACAAACATCGCCTGGATATCCAACGGGAGCGATGCCTACTCTTCGTTGCGTGCACACGCGCCAGAGAACAGCTCGTGGTGACCTGGCACGGCCAACCCAGTGAGTTTCTGGCGCATCTGCCCGGCCCGGCCACGGCGTCGTAGGTTCAACAAGCACCTCACACCCGCAACTACTGAGCGGTCCCTGATGACGAGACAAGTGCGTGGACCACAGTGGCACCCGTAGAGATGGGACGGCCGGACGATCTTGAGATCGTGGCATTGGTGATCAATGCGGACGAGATCGACGCGGTCAGGGGCGCGGTCTCTGGTGGCGCTGCAACCCGTTTGCCAGCCCGCTAAATGCAATGCAAGGAGCACCTCGGGGGCGCCCGCCGGTTTACCCCGTGCGGGAGTTCAAGGCGGAATCGACCATCGATACCGGGCTCAAAAAACCCGGCCTGCCGGTGTCGAAGACGATCATCTTCGATATCCCCGGTCGGTACCCGGATCACCGCCATCGAGTTCCACGACTCGATGTTCTCCGGAGGCGCGCGGGTCGCACTCGAATAGCGAAGGTCGCGCCGACCGGCACCGAGCAGTTCGAATCACGGGCTGCCGGGTGTCGGTGCGGCGCGCTAGCCTCGGGTTATGTGCCGAAATATCACCGCCCTGCGAGGGCTGGAACCGGCGGCTACGCCGGAGGAGATCAATGCCGCCGCGCTGCAATACGTGCGGAAGGTCGGCGGGCTGTCGAGCGTGTCCGACACCAATCGGGCGGCGGTGGATGCCGCCGTGGCGGAGATCGCGGCGGCCACCGAACGACTGTTGGACGCGCTGCCGGAGCGGCGGGTGCCGCCCAAGACCGTGCCGCCGTTGCGACGGCCCGAGGTGCGGGCGCGCATGCAGCGCGCCTGAGCGGGAGGCTCGCATGGTTGAGCGGAAACCGGCGGGGATGGGGTTCGAATCCTGGATCGATCGGCAGATTCGGGAGGCGACCGAGCGCGGTGAGTTCGACGATCTGGAAGGAGCGGGGAAGCCGATCCCGGGGGAGGGGACGCCGGTCGACGAGAACTGGTGGTTGCACGGGTATCTGAAACGGGAGGGGGTTTCGGGGGACGCGCTGCTGCCGCCCGCGCTGCTGCTGCGGCGGGATATCGAGCGGATCGACGAGAGCGTGCGCGACGCGAACTCGGAGGCTCAGGTGCGCGAAACGGTCGGAGAACTCAATCGGCGCATTGTGGAGTGGCTGCGGATGCCGGTCGGACCGGCCGTGCCGATCCGGCCCGTGGATGCGGACGAGGTGGTCGCGCGATGGCGAAGCGACCGGGTGACGGCGACCGAAACAGCTATCGGAACCGTCCGCGCCGACTCCGACGAACCCAGCCGCGACCGGACCGATGCGCCGACGCGCTGGTGGCATCGGCTGTGGGGCGGCCGGCGGCACTGAGCCGCCGTGGTGGCCACAGAGCCAGCGGCGCCGCCGTGGCGGCCACACGAGGCAGCGGCCTACCTCCGACGCTGTTCCCAGCAGTCCTGAACGAGCGCGTCGAGATCGGAAGCACGTGGTGCCCAGCCGATTTCACCGACAGCGCGACTGGGATCGATGATCAGCGTGCGCGGTTCGGGCACGGCCGGGCCGTGGACCAGGGGGACGCGGCGTCCGGTGACGCGCTCGACGGCGGCGGCCACATCGAGAACGCTCGAGCCTTTCCCGCTGCCGATGTTGTAGCGGCGTGATGGTCCCCGGAGCGGCAGATGCTCGAGCACGGCCACGAAAGCCGTTGCGGCATCGCGCACATGGAGGTAGTCACGAACCGCGGTGCCGTCGCCGTTGATCGTCAGGGGAGTGCCGTCGAGAGCGGCCGCGAGGGCGCGCGGAATCAGCCGGGTCGGGTCGGGATCCGCACCGCCCGCGATATTCGACAGCCGTAGCACGGCCGCCGCGAGCCGACCGGTGCTCGCCTGCGCTTCGACGGCGAGTTCGGCCGCCAGCTTACTGCTCGCGTACGGGTGCGGCGGCGCGTCCGGCAGTGCCTCGCCCATGGGTTGCAGCTCCGGTGATCCATAGATGGAAGCCGTCGAGGCCAGCACGATTCGGCGCACACCGGCATCGGCCATGGCCTCCAGCAGGGTGACCGTTCCCCCGGTGTTGACCCGGAAATATCGCAGCGGATCGGTCAGCGACTCGCGGGCGCGCCCCAGTCCGGCCAGATGGCAGACGGCATCGACGCTCTCCACGGCCTCCCGTACCGCGGCCGCGTCGAGCAGCTCGGCGATCCGGATATCCGCGCACTCCGTCGGCAGCTCGCGCACCGCTTCCGAGGTGGCAGTCGGCCGCCTGCGTACCATCGCGACCGGTTGGAATCCGCTGCTCCGCAATGCCGCGACGACCGCCCGCCCTACATAGCCTTCGGCCCCCGTCACCAGTACCCGCACGACCGACTCCTCTCCACCGGGAGAACGTACGCCCTGCTCCCTACGAGCGCGCCCGTGCGTACAGCCGCTGCGCCTCTTCCCGCTCGGCCGCGATGCGCCGCCGCCGCACGACCATGGCCGCGGCCGGATCCGACCCGGTGAGGATGGCGCGATGCAGTGCGTCCGCATCGTCGATGGCCTCGCAGGCTCCGCGCCCGGCGGCAGGGGTGATGGCGTGGTCGGCGTCACCGCACAGGATCAGTGGCGGCTGCGGCGGCTTCGCGGTGTCGAAGGGGACCGTGCGGGCATTGGAGACATGCAGGGTCTCGGTGTGATCGAGCAGTTGGTCGATGATGTCGGTATTGGGTGCGGCGGCGCGAATGTGCTCGGCCCAGACCGAGACCGGATGGAATCCGGTCTCCCGCTGAGGTATCGGCGGTCGGGTCAGGCGCGCGAACCAGAAGGCGGCCTCGTCGTTCCAGAGGTGTCCGAAACTGCTGGTCGGCAGGATGCCCGCGCCGAGGCGGCCGTCGAAGTGCAGGACCGAGGGTTCGGTCGACAGGCGGACGGGTCCGATCGTGGTGCCGTAGAAGATGACCTGCCCGGCGTATTCGGGGGTGCGTTCGGGTTCCAGGCGGGTGCGCCCCACGGAGTCGACGCCGTCGGCGGCGATCACCAGATCGTCGATGGCGACGACATGATTGCCGCTGCGCACGGTGCCGCTGGTCGGGTCGACATCGGTGACCGGTGTGTCGAAATGCAGATCGGCTCCCGACCCGCGCGCGAATTCGATGAGCGCGCGCATGAGTTCGGGTCGCCGATACAGCCGATGCCCGCGGCTGTTCAGTTGGTCCCGGCCCGGTGCCAGGTAGTGGAAGCGGAACCCGGAGACTGGATACGACGCCGCCATCAGTGCGGTAGACGGTACTTCGAGTTCCGCCAGCACATCATGAGCATGCCGGTCCAGGACGAGGAATGACCCGTCGCCGCCCGGCGTGCGCCGCTCGAATACCCGGGCCGTCCTTTCATGGCAGGCCAGCGATCCAGCCAGGACTGTTCCGGCGATTCCGCCGCCGATGATCGTGACCACAGCACCTCCTGACCGCTACCGGTCGACACGATTCCCGACCGGCCTTCCCGACGATAGCCGATCCCTGTACGAGCGCATAGCAAATGATCAGCACACGCGGGGTTGCTGGAATCGAGCCTAGGTCGGATTCCGGTTTTCTTCGGTCGAGTTGGAATATGTTGTCCGCTATGCGGCTTACGCTCCGTTATTGCCGGGTATGCGGCCGCGCGAATTCCCGGTGACCGTTCCGTGGTGCGGCGCGCCGAGCCGGGGCCGCGAGCTCGGGCGCGGTTACCGTGGCGGAGTGATAGCGCTGCTGCTCGGTCTCGCTCTGCTGGGGGTATTCGTTGTCCTGATCGTCCGGGAGCCGCGGCGGCTGGTCAACGGGGTGGTGCTGCTCGCCGCGCTCATCTTCAGTGTGATCGGCGTGGTGGACTACGACTCCGAGAGCATGCTCGCCGTTCTCGCCGCGTTGCTGGTGATGCTGTCGCCGCTGCTGGTGCTCGTACTCGCCGGTCTGCTCATGGCGAACGGCGTGCACATGGCGCGCCGGGAGGGTCGGCGGGTGGCGAACCTGCTGTCCCTCGGACTCGGTATCGCCCTCGTCGCACCGTATGTGCTGTTCGTGGTGGCGCTCGTCAGCGGGAACCTGTGGCTGGCGGTGGTGCTGGCCTCGGGCACGCTGGTGGTCAGCTTCATCGGCTTCCTGCTGCTGGCCTTCCTGCTGTACTCGTTCGTCTATCTGCGCCTGCCCGCCGGGCGCGGTGCGGGCGCGATCGTGGTGCACGGTTCGGGGCTGATCGGCTCCCGGGTGCCGCCGCTGTTGGCCGGCCGTCTGGACAAGGCACTCGAGGTGTACGCGGCCGAGGTCGCCTCCGGGTACCGGCCACTGCTGGTCACCAGCGGCGGCAAGGGCTCCGACGAGGAGCTGGCCGAGGCCGACGCCATGGCGGGCTACCTCATCGACCGCGGACTGCCCGACGCCGCCATCCTGCGGGAGAACCGTTCCGCGACCACGCGCGAGAACCTGCTGTTCACCCGGCAACTGCTCGCCGAGCGTGGAATCAGTACCCGAATGTTGTTGGTGACGAGCAATTTCCACGCCCTGCGTACCGCGATTCTGGCGCGGCGCATGGGCTTGGACGCCGCGGTGGTGGGATCACCGACCGCGCTGTACTACCTGCCGAGTGCGGTGCTGCGCGAGTTCGTCGGCATCCTGTTCGAGCACAAATGGTTCTATCTGACGGTCTGTGCGGCGCTCGCGGCGGCACCGCCGCTGCTGGTGCTGATCCTCGCGGCCATTCCGGGTGAGCAATAGCTAGCGGCGTCGTCGATAGTGGGCGTCCAGCAGCGGCACCGGATCGAGTTCGCTGATCTGATGTCCGGCATCGCAGTGATCGGTGAGGTCCTTGCCGTCCCGGGCCTCGACCACGCGCAGTTCCGCGACCGAGCCCATCAGTGTCGTCGCCACCCGGACGGCCCGCCGGTAGCCCGGCGCGTCCCGGTCCGCGACGATGATCACCCGCCGCGCCCCGCGCAGCCAGGTCGCGTGTTCGGGGTGCCAGCCGAGCGCGCCGCCCGCATTGCA
Organism: Nocardia sp. CC213A; assembly: GCF_030766805.1. Taxonomy (NCBI): domain Bacteria; kingdom Bacillati; phylum Actinomycetota; class Actinomycetes; order Mycobacteriales; family Nocardiaceae; genus Nocardia; species Nocardia sp. CC213A. Next base: position 80,887 of record NZ_JASFXA010000003.1, read on the forward strand.
GGTGGCGTACACCCCGCAGTGGCGGGCGGTGAGCACATCCCGTTCGCCCTCGCAGACGAATATGTCGGCACCGGCGCGAACCGCGGGCACGATCGTCGGCAGGTGGAAGGGAATGCGCGCGAATCCGCCGCGCCGCCAACCACTGTCGGTCATGCGCTGCTGCCAGAAAGTTTTCGCCCGGCCGCGCTCATGGGGAATGTGCATGCGGTGGACGCGACCCACCGGCCGCCTGTCGAGCCGTTCGTACACATAGACGGCGACCCGACGGGGCGCGCCGAGTGGGCGTCCCAGATCGCGGGAGGGCGTCGCGAGCGGCAGTCCGGCGGCCAGCAGGGCGCGATCGGCGAGCGACGGTTCCGGGCACGGTCGCGGGGTGCGTCCGGCGTGCGGGAGCGGTCGGTCGAACAGGTCGCGCACCCGCAGTCCGAGCCGTTCCAGTACCCGTTCGTCCGGGCATCCGGCGAAACAGCGCACCACGGTGCGTCTCTTCTTCCGGTCGTAGACGACTCCGAGCGAGGGGTGGTGACGGCGTCCGTCACCCTCGTGCACCGGGCACAGGTAGCGGGTCCATTCGCCGCTGGTGCGGCCGGGGCCGCTGACCCGGTCGAGCGCGCCGGTAATGGTGTCCCAGGATCGGTTGGTGCCCATGGCGTGTCCTCCCGATTCCGGTGTACCTCGGGGGAGGGGGCCGATGCGAACGTCGCTTGCGCCTGTACGTACCGGGGACGACGGCGGACGGTTTGAGCGGTTTCCGTGACCTTCCGGCGGACAACGGGTCGCCGGAAAGCAGGAGGCTCCCGGTCTGATTCGACCGGGAGCCTGCGCTGTAGCCCCGACGGGATTTGAACCCGCGCTACCGCCTTGAGAGGGCGGCGTCCTAGGCCGCTAGACGACGGGGCCAGGACTGTTCTTCGATCTCGCGATCTCGGAAGCCCCGCTAGCTTAACCGATCGTTCGCCCAATGCGAAATCGGTGCGATGGGCTTGACCTCAATCAATCTTCAGGTTTCAGGATGGGGGTCGTCGGAGATACCTGAGAACAACAGGGAGGTAAGGGAAATGCGAGCGGTCGAAGCGAAGTCGTTCGGCGGTCCCGAGGTGCTGACGGTGACCGAGATCGCCGATCCGGTGGCCGGTCCGGGTGAGGTGGTCGTCGATGTGGCGGCGGCGGATGTGATGTTCCTCGATGTGGTGCTGCGCGGCGGCGGGGGAGTGGGCTTCTTTCCGGTCGCACTGCCGTACGTGCCGGGTGGCGCGGTCGCGGGCGTGGTGAGCGCGGTCGGTCCAGGCGTCGACGGCGGCTGGGTCGGGCGTCGGGTCGCCACCAAGACCGTGGCCAGTGCCGTCGGCGGCGGCAAACCGGTCGGCGGCTACGCGGAGCGGGCCGTGGCGGAGGCGGAGTCCCTGGCCGAGATTCCCGAGGGCGTGGACTTCACGCAGGCGGCCGCGCTGGTGCACGACGGTCGAACCGCCTTCACCGTGGCGGAGGCGGCGAATATCGCTCCGGGCTCCCGGGTGCTGGTCACCGCCGCCGGGGGAGGCGTCGGAACCCTGCTGGTCCAACTCGCCAAGGCGGCCGGTGCGACCGTCGTCGCTGCTGCTCGGGGCGAGGCGAAACTCCAACTGGCGCAACGGCTGGGAGCCGACGCGGTGATCGACTACACCGAGCCGGGCTGGACCGACCGCGTGCGGTCCGCCCTGGGCGGGGCGGGTGTCGACATCGTCTTCGACGGCGCCGGAGGCGATCTCGGTCGCCAGTCGCAGTCGACCACGGCTCGCGGTGCACGCGTAATCGGATTCGGCAATGCCGCAGGCGGTTTCGCGGATTTCGATGATGAGGACGCGGCCGCCCGCGATGTCACAGTCGTGGGCTTGCTGGAACTCACCAACTCCGATATCGATTGGGAACCGGCCCTCGGCCGCGCCCTCGCGGAGGTGGCGGCCGGGCGGCTGGAGGTCGTGGTCGGCCAGACCTTCCCGCTCGACCAGGCATCGGCGGCACACGCGGCGATCGAAGGGCGCACCGCGGTGGGGCGGACCCTGCTGACGGTGTGAAGCGGCGGACGCCTCACTCCTCCCGCTGCACCTGCCACATCCAGTGCAACTGCTCCAGCCGGGCGGTGATGTCGATCAGCACGTCCTGGGTGACCGGGTCGGCCTTCTCGGTGGCGTCGACGCGCTGGCGGAGGCGGCCGATCACCTCGGTCAGGTTGTCGGTGATCTTGTCGATCACGTCGGTGTCGCGCACCCATCCCGCCGGGAAGCCGGTGGTCGCGGCCTGCTCGGCCACCGTGCGGGCGCGGCCGTCCGGGCTGACGCCGATGGCGGTGGCGCGCTCGGCGGCATCGTCGGTGAATGTCCGTGCGGAGGCGACCAGTTCGTCGAGCGCGAGGTGTAGCGGGCGGAAGTTGCGGCCGGTCACGTTCCAGTGCGCCTGCTTGGCGATGAGCGTCAGGTCGATGAGGTCCACCACGGTGCCGCTCAGTGCCTCACCGGCGATCCGCTGCTGCTCGGTGTCGAGTGTGGTCATCACGGGCTGTTGCACGGGGTTCTCCTTCCTCGGGGGTCACCGAGGAGCTACCCACCTCGCCGGGACCTATGCGACCGTCGTGGGAAGGGCCGTGCGGATCTGCTCGACCAGGTCGGCCGGCGGCAGCGTGGCGTCCAGGGTGATCCCGGACTCGTCGTCGGTCAGCGGCCGCAGGACGGCGAGTTGGGAGTCGAGCATCCGCGCCCCCATGAAATGGCCCTTGCGGGAGGTGAGGCGGCGCTCCAGTTCGTCTCGAGGCGCGGCCAGATGCACGAAGAACAGGTCGGGCGCGGCCGTGCGCAGTCGATCGCGATAACCCTGTTTGAGCGCCGAGCAGGTCAACACCGCGCCCGTGCCGCGTCGGTCGGCCAGCCATCCGGCCAGTGCGTCCAGCCACGGTGCGCGATCGGTGTCGTCCAGCGGTACGCCGGATGCCATCTTGGCCACATTGGCTTCGGGGTGGAAATCGTCGCCCTCGCCGTACTCGACGCCCAGCGCGTGGGCGAGCAGGGTTCCGACGGTCGTCTTCCCGGAGCCCGCCACTCCCATTACCACGATCTGCGGGGCTTGCGCGGTCATGATTCGAACCCTAGTGCCGGTATCGTCGTGCCCTGGTCATCGCGCGGGGGATAACTAGCTGTTACTCGTAGTCGCATAAACGGCTAGACTGTTGCTACGCTCACGTAGCAACAGCGGTCGCGGGTATCACCCCCGGTCGCGGGTACGACGATGACCAGGAGTATCGATGAAGCTACTTCCGAATATGGGCCGCCGCGCGGCGACGACCGATCCCGGTGAGGTAGCCCTCAACGCACGCAACGTGCAGTTCGACTGGGCCGCGACCGAGCCCGTCTGGATGCGGCGCGAACCGGTCGCCTCCCATGTCCTCAACGCCCTGAGCATGCTGCTGCCCGAGGGGGAGCGCATGTTCCTGGTCACCTTCGGCGAGGCCCTTCCGCTGGTGCGGGACGAGAAGCTGCGCGAGGCCATGATCGGCTTCATCGGCCAGGAATCCATGCACGCCGAAAGCCACAACGGTGTACTCGAGAACGTGCTGAAGACACACGGCATTGACGTGGAACCCTATGTGCGGCAGGCAGAATACCTCTTCCGCAAGACGCTCGGCCCGCGCGAGTTCGACACCGAGGCCGCCGCCCGCCAGCATCTGGTGGAGCGGCTCGGCGTGATCGCGGCCCTCGAGCACTTCTTCGCCTTCCTGGGCGACTGGGTGATCAATGCCGACCTGGAGCGGTTCGACGCCGACCCGCAGATGCTGGACCTGTTCCGCTGGCACGGGGCCGAAGAGGTCGAACACCGCATGGTCGCCCACGACGTGGCCGAATACTTCGAGGTCGGCTACGTGCGTCGCGGCGCGCTCATGCTGATGGTCTTCCCGATCTTCATCGCGCTGCTGCTGCGCGGTACCAAATACCTTGTGCACCAGGACGAGTCGCTGCCCAATCATCGCTACCCGCGGCTGGTCGGACGCATCTTCGCCGCCATGTGGCGGGGTGCGCTGCCCGGTGTGCCGTCGCTGCTGGTGAGCGCGCTGTCCACCTTCAAACCGGGATACAGCCCGGAGACGGTCGGCTCCACCGCGCAGGCCATCGCCTATCTGGCGCAGTCCCCGGCGGCGCGCCGGGCGGCGTCGTGACGGCATCGCGTCCGGTGCCCACCGCCGCGCCGCTCGACCTCTTCGGCAAACCCCGCAGCGACCGCGCCACCCGGGTGCTGGACCTGATCGCCGAAACCCGGCTGCGCTGGACCACGGTGGTCAACCGGAAGGCCCCGCAGGGCCGGGTGGACGACCGGCGCACGCGGTTGATCGTCACCGAACGCCGCGTCGAGGCGCGGGACAACGACGTCGTCAGCATCATGTTCACCGCCCCCGATGGTCGTGAGCTGCCCGCCTGGCGGCCCGGTGCGCATCTGGACCTGGAGCTGCCCTCCGGCAAGGTGCGGCAGTACTCGCTGTGCGGCGACCCCGCCGACCGGCACAGCTACCGCATCGCGGTGCGGCGCATCCCCGACGGGCTCGGCGGTTCACGGGAGGTGCACGAGGCGCTTCCCGTCGGCACGCCGGTGACCGTGCGCGGGCCACGCAATGCCTTCCCCTTCGTCCTGCCCGGATACGGATCCTCCGCCAGCCGAGTGCATTTCGTGGCGGGCGGCATCGGCATCACCCCGATCCTGCCCATGGTGCGGATGGCGCAGCGGCTCGGCGTGGACTGGAGCATGGTGTACGTCGGACGTTCCCGCGACACCATCCCCTTCCTCGACGAGGTCGAGTCCTTCGGCTCCCGGGTCACGGTCCGCACCGATGACGAGCACGGATTGCCCACGGCCGCCGCCCTTTTGCACGGAGCGGGAGCCGACACCTCGGTGTACTGCTGTGGACCGGTGGTGATGACCCGGGTCATCGCCGAGGCGGTCGCCGAGCGGCCGGGCGTGGAAATGTACTCCGAACGTTTCTCCGCGCCGCCGGTGGTGAACGGCACCGCCTTCCGGGTCGAGCTGGCCCGCAGCGGCACGGTCGTCGACGTGCCCGCCGACAAGTCGGTGCTCGAAGAAGTGCTGAAAGTCCGCCCCGACCTGGCATATTCGTGCCGCCAGGGCTTCTGCCGCACCTGCCGGGTGACGGCGCTGTCCACCGACGTAGACCACCGCGACACCGTGCTCACCGACGCCGAGCGCGCCGCGGGCGACATGCTCATCTGTGTATCCCGCTGCGGCGGTGAACGACTGGTGCTGGACCTCTAGCACCCCACCCCAGGAGACGATCGTGACCGATCAACCGACCATCACCCCGGCGTCCCAGCGGCTGGTACGCAATGACGACTTCGACATCGCCGTCTACGAATACGGGGAGCCGTCGAACGAGACCGTACTGCTCGTGCACGGCTGGCCCGACGACAACCACCTGTGGGATCGCGTGGTGCCGCTGCTGGCCGACCGCTTCCACGTGGTCACCTACGACACCCGCGGCCACGGGCGTTCCACCCGCACCGACCGCACCGAGGACTACCGCCTGGAGCGGTTCGCGTCCGACTTCTTCGCCGTCGCCGACGCGGTGAGCCCGGACCGGCCCGTCCACGTCCTCGCCCACGACTGGGGTTCGGTCCAGGTGTGGGAGGCGGTGTGCGAGCCGCAGGCCGCCGCGCGCGTGGCCTCCTTCACCTCGGTATCCGGCCCCAACCTCGATCACCTGGGCGCGTGGGTGCGCGGGGAACTCTCGCGCGGCAAGGTGTGGGGGCCGTTCACGCAGCTGCTGTCCTCGCTCTACACCGGACTCTTCATGACCCCCGGGGTGCCGCGCGTGGTGCTCAAGCCGCTGGGGACCGAGAAGATGTGGTCGCGTTTCGTCGGGCTGATGAACGAGACCTCGCCCGTGAACATCACGCTCGGCCCCGAGTTCCGGCGCGACTTCTTCGACGGAATGCGCATCTACCGCGCGAACATTCCGCGCCGCCTGGCCGATCCGCGGGAGCGCCGCACCGAGGTGCCGGTGCAGCTGATCATCGCGCGCCGCGATGTGGCGGTGCGGCCCGCCGGTTACGACAACGAGCAGGACTGGGCCCCCACCCTGTTCCGGCGCGAGGTCGGCGGCGGACACTGGCTGCCGTTCTCCCACCCCGAACTGTTGGCCACCGCCACCACCGAGATGATCGAATCACTGCGGACCGGGGAGGCCGTCCGCGCGCTGCGACGCGCCGAAGTCGGCAGGCAGCAGCGCGAATTCGAGGATCAGCTGCTGGTCATCACCGGGGGCGGCAGCGGCATCGGCCGGGAGACCGCGCTCGCCTTCGCCCGCAAGGGAGCCGAGGTGGTGCTCTCCGACATCAACCTCGACGCCGCCAAGGAGACCGCGGAGCTCATCGCGCGCGAAGGAGGTACGGCACACGCCTACCAACTGGACGTGGCGGACGAGGCGGCCGTCGCCGAACACGCCGCCGCCGTGATCGCCGCGCACGGGGTGCCCGACATCCTGATCAACAATGCCGGGGTGGGCCAGGCCGGGGACTTCTTCGACACGCCCGCCGCGGAATTCGACCGGGTGCTGAACATCAACCTGCACGGCGTCGTCAACGGCTGCCGCGCCTTCGGCAAGGCCATGGCCGAGCGCGGACTCGGCGGGCATATCGTCAACCTGTCCTCCATGGCCGCCTACACCCCGCAGCGCGGCTTCAGCGCCTATTCCACCAGCAAGTCGGCCGTCTTCATGTTCTCCGACTGCCTGCGCGCGGAGCTGGCGGGCAAGGGCATCGGCGTGCACACCATCTGCCCCGGCATCGTGCACACCAATATCGTTGCCACCACCCGCTTCTCGGGTGTCTCCGCCGAGGAGGAAGCCGCCAAGCAGCAGCGCTACGACAAGCTCTACGCGGCCCGGCGCTACGGCCCGGAGAAGGTCGCCGCCCAGATCGTCAAGGCCGTCGAGAAGGGACGTGCCGTGGTCCCGGTGACCCCCGAGGCGCATTTGCAATATCGCTTCAACCGGTTCGCCCCGGCCATCGCCCGCTTCTTCGCTGCTCGGGTCAAGCTGACCTAGCCGCGCGGCGCACGAACTCCCGGTGGGTGTCCGGGAGACGGCCGGTTCGCGTTCGCGGACCGGCCGTTGTCGTGTTGAGCCTGTCGTTTCGAGCCTCTCGTGCTGAGCCGAAAATGGTAGCGGCACAGACGGTCACGCCTTAGCGTTCGGGCATGGACGTACTGATAGCGGCGATCGTGCTGTTGCTGGCCGTGGGGCTGTTCATCGCGTGGCTCGGGCGGACCTCCGGGGCGCTGCCGAAGCGGACGCGTCGCCGGAGCAAGTGGGAGGGAGGCAGTGCCGTCGGTGGGAAGGACGGCGGCTATGTCGGCGGGTCCGACAGTGATGGCGGCTCGGGCTGCGGTGGGGGAGGAGGGGGCGGGGGCGGAGGCGGTGAATAGCCGCCGTACCCGGAGCCTCGCGGTTCAATCACCCCGAAAAATGGGTCTGCGGGGTGTCCGCCGGGACTGGTAGCGTTCTGCTATCCGACAGTCGAAGATGTCGGCACCCGGGGGAGTGGATCGATATGGATCTGTTCATATTTCTGGTGGCAGTACTGCTGGTGGGCTCGGTGATCGCGATGTTCATCCGGTCCAGCAAGCGGAACTCGGAGAAGGCACGGCAGCAGCGATACAGCCATGGGAGCGCGCGAGCGGGCAGGTCTCGAAGCTCGGGCGGCTACGCGGGTGGCGGCTACGCGGGTGGCAGCGGGTACGGGGGCTGGAGCGGTTATGGTGGCAGTGATTGGGGTGGAGGCGATTCCGGGAGTAGCGGTAGCTCCGGCTCCGGCTCCGGCTCCGGCTGCGGCGGTGGTTGCGGTGGCGGTGGCGGCGGCAGCTGAACCGTCAGCCGCGCCGCTACCGCGAATCCAGCCGTAGCGATTCCTCGATCAGGGCGATGCGCTCCGTGGGAATACCCCACGGCCGCGCGACGCCCACTCGAGAATCCAGATCCCACAGCACGCAGCTTTCACCCGGCCGGGCGACCATCGACCAGGCCACCACCGTCCGGCCGAGCTGCTCCGCCATGGGGTCGACGACCGCGCCCCGGGAGCCCTCGCCCTCCGGAAAGTGGTGCAGGAACCGCCCGTACGCGGTGTCGCAGAAGCGCTGATAGCGCAGCGTGCATAGAATGAACCCGTGCCACGCCTCGTCCACGGCGTGGGACGGCATGCCGATCACCTGGTCGTCCCGCAGTGCCGCGCCGCAGCACCGCAGCCACTGCCGCAGACCGGTCTCCACCAGCTCACGCGGCTGCCACGGACAGGTCTTGAAGATCGCGTCCGGCAACTCCAGTGCGTCCACCGCGCTGTTGATCCGGTCGATTCGAGGGCGATTACCGAGTCCACGCAACACGATTCACCGTACGACGGCGCGGCGACGCGGCACCACACGGGAATTCCCGGGGTGGGCGCGGGCCGTCCCGCACCGGCGCTCGTCAACCGGCGAGCTCGGCCTTGTCGCCCGCGCGGTCGCGAGTGGCGTAGAGGCTGGTGAGCGTCACCGTCGTCAGCACCGCCACGATCACGCCCAGCGACGCCAGGGTCGGGATGGTCGGCACGCCGCTCCAGATGTCGTGCGCCCAGTGCAGCACCAGCTTCACGCCGATGAAGGCGAGAATGATCGCCAGACCGTAGACCAGGTGCACCAGCCGCGTCAGCGCCGCGTGCAGCACGAAATACAGTGCGCGCAAACCGAGCAGCGCGAACGCGTTGGTGGCGAACACCAGGTACGGGTCACCCGTGACGCCGTAGACGGCGGGCACCGAGTCCACCGCGAACACCAGATCGGTGGCCATGACGGCGGCGACCACCAGCGCCAGCGGGGTCAGGGCGCGCTTGCCGTGCTCCACGATGGTCAGCCGGGTGCCTCGGTAGCCGTCGGTCACCGGCATGAACCGGCGCATCAGCCGCACCGACTTCATGGAGTTCACGTCGACCTCGGTCTCGCCGCCGCCGATGGCGTCGAGGATCAGTTTGATCGCGGTGACCAGCAGGATCAGCCCGAACAGCAGGAATGCCCAGTCCAGCGTGGCCAGCGCCGCCGCGCCCAGCGCGATGAAGATGCCGCGCAGTACCAGCGCACCCGCGATGCCGAACAGCAGCACCCGCTGCGCCAGCGCCGCGGGCACGGCGAAGGCCGTCAACAGCAGCATGAAGACGAACAGGTTGTCGACCGACAGCGACTTCTCGAGCAGATAGCCGGTGAAGAATTCCACGCCCGGCGTGGAACCCCTACTCGCCCACAGGTATACGCCGAAGGCCACGGGCAGGGCGATGTAGAAGATGGTCCATCCCATCGCCTCCCGCATGGACACCTCGTGCGGTCGCCGCGTCAGCACGAAATCGAGCACCAGCAGGCCGAGTACGCCGGCAATGGTCAACGCCCACAAACCGGGCGTACCAACGGATTCGACACTCGTGGAGGCGGCGAGCACGGAGAAATTGGACACAGGGACTCCTCGGACATGGATAACCAGCCGAGGTCTCCTTCACCCGCGAGAGCCGCGGGTGATCATCCGGGGATCGCGACGGCGCGATCCGTACTGACCGGAGTGATGCTTGGGAAGTACTCCCCTCGCGGCCGAGGATAGCCGCCCCATAGCCTCGTGTCCAATTTGTCCGATCAGTGGGGGCTGAGCACCACCACCGCGATCGGCCGCGACGTCTGCTTCTGATATGCCGTGTACCTCCCCTTGTTGACCTCGTCCACCAGCGCCCACCGCCGCGCGTACTCCGGATCCTCCGGATACGTGGCCCGCGCCGTCACCGGAATCCGCGTGGTTCCCACCTGAATCTCACAGTCCCCCTTGGCCTTCACATTCGCCAACCACCCCGGCGGCCGCGGCGACCCACCATTCGACGCGGTCACCAGATAATCCTTCCCATCCCGCGCATAGGTCAACGCATTCGTCCGCTCCACCCCCGTCTTCCGCCCCACCGTCCGCAGCAGCAACGTGGGGTTGCCGAACAACAGCCGATGCCCCACCACCCCACCACTCTTCTCGTAGAGCCACTGATGGGCCCGCAACACCCTCGTGAACATGCTCGCCATCATTCCTCCTGGTCAGTCGCTTCTCGGGCAGAGTTCGAAACCCACCGGGCGCTGTTCAACGAACGCGTAAACTGCGCCATGTTCTCAATCTAGGGGTGATCGGGGGTGAAGGTGTATCAGCCGCGACCGGGCCGGGTGGTCCAGGCATATCGGTTCGCACTCGACCCGAACGCCGGCCAGCAGCGGACGGAAACGAGAGACCGTCATCAGGACACCGCCCGCCCCGTCGGACAGCGGTGACACCGTTACGGACCTTCCCCGGTCGAAAGGCTGGAATGCCGATATCCACAAAGGGAATCGGTAACGGCGGTAGCTCAGTCGGTTGCTACTGGATCGACCAGGTCGAGCGCGGAATCGCTCCACCTGGTGTTGGGTTTGGCGGTTGCGGACGCGCTTGCTAATGTGCCGAAGCACGCCCCTGTAGCTCAATGGGTTAGAGCTGCGGACTCATAATCCGTCGGTTGCCGGTTCGAGCCCGGCCGGGGGCACTTCGGATCGCGGTATCCACCGGGCCGGACCAGCTTTTCTCGGGTGGTTCCGAGCGCTGGTCCTCGGGCTCGATGTGGAGATTCGCCGGGCCAGGCGGAGGCTGTCCGATCAGGCGCCCACCCGGACCGTCGCCCGGCCGCGGTTGATGCGGGCGAAGTGGCCGGGGGACTGGCCTTTCCAGGAGCGGAAGGCCGAGCCGAAGGCTGAGACGCTGGAGTAGCCGAGGCGGTCGGCTACCTGCTCTACGGTGAGGCCGGCGACGAGGAGTTCCTCGGCGAGCATGCCGACGGTCTCGTTGCTCAGTTCGCGGAAGGTGGTGCCCTCGTCGGCGAGGCGGCGGCGCAGGGTGCGGACGCTGATGTCGAGGTCGGCGGCGATGTGGGTCTGATCGGCGACGCCGCCGCGGCGGATGAGCAGTTTGCGGACCTGGCCGCTGACGCCGACGCGGCTGCGGCGGCGCTCCATGAGATCGGCGCACTGCTGCTCGTAGTAGCGGGCGGTGGCGGTATTCGCTTGGGGGAGCGGCATATCCAGTGTGCTCGACGGAATCACCAGGTAGCTGGTCTCGGCGTCGAAGCGGATGTCGTCCACGCCGAAGATGGCCCCGAACATTTCGTAGATGGGATGCGGGGCGACGGTGACCTCCACGCGTACGACGGGGAGTTTGGTGGACAGCAGGTCCTGCTGCACCGTCGCGACGGCGGCCAGGTCCCGCTCCAGCGCGAAGGTGCGGATATCGGATGGCAGCGCCTGGTCGTCGCGCAGCACCCAGAACTCGTCGCCGATCCGGCGGGTGGACAGCCGGGCGGCGGTGAAGGACAGGTCGGCGTAGCGGGTGGCGATATCCACCGCGTGCCCGAAGGTCGGACAGGTCATGAGCGCGAAGCCCAGCACACCCATGCTGGGTGGATGGCACAGCAGTCCGGCCAGCAAACCCTGACCGGGTTCGTCACCCACGCCGCGCACCACATTGCGCATGAGTGCGACCTCCTGACCGAGGGTGATCTCGGCAGTGGGTTCGTTCAGATCGCTCTCCCGGATGCCGGTATCGCGCAGCACCTCGGGCAGACCGAGCCCCCGGGTGCTCGCGAAGTCCGCCAACAGGGCCGCACCGACGATGGAGCGCAATCGAGTAGGTTGGTCCGCCCTGTCCGTGTCCATGGTGAAATCGTCTCAGAATCCGCCCTGCCGGTGGTTCGGATTCGGTGACGATTCGGTCGCCGGTGCGGCCGATATTCGCCGGTTCCTGGCCCATTGTGTGCTGTTCGGGCGTACCCGGCGAACGTACGGTGACTTTATGCCGCACCGCGAGCGGCGGTCATCCGCCCCGGTAGTCGCCCAGTGTGCCCCCGACTCACCCGATCGCGGTGCGGCACTTCCATTCCCGATTCGTCTGAAGTGAGCTGGAATGCCGCATACGAAAACCGTCCGGGAATCTTCGATCACCGTATATTCCCCGGATGATGGCCGACCGGTCGGAACTGTTTGGGTGGATTCGCCCGAGCAGGTGAACACCGCGGTGAATCGCCTCCGGGCCGCCCAGATTCCCTGGCGTGCAATGGGTGTCATCGGTCGCCTGCACTGGCTGACGCAATTCCGCGACTGGCTACTGGACAGTGACGACGCCATCACCGATCTGCTGGCGAGCGAAACCGGAAAGTCGGTTTCGGCGGCGCGGCGGGAATTCGACCTGGCCGTCGAGGCCATCGACTACCACCGCAGCCACGGCGCGGAATTCCTTGGCGTACAACGCCCCCGGGCGCACAGCATGCCTACGCTGGGGGTGCACCTGTCGATCTCCTACCGCCGCTGCGCGGTGGTGGGGGTGATCGCGCCCTGGACCTATCCGCTGGCGCTCAGCCTCTTCGACGCCGTTCCGGCGCTGCTGTCGGGTTGCGCGGTGGTCGTCAAACCGTCGAGTGTGACGCCGTTGACCGTCAACGAGGTGGTGTCGGGATGGGCTCGCATCGGCGCACCGGCGGTGCTCACCGCCGCGCTCGGTCCGGAGGCCGGACCCGCCGTCCTCGACACCGTCGACCACGTGCACTTCACCGGCTCGGCCGATACCGGCAAGGTGGTGGCGCTGCGGGCCGCGAGTCGGCTGATTCCGTGCCGACTCGGGCTGGGCGGCAAATCCACGGCGATCGTGCTCGCCGACGCCGATCTCGATCGCGCCGCCGCCGCGGTGGCCCTGGGCGGTCTCGCCGAATGCGGGCAGGGGTATCACAGCATCGAGCGCGTCTTCGTCGAATCCGCGGTCTACGAGGCATTTCTGGACAAACTCGGTACCGAGGTGGCGGCCTTCGGGGCCGAGGACCCCGAGGACACCGACCCCTATGTCATGACCTCCGCGGCCCACGTCCGATTCGTGGCCGGACAGGTCGAGGACGCGGTGACCAAGGGTGCGTCGGTGCGCATCGGCGGGGCGGGTACGGGCAATCGTTTCGAGCCGACGGTCCTCGCCGATGCCGATCCGGCCATGGCGGTGATGACGCAGCAGACGCTCGGACCGGTGCTGCCGGTGATGCGGGTCGCCGACGTGGAGGAGGCGATCGAGCGCACCGCGCTGCCCTGGTGCGGGCCGAGCGTGAGCGTCTGGACCACCGACGACGCGACCGGCGGGTACGTCCGGGCGCGCCTGACGGCTCCCGAGGTGACCGTGAACGATGTGTCGATACATCTGACGCCACCGGGTTTCGCCAGGTAGTGGGGGTCAGGCGGCTGCTTCGCGGCCGCATCGCCATACTCCCGAGGTGGATGCGGGGAACCGGCGGCTTCGACCACCCGCGCCTGGTGGACGCGGGCATCCGCCCCGCCGCGGCGCGCGAGCGCTACGGTCTGCACGGCCGCCGCAGCGCCTAGCGCACGGCCTGGGTCTGGGTGACCTTGGCGACGAGATCGCCCGCGTCGTCGTGGATCTCGGTCTCCACCACGATGAAGGCGCGACCGGCGTGCAGGGGGCGCGCGGTGGCGGTGGCATAGCCGGAGCGGACGGCGCGCAGGAAGTTCGTCTTGGACTCGACCGTGGTCGTGCCGGTCTTGCCCTCGGGGAGATTCAGGTACGCGCAGACGGCCCCGGTCGAGTCGGCCAGGGCCATCAGCACGCCGCCGTGCAGCACACCGCCCAGGGTGCACAGGGATTCCTCCCAGGCCAGACGGCTGCGCACCAGATCGGGGCGACTGTCGAGCACCTCCACGCCCAGGCGTTCGGTGAACGGCATGGACCGGTGGAAGAGGGCGGTCCCGGCGGTGTCGATCGTTGTGGTCATGACCTCGAGCCTGCCGGACGCGGGTGTGCGAGTCGATTACCTTCGAGGTAATGCCGCCGCGCCGGTGCTCACCTGCGTCGCTGCCGTGGATCTGCTGGATCGGCTACGATTCGAGGGCCGTTCGGTCCAGAAACCGGCCGTGGCGTCGATGACGCATGCCCACCCTGCCCGCAGGGGTCGATCGGAGGCAATGATCTTGTTCCGCCGCACCACCGGACGCCGCACCACCCGGCGCACTCGCCCCTTCCCCGTACCCGTCGGCGGTGCCCGTGCGGCGTGAGCCCTTCGAAAGCCTGGTCGCCGACCGGGTGTGGCCCCAGCCCCGGGTGCTCCTGATCGAGGACGACCCCGCCGACGCCCTCCTGGTGGAGGAGTTGGTCACCGAGGGCGCGCCCGGATGCACCCTGCGGTGGGTGCGCTCGCTGGCCGAGGCGGATCCGGAATTGCGTGCGGGCACGGCCAATTGCGTGCTGCTCGACCTGCACCTGCCCGACGCCCACGGCTTGGAGGCGCTGTCGCGGGTACGCGGCCGCGCCGATGTGGCGGTGGTGGTGCTCACCGGGCTCGACGAGGAGCACACCGGTCTGGCCGCCGTCGCCGCCGGGGCGCAGGACTATCTCGTCAAGGGCCGGGTTGAACCCGAATTGTTCGGGCGCGCGGTGCGATACGCGATTCAGCGCAAACAGACCGAGCACACCAGCGCCGCCCTCCAGGCCAGTCAGATGCGGGCGCAGGAGAACGCCCGGCTGGAACGCGGACTGCTGCCCACCCCGCTGCTGCCCGCGCGCAGTGCCGTGACCGCCGTCCCGCGCTACCGGCCCGGTCGAGCGCACGCACTGCTCGGCGGCGATTTCTACGATGTGGTCGCCGATGCCGACGGCATCGTGCACGCGGTGATCGGCGATGTCTCCGGCCACGGCCCGGACGCGGCCGCCGCCGGGGTGGCGCTGCGCTTGGCCTGGCGCACTTTGATTCTCAGCGGCGTCACCGGCACGCGACAGCTGCGGCTGCTGGAACAGGTGCTGCTGGCCGAACGCACCGCCCCGTCCACCTTCGCCACCGCCACCAGCCTGGAACTGCGTCCCGACGACGGCACCGTGCGGGTGCTGCGCGCGGGCCATCCCGGCATGCTGCTGCGCTGCGGCGACGAGGTCTCCTGGCTGGAGACGCCCGGTGGTCCGGCGCTCGGCTTCCTGCCCGGTCGGGCCGACTGGCCGGAACACACGGCGGCCCTGCCCGCCGACTGCGGTCTCGCCCTGCTCACCGACGGCCTGTTCGAAGGCTGCGTGAACGAGCACGGCGACCGGCTCGGCGAGGACGGCCTGCTCGACCTGGCCCGCCGCATCCGCGCCGACAGCCCCGACGCCTTCCTGGACGCGCTGATCGGCCAGGTCGAATCGCTGGCCGCCGCATCGGGCGGACTCGACGACGATGTGGCCATGCTGTATCTGCATTGGGCCGACGACAGGGAGAACCGCGACTGATGGCATCCGAGCGACCCTCCGGACCGGTGGGGAAGCTGACGGCACAGGCATGGCTGCACGTGGTCCTGGCGAGTCTGCTGTTCGTGGTGGCACTGGCGGCGCTGGCCGTCGCCCAGGTGGTCGCCGAGACCACGGAGGTGACCGACCGGCTGGTGGCGAGCGCGCTGCCCGCGCAGAACGAGGCCATTCGCCTGCAGAACGCGCTCATCAGCCAGGAGACCGGTATCCGCGGCTACGCCATCACCGGCGATCCACGCTTCCTCCAGCCCTACTACGACGGCAGATTGGAGGAAGGCCGAGCGGCCCAGCGGCTTCGGGAGCTGGTGGGCGATCGGCCGGTGGCGATCGCGGATCTGGCCGCCGTCGAACAGGCCGCTGCGGGCTGGCGCGGCTCCTACGCCGAACCGCTGGTCTCGGCGGGCTCCGCAGCGGCGGTGCGCGATCTGGGGGATGTCACGGCCGCGCAGGGGAAGGACATCTTCGACCAGCTCCGCGACCGCTTCACCACCCAGGAGGAGCATCTGAACGAGATGGCGGCGACCGATTCCGCGGCGCTGGCGCGGACCAGGACCGTGCGCAACGCGATCCTCGGCGTCATGATCGGGGTCTGCCTGCTGACCGGCATCGCCATGATCGTCCTGGTCCGGCGGCTGATCGTGCGGCCCATGCGGGAACTCACCGACTCGTCGCAGCGGGTGGCGGGCGGCGACTTCGCCCACCGCATCGACGCCCGCGGTCCGGCCGACGTGGCGGCGGTGGCGACGGCGGTCGACGATATGCGCCGCCGCATCCTCGCCGAACTGGAGTCCTCCCGGGAACAGCAGGCCCGAGTGGAGGAGCAGCGCGCGTTCCTGGACAGCCAGACTCTGGAACTGCGCCGCTCCAATGCCGAACTCGAGCAGTTCGCTTATGTCGCCTCCCATGACCTGCAGGAACCGCTGCGCAAGGTCGCCTCGTTCTGTCAGCTGATCGAGAAGCGCTACGGCAGCCAACTGGACGAGCGCGGCAAGCAGTACATCCACTACGCGGTGGACGGGGCCAAGCGCATGCAGGTGCTGATCAACGACCTGCTGGCCTTCTCCCGCGTGGGTCGGGTGATCACCAGCACCGAACCCATCGGACTGGACGATCCGCTCGACCGCGCGCTGGCCAATCTGTCCACCGCCATCGAGGAGAGCGGGGCGCGCGTCGTCCGCCCGGACCGGCTGCCCGAGCTGGTCGGTGAACCCGTGCTGCTGACCATGCTGTGGCAGAACCTGATCGGGAACGCCATCAAGTTCCGTGCCGCCGATCGCGCACCGGTCGTCGAGATCACCTGCGTGGCGGATGCGGACGGCGGCTGGTCGTTCACGGTGACCGACAACGGCATCGGCATCGAGCCGGAGTTCGCCGACAAGGTGTTCGTCATCTTCCAGCGGTTGCATCCGCGCGGTGAATACGGCGGTACCGGAATCGGTTTGGCAATCTGCAAGAAAATCGTCGAGTACCACGGTGGTCACATCGGGATCGACACCGACTACACCGGTGGCACCCGGTTCCGTTTCACGCTGGTCGCGGCGGTCGAATCCACCGTCGACCGGCCGATCACCGCCGAAGAAGGAGTATCGCCATGAACGAGGTCGTCCGTCCGATCGATATCCTGCTGGTGGAGGACGATCCTGCCGACGAGCTGATGACGCGAGAGGCGTTCGAGGACAACAAGATCGGCAATACGATGCACGTCGCGCGGGACGGGCAGGAGGCGCTGGACTTCCTCTACCGTCAGGGCGAGCACGCCGACGCCCCGCGCCCCGACCTCATCCTGCTCGACCTCAACCTGCCCAGATATGACGGGCGGGAGGTACTCGGCAAGGTCAAGACCGATCCCGAGTTGGCGCACATTCCGGTGGTCGTGCTGACCACCTCGGCGGCGGAGGAGGACATCCTGCGCAGCTATCAGCTGCACGCCAACGCCTACGTGACCAAACCGGTGGATCTGGACCAGTTCATGGCCGCGATCAAGCAGATCGACGAATTCTTCGTCCAGGTGGTCCGGCTGCCCCGGCACTGACCGGCCGGGGCAGCCCGGTCACACCGAGAGATCGAGCTCCCCGGCGGCGAGGGCCTCGTCCAGGGTGTCGAACAGCGCCACCACCTCGTCCAGCCCCGTCACGTCGATGGGACGGCGCACCTGCGGGCTGGCGGCCACACGCAGCCGGGCCGGTTTGGCCGCCTCGGCCGCCACCAGCAGGGCGCTCAGCCCCACCGAACCCATGAAACCCACCCCCGACATGTCCAGCACCGGCACGCGCCCGGTGGCCAGGGTCTCCTCGAGCACCGACTGCAGCTCGGGGACCGAGGCGATGTCGATCTCACCGTTCGCGGTCACCACGAGCGTGCCATCGTGCTCGTGGACCGCCACGGACAGTGTTCGGGACGTCCCGCTCTCGGTCACCGTCGAGTCCTTTCTCCAGGGCTGCCCAGGTACTACGCGGGCGGCCGGTTCCTGGCCGCGCGCCATTGCGTGCGTACCCATCCGCCGTGTGTTCAATCCTCCCACAACGGGTCGAATAGCCGTGAGTTGCACGGGTATTGCTACCAAGGAGCGACTAGGACAGATGGTGCGACTCGCCGGCAACGGCGGAACAGGAGGCGGCGTGTCGATGATGATCCAGCGACCGCGGCAAGCGCAACCATCGACGCCCCTGCGCGTCCGGCTGCCCGCCGAGCCCCGCAACCTGGTGATGGTGCGCCGGGCGCTGCGCGACTGGCTGCCGACCACGGGGATGGCGTCGGAACGGGTGGACGATGTGGTGCTGGCGGTGACCGAGGTGTGCTCGAACGCCATCGAACACGGCTATCGGGACCGTCCGGGCACCGTGCATGTCGAGGGCTGGGCGACCCGGTCCGCGGTGCACCTCGTGGTGACCGACCACGGCCGGTGGAGACCACCGCGACCGGATCCGGGCGAGGTGCGCGGCCGCGGCCTGCGACTGGTCCGGGCTCTGGTTCCGGAGGTCCGGCTGGAGACCGGCAGCACGGGGACGTCGGTGGAACTTCGGCTGCCGTTGTCCGGCTGACCGCTAGCGGCTCAGCGCGAAGCCCGGGTAGCCGTGCTCGCGCTCGGTGTCGCAGCGGCGGCGATAGTTGCCGAAGCCGCCGATGTAGGGCATGAACACCCGCTTCTTACCATCCACATTGGCACCGATGTACCAGGAATTGGCGCGCACGAACAGGGTGCCCTCCGCCACCTCGGTGAGGTGGGCGGTCCACTCCGCGGCGGCCTCCTGGCGGGCTTCCACCCGGGTGACGCCGGTGGCGCGGCAGTGGTCGATGAGCGCTAGCACCCAGTCCAGTTGCTGTTCGGAGTGCAGCGCCATATTCGCCATCACCGACGGGGTTCCGACGCTGTTGACGCTGAACATGTTGGGAAAGCCCGGAATTCCGAAGCCGAGATAGGTGGTCGGGCCGTCGGCGAAGGCGTCGTGCAGCCGAATCCCGTTCGCGCCCCGTGGATTCACCCGCAGCAGCGCGCCGGTCATGGCGTCGAACCCGGTGGCGTAGACGATGGCGTCGAACTCCAGGAACCGTTCGCCGGTGCGGATGCCGGTGGCGGTGATCTCCTCGATGGGCTCGCGGCGCAGATTCACCAGGTCGACGTGCGGCTGATTGAACATCTCGTAGTAGCCGACGTCGGTGCAGATGCGCTTGGTGCCGATGGGGTGGTCGGTGGGAATGAGATCGGCGGCGACGGCGGCGTCGGTGACCTTGGCGCGAATCTTGGCCTCGGCGAACTCCCGCACGATGTCATTGGCGGCCAGATCGCTGTTCTGGTCCGGGAAGACCTTGTTGAACAGCACGCCGCCCTCGTTCCAGCGCTGTTCCATGGCCGCCAGGCGTTCGGGTTCGCTCAGCTCCAGGGCCTTGGTCTGGATACCGGTGTGCGGGGTGGCGGCCGGGGCGTAGTAGGACTTCGCGCGGCGTTCGGCGTAGGTGGCGCGGATGCCGTGCTGTTCGTCCTCGGTCCACGGCCGGTTGGGCATGGGCACGCTGTAGTTCGGCGAGCGCTGGAAGACGGTGAGGGCGGCGGCCTCGCGCGCCAGCAGCGGCGAGACCTGGATGCCGGAGGAGCCGGTGCCGATCACGGCGACCCGCTTGCCGGTGAGGTCCGCGCCCGCCTCCGGCCAGCGGGCGGTGAACAGCTCGACGCCCTGAAAGGTGTCGGCCCCCGGGATATTCGGGCGGATGGGTTCGGACAGGCAGCCGGTGGCGAAGACGACGAAGCGGGCGGTGACGGTGTCGCCGCGATCGGTGCGCACCGCCCAGGTGGCGGTGGGCTCGTCGAACTCCGCGGCGGTGACGCGGGTGCCGAACCGGTAGTGCCGTCGCAGTTCGTAGCGTTCGGCCACATGTCGCAGGTAGGCGTGGATCTCCGGCTGCGCGGCGAATCGCTCGGTCCACGTCCAGGTCTGCTGCAATTCCGGATCGAAGGAGTACGAGTAGTCCACGCTCTCCACATCGCAGCGTGCGCCCGGATAGCGGTTCCAGTACCAGGTGCCGCCCACATCGTCGCCCGCCTCGATGCCGAGCACGGTCAGACCCGCCCGCACCGCATGGTGGACCCCGTAGAGCCCCGCGAACCCCGCCCCGACGATCACCACGTCGTACCGGCCGTCCGCCTCGCTGTTGGAGTGCATGCTCGCCCTCTCGCCCATTCGTCTCGAGTATTTCGAATAGGCATATGGTCGAGCGGGTGAGCGCGGCGCCGCGACCCTTCGTCCCACTGATCAGGAGCGCGGACCCGCTACTCGTGCGGCGGTTCGCCGGTCACCACGTGATCGGCGTGATTGAGCCCCTCGCGCACCAGTCGCGCCAGATGACCGTCCCGCAGCCGGTAGATGATCCGCCGCCCCTCGCGGCGGGTGTCCACCATGCCGCTGAAGCGCAGTTTGGCCAAATGCTGGCTGACCGCGGTGCGATTGGCCCCGACCGCCTCGGTCAGCGCCGTCACATCGGCCTCGGACGCGGCCAGAATCCACAGGATGTGCAGCCGGGTGGGATCGGAGAGCATGCGGAAGGTCGAGGTCGCGGCATCGAGGCGGGCCTGGTCCGGCGCGATCGGATGGCTGAGGCTGGCAGCGGATTCCGCGGCCGGAATACCTTTGCGCGCCATCAGCTCACCTTCCTGCCGAGACCGGCCCTCCCGTGCCCGCCGGTGCGGACACCGGCCACAACCGGGCGGTCGCCATAGCCGCAAGTGTAGCGATCGCCGCCAGTACGGCCGCCGCCACGAACAGCCCGCCGGCCGGATCCGCCCAGGCCGTGCCCGGTCGACCCGGGATCAACCCGGCGGTGAGCGTACCCGCCCACCCCGCGATGGGGTAGGTGAGCAGGAACGCCGCGTGCGACAGTGAGAACTGAGCGGTGAACACGGCCGCCCGGTCGCCGGGTGGGGATCCCGCCCGCAGCAGCCGGGCTGCCGGTGTATTCACCAGGGAGGTGCCCGCCCCCAGCGCCATCCAGGTGCAGGCCAGCAGCGGCCAGTCGAACAGCGGTGTCAGCGCGGCCGCGGCGGTCGATCCGGCGGCGAGCAACCGCGTCCCCGTGAGCATGAGCCGCCGGTCGCCGAATGCCGCCAGCAGGCGGGGCGTGGCCACGGCCACCGTCAGGGAGCCGAATCCGAAGCAGCCCAAGGCCACCGCCACCCCGGTCGCCGTTCCGTGCAGCAGTTCCCGCACGTACACGACGGTGTTCACCACGACCAACGCCGTCGCCGCGGCCACCGCGAGATTCATGACCAGCAGGGCGCGTAGCGCGGGCAGGGCCAGCATGGCCCGTGCGCCCGCGGTGATCCGGCGGGGCAGCGACTGTGCCGTCGGCACCGGGGTGAGCCGGGGGAGTGCGGTGCCCACCACCATGGCGGCCGATACCACGAAACCCGCCGCGGTCCCGAGGAACAGCAGGTGGTAGCCCAGCACAGTCAGCAGGGCGGCGGCCAGCGCCGGACTCAGCAGCGACTCCAGGTCATAGGCCGCCCGGGACAGCGACAGCGCGCGCGTGTACTGCCGCTCCTCGACCAGGATCGCGGGGATCACGGCCTGGAAGGCGGGCGTGAAGGTCGCCGAGGCGGCCTGCAGGACGAAGATCAGCGCGTAGATCTGCCACACCTGCGTCACGAACGGCAGCAGCAGCGCGACCCCGGCCCGCACCGCGTCCGCCGAGACCAGCAGCGGTCGGCGCGGCACCCGTTCGGCCAGAGCCGAGATCACCGGGGCCACAAAGACATACGCCACCATTTTGATGGCCAGCGCGGTGCCGAGCACCGCGCCGGCCCGACTGCCCGCGATGTCGTAGGCCAGCAGGCCGAGGGCCACCGTGAGCAGGCCGGTACCGATCAGCGCCACCACCTGGGCGGTGAACAGCCGGCGGAATCGCCGGTGCCGTAGAACCTCCATCACGCCGCCCACTATAAGCCAATGAGTGCGCAGTTGTGCACATGATGTCATGTTGTGCCGCGCGGTGCTGCCCCCGCGCGGGTCGGGGCGATATCGCTCGGTGCGATGGTGGGACGCCCTATCCTCGCCCTATGGGGAGGATCTCCGCGGTCGGCTACCTGATCGCCCTGACCGCCTCCGTCCTCGCGGGCTGCGCCGAATCCGATACGGCCCAACCGGTCTCGGAGCGCTCAGGGGTCGCCGAGGTGCGGCAGCCGCGGACGGTCTCCCGTGCGCCCGCACCCGACGGGCCGCCCGCGTGCGGCGACCTCGGTGTGCCCGCCGACTCGCCGGACTGCCGCCTGCGCTCCCGCGATCCGGTCGGCCTCGCCTACACGGTCCGGCGGACCACCGTGGACGGGCGGACCGACGCGACCATCGAGGTCACCGGGCCAGACGGCACCGCCACGCAGACACTCGCCGAGCACGATATCCGGCATCCCTCCGATCCGAGCCTGCGCGATATCGACGGTGACGGTCGCGAGGAGCTGATCGTCCCGCTCCACCTCGCCACGCCGAATACCCGCTACGCCGTCTATCGC
Source organism: Nocardia sp. CC213A (assembly GCF_030766805.1). Lineage (NCBI taxonomy): Bacteria > Bacillati > Actinomycetota > Actinomycetes > Mycobacteriales > Nocardiaceae > Nocardia > Nocardia sp. CC213A. The sequence continues at coordinate 103,254 of NZ_JASFXA010000003.1, forward strand.
GCGTCGGGAGCGGCCACCGAGCTGCGGCGGGCCGGTGAACTCACCGGCGTCGCCATCGACACCACCGCCGACGGCTACGTGGCGTCCACCGCCCGCGACGCCCAGCTGAGCTGGTCGGTCGGGTTCTGGCGCTTCGCGGACGACGTGTTGATCCCCGTCGTCACCGCCCGGGTGCGCCTGGACACCGACGGCACCCGCATCACCGACAGCACATGCACCGTGGTGGACGAGGGCGGATTGTCGGACACCGAGCTGCCCTCGCTGGTGGAGGCACGGGAACGGTTCTGTACCGAACCGGTGGTACTACGTATTCTCCGGGGCTGAATATCCGGGCTGGATTCGGTAATTCCCCGGATGTGACCTCATCCGTGCGTGGATGAGGATGGACATCACAACAGAACAGGCTTCCTCGGCATACCGCCGACGTGGCCGCCGGAATCGGAGGACCACCGCCTCGCCAATGACGTCGAGGCCAGCGCAATGGGGCGCGACCGTCTAACGATCCAACCGGTTGGTTACGGGCGGTTGCCGGGACCGCCGAGCACAACTAGATACGAGCGCCCTTGGAGCGATTGCAGGCGCGGCACAGGATCTGCAGATTCGCCGCACTGGTCGCCCCACCCCGGCTGAGCGGGATGATGTGGTCGAACTCCAGATAGTGGCTGTCGCCGCACTCCACGCACTTGCCGCCGTCGCGCTGCCACACCTCCGCCTTGACCTCCTGGGGGATGCTGCGGGTATCGCGCTGCCCCGGGGTGAGGGCGAGGCGCTTGGCCACCCGCAGCGCGCCCTCCAGGCTGGCGGCCGTGTAGTCCGGATCGGCCACGTCGAAGGTCGCCCCGCCGCGTGCCGAGGTCGCGGCCAGCACCACGCGACCGTTCTCCGAGATCACCGAGACCACGCGCGCCCAGGGCATTTCGATGCCGGTGTCGGTGCCGACGAAGCGCAGCTTCTTATTGCTGCAGATCAGCCTGCCCTCGCTGTGCCTGGGGCCGCGCGACAGCTGGCGGATGTGGATGGCGGGCACATCCAGGTGCACCTTCTCCTCCGGATCGAGGTGCAGGCCCACCGCCCGCACCACCGGCAGGTCCCCGGCCCGCAGCCGGGACAGCGTATGCCCGCGCTGCATACGCCGCCGCAGATCCTCGATGAGCGGACCGGTCAGGGCCAGTTCGCCGACCGCCGCGTCGAAGGCGTCGCGCTCGGTCTGCTCGATGACCCCGTCGGCGAAGGCGAACGCGACCAGGCGTTCCACATGGTCGTGCCCGACGGGCCGCAGACGTTCCAGCCCCAGCGCCTGCTCGATGCGCTGATAGCGCAGCGCCGTCCACAGCGCCTCCCAGTCCGCACCGTGTGTCCCGGTCGTCCGCAGCACCCGTGCGGCTCGCTGCACCCAGCCCTCGAGATACTCCTCGATCCGGTCCGAGCACTCCCGGCACGGGGCGGGCCGCCCGAACAGCCGCCAGCGCCGCGTCCGCCCGCACCGCGGGCAGTGCCGCGCGTCGGTGGACGGCACCGGTCGCACGGAACTGGTCCACTGCGCCGCGTCCCACCAGCGCAGCCGTGCGGGGTCCTCCGGATCCACGTGCCAGTCCGCTCGCTCCGGATGCGGCGGTGGCAGCAGCAGCGGTGGAATCTCCCGGGCTTCCCGCTCCAACGACAATCCCGGCCGCATCCGCCGCTCCCACGGCGCGGAGCCCCCCGCGGGTGCCCCGGCCAGCTCGTGGCGCGCCGCGGCGGCGGCATCCGTGCGTTCCGGCGCGTCCCCGGCATCGTCGACCTCGACCCCGAATTCGGTGACGATGCCCGCCAGCCCGCTGGCCCAGCCCTGCGCGATGGCGCGGAAACGCCACTGCCCGTCGCGGCGGTAGAACTCGCCGAACATCATGGCCCGCACCGATTCCGCGGCATCGATCTCGAACCAGGCCACCGGGCGGCTGTGATCGAAGACGGTGAGGACGAGACCGGGGATCTCGGTGAAGGAGTCGGCGTCCACGGAGCCGGTGAGGACGATGCGCGTGACGTCGGATTCGGTACGGGGGAGGGAGACCGACAGGCGCGCGGTGCCGGGGGCGGGCGCCTGGTCCAGGGTGACCGCCTGGGATATGTGGCGGGGCGCGTTGAAGAAGACGAAGTCCCGGTCGGAGCGCACCCGGCCGCCGTCGGCGAGTAACAGGGCGTGCGCGTCCACCTCGTGTTCCGACTGCCACGAAAGGACAACGGTCAGAAGCGATGTCGGCACCGGCGCATGGCCACCCCTGATCAGTTTCATCGTGATCGAACTATGCCATGTCGCTCCGACACACCACCCGGCCGAATAGAACCGGGCGGTCTTACATGTACTTTCGCCGCCGCTCCGGCACAGTGGAGGCATGACCACTCCGAAGGACCCCGGCAGCAACCCGAAGGGGTCCGGCCGCAAGGGCCAGCAGCGCGCCGCCAGCCCCGGCGACCTCATCGCCGCCGCCCAGTCCGCGGTGGAAGCGGCCCAGCACGCCGCGGGCCAGGTCCTCGACGCCGCCCAGCTCACCGCCGGTACCGCCTTCGACACCGCGGTGCGCCTCCCGCCGGCCTCCGTGCAACTGGCCGCCCAGCTCCCCGACCTCATCGAGAACCTCGCCACCGCCATCGACCGGCTCAATGCCACCATCGACCGTCTCGACCGGACGCTCGCACTGGCCGATCCGGCCTTCGCCGCCTACGACCGCCTGCTCCCGCGACTCGAGGCCATGATCGCGTTCGGCGAGGACGTCTTCACCCGGCTGTCCCGACTTCCCGGCGTCTCTCTGCTCGGGCGGTTCAGTGCTCCCCGCGAGGATGCCGAACCCGCCCCGCCCGAACCGAAGTCGCGTCGCGACCGGCGGAAGTAGGCGAGTTCGCCGCGACCGGTCGAGCCGCCCTCAGGCGGAGGGCAGCGGTGCGCGCGGTGCGACGCCGATACCCGGCAGGGCGCGCAGCGCGGCGGCGGCCTTCCAGACCATCTCGTGGTACTCGGCCTCGGGATCGGAGTCCAGGACGACGGCCCCGCCCGCGCCCACCCGCCAGCGGCCGTGCTGGCGCACCGCGGTGCGGATGACGATATTCAGATCGGCGGTGCCGCCCAGACCGAGGAAGCCGATGGTGCCCGAGTAGACGCCGCGGGCCTCGGTCTCGAGGCCGTCGATGATCTCCATGGTGCGCAGCTTCGGTGCCCCGGTCATGGAACCACCGGGAAAGCAGGCGCGGACGCAGTCGATCACGTCGTGGTCGGCGCGCAGGGTGCCGCGAACGGTCGAAACCAGCTGGTGCAGAGTGGTATACGTCTCGACTGCCATCAGCTTGGGCACGTGCACGGTGCCGATCTCGCACACCCGGCCCAGATCGTTGCGCAGTAGATCCACGATCATGAGGTTCTCCGCGCGGGTCTTCGGGCTGCTGGCCAGTTCCGCCGCCAGCTGCTCGTCCTCGGCGGCGGTGAGCCCACGCGGCGCGGTGCCCTTGATGGGCTTGGACTCCACCGTGCGCGTGCGGTCGATCTTGAGGAAGCGCTCGGGGGAGGAACAGGCCACCTCCAGTCCCGGGAAGCGCAGGAAGGCCGCGTACGGGGCGGGATTGCCGCGGCGCAGGGTGCGGTAGACGTCGAGCCCGTCGGAATCGGCGGGGAGATAGGCGCTGTCGGTGATGCAGATCTCGTACGACTCGCCCGCGCGCAACTGCTCCCGGCAGGCCGCGACATCGGCGAGATACCGTTCCCGCCCCCGGGTGAGCAGCGGCGCTACCGTCCGCTCCTCCGCGACCAGGTCCAGGGTGGGCGGGTTCTCCCAGGTGGGCAGGGCGGCCACGACGGCGCGCGTGGCGGTGAGCCAATCCCGCGCGGCCCGAACCGATTCCGCGCCCGGCTCGGCCAGCGCCAGCAGATGGGTGCGGCCCGCCTCGTGGTCGACGACGATCAGCCGGTCGGCGAACACCCACTGCGCGTCCGGGGCGGGCGCGCGGTGCGCCGCGGCCGCCCCGCAGTCCGCCTTCATCTCGTAGCCGAGGTACCCCACGTAGCCTCCGACGAAATCGAAAGGCACCGGAGGGAATTCGATGCGGCGACGACGTAGCTCCCGGGACAGATAGTCCAGCACCCCGCCCGCGACCTGTCGTCGGCCGCCCGCCGACTCCACCTCCACGCTGCCCGAGCCGACCCGGTAGCGCACCACCTCGGCCAGCGGTCCCGAGGCGTCCCCGAGAAAGGAGAACCGGTCCAACCCGGGCTCCACATGTTCGCTGTCGAGCCAGAACGCGGTCTCCGAATCCCGGTACAGCCGCAGGAATACCGCCTCGGCGTCCAGGGCACGCTCGATGGTCGTGTGCTCGACCCGGTACTCGACGGTCGCCGCGTGCGTCTCCGGCAGGCGCTGTGCGGCACGGTTTTCCGGGGACACGACGTCGTGGTCTTCCGATGCGGCCGCCGCGCGCGAGCCGAAAGCAGCGGTGTGTCCGCCGAGTCGACGATCGGAGCCGGACCGTGCCGCGCCGGGGCTCGCGACTTGGCCCCGGCCGGGGGCACGGACGCCGGCCGCCTCCGTCAGCCGCGCGAAGTTCCGCAGCAGCGCGCGCCCGTACTCACTCGCGACGGACTCCGGGTGGAACTGCACCCCCCACTGCGGCCGGCCGCGATGCCGCACCCCCATGATCACCCCGTCCGGCGTGGTCGCCGTGACCTCGAGGGCTTCCGGCAGCGGCCGCGCCGCGCACAGCGAGTGGTACCGCACGGCCGTGAAGTCCTGCGGTACGCCCGCGAACAGATCCCGCCCGTCGTGAGTGACGCGATCGGGATAGCCGTGCCGGGGTTCGGGAGCCCTCGTCACCACCCCGCCCGCCGCGATCACAATGCCCTGGTGGCCCAGGCAAACACCCAGCAGCGGTAGCTCGCTGCGGGCGATGAGCGCCGTCGAGACGCCGACGTCGCGCGGCACATCCGGTCGGCCCGGTCCGGGGGAGATGATGATGTTGTCGAAGGATTCCAGGTCCAGTTCGGCCGGATCGTCGACCTCGTCGTTGCGCACGACCACGGGTTCGATCCCGTTCACCTCACTGATCAGCTGATACAGGTTGTAGGTGAACGAGTCGTAGTTGTCGATCAGGAGCGTGCGCATTTGCCTGGCAGACTACGCCGCCGGGTATCGAACTCCGCACTTCGACCTGCGTGAACATGGCCACCGCCACTTCTGCTGGCATATGCCTTCAGTTGTGCTGGACGGCTGCGGCACAATGTGGGGCATGTCTGAAGTGCAGCCGGTCGCAGTGGATCGAGATGTCGTCGACTTCGCGATCATCGGGAAGTGGATGGATGAGCAGGGCTTGCCCGGCGGGGAATTCGAGGATGTGCGACCGCTCGGCGGCGGCACCCAGAACATCATGCTGCGCTTCCGTCGCGGCGGCCGCGACTATGTGCTGCGGCGCGGTCCCAAGCATCTGCGAGCGGCCAGCAATTCCGTCATCAATCGCGAATCGCGCATTCTCGGTGCGCTCGACGGCACCGGCATCCGCGCGCCCCGGGTGATCGCCGCCTGCCCCGACGACTCCGTGCTCGGCGCGTCCTTCTACCTCATGGAGCCGGTCGTCGGCTTCAACCCGCAGAACGAACTGCCCGAGCTGCACGCGGGTGATCCCGAGGTGCGGCGGCAGATGGGTCTGTCGGCGGTGGAGGCCATCGCCCGCCTCGGCTCCCTCGACCATGAGGCGCTCGGGCTGAGCGACTACGGCAAGCCGGAGGGTTTCCTGGAACGTCAGGTGCCGCGCTGGCTGAAGGAGCTCGACTCCTACAGCGCCAATGCGGGCTACCCGGGGCCGGAGATCCCGGGCGTGGAGCGCGTCGGGGACTGGCTCGACCGCAACCGTCCCGCCCGGTGGCGGCCCGGCATCCTGCACGGCGACTGCCACCTCGCCAACATGATGTTCTCCTTCGACGGCCCCGACGTGGTGGCCATGGTCGACTGGGAGATGTCCACGATCGGCGACCCGCTGCTGGACCTGGGCTGGCAGATCGCGACCCGCCCCGAACCCGGCACCACGGGCGCGGCCCTGGTCGGCAGCCTGGGCGCGGTCGGCGGCCTGCCTACGCCGGAGGAGATGACCGCCCACTACGGCCGGTTCTCCGACCGCGACCTGAGCGACGTCACCTGGTACACGGTGCTGGCCTGCTTCAAGCTCGGCATCGTGCTGGAGGGCACCCACGCCCGTGCCTTCGCCGGGAAGGCGCCCAAGCAGGTCGGCGATTTCCTGCACGCCATCACCCTGGAACTGTTCGAGAAGGCGCACCGGCTGATGGAGTGAGCCGCGCTGTCGGAATCTTGCCGACAGGTGGCAGGAAATTAGTGGCCGAAAAACTTTTGCCAGGATAAGTTTTCGGCATGCCGATCGTTCCCGATACCAAGGACTGGACCTGGGTCCTCGAACGCGCCTGCGCCGACTGTGGATTCGACCCCGCCGCCACCCCCTACGAGGCCGTTCCGGGCCTGGTGCGGGAGAGCGCCGACCGCTTCGCCGCGGCGCTCGAACGCCCGGACGTCCGGGTCCGCCCGGACGAATCGACCTGGTCCACCCTGGAATACGCCGCCCATGTGCGCGACGTGTGCCGCATCATGACCCACCGCCTCGGCATCACACTGGCGGCGGCCGCCGTCCCCGGCCCGGTCATCTCCGGTTACGACCCGAGCGTCACCGTCGACGCGGGCATTCCGATGTTCGCCAACTGGGATCAGGACATCACCGCCGAGGCTGACGATTACGCGACCCAGAGCCCCGCCGCCGTCGCCGCCGAACTCGGTGCCGCCGCCGAATCAGCGGCCCGCGCCTACGAATCCGTGCCCGCCGACCAGCGCGCGCGGGTGGCCCGCCGCAGCAACGGCTCCCAGTTCACCGTCGACACCCTGGGTCGCTACTTCCTGCACGACCTGGTCCACCACGTCCACGACGTGCGCGCCTGAGCCGGAATCAGGCGACGCAGGCCCGCAGCGCCGTGCGCAGATTGCGGGCGCGCGCGTCGTCGAGCACCGCCAGGCCGAGCCGGTTCATGGCGTAGCCGAAGCCGAGACCCGTCGCCGGATCGGCGAATCCGAACGAGCCGCCGAGGCCGGTGGTGCCGTAGGCGCGCTTGTCGGTGCCGAAACGGAAAGCGCCGCAAGACTTCCGGAAGCCGAGGTGGTAGCGGCTGCGGGTGAGCAGGATCAGGTCGTCGGCCGGTACGTCGTCGGCGGTGTCGGCGGCGCCGAGCCGGTCGATGAGGTCCGGGTCGATCGGGAGCTCGCCGGTGCGGGCGGCCGCCGCACCGTACACGCGGGCCAGCGAGCGGGCGGTGCCGACACCGCTGGAACCGGGCAGTTCCTTGGACAGGAACTCCCGGCGGGCCGCGCGCTCCGGAGCGCCGGTGCGGGGGCTGCTCAGCGCCCGATACGACAGGCCGCGCTGCACCGCCAGCTGAATGCCGATGCGCACCGGCAGATCGCGTTCGTAGCGCAGCACGTCCAGGCCGCGGGTGCCCGACAGCGTCGCGATGCCGTCCATCGACACCTGCTCGGGCAGCCCGATGTGGAAGTCCAGACCCAGTGGCGCGGCGAAGTCCTCGGCGAAGACCCGGCCCAGGGTGCGCCCGCGCGGATCCACCCGGCGGATCAGCTCCGTCTGGTAGAGACCGGCCGTGATCGGGTGGTAGCCGTGCCGGGTTCCGGGCCGCCACAACGGTTTCTGCTCCGCCAGGATCCCCGCCAGCCGATCGAGGTCGTCCAGCTCCCGCAGCCGCACCGTGCGGTCCAGCGCCGCCAGCCCGGCCTGGTGGTCGATCAGCTGCCGGACGGTGATGGACTCCTTGCCGTGCGCGGCGAACTCCGGCCAGTACTCGGCCACCGGCGTCTCGTAGTCGAGCCATCCCCGCGAGACCGCCGCGGCGATGACGAAGGCCGCCATGCCCTTGGTGGAGGAGAACACCGGGGCCATGGTGTCGCGCTCCCACGGCACCGAGCGCCGGCGATCCCGATACCCCGCCCACAGATCCACCACCGGTCGGTCACCGGCGTACACGGCCACCGCCGCCCCGATCTCGCCGTGCCGGGTGAAGTTGCGCCGAAAGGCGTCGGCGACGGGGCCGAAGCCGGTGTCCACCTCGCCGTGGATCTGGGGAATCTCACTCATGGTGCAACCGATGGTAACCGGCCGGTTATCACCGGGTAGCGTGGCGGCACGTGCCCGGACTCAGTCGATTCACCGCATCGTTGCTGCGCACCAAACCCGTCGAACAGCTGGCCGCCGACGGCGAGCACTCTCAGCTGCGGCGCAGTCTCGGGCTGATCTCGCTCATCGCGCTGTCGGTCGGCGCGACACTGGGCACCGGCATCTTCGTCGTGCTGGGGGAGGCCGCACCGCTGGCGGGACCGGCCGTGGTGGTGTCCTTCGCGCTCGCCGCGCTGGCGGCGCTGTTCTCGGCGCTGTCGTATGCGGAGCTGGCCGGTGCGGTGCCGGTCTCGGGTTCGGCCTACTCCTACACCTACGCCACCCTCGGCGAGATCGTCGCCTGGGTGTGCGGCTGGTGCCTGCTGCTGGAGTACGGCGTCTCGGTGGCGGCCGTCGCGGTCGGCTGGGGTGCGTATCTGAACGAATTCCTCGCGGGCACCATCGGCTGGCGGATTCCCGACGCGCTGGCCGCCGCGCCCAGCGAGGGCGGGATCGTGAACCTGCCCGCCGCGGTCGTGGTGCTGATCGCCACCGCCGTGTTGCTGGACGGCATCAAGGAGAGCGCCCGCGTCACCACCTTCACCACGCTGCTCAAGATCGCCGTGCTGGTCTTCTTCGTGGTCGTCGCGATCACGGCCTTCGACTCCGGCAATCTCGCGCCCTTCGCTCCGGCCGGGATCGCGGGCATCACCTCGGCGGCGTCCATGGTGTTCTTCTCCTTCATCGGTTTCGACGCCGCCTCGACCGCCGGTGAGGAGGCCAAGAATCCGCAGCGGGATCTGCCGCGCGCCATCGTGATCTCACTCGGCATCGTCACCGTGGTGTACGTGCTGGTGGCGCTGACCGCGGTCGGCGCGGTCGGAGTGGACGAGGTGAGCGGTTCGGGGGCCTCGCTGGCCACCGTGCTGGAGCGGGTGACCGGTGCGGGCTGGCCCGCGACCGTGCTGGCGGCCGGTGCGGTGATCGCCATCGCCTCGGTGGTGCTGACCGTGCTCTACGGGCAGACCCGCATCCTGGTCTCCATGTCCCGCGACGGGCTCATGCCGCGGGTGCTGTCGCGGGTCGGCGGCAAGCGGGTGCCGACCCTCAATATCCTCATCGTCGGCGGGGTGGTGTCGGTGCTGGCCGCACTGGTTCCGCTCGGAGAACTGGTGAATGCCACCAATATCGGCACCCTGGTCTCCTTCGGCCTGGTCAACATCGGCGTGCTGGTGCTGCGCCGCACCAAGCCCGACCTGCCCCGCACCTTCCGGACCCTGGTGCCGCTGGTCCCGGTCCTCGGCGTCGGCATGTGCGCCTGGCTGCTGCTGCGCCTACCCGGCGTCACCTGGCTGGCATTCACCCTGTGGACCGCCTTCGGCCTGTTCGTCTACTTCGGCTACGGCCGCCCCCGCTCCCGGCTGACGGCCGCTGCCACCCCCGACTCGACCGTCGCGCGGCCGTAGTCGCGACGACGATCTCAGGCGCGCCGACGAGAATCTCAGGCGCGCACCGGGATCCGGTGCCGCACGAAGTCGAGTACGGCACTGTGCCAGGCATCGGGCCGCTCCACCATGAGCACGTGACCGGCGGGCACTTCGAGGTACTCCGCTCCGGGAATGTCGGCGGCCAATCGGCGTGCGCCCGCCGGATCGATCAGCAGATCGTCGCGCGCGCCGATGGACAGTGTGGGCACCCGGACGCGGGGGAGGTCGGCGGTGGTGTCCACCCGCGTCACCAGGTCAGCCTGGGCGGCGGTGCCTCCCGGTACCCCCGCGGCGGTCTGCTCGAGCACGGCCGAGAGCTGTTCGGGGGAGAGTGAATTGACGAAGTCGGCGGCGAATCCACCCAGCAGCGCGATCCGCGCGAAGGCCGCCGTATCCCCGGCGGCCAGGGTCTGCCGCCACTGGTGCATGGTGAGCACCGTCCGATGGTCGGCGCGGGCGAATCCGGCGGCCAGCACCAGCCCGCGCACCCGCTCCGGATGCCGTATCGCCGCCCGCACGGCCACCGCGGTCCCGAGCGAATAGCCGATGATCGCGAACTCCTCGGCTCCGGCCTCGACGGCCGCGGCGACCAGTGCATCGGCCAGCGCGTCGAGTTCCAACGGGGTGTCGTCGTCCGGGTAGTCCGACCCGATGACCATGTGGTCGGTCGCGAGCAAAGGGATCAGCGATCCGAAATTGGCCTCGATGCCGCCGCTGGCACCGTGCGCGAGCACGATGGCGGGTCCGGAGCCGGTCACGGTGGTGGTGAGTGGAATCGTCGTCATGGCGGCGACGTTAGGGATTGACATGGATGTGAGGGTCAAGCCACGGTGTTCGGGAACACAGCACTCGGAACCACCGCGCCGCACCCACGGCGGGCCGACGTGCTGATCGGAGAACTGTCGCGCGCCACCGGCGTGAGCCCCCGGCTGCTGCGCTACTACGAGGAGCAGGGGCTGCTGGTCGCCCGCCGGGATGCCAACGGCTACCGCGTCTACCCCGAGACCGCCGTCGCCCGGGTGGCGCGTATTCGCGAACTCCTGGACGCGGGTCTGAACACCGCCGCCATCCACGCCCTGCTGCCCTGCGTCACCGAGACCGGCTTCGCCCACTGCGACCACTCCCGCGCGGTCATCCGGGACGGCCTCGCTCGCCTCGACGACGAGATCGCCACCCTCGCGCGCCGGCGTTCCCTGCTGGCCCGACACCACGACGCGGCGCACGAGCGACACTGAATCCGCACCCGTGCGCCCCCGCGCCGGTGTGGAACTCGTAGGCTCGAAGGGTGCGAGCGCTGGAGCAGATTCGACAGTGGCCGGTCCGGCATGCGGCCGCGGGTGTGGTCGTGAACGGCAAGGGGGTGGTGGACCGGGAAGGGGATGCGGATCGGGTGTTCGCGCTCGCCTCGGTGACCAAACCGCTTGTGGCGTACGCGGTTCTGGTGGCGGTGGAGGAGGGGGCCGTCGAACTCGATCAGCCCGCCGGGCCGGAGGGGTCTACGGTGCGGCATCTGCTGGCGCACACCTCGGGGTATGCGTTCGACACCACGCAGGTGGTGGCGCGGCCTGGGGCGCGGAGGATCTATTCGAGCGCTGGTTTCGAGGTGCTGGCCGACTTCGTGGCCGAGCAGTCCGGGATCGCGTTCGACCGCTACCTGCACGAGGCGGTCTTCGAGCCGCTGGGCATGCGCTCGTCGGTGCTGGCCGGTGCGGCCGGACATGCCGCACGGTCCTCGGTAGCAGATCTGCTGCGCTTCGCTGAGGAATTGCTGAACCCGCGTTTGGTGAGTGCGGAATTGCTCGGCGAAGCAAGCGCAGTGCAATTCCCGGATCGCAATGGAATTCTTCCCGGCTACGGCTCGCAGCGTCCCAACGACTGGGGGCTCGGGTTCGAAATCCGCGACCACAAGTCCCCGCACTGGACCGGAGGCGCGAATTCGCCTCGCACCTATGGGCATTTCGGGCAGTCGGGCACGTTCCTGTGGGTCGATCCGGCCGTCGGTATGGCGTGTCTCGCGCTGGCGGATGAGAATTTCGGTGACTGGGCCCGTGTGGCGTGGCCGACTCTCAGCGATGCCGTCATCGCCGAGTTCGGCTAGGCATCGCGCGGATCTGCCTGGTTGCCACATCGGACACGCGCGGACTCGCGACACGTCGAATAAGTAACACCCGTAACACCGGGCACTCCAGTAAACTCGGGCAACGCCGGCTCGGAGGGTCGTTGGGGAAGACGTCCCCGTCGAAGCCGGAGGTGTTAGTGGTGCGCGCATCGAGTCAGTTCGCCGACGCGACGTCGGGTGTCGTCTACATCCACTCGTCGCCGGCCGCGCTGTGCCCGCACATCGAATGGACGCTCACCTCCACCCTCAAAGCTCCCGCCAAACTGCGCTGGACGGCGCAGCCCGCGGCCGACGGGCAATTGCGGGCGACCATCGACTGGTACGGACCGGTCGGCACCGCCGGTAGATTAGCCAGAGCATTGCGGGATTGGCCGGTACTCTATTTCGAGGTCACCGAGAACCCCAGTGAGGGCGTCGACGGCGAACGCTACTGCTTCGTCCCCGGCCTCGGTCTCTGGAACGGGGCGACATCCGCCAGCGGCGATGTGGTGGTCGGCGAGATGCGCCTGCGCGCCATTGTCGAACAGGCCCGCGGCGCGGGTCGCCACACCGCCGCCGACATCGCCGCCGATATCGCCGCCGATATCGACCGTGCGCTCGGCAGCGCCTGGGACGACGCGCTCGAGCCCTTCCGCCTCGGCGGTGAGGGCGCGGAGGTCACCTGGCTGCGCCGCGACGTCGGCTGAGCGCCTGCTGCTGGACGCTCGACAGGGAGCAGTTCGAGAGAGAGGAGTGCGTATGCGAGGTGCCATCGGAGCATCGGCGCTGGCCGGTCTGGCCGTCGCCCTGGTCGCGGTGACGGGCTGCGGTGACGATTCCACCTCGGAGTCGTCCGTCACGAGTTCGACAACAACCTCGGCCACGTCGACCAGGCCCGCGACCCCGCTGCCCGGCGAACCCGTACAGTGCGGAACCGGCCCCTGGGGCCTGTCGGTCGTCGTCTACACCACCAAGGGCCCGAACTTCTGCGCCATGGCCCTCGACGTGGTGAACGAGTATGCGGCACAACGTGATTCCCAGCCCGAGGGGGATATCGCCGTCACCGTCGACAATATCCGCTGGGTCTGCGCCGAACGGCAGGGCGATCCCAATCCGTACCAGGAGTGCGGCAGTCAGAACGAGTCCGCCGACCAGATCCACCTCTACTCGTAGACGACGGCCGCGTGTCGTCCGTCACACAGCCGCAAATCAATCGACGGTCTGTTCGCAAAGTCGATGCGCAAGGCTCGACTGTCTATGCGGACACGATTCATACAATGGGCCATTCCATCCCGCCGGACGGTGCGGACGTCGTCGACGAGCGGGCGACCGCGCGGCCGCCTCCGCCCGATCCTGGCTCTCACCGCCGCGGCGCTGCTCGCCGTCACGGGCTGCGGTGTCGGCGGCGACGACGCGGCCGCCACCACCTACGCCGATGCCAAGTCCTCCGGCCGCATCAAGGTCGGATTCGCCAACGAGGCCCCCTGGGCCTACCTCGACGAGAACGGTGAGCTGACCGGCTACGCGCCGACCGTCGCCCGCGCCGTGCTGAAGAAGCTCGGCATCGACGAGGTCGAGGGCGTGGTCACCGACTTCGGCGGTCTCATCGACGGACTGCGCGCCCAGAACTACGCCTTCGTCGCCGCCGGCATGTTCATCAACCCGGAACGCTGCGAGAACTCCGACTTCGCCATCCCGGACTACCAGGTCGGCTCGGCCTTCATGGTGCCGGAGGGCAACCCCCGCAACATCACCCGGTTCGAGGACATCACCCGGGAGAACGTCCGCGTCGCCACCCTCGGCGGAGCGGTGGAGAACGGCTACGCCGAACAGGCCGGTGTGCCCGGCGACCTGATCGAGCCCATGGCGAAGCAGGACGACATTCTGCGCGCCGTCGACAACGGTGACGTCTACGGCGCCGCCATCCTCGACGTCACCGCCTCCTGGCTGGTGAAGAACAACCCCGGTGCGGGACTGGAGGTCACCCCCTCCTTCAACTTCAGTGACCGTCCGGACGTCGGCACCTTCAACTTCCGACTGGACGACGACGAATTCCGCGAGGACTTCAACCGCGAACTGCGTGCCCTGCACGAGAGCGGGGAGTGGCTGCAGTTGGTGGAGCCCTACGGCCTGACCGCCGCCAACGAGCCCGATCCCGCCATGACCACCGAGTCGTACTGCACGGCCTGATAATTCCGTGTCCGACAATATTCCGATCTATCTGGAGCGGATGCTCGCCGGTCTGCCGTTCACGCTGTGGGCGACGGCCGGCGGTATCGCGCTCACCATCGTGCTGTCCTTCACGGCGGGCATCGCCCTGCTCTCGCCGCGGCGCTCGGTGCGCTTCGTGACCCGCGTCTACGTCGAGGGCTTCCGCGGCAGCTCCGAGGTCGTGCAGCTGTTCTTCTTCGCGGTGGCGCTGCCCATCTTCCTCGGGGTGGCGCTCGGTGCGACGGCCGAAGGGCTGCTGCTCATCGGCATCATGGTGCTCGGGCTCAACCACGGCGCCTACGGTGCCGAAATCGTGCGCGGCGCCATCCAATCCGTGCCGCGCGGGCAGATCGACGCCTCGGTGGCGCTGAATCTGTCTCCGTGGCAACGCATGTGGCGGGTGGTGCTGCCGCAGGCCGTGGTCGAGATGGTGCCCTCGTTCAATACGCTGTTCATCCAACTGGTGAAGGGGACGGCCCTGCTGAGCTTCATCGCCGCACCCGAGATCTTCAAGAAGACCGATGAATTGCGCGCGGTACCGGAGTTCTCGCAGGAACTCGGGCTGATCTACGCCATCGAGTTGGTGTTCTATCTGCTGATCGCGGTGGCGGTCACGGCGATCATGCGCGTGGTGGAGATGCTGGCGGCCCGGCGAGTCGGCCGCCAGGCGACCTGGCGTGGCGTGCGGACGGTGGCGGTCTGATGGAAAAGTGGCAGTGGGACCGGTTTTTCGATGCGTTCCCCTACATCCTCGACGGCCTGAAGGTCACCATCCAGTTCACCCTGCTGGGCTCGCTGGTCGCGTATGCGCTGGGGCTGATCTTCGCGGTCGTCGGCCGCCTCGGTATTCCCGTGATCACCCAGGCCCTCTGGCTGTTCATCGAATTCGTGCGCAGCACACCGCTGCTGGTGCAGATCTTCGTGCTGTACTGGGTAGTTCGCCCGCCGCTGCTGGGCGAGCTGCCGATCGAGACTCAGCGCCTGCTGGTCGGTGTGACCGCGCTGGGCGTGCACTACGCCTGCTACACCTCCGAGGTGTACCGCGCCGGTATCGACGCGGTGCCGCGCGCCCAATGGGAGGCGGCCACGGCGCTGAATCTGCCGCGCACCCGCACCTGGATCGATGTGGTACTGCCGCAGGCGATTCCGCGGGTGCTGCCCGCGCTCGGCAACTACACCATCGCCATGTTCAAAGAGGTGCCGCTGCTGTCCTCGATCGTCGTGCTCGACATGGTCTACCAGGTGAAGACCGTCTACGCCGCCAATACCGGCGGTGCCGGGCCGGAGGCGTGGTTCGCGGTCGGCCTCACCTTCCTCATGCTGAGCTATCCCTGCTCCCTCCTGGTACGAAAGCTGGAACGCCGTGTCGGAAGCATCTGAATCCGTAGCATCTGAATCCGCCGTCGCCGTCGTGGGCGGCGGCTCCGAGCCCATGATCCGCTTCAACGACGTGGTGAAGCGCTACGGCGAGGTGAGGTGCCTGGAGGCGCTCGATTTCGCGGTCGCACCAGGGGAGTTCGTCACCCTCATCGGACCGTCGGGCTCCGGCAAGACGACGGTGCTGCGCCTGCTCATGACCCTGGAGCGGGTCACCTCCGGCGTCATCGAGGTCGCCGGGGAGCCGCTCAGCCATATGGAGCGGCGCGGGAAGCTGGTGCCCGCCGACGAGAAGCATCTGCGGCACGCGCGCCGCCATATCGGCATGGTGTTCCAGCAGTTCAACCTGTTCCCGAACATGAACGTGCTGCGCAATATCACCGAGGGCCAGATCCGCGGCCTGGGGCGTTCGAAGGAGGAGGCCGAGGCGCGCGCCGTGGAGTTGCTGGGCATGGTCGGGCTGGCCGACAAGGTGAAGGCACACCCCACCCAGCTCTCCGGCGGTCAGCAGCAGCGCGTCGCCATCGCCCGCGCCCTGGCCATGGACCCCAAGGTGCTGCTGCTGGACGAGGTCACCTCCGCCCTGGACCCCGAACTCGTCACCGGCGTCCTCGGCCTGCTCGCCGACATCGCCGCCGATACCGATATCACCTTCCTCTGTGTCACCCACGAAATGCGTTTCGCCCGCACCAGTTCCGACCGCGTCATGGTGCTCGACTCCGGCCGCATCATCGAGGACGGCGCACCGGAGAAGATCTTCAGCGAACCCGACCACCCGCGCACCCGGGAATTCCTGCACGCCGTCCTCGACCGGGAGTGACCACTCCGATGTCCCGATCGTGATCGGCGATCTTGGCGCACCAGCCCGTACCGTGGGACATGGAGATCTATCGTCGGCGGCACACCGTCAGTGCCTCCGATCGCGACGGCGGCCACCACATCGTCCAGACGGGATACCACGCGGTGGGCACCCCCACCGCGTACGTCCCCGCCATCACCTGCCGCTCCTGCGGCTACACCAATCGGGTGACCGGCAGCAGACCGCTCAAGGCCGCCATCCTGCACTTGCGCTATCGCCACGACGCCGTCATCGACCTCGACGTCGACTGACGTG
Source organism: Nocardia sp. CC213A (assembly GCF_030766805.1). NCBI lineage: Bacteria > Bacillati > Actinomycetota > Actinomycetes > Mycobacteriales > Nocardiaceae > Nocardia > Nocardia sp. CC213A. The sequence goes on from NZ_JASFXA010000003.1 coordinate 119,716, forward strand.
CGTCCGGCACGTGAGCGGATCGAGAATGCGGAACGGGGCGGCCTCGCATGAGACCGCCCCGCTTTCGGTTCGCCGCTCCGCTCAGAGCGGGATGTTCTTGTTGTGCTGCGGCCGCGACGGCGCGGCGGCCAGGGCCGCGGCGATGGTCGAGCGGGTCTTGGCCGGGTCGATGACCTCGTCCACCACGCCGATGGACAGGGCGCGGCCGACACCGCCGGCGATGGCCTCGTGTTCGGCGGTCAGGCGCTCGAGCAGGGCCTCGCGCTCCTCCTCGGGAGCCGCGGCGAGCGCCTTCTTGTGCAGGATGCCGACGGCGGCCTTGGCGCCCATGACCGCGACCTCGGAATCGGGCCAGGCGTAGACCGCGGTGGCACCGAGCGAGCGGGCGTTCATGGCGATGTACGCGCCGCCGTAGATCTTGCGGGTCACCAGCGTGACGCGCGGGACGCGGGCCTCGGCGAAGGCGTGCAGCAGCTTCGCGCCGCGGCGCACCACGCCCTCCCACTCCATGCTCACACCGGGCAGGTAGCCGGGCACGTCGGTGACGACCACCATGGGAATGCCGAAGGCATTGCACAATCGCACGAAACGTGCTGCCTTCTCGGCACTTTCGGAGTTGAGGCAGCCGCCCAGGCGAATCGGGTTGTTGGCCAGCACACCCACGGTACGGCCGCCGAGGCGACCGAGACCGGTGACGATGGAGCGGGCGTAGCCGCCCTGCAACTCCTCGAAGGAACTCTCACCGTCCACATTGTCGAGCAGTTCGTGGATGATCGGCTTGACGTCGTAGGCGCGCTTGGCCGACTGCGGCAGCATGGCCTTGAGGTCGACGTCGCCGTGCGCGGCCGCGGTCATATCGAATTCGCCCTGTTCGGCGAACATCGAGACGAGACGCCTCGCGCGGTGCATGGCATCGGACTCGTCGTCGGCGACGATATGGCAGACGCCGGACTTCTTGCCGTGGGTGATCGGCCCGCCCAGGGTCGCCATGTCCACGTTCTCACCGGTCACACTGCGGACTACATCCGGGCCGGTGACGAAGACGCGGCCCTCGGGAGCCATGATCACGATATCGGTCAGCGCGGGACCGTAGGCGGCGCCACCGGCGGCGAAGCCGAGCACCACGGAAATCTGGGGGACCTGGCCGGACGCGCGGACCATGGCCTCGAAGACCAGGCCGACCGCGTGCAGCGCCTCCACCCCTTCCGCGAGGCGGGCGCCACCCGAATGCCACAGGCCGACAACGGGAATCTTGGAGTCGATGGCGGTGTCGATCGCGTCGACGATGTGCTTGCAGCCCTCGACGCCCATCGCGCCGCCCATGACGGTGGCGTCCGAGCAGTAGGCCACGGTGCGCACGCCGTCGACCTCGCCGATGGCGGCGAGTACGCCGGACTTGTCGCGGGGGTGCAGGGGCAGCACGGTTCCCGGATCGAAGAAGCGCTGCAACCGGCCCAGCGGGTCGCGGGGATCGGTCGTGGTGGTATCCGCATGCGCGGGAGCCATGATGGTCATCGCGAACTCCTGTGAAAGGAAGCGCGGTCGCTGAGAGCGGCTGCGAATGTCGAAGTCCCGGCGGTGGTTTCGGCGGCGGGAGCCCTTACCGAGCCCCCGCCGGGACCGCTTGGCTAACGACCGGTGTCGTCAGTACCGGCCGAAGGCGAGCGCGACATTGTGCCCACCGAAACCGAACGAGTTGTTGATCGCGTACTCGATGTCCTGACGGCGGGCTTCGCCCTTCACGACATCCAGGTCGATCTCCGGATCCTGGTTCTCCAGGTTCAGCGTCGGGGGGACGATGCCGTCCCGGATGCTGAGAACCGTGAGCACCGACTCGAGCGCGCCCACGGCGCCGATCGAGTGGCCCAGGGCGGACTTGGGTGCGTACACCGAGGCGTGCTGGACGCCCGCCTTGTGAATCGCCTTGGCCTCCGCGGTGTCACCGATGGGGGTGGCGGTCGCGTGGGCGTTGACGTGGGTGATGTCCTGTGCGGACAGACCGGCGGTCTGCATGGCACGCTGCATCGCACGCGCCGCACCGGAACCTTCCGGATCCGGGGCGACCAGGTGGAAGCCGTCGGAGGTGATACCCGCGCCCAGCAGTCGGGCGTGGATGGTGGCTCCACGAGCCTTGGCGTGCTCCTCGGTCTCGATGACCATGAGCGCACCGGCCTCACCGAAGACGAAACCGTCGCGTTCGGAGTCGAACGGCCGCGAGGCACCCTTCGGGTCGTCGTTGCGGGTCGACATGGCCCGCATCATCGAGAAGGCGGCGATCGGCACCGAGTCGATGAAGCCCTCGACACCGCCGGTGACGACCATGTCGGCGTCACCCATGACGATCATGCGCCACGCGTTCGCGATGGCCTCCGAACCCGACGAACACGCCGAGACCGGAGTGACCACTCCTGCCCTGGCCTGGAGTTCGAGACCGACGACGGCGGACGGGCCGTTCGGCATGACCATCTGAACGGCCAGCGGCGAGATCTTGCGATAGCCACCGTTCTTCAGCTTGTCCACCGAATCGATCAGCGCGTCACCGCCGCCGAGACCGGTACCGATGGCCACACCCAGCCGCAGCGGGTCGACCTCGGGGGAACCGGCGTTCTTCCACACCTCGCGACCGAGTACGGTCGCCAGCCGCTCGACATACGCCATCCGGCGAATCTCGACCCGGCTGAGCAGGGTGTCCGGCGAAACCTTCAGGTGGCCGCCGATGCGGACCGGAAGGTCGTACTCGGCGACGAAATCGTCCTCGAGGACATCGATGCCGCTTTCGCCGTTGAGCAGGCCCTTCCAGGTCGCATCAACGTCGCCTGCGATCGATGTGGTCGCCGCCATGCTGGTGACGACGACGTTGGGGAAATTCCCGTTCCGGGTGGAAGGAGTGGTCACGATGTCGGCCTTTACTCGCTACCGAACTTCGCCTTGAGCTCCGCGGCCGCTTCGCTGTTCTCGGCCTCGAGCTTCTGGATGTAAGCCACGGCGTCGCCGACGGTCTTCAGGCTGGCCAGATCCTCGTCCGGGATCTTGACGCCGTACTTGTCCTCGGTCTGCACCGCGATCTCGACCATCGACAGGGAGTCGATGTCCAGGTCATCGACGAAGGACTTCTCGATCGTCACCTCGGAGGGCTCGATACCGGTCACCTCTTCGATGATCTTGCCGAGCTCTTCGACGATCTGTTCCTGGGTCAGAGCGGCCACTTCGTGGCTCCCTTCGTGAGGATCATCCCCGCTGGTGCGGGGAACGGATATTTCTATGGATGCTCCGCGATACTCCGACGTCGTTGTCGGATGCGGACCGAGGACAAGTTAATGCGTGCCAACCAACTCGGCCAGCGCGGGGAGGTCGGCCGGGGTTTTGAGCGCCAGATTCGGCGTACCCTTCAGCTCCCGCTTGGCGATACCCACCAGGGTGCCCGCGGGCGGCAGCTCCGCTACCGCGGATACACCGCTCGCGCGCACGGTTTCGTTACACAGGTCCCACCGCACGGGTCGGGTGACCTGGGCGGCGAGCTTGTCGATCGCGTCCTGACCGGAGGCGACCGGTGTGCCGTCGAAGTTCGACAGCAGCACCCGGGTCGGTTCACCCGGGGTGATCGTGGAAATGGCCTTCGTCACGGCGTCCTGGGCCGGAGCCATGAACGCGGTGTGGAAGGCGCCCGCCACGGGCAGCGCGCGAATCCGGGCCTTCTCCGGGGGATTCGCCGCGAGTTCCGCGAGGGCGTCCAACCGGCCCGCCGCCACGATCTGGCCCACCGCGTTGCGGTTGGCCGGAACGAGGTCCAGCTCGTCGAGCCGGGCGAGCACGGCGGCTTCGTCACCGCCGAGCACCGCCGACATGCCGGTCGGTTCGAGTGCGCAAGCTTTGGCCATCTCCGCTCCGCGGATGGCGGCCAGGGCCACCGCGTCATCGGCGGAGATGACTCCGGCGACGGCAGCGGCGGCGAGTTCGCCGACCGAATGGCCGGCGACGATCGTATCCGCGGGAAGCGAGTCCTGCGGGATTTCCGCGAAAGCCAACAGGGCAGCCGCGACGACCAACGGCTGAGTCACCGCCGTATCGGTGATCTCCTCAGCGGTCGCAGTGGTGCCCAACCGCAGCAGGTCCAGTCCCGAGGCTTTCGACCACAGCTCGATGCGGTCGGCCGCACCGGGCAGTTCGAGCCACGGAGAGAGCATGCCGGGTGTCTGAGAGCCCTGTCCTGGGGCGAACAACGCGATCACGCCTCTAAGAGAACACTGTGAGGGGGGTCTCCAGAGATGTCGGCGCGAATGAAGCTTGCGGGGAGCTTTTGTATGGACCCCACAAAAGCGCAAGTGAGTTGTCCGGATCGTCCGATTCCGGGATCGCGTTACATCCCATCTTTCGGATCTGTGACGGGAGTCACTTCTGAGGCTGAAGTAGGCGATTCGTTACGGGTTCGTGTCAGCCGACCTATGGTGGCGGCGATTCGGAGCACATAGGCGTCCCGCGGATTCATCGGATCCCGTCCCGTGATATCGGCGATTCGCTTCAACCGATAGCGGACGGTATTTGGATGAACGTACAGCTGGCGGGCGCAGGTCTCGACGGCTCCACCGCAGTCCAGGTAGGCGTCCAAGGTGTCGGACAGCGCTGCCCCGGCGGCGGCCAACGGTAGCACAAGACTCTCGTTCAGGGCGTCCACGGCGGCGCGATCGCCGAGCAGTGCCCGTTCCGGCAGGAGTTCGGACGCGTGCACCGGGCGTGGCGCACCCCGCCAGCCCACCACGGCCTCCATCCCGGCCATCGCCTCCACCGCGCTCACATGCGCCGCGGACAGGGTGCGCGTGGTCGGTCCGATCACCACCGGGCCCTCGGAGAACACCTCGGTGAGCAGATCCGCCAGGAACGGCGAGGGATACATGGTGTCGCCCAGATGTCCGCTCACCACCATCACCAGCCGCGAACCCTGCACCACGGCCAGGGCCGCGCGACCGTGCCGGGCGGCGATGCCGTGCACCGAACCCACCACGGTCATCTGATCCTTCGGCGGCGTGCCCACCAGCACCGTGGCGGGCGCGGTGGCGTCCCAGTTCAATGTGGCCGCGCGCGAGAGCATTTCGGGCCCGGTATCGCCGCGCACCACGGCGTCGACCACCAGGGCCTCCAGCCGGGTGTCCCACGCGCCCCGCGATTCCGCGGCGCTGGCGTACACCGAGGCGGCCGCGAAACCGAGCTCACGCCCGTATCGCAGCACCGCCTCGGTGAGCGCCACCAGCTGCCGGTCGTTGCGCGCCAGCGCGGGCAGCCACTGTTCGAAGAACTCCATGGCCACCCGGACCATGTCGACGGTCTGGCGCAGCGTCAGCCGCCGCGCCAGGTCGTCCGGGATGACCTGGAAAGCGTCCAGGCTGAACCGGATATCGCTTTCCGGGTCCTGTAGCCATTCGAGGAAGTTCACCACCGCCGTCTGCACCAGCATCTGCACCCCGGCCCGCTGGGCGGCGTCCAGATTGGCGAAGAACGGCAGCCGATCCTGCATGGACGCCACGGCCTCGGTCGAGAGTCGACCGGAGAACTGCTTCACCCGCTTGAGGAGCGTGTCCGGGAGCGGGTCGCGGGTCTGCCGGTTCGGGGAGAGCGCGCCGGTGGGGAGGTACACCTCGTGGGAGGAGGTGCTCTCGGAAATCCGGCGCGGCCTCGGCGGTTTACGTTCCACGATGCCTATCGTCCGTTATGCGTCGCCGCCCTCGGTACCCGGTGCCGCCTTCGGCGCGGCGTTCACGTCGTCGATGCGGTAGCGCGCGGCCGCCTCGGCGACCTTGCCCGCATCGATCTTCCCGGCCTTCGCCAGCCCCGACAGCGCCGCCACCACGATCGACTGCGCGTCCACGTTGAATACGCGGCGCGCGGCCGGGCGGGTGTCGGAGAAACCGAAACCGTCGGTGCCGAGGGTGATGTAGTCGCCCGGAACCCACTGCCGGATCTGATCCGGCACGGCCCGCATCCAATCCGAGGCCGCGACGAACGGACCCTCGGCCTGCGACAGCACCTTGGTCACATAGGGCACGGCCGGTTCGGCGGTCGGGTTGTGCAGTTTGGCGATCTCGCCTGCGAGCGCCTCCTTGCGGAGCTCGCCCCACGAGGTCACCGACCACACATCGGCCTGTACGCCCCACTCCTGCGCCAGGATCTCCTGGGCGCGCAGACCGTCGGGCATGGTCACACCCGCCACCAGGATCTGCGCGCGAACATCACCCGCGCCGCCCTTCTTGTAGAGGTAGATGCCCTGGAGCAGGCCCTCCACATCCAGGTCGTCGGGCTCCGCGGGCTGCGACTGCGGCTCGTTGTACAGGGTGATGTAGTAGAAGATGTCCTCGCCGCCGAACTCGTGGTGGCGCGAGTGCGCCTCCGGATCGGTGCCCGGCAGCGCCTCCTGGTAGCCCGAGGAGACACCGCCGCCGTACATGCGGCGCAGGCCGTCGCGCACGATGTGGGCGATCTCGTAGGCGAAGGCCGGGTCGTACGGCACGCAGGCCGGATTGGTGGACGCCAGCAGCAGCGAGTGACCGTCGTTGTGCTGTAGTCCCTCACCGGTCAGCGTGGTCCGCCCGGCGGTCGCCCCGAGGACGAATCCGCGCGCCATCTGGTCCGCCGCCGCCCACAGGCCGTCGCCGGTGCGCTGGAACCCGAACATCGAGTAGAAGATGTAGAGCGGGATCATCGGCTCGCCCTGGGTGGCGTACGAGGTGCCCACCGCGGTGAACGACGAGGTCGAACCGGCCTCGTTGATGCCCTCGTGCAGGATCTGCCCGACGCTCGACTCCTTGTAGGCGAGCATCAGTTCCGCGTCGACCGACGTGTACAGCTGGCCGTTGCGGTTGTAGATCTTCAGCGACGGGAACCACGAGTCCATACCGAAGGTGCGGGCCTCGTCGGGAATGATCGGCACGATCCGCTTGCCGATTTCCTTGTCGCGCAGCAGTTCCTTCATCAGGCGCACGAAGGCCATGGTGGTGGCCACGTTCTGCTTGCCGGAACCCTTGCGGATGGAGCGGTACGGCTCATCGCCCGGCAGCTGCAGGGGCTTGGCCTTGGTGCGGCGCTCGGGGACGAAACCGCCCAGGGAGTTGCGGCGGTCCATCATGTACTGGATGGCCGGATCGTCCTGGCCGGGGTGGTAGTACGGCGGCAGGTACGGGTTGGCCTCGAGTTCGGCGTCGGTGATCGGAATGCGCTGCACGTCGCGGAACGCCTTCAGATCGTCCAGGGTCATCTTCTTCATCTGGTGCGTGGCGTTGCGCGCCTCGAAGTGCTTGCCCAGACCGTAGCCCTTGATGGTCTTGGCCAGGATGACCGTCGGCTGTCCCTTGTGCGCCATGGCCGCCGCGTAGGCCGCGTAGATCTTGCGGTAGTCGTGGCCGCCGCGCTTGAGGTTCCAGATATCGCTGTCGGACAGCCCCTTCACCAGCTCCTTGGTGCGCGGATCGCGCCCGAAGAAGTGCTCGCGCACGTACGCGCCGTCATTGGCCTTGTAGGTCTGGTAGTCGCCGTCGGGCGTGGAGTTCATCAGGTTCACCAGCGCGCCGTCGCGGTCGGCCTGGAGCAGGGAGTCCCACTCGCGGCCCCACACGACCTTGATGACGTTCCAGCCCGCGCCGCGGAAGAACGACTCCAGCTCCTGAATGATCTTGCCGTTGCCGCGCACCGGGCCGTCCAGGCGCTGCAGGTTGCAGTTGATCACGAAGGTCAGGTTGTCCAGGCCCTCGTTGGCCGCCACCTGGATCAGGCCGCGCGACTCCGGCTCGTCCATCTCGCCGTCGCCCAGGAACGCCCACACGTGCTGATCGGAGGTGTCCTTGATACCGCGATCGTTCAGGTAGTGGTTGAACCGCGCCTGGTAGATGGCGTTCATCGGGCCCAGACCCATGGACACCGTGGGGAATTCCCAGAAGTCCGGCATGAGCCGCGGATGCGGGTACGACGACAGGCCGCGGCCCGGACCGCCGTGCGAGTACTCCTGGCGGAAGCCGTCGAGCTGATCCTCGGTCAGCCGTCCCTCGAGGTAGGCGCGGGCGTAGATACCGGGGGAGGCGTGCCCCTGGATGAACACCTGGTCGCCGCCGCCGGGATGGTCCTTGCCGCGGAAGAAGTGGTTGAAGCCGACTTCGTAGAGCGCGGCGGAGGAGGCGTAGGTCGAGATATGGCCGCCGACACCGATTCCGGGCCGCTGCGCGCGGTGCACCATGACGGCCGCGTTCCAGCGGATCCAGGCCCGGTAGCGGCGTTCGACCTCTTCGTCGCCGGGGAACCAGGGCTCGTTCTCGGTGGGGATGGTGTTGACGTAGTCGGTGGAGGTCAGTGCGGGAATCGCGACACGGCGTTCACCGGCGCGTTCGAGCAGCCGCAGCATCAGGTAGCGCGCCCGGCCAGGTCCTTCGCGCTCGAGCATCTCGTCGAAGGACTCGAGCCATTCGCTGGTCTCTTCCGGATCGATGTCCGGCAGGTATGACGCCACCCCCTCGCGGATCACTCGGACCCGGCCCCCCGCCGGGCGATTGCGTGCCGGCCCGTTTGTAGGACTCGACGAAGAAATGGGGTGCATCAGGTCGGTCAAGACATTTGCTCCTCGTACATGGGGTGGGACAAGCGTGGCGTCATTACCCCGGGTGACCGCTGGTCGGCGGGTACCCGTTCACGATGGTTTCTAGGGCGCATCTCACATCCTCGTGCACGATGCGTCCTGGATCATCATGTCAGCCGGAAATCCAGTACGGTTCGGTAGGGAACCGTCATGGCAGTCGAACCGGGAGGATCGATGAAGCTGCTGAACCCGCGGGGGTTCGGTCTGGTCTGTGCGAGCCTGGCGGTAACCGCTGGTCTAGCGGTCGCGGGATGTGCCGATCGCATCGAGGGCACACCGACGGCCAACGAGGCCCAGGTTACGTCGTATCGCGCTGAGGCGTCGTCGAGTTCGGCGGCGGCCACCTCGTCGCGCAGGGCGGCCGCACAGGCCAAGGCGATCGCCGACAACTGCGATCCGTTCCGGGACACCACCGGCCCCGCGGTGACGCGCTACAACGAGTTCGTCGACGCCCATGACGCAAATGCGCCGGACTACGCGGCCAAACGAGACACCGCCGCGAACACGATCGAGGATGCCGCGCGGACCGTCGAGACGCGGGTGCAGGAGGCGGGCGAGGCACTGCCGCCGGACCTCGCGCAGAAGCTCACCGATTACGTGAACGCTGCTCGAGAGCTTGCCGCCCAGGCCCGCGTCATGACCTACACCTCCCCGGTCGCGGCGCTCAACGACGCCAGCAAGAAGGTCAACGACGCCCTCAACGCGGTCCGCGACGCCTGCCCGGCCCGATAACACTCGCGACAATTTCCTCGGCGATTTCGGCCGATCGGCTTGCGCTGAGGCTCTTAACCATGTTCGCTTGCAACTACCTATTGTCGGGACTCGAGGAGGACACCACCGTGGTCGCCGCGGCGGACGCGCAGAATTACGCTCACAAGCTTGGCATCTCGCACGGCATGGTGGTACAGGAACTGGGCTGGGACGAAGATACCGACGACACGCTGCGGAACTCGATCGAGGAGACCATCGGTTCGGAGCTCCTCGACGAGGACACCGACGAGGTGGTCGAGGTCGTGCTGCTCTGGTGGCGGGACGGTGACGGGGACCTGGTCGACGAACTGCTCAATGTGATCACCCCCCTGGCCGACGACGGCATCGTCTGGGTACTCACCCCCAAGACCGGCCAGCCCGGTCACGTCGATCCCAGTGAGATCGCCGAGTCCGCACCGTCTGCGGGCCTGAATTCGACCACCCCGGTCAGCCTGGGTAGTTGGACCGGCACCAAGCTGACCCAACCCAAGACGCCCTCGAAGCAGCGCTGATCCCTGCCTTCGCTAAGGTTTTCGATCGGGCGGACGATTGTGCCCGCCCGCCGCAAGCCCGAATCCGATGGAGGTTCACCGTATGCCGCTAGAGGTCGGTACGCTCGCCCCGGACTTCACCCTGAAGGACCAGAACAACCAGGAAGTCACCCTGTCGAGCTACCGAGGCGAGAAGAACGTCCTCATCGTCTTCTACCCCCTCGCCTTCACCGGCATCTGCCAGGGCGAGCTCTGCAAGGTCCGCGACGAACTGCCCAAGTTCCAGAACGACAACGCCGAAATCCTCGCGATCTCGGTAGGCCCCCCGCCCACCCACAAGATCTGGGCCGCCGAACAAGGCTACACCTTCCCCCTCCTCTCCGACTTCTGGCCGCACGGCGCCGTAGCCCAGTCCTACGGCGTCTTCAACGAGAAGTCCGGCTACCCCAACCGCGGCACCTTCGTCGTAGACAAGGACGGCATCATCCAATTCTCCGAAATGAACGGCCCCGGAGAGCCCCGTGACCAGGCAGCTTGGGAGAAAGCGCTCGCCGCGCTAGATTCATAAACCGTCGCGCCGGTCCGCCGGCGCCCCGAGGGCGTATAGCTCAGTGGTAGAGCACTGGTTTTACACACCAGCGGTCGGGGGTTCGAACCCCTCTGCGCCCACTCCGAACCGGCAGGTATCGACAGGTGCCTGCCGGACTTCCTTTGCCCCACGCGCTGATTCGTGGGGCACACGTGGGGCAGCCGATGTTAGCCGCCTGGTTGCGCCTGGCGGGCTGCTCCGAGCCAGCGTCGTCGAAGCCTGGCCATGCGGCGGGAGGTGCGCTAGGCGGTAGATATTGGGCTGCGGAGTGCCGAAGTGTCGGTGCATGCTTTGTCGATGGACGGGACGGCGAGCGATCCGCACTTCGACGAGCTCTACCCGGCGCTGGGAAGGCTGGTTGTCAATAGCAGCCGGTTGGAGACTTGCCTGCGGAGTTTCCTGTGTTGGCTCGCGGGTGTTGAGGAGGCGGGGGTTGTTTTCGATGGCCAGTCTGTCGAGTGGATGATCGCATCAAGCAGGGCCGTGCTGGGCGAGCTGAAGTGCACTCGTGAGTTTCAACTTCACGACTGTGACTGGTTCGAAGCGCTTCTTGCCGAGGCTCAGGATCTGAATCGGCAGCGCAACTTCTTTGTTCACGGTGACTGGGATGTGGAAGATCGGACTGAGGACTCTGTTCGAAGGTCGCGCAACAGTCCATCAGACCATCGGATCTTCTACGTAGCTCGCAGTCGACTTCGGAAGTCCTTTGAATCGCGGGAGGTGGCCGTGGTCGACGTCGATCTGCTGGCAGATCGGATGCTGGGGCTGACGCGGAAGTTTCGTGCGGCGGAGGACGAGGGCTTCCGGCTTCGATTGGCATGGAGTGTTTTCGAGCAGCAGCCGCCGATGCCGCCGGGTGATTCGGCATCGATCGTCCTCGATGCGCTACGGCGGAGGAAGGGTAACTAGATCACTTGTTTCGTATGCACGGTCAGTCAATGGGTTAGGTCTCTGCTTGCTCAGCAATCCGGCTGGAAGGGGAAGCATAATCTCGCGCGTATTGCCGGCGTCCTGAGGTCCGGGGGCGGGCCGCGTGTCTTGGAGAAGCCATAGGTGCCAACGAGCCGAAGACGAAATTCAGCACCGACCCGGCGACGACCAAGTAGCCGAGCGCCCACCACGTCACGCCGGGTTGCGGTAGCACCCACCGATCTCCGGCGACGAGGGACGGCCCTTAGGGAGACTGCGACGAAGGCTAGGATAGGCACTCGCTCCGCAGCGCCCCGCATTTTCGGGTCGTACCGCTGCATGGCCGTTTGCCATCCAATCGTCGCCCGACCCGATCTGCTCTTTGGGAAATCCGGCTGAGTGAAAGAAGTCGGACACAGGCGTTCCGGTGCGCACACGGGCCGTGTCGTGCAAGCTGCGGCCGGGCACACTCATTACACTCCCGGCACATGAAGCGGTGTGGTCGCTATGGATTTGCTGTTGTGCTTGCCGTCGCTGGACTGTTCACCGCGCCGGCGAGTAGTGCCGATCCGGGGCAACCGCCGGTGCCGGCGAACGATCCCTTCTATGCGCAGCCGGAGTCCTTGAGGGGACTGTCGATGGGGCAGGTTGTGGACAGTCGTCCCGTCAGCGTCGGTGTGATCCCGACCAGCACCCAATTCAGTTCGTGGCAGGTGAAATACGTCAGCCAGGACACCAAGGGCAAGCCTTGGACGACAATGGCGACGATCATCCGGCCCGCCGGTCGGCCCGGTCCCGCGAAGCTACTCGCTTTCCTACCGTGGATCGACGTGCTCGACACCACGTGCAATCCTTCGTATCAGTTGCGGACCGATTACTCGTACGTGGCGTCCTCCGGAATGATCGGGGAGATGACGAATCTGAGCGCGGCTCTGGATCGTGGCTGGACCGTCGTCGTTCCCGATTACCTGGGACCGGAAAACCATTTCGCCGCAGGGTATGTCGAGGGTCGCAACACCTTGGACGGAATTCGCGCTGCTCTGAGCTTCGCTCCCGCGGGGCTCACCGGTGACACTCCGGTCGGAGTATTCGGCTATTCCGGTGGTTCACGCGGTGCGGAGTTCGCCGCCGAGCTGGCCGACGGTTACGCGCCCGAACTGAATATCGCTGGTACCGCGGCCGGTGGCCTGCCTACCGACATGGCTGCCACCAGCGCCTTCATCAACGGTGGACCGTTCGCCGGTATCAACTATCAGGCGGCGTTCGGTCTGGCCCGCGCCTACCCCGAACTAAACATAGCCGCGTTCTTCGCCGATCCGAATTTCGAACGGACCCTTGCGTCCATGTGCCAGGCCCAAACCCTGGCGTCATATCCGTTCACCTGGATGCAGGACCGGACGGTGGACCGCGCCTGGCCGCTGGGCGAGCCAGAGGTCACGGCGGTGCTCGAAACCCTGAAGGCCGGTCGCTACGGCACACCCAACGCTCCTTTGTACCTGTTCATGGCCGAACAGGACCAGATCGCCATCACCGCCAACACCGATGCCCTGATCGCCGACTACTGCGCCCGCGGCGTACCCGTCAGCTACATCAAATACCCTGGCACCGAACATGTCAGCGCCGAGACCGTCGGTTCCGGCGCCGCATTGGACTGGCTCGCCGACCGCCTCAACGGCATCCCGGCGACCACCACCTGTTCGTGATCGGAAAAGACTCGCGCGCCTCGTCAGGCTCCGAATTCGGCGACCGCGTGGCGAACTGGGAGCGTCGTGCCGAGATCCCGATGCTGCTTTTCGCGGTGGCGTTCTTGCTCGCATATGCATGGCCGGTGCTGGACCCGACTCTGGACACCGACCTGCGCACATCACTCGATGTACTGTCCTGGACAGTATGGGGTGCCTTCGCTGTCGACTTCGCGATCCGCTTGTTTCTCGCCGAACGTCGCGGGCGGTATGCGCTGCGGCGCTGGTATGACGTTGCCCTACTCGTGCTACCGATGCTGCGCGCTTTCCGGCTCCTTCGAGTCCTCGCTGTGATGCGGCTGCTCAATCGCTCGGTCGTCGGATCTCTTGCGGGACGCGCATCGATGTATGTCACCGGAGCAGCGGTGCTGACCGTATTCCTGGGCGCGATTGCGGTATTGGATGCCGAGCAGGAGGCGCCGGGGACAAGAATCACGAACTTCGGTGACGCGCTGTGGTGGGCATCGGTCACGGTGACCACTGTGGGGTACGGCGATCACTATCCCGTAACGTGGCAGGGTCGATTGTTGGCGGTCGGTCTGATGATCGTGGGTATCGCCGTTGTCGGCGTGGTTACCGCAGCCGTCGCATCGTGGTTCATCACCAACGTCCAGCGCGAGACCGAATTCGATGATCGCTGACAGATCCTCAGTAATCGAGCACGTGTGTCGGCTGACAGACATCCATGGGTGATGGAAGGTAGCGGACCAGGGCGTCCAGGAGCGGGGCGACATCATCGATACGTCGCGGTGCCACACTGCACAGAATCGGGACGACGTCACCGATGCGAGTGCGGTACCGGATCAGGTGGTGCACTCTTTCGGTCGAGACCGTTCGGGGGTTCGGGAGGGCGGGCCGGCCGAGCACCGTAGCCAGGAGTCTGTGACGCCTCTGCTCGGCTAGTACCGCCTGGACTCCGTGAGGCTCGCGGTCTGCCGCTTCGTATGTCACCATCGCCACCAGGTCGATGGCACCCGCGAACTCGGTATCGATACCGATCGGCATCTGCAGCGGCAATGGCGCTGCGCCGCGTGAGTCGGCGACCGCTCGCACGCAGCGATCGAAATCGGCGCCTGGCTGATCGAGTCCGGTGACCAGGCACAATCGTGCGATCTGATGGTCGTCGGCGACCCGCAGCATCGTTTCGAGCCGTGCTGGTCGGTTCGAAGCAGCATTCACGACAGCCACAACGCCATCCGCCAGACGGATCGCCCGTTCCATATCGGGGATGGGTGTGTGGCTCGATAGCTCCGCGAGGCGGATCGTGTGGTCGACCCCGTCGGCCGTCCAGCGGAACGCGACCGGGGTCGCCGCGCCGACCTTGTCGAGGTGGCGGGACAGCCGGTGGACCACCCGCGCTGTCTCGTCGGGATGCCCCATCACCGTTACATTGCGAATCGCCTGCGGGTCAATAGCTTTGGTGCCCATCGCGGTGCGGTACTCCAGATCGACGCGCGGATGCCCAGCATCCCAATCCGGCCCCACCGTACTCCCGCCCCCGCCCCGCTGGGCGGGATTTCCGCGACAAAGTAGAACGTGTTCCTATACGGTCGGTCTGTGCAGAAAGAACAACGCCCCGCCGTGGCAGACTGGTTCACTGCGGAGGACGGTGCGGTACGTCTGAAGGGGAGCCGCTGCGAGGTGTGCGGCACGCCGTACTTCCCTCGGAACACCCTCGCCTGCCGCAATCCGCGGTGTTCGGCTCCGAAGGACGGCTCCGAGCTGGTCGAGTACCTGTTCTCCACGCGTGGCCGGATCTGGTCCTATGCCGATGCGCGATACAAACCGCCCGCGCCGTACGTCTCGCCGGACCCATTCGAGCCGTACGTCGTCGCGGCCGTGGAACTTGAGGTCGAGCAGATGGTGATACTCGGGCAGGTCGTGCGCGGGTTCGCGGTGGACGACCTGGCTGTCGGCATGCCGGTCGAGCTGGCGCTCGGCACCTTGTACGAGGACGACGAGGCGGAGCGCACGGTGTGGATGTGGAGGCCGGTCAATGACTGATACGAATCGCGATATCGCCGTCCTCGGTGCGGGCATGCACCAGTGGGGCAAGTGGGGGCGGAACTTCATCGAGTACGGACTGGTCGCGGCGCGCGCCGCGCTGGCCGATGCCGGAGTGGACCACAGCGAGGTCGGCTATATCGCCGGAGCGGACACCATCCGGAACGGCTATCCCGGCTTCGTCTCGGGCGCGACGTTCGCCCAGGCGCTGGGTTGGTCGGGTGCACGGATCTCGAGCAGCTACGCCGCCTGCGCCTCCGGCGCCCAGGCGATCGCCAATGCCCGTGCCCAGATCCTGGCGGGACTCTGCGATGTGGCGCTGGTGGTCGGCGCGGATGCCACCCCGAAGGGCTTCTTCCAGCCGGTCGGCGGCGAGCGCCGCGACGACCCGGACTGGTTGCGCTTCCACCTGCTCGGTGCCACCAATCCGATCTACTTCGCGCTCTATGCTCGACGCCGGATGGCGATCCACGGTGCCACGCTCGACGATTTCGCCGCGGTCAAGGTGAAGAATGCCAAGCATGGGCTGAACAACCCGTATGCCCGCTACCACAAGGAGGTGTCGGCCGAGGAGGTCGCCGCCTCGGCGGTCGTGTCGGATCCGCTGCGGCTGCTCGACATCTGCGCGACCAGTGACGGCGGGGCCGCGCTGGTGCTGACGTCCATGGAGTACGCGCGGCGGCACGGTATCGCCGACCCGGTCCGCATCCGGGCGCTGTCGACGGTGACTCCGACGTTCCCGAAAACCGTGCTCGACCTGCCGGATTTCGCGACGGATTCCGCTGTCGCCGTTGAGCCGCCGCCGCGCACGTTCCGTTCCGCCATCGCGTACGCCGCGTACGAGGAGGCCGGGATCGGGCCCGCCGACCTGTCCTTCGCGGAGGTCTACGACCTGTCCACCGCGTTGGAACTGGATTGGTACGAGGACATCGGTCTCTGCGAAGTGGGCGGTGCGGAGGAGCTGTTGCGCAGCGGCGCAACGACATTGGGTGGGCGCGTGCCCGTGAACCCCAGCGGTGGACTCGCCTGCTTCGGTGAGGCGATTCCCGCGCAGGCGATCGCGCAGATCTGCGAACTCACCTGGCAGTTGCGCGGGCAGGCCGACGGCCGTCAGGTGGACGGTGCGCGGGCCGGTATCGCGGTGAATCAGGGGCTGTTCGGACACGGATCTGCGATTATCGCTACTCGCTGACGGTTGTGCGCGCGGGAACCCGGCCGTGTCCGGGTTCCCGGTGGTGTGGCGGATCGGCTTCGATCCATCAGAAGGGTGGGCGCTCCGTACCCCCAGCGGTACCGCCCATACCGCACATGGTGTTTCCGACCACGACGCGGTGACTGTCGTGGTGAGCTCGGAGGTTGCGTCGTCCCGGTGGGATGTAGACGTGGAGTAGTTCGGTGAGTGTGTTGATTACCGGGCCGGGGTCGAGTAGTGGTGGCGCGGGTTGTGGGTCAACGGGTTTCACCGGCATTGCGGGTATCGGGATGTGGGGGAACAGGAAGTTCGCGCCTTCGGGGTTTGTGGTGATGGTGTCGCCGGTGGGGGTGCGCCATTCGATGCGCCGGTGCGGGTGATGGGTCACCGTCCAGCCGTTGAGCCCGTGATCGGCCAGGGTTTTGAGTCGGTGGTGGCGGCGGCAGCGGCAGCCGAGGTTCTGCTCGGTGGTGGGGCCACCCGAATCGGGGGAGCGGTGGTCGAAAGGCTGCTGGTGATCGAGATCGGTCACCGCGGCCGGGGCGTGGCAGCCGGGAGCCCGGCAGATCCCGTCGAGTGCCCGCACCCGTGCCGCGAGGCTCGCGCTGGGGCGGTACCGCAGTTCCGGCGACTCGGTCGGGGACGGAAGGGGAGTGGCGGTGGGCGAGGATGAGTCCGCATGGCGGTCGCTCGCACTCGGACCGCCGTCGGCGCGGTCGATCGCCGTTGACGGGAGGTTGTCGTCGATGGTCTCGCTGGCAGTCTCGGGGATGACGTGGAAGCGGGCGTGGCAGGCGATCTGACGGGCGAGGTCGGCGTCGATCGCGCCGAACCCGGCCAGCAGTGCGGGGTTGTCCTGCACTTCGAGCAGGGTGGCCGCACTGACACCGACCTGCACCAGCGCGCGACGCGCGGTCGGGACCGGATGATCAGGGTCGCGGCGCGAGCAGTCGGGAAGGTCGCAGCCGCAAGTGAGTTGCCCGCTGCCGTCGGCGAGGGCGACCAGGGCGTCGGCGCGACGCTGATTCATGGTGCGCGGGTCGGCGGTGCAGCACTGGGTGATCGCCATCTCTCGCAGGCGTTCGAACAGCGTCCATCCGCCGGCGGCGGGCAGCACGGCGTCGACCACGGCGGTGCCGTCGTCGGCGGCGCGGACGGCAACGTAGCGCTCGCGTTCGGCCTCTTGGCGGCGGCGCGTCTGTCCGGCCGGGTCAATTTCGAGCAATTTTCTACGGATGGTGCGCCGCAATCGGACGGGATCACAGCGTTCGGCACGAGCGACGACCGTGTCCTCGAGCTGGGGCACGGTCTCGTCGGGCACGTTGACCAGGGTGTCGTGGATCGCGCGTACCCGCGCCAGGTCGATGCGGCCCTGCGCGAAGGCCCGTCGGGTCGCGGGCAGCCGCTGCAATCCCATACCGAGCGCTATCAATCCGTCCGCGCTGCGCTGCGAGACGCGTACCGCCACACCGATTTCGGTGGCCGCCGATTCCCCGGCGTACCGCGCCGCGACCCCGGCCTCGAGCTGCTGTGTCCGCCGCAGCCGGTACAGCCGGGTCATCAACGCGACCTCTTCGGCTTGCGCGGCAGCGATGTGTGCGTGGACCGCTTGCAGTCGCGCCACCAGCTCGTAGCTGGTGGGCTCGACCTCGGCGGGATCGCTCATATGTTCGACTCTACCGGCGTGGGTTGCGACACGAAAGTCGAGATCGCGCGACATGCCGAACCGATTGAGAAGGTTTGGACACACTCATGGTGGAACGCGCTTTGCGTGATAGTCGGGGCTCTGCTGCCGCTCAGGTAACTTGCCAAGCCACGCAAGCTCCCGGCCCGCGGGAAATCAGGATTACGGCGTCTTCCAGCGTGCAATAGATCGATTGCACACATCGATCGCGTCGGATGGATTGTGTGGTTACGCCGGGCTCATGTCGTTGTCGGGAATATTGCCAGGGTGTGGGGGGATACCCAGATGCGTTGGCCTATCTGCACATCAGATGGGATCACGGGATCGATCAGAACAATGCCTGGCGCGAGATCGAGTGCTAGTACCCCATCGTCGTATATAACGGAGACTAGGCCACATACTATGGTCCTGTCGCCGGATGTCTTGATGCCGACAGATTCTGATTCAGTGCCGGCCGTGGCCCCCAGTGTAAATCCTTCGATTTGTAGTTCGATGCTGTAGGTATCACCTTTGCGCGCTGTCGATTCTCCTTTCCAGACGGCCGTCCAGTCTCCGCTTCGGGAACGGACAGCGGTCATTTGTCCTGGGTAGGCTTCTTCTAGAAGCGTGATCTCCATTGATGGATCTTTCTGCAAGTAACGCAAAGGCTTGTGGTGGAGGTGGTAGTGGAATTGAATGGGGGGTCACTATTTCGGCGCGTCGTCCCCTTGATTGTGAATCACTTCTTGCCAAATCTTCTCGACTTCTGTACTGCGCTCCATGGCGATACAGTTTTGGTCAACCATCGAGAATATTAGCCGCAGACTTTCGGGAGGGATCCCGCATTGGTTGTGCAATAGACGCATGACATGCATTTTCTGCACTGGTATTGCGCCTGAGGCTCGAATGTGCGAAATGGTGTCTTGGAATGAGCAGCCTGCGGCTATGAAGTCGCATAAGAGCTCATGGTCAGCCGGAGCGGATCGGGGTGTAGATTCGTTATGCTGATCGAGAGTGAGACTGACTATCCAGAAGTGGTACTCCTCTTCTGAGACCGAGCACAGTCTAGTCTCATCCAGAGATACCGCATCGAATTCCGGGGATCCAGTTACGCCAGCAATCCGAGAGGGAAGGTGTTCTCGAATGAGGTCCCGCACATGTAGGATTTGGTGTCGAGAGCCTCGCCCAGGAAGTCCCAGTAAGAATTTTCCATCATCCGAGAAGATGCCTGTGTTGTGAGCTTCACTCGTCCAAAGTCGGTCCAATTCATCGATAGGATTGGGCGACGCAATGGGAACTGTGAACCTGGGTTCGACTTCGTACCGGGCAACGGTGCTAATTACCTGCTGGGAATAAATGTGATGCAACTGAGCAGCGGAAACGACTTCAAGGCCGGCTGACGACAGTGCGTCCCGAAGGTTGCTGTCTATTTCAGCTGTACCGCTCATTCTATCCTCTTGGTTTAGGAATAGGTATGGTTTGGTGATCTAATTGCAGAGATGGTGGCGGCCTTGGTATCGGTTTTGTTGCTTTCTGCTGATAATCTTCAGCCACTTCTATGATATCTAGGTCTGAAGAGGTTGACGCATTCTCAACAATAGTTCGCAATAGCTCGAAAGCTGCGGATTCCTCTAGGAGTTCACATACTCGTCGGTACTCCCAATCTGTTAGATTATCGCGGTTGAGTAGTTCCTCAATGTGTCGATGTAGCTTATCGAGCAGCGTATTTCTGTTGAGTCGCAGTAGTGCGGCTCTAGCGGGTCCGATATTCTCTGGATCGCCTAGCGTTAAATCGAACACTTCTGTAAACAGTGCCGCTATGAGCTCCACCGGTGCATCTTGGAGAACGCGCAGCGCGGTGCCTCTTCGTTCGATATTCTTCAAGGCTGCTCGGAATCCGTTCTCGGCATCAGGTGATGACCATAGCTTATGTCTGAGGCGATAGTATTCCCGCTCTGTTTCGACCAAGCTGCCCCAGGCTGAATCGGAATCCATCATTCACCTATTTGATCCTCCCGCCGTACTGCCAGGGCAGGCTGGCGTACAGGTCTTGAAACTCGGACAGTGTCATCGACCGTGTCGGGTAAATCGCACGGTGACCAGCAGGCATCGGTCCTGATACGTCCCGGTCGTCAGCCATCGCCTCGGCGTGGACCGCTTGCAGTCGCGCCACCAGCTTCGTCGCTAGTGTACTCGAGCTCGGCGGTATCGCTCATATGTTCGATTTACTGGCGATAGTCGCGACACGAAAGCCGAGATCGAGCGACGTACCGAACCAATTTTAAAATCCGCACCCATTCATGGTGGACGCAATCTGCGGTCGCAGTCGAGGCTCTGCTGATGGCTCGTCGCTCGCGCAAGTTCATCCGTTTGCTCGTGAACTATCGAATGAGAGAACTCAGCTCTCGCTTCTGGGGTTAGGGCCGATTTCGATTCCGGAACGGGGCATACCAGTCTCTCGGTAGATTCTGGATCGTCGCAATTTCTGCAATCGTGTCGTTGACGATAGCGAAAGACCTGAAGGTGGGTCCGTAGTATTCTGCCGACATGGCCCACTCGCGCGTCACAACGCGGAGTATTCCATTGTGGGTACCGTGAATATCCAATTCGGATCTAAAACCTATTAGTTCCTCTTGGTGTATTGTCGTGGTCCCGCGGTCCTGCGCTTCGGTGAAGCTGAGGTGCCAGATCGTTTCCCATTGGCCATCGTCCCACCTTCTGAAGTCACCCCATTTCGTCTTTCGGATATTGGACGAGGAGTACTCATTGGAACTGGAATTCATATCAGCAACCTTATCCTTAATGTCCGGGTGTAAACTTGGCTATCCACTCCATTTCGCGATTCAACACCTCAAATGAATCGGGGTGGAAGATCGTCTCTGCGGGTACTCCCTCGCCTGCATCTCTGACCTTTACCAATCCACTGTCGACAAGCTGCTGGTATATCGATTCAGGCAACCTCCCAATGATAACGGTAGAAGGAGAGTTGGGATCCACCCGCAACCCCCATTCGTATGCAGATTGGACGCCTGGCGAGTTGCCGCCGTCGACTTCGTGGGTGAAGAAAGAACCAGGGCGACTCATTAGTCCGCGGTGTGTAGCAGCCCGTCCTTCCTCGGCGCTCAACCCATTGCCGACGATACTTTCCGCGTGTCGCTGAGACGTACCGTGTGCGAAGTCCCGGTAGCTGCACGCTTCTGGCGCCAGCCCCAGTGGATCACTCCACGTTGTGGGGTTGTGGGGGTAGATATTCGGGTTGGACGCAGGTGCGAGCCCGATGGGGTCTTGGGTGAGGTATCGACTGGTGGCGGGATCATAAATCCGGTGAAGGTTGTAGTGAAGCCCGGTTTCGGGGTCGTATATCTGACCGGGAAAACGCAGAAGCGTGGTCACGCCAGCCCAGGTAGTAACACCCCAGAGATCTGTAGTTGCGGTGGCGCGGGCTTCAACATTGATCGGGTCGACGAGGTTGGTGGGAGCACCGACGAGGTCGGACACAACAGCGTAGAAACCGCGGTTGATCGTGGACTGCGTCAGTGGTGTATGGGTGCCGGGTTGATAGTGCCAACGGGTTGACACGCCACTTGAGGATTGTTCAGCGAGATGGGTTCCATCCCACGTGAAATCAATGCGCTCAAGAACGGTGCCATTGGTGGTGAGTTTCTGTTTTGAACTACGTCGGCCAAGCCCGTCATATGTGTAGCGCCACCACTCCTGCTCCGGAGTCCACACATCCGTCAGCTGATCGAAAGCGTCGTAACGGAAGTGCCAGATCGCTGGCTTTCGCGACAACCGGGCGGCGGTTTTGCGGATCAGGCGCCCCGCTGCGTCGTAGTGGTAGCGGGTGCGGCCGTCTCGGATCAGGAGGTTGTTGTGGTATTCGCGGCGGGTGCTGCCGATGGTTGATTGGTTGAGGGTGGCGGCGGGTGGTTCGGGGGTGGGAGAGGTTGGCGCACCCGGCGTGTAGCTCTCCGTGATGTTGCTGAGGGCGTCGTAGCCGTACTGCTCGGCGAGAACTCCGTTGCGGGTGAGGGTGTTGACTCGGCCGATGGGGTCGAGGGTGTAGTCGACGTGGGTGGTCGCGTTTTCGGTGTGGGTGGTGTGGGTGGTGATGTATCCGTCTGGGCGCCAGGTGTATTCGTCGGTGCGGAGGTGGCGGGGTTCGGGGCGGGGGCTGTTGTCCAGGCCGAGAGTGGAGAGGAGGGTGGGGAAGCCGGTGACGGTTTGTTGTTGGAGGCGGCCGAGGGGGTCGTGGGTGTGGGTGATCGCGAGTTCGCCGATGGTCCATTCCGTCAGTCGGCCCGCTGGGTCGTGGGTGAAGCCGATGGTGTGGCCGTCGGTTTCGAGGGTGGTGGGGCGGCCGGACCAGTCCCAGCGCCAGCGGGTTTCGGAGCCGGTGGGGGTGATGCGGCGGGCGCGGCGGCCGAGGGGGTCGTATTCGAACCGCATGGGGGTGCCCGCGTCGAGGGTTTGGGTGGCGAGTTGGCCGTCGGGGGTGTGGGTGAAATCGAGGGTGTGGATGGGGGTTTCGGCTTCGCCGCTGGTGGCGGAGAGGAGGCGGCCGAGGGGGTCGTGGGTGTAGCGGCGCCAGTGGCCGGAGTCGGTGGTGATTTCGGTGAGGCGGCCGAGGATGTCGTAGCGGTGGTGGCGGGTGATGCCGGTGGCGGGGGTGACGGTGGCTACTCGGCCGGCCGGGTCGTGGGTGTAGGTGGTGGTCGCGCCGTTGTAGTCGGTTTCGGAGATCAGGCGGCCGGCGGTGTCGTAGCGGTAGTGCCAGGTGTGGCCGAGGGGGTTGGTGACCGAGGTGAGGCGGCGTTCGGTGTCGTAGGTGTAGCGGGTGGTGGCGCCGTCGGGGTCGGTGCGGGAGATTGGGAGATCCCAACTGGCGTAGGTGAATCGGGTGATGCCGCCGGCGCGGTTGGTGTGGGTGAGGAGGTTGCCTTCGCCGTCGTAGGTCCAGGACTCGTGGTGGCCGTCGGGGTCGAGGCGGCGCAGGAGCTTGCCGTCGGGGGACCAGTGGTAGCGGGTGGTGTGGCCGAGGGGGTCGGTGACGGCGGTGGGGCGGCCGAAGGCGTCGCGGGTGATGTGGGTGGTGGCTCCGAGGGGGTCGGTGACCGTGACGGGGAGGCCCGCGGCGTCGACGGTGACCGCGGTGCGGGCCGTGTTGGGTTCGGTGACGGTCGCTACCGCGCCGTTGGGGTGGTAGGTGTAGGTGGTGCGGATGCCGCCGGGAGTGGTTGTGGCGGTGAGGTTTCCGTGGGCATCCCAGTCGCGGCGGGCGGTGGTGCCGTCGGGGTGGGTGATGGTTTCGGGGCGGTTGCGCCAGGCGTAGGCGATATCGATGGAACGGCCGTCGGGGCGGACGATGCGGGTGACGTCGCCGTCGGGGGAGTAGGTGTAGCGGGTGACCGCGTTGTCGGGGGCGGTGACCTGGAGGGGGCGGCGGTCGGCGTTGTAGTCGATGCGGGTGTGGCCGCCCGCCGGGTCCATGATGTCGCGGACGCGCAGGTCGTGGTCGAAACCCCGGGTGGTGACGGCACCCTGGGAGTTGATGTGGCGGGTGATGTGGCCGGTGCCGTCGGGGTAGTCGAGGTAGTCGAATCCGGCGTTGAGGACGCCGTCGGTGCCGTGCTGGAGGATGACGCGACCGGCGCTGTCGTAGGTGTTGACCATGGTGGTGCCGCGGGAGTCGGTCCACGACAGCATGCGGTCACGGTCGTCGTAGGTGTAGCGGGTGGTGGCGCCGGAACCATTGGTGACCGCTGCCAGATTGCCTGCGGCATAGTCGAATCGGCGGACGGCGGTCCTGGATTCGGGACCGTCCGGGCTGGTCGTGTCGACGACGGTCAAGCCGGTCACGCGTCCGAGGGCGGAATCGGTGGCGACCTCGATGTGGTAGCCGCCGGTGTGCGTGATGGCGGTCGGGGTGCCGTCGGGGGCGTAGTGGAAGCGAACACGGTTGTGGTGGCGGTCGGTGATCGCGGAGATCGGGTACACCCCGAATAGCCCGTCGAGTTCCGGATCCGGGCTGAAATGCCAGATGATTTCGCGCTCAGGATCGGAGACGCGGTAGGTGCCGGTATCGGTGCGGGCGCACGTGTATCGCGCGCCGCCGACCAGTGGCTCCACCGCGATGCCGGGATCGGCGTGCGGGTAGGCCAGCAGCAGGCCGTCCTCGCCGAGGAAGGTCACCTGGTGCTCGTCGACCACGACGCGCATATCCAAGGTCGACGACCAGGTGGGGCCGAACCAGCGGCCCCAGCGGTAGTTCGAGCGGTGCCGCCGGGTCAGGATCAGGGGGAGCACGCCGGGCAGCGTGAGATCGGTTTCCGGGAGTAGGAATTCACCGGTCGCGGCATCGACTGGGTCGCCGCATTTGGCGACATCGGCGTCGGTCTGGGTATGCGCGGGGTCCTTCGCGGCGTCGGCCACATCGGGATCCGACTGGTGCGAATCCTCTTGTCCGTCTTGGTTGTCACGGTTGGGATCGGTATCGCGGTCGCCGGTGTCGTCGCGGCCGTCGTCGCTCTGGTCACGATGGTCGTCGGTGTCGCGGTCCCGGGCACCGTCGTCGTTTCGCGTGTCCGGTTCGCGGCCGTCGGCGGGGTGGCGGTCGGGTGCCGAACCCTGATCGGGTGCCTGTCGCGTATCGGGTGCGAGGTCGGCGCGCGGGGCATTCGGGCTGTCGGGGAGCGGGCGGGCGGAAGTCCCGGCGTCCAGGTTGGTTCGCGGATTCGTATCCCCGGGCTGGGCGCGTGGACCGGCCGGAGCGTCCGGAGTGGGACGCGGGGCGGGGCTGTGCGGAGTTGTCGCGGTGGGGGACACCGGCCCTCGGCTCGCCGGGGTGTCGGCGCGTGCGGGACCGGGCGCCGGATCAGCGCGCGGCGTGGGGGCGTCGCGGGGCGGGGCAGTGTGCGTGTTGGCGGGTGTCGAATGGGTGTGGGCGGGTGCGGTCGTGTCGGATGTGCGGGTGCCGGGCGTGTCGGCCGGGCTCATGCTGTCGGGACGGGTCGCCGCGTCTGCGGGTGTGCGTCCGCTGTTGTCGGCGTGCGGGTTGTCCGGAGTTGTCGATGCCGGGCTGAGAGTGGAGTCCGGCTGCCTGTCGCCCGCATCCACGTCGGTATCCGAATGCGGCTGCTGCTCCGGTCGATTCGCGGCCGGATCGGAATGTGGTTGGTTCTGCGGCGGGTTCGTACCGGCCGGGTCGTTGCCGCGCGGCCCGTCCGGGGCGGTATCGCGGGGTGTCGTGGCCGGATCGACGTCGGGTCGCGTCGCGCCCGGGGTATCGGAGATGTCCGGATGTGTGGGCGGCGTGTAGGTATCGCGCAGTGGCCCCGGCGGATCGGAGTCCGGGCGAGTGCCCGGCGTGCCGGGATCATCGACGCGGGCCGGTCCCGCCGAGGGAGTGTCCGGGCGCTGCGCCGGTGCCTCCGGTGTCGGATCGGGGCGCGTCGCGGGCGAATCCGGTTCACCCCGAGGCTGATCGGCGGACACCTCGACCTGCCCGTCGTCATCCGCGCGATCGGCGGGCTGTTCGCGCGCCGGGGCTGGCTGATCATGTTGGGCGGCCTGCACACTGGAGTCGGGGCGATCCGGTTCTGGAGCAGCGCCCGCGCCCCGGTCTTGCACCGGGGCGTCGGCGTCACGAGGCGGAGCGTCCGTGCCGGGCGTATCCCGTTGCGGCGCAGTAGTATCGATATCGGCACGCGGATTCGTGGCCGCCGGATCGGAGCGGGACTGAACCCTTCCGGCGCGGCCCGATCGACGGGTGCGCGGGTCGGCACCTCGGGTCTCGGCCGGACCGACGGGGCCAGATTGTCGACCTTGTTCAGCAGCGACGGCGCTTTGGCGGCCAGTCCGGCACCGCCGGTCGGAACGGCGGTCGCGACATCGAAGGCCACGGTGCCGAGGGCTTCGAACGGATTGGCCCGCGCGTCGTCGATCAGCGCGTCCACCATCGGCCCCGGATCGGCCGCGGTGGTCACCAGGCCCCCGGCCAGATTCGACATGTTCTCCAGGTACTCACCCGGATGGGTCAGGTTGTAGGTGTCGGTGGGGTTGAGCTTGCGGACGAATTGCAGCAGCCCCGACGCCCCGCTGAGTACACCGTCGGTGAAGCTGAGATTCGCGTACTCGCCGATCTGCGCCGCGTCTTCGAGGTTGGCCGCCATGCGGGAGACGAACGGCGGCTCCTCCGGCGCCGCGGCTTTGGCCGCGGACAACGAGGCCACCGTTTGATCGGCCGCGGTGTCGCGATTGGTGCGTGCCCGGGACAGGATGTCGCGCGCGGCCTGGAAGCGCGGTGACCAGGTGTCGGTCACCGTCGCCCGGTCTTTCTGCTCGTCGGTGAGCGAGTTCCACCAGGCCAGCACCCGCCGCCGCTCCTGCACCGCTGCCTTCCATTCGGCGATGGCGTCGGCGGCCAGACCCTGGGCCGCCGATACCGCCGAAGCCCAGGCCTCGAGCGCGGTCTTGGCATCGGTGAAGGCATCGGCGGCCTCGGTCCAATTGCCGGGCTGCGGTGAGAATCCCACCCGGTACCCGTCCGCGCCCAAGCCGTGCCAGTCGCTGATGTTCCCGACCGCGCGCAACCCCTCACCGGTCTGATCGGCCGCCTGCGACAGCTTCCCCAGACTGTTTCCGGCCTCCGTGATCGCCGACGGTTCGCCGCGGATCAGCTCCTTGGGGTCCTCGGTCTCCCCGAGTTCCCGCTCCTCGACCGCCCCGCCCAGCGCCGAGGACACCTGGTCGCCGGCGTCGTCCAGCGCCTCGCCCACCCCGTCCCAGCCGACGGAGCGGGCGGCGTCCGCGCCGACGTCGAGTACGTCGTCGATTGCCTCGCCGACCGCCGCGGTGGCGGATTCGGCCGCGTTCTCGACGGCCTCCCCGATCTGATTGGCCTTGTCCTCCAGCCAGTCCCCGATACCCACGCCCGGACTACTCCCCCTGGCCGCCTTGTGGATTCAGCAGTGGCGCGTACTTCTGCTGAATCTGCTCGACCTGGGCGGCCGCGCCGGTATTCCAGCCCGGCGCGGGGAGTCCGTCCGGGGCACCGCCCGTGCCGATCGTGGCCGGATTGCTCAGCACGCCCAGGTTAGCGGCCGCCTGTGGGCCGACGGCCTGCACGATCTCCCAATTCATCTGCGCGGCAAGGGCCGCGCGGTCGAAGGATTCGCGGCTGTAGTCGGGATTGCGGATGTGGTTGAACGAGTTGTCGGCGAGTGTTTCGCCCCAGTCGCGGGCGGCGATCTGGTCCTTGGTCAGGTGCGGGTTGCCCGCCATGCTGGTCCACAGCACCTTGAACATGGTGGAGGCTTTGTCCTCCATGGCCTGGTAGCGGCCCGCGCTCAGGCCCAGCGCCTGCGCGATCTGATTGCCCGCCTGCACCAGCGCCCGCACGCCCCAGGACCACCGCTCGGTGTAGGACTCGAATTCGGACTGCACCGACTGCTTGCCCGCCTCCAGAGCGGACAGGGTGAGCAGCGCCAACCCGCGCCCGGACGACGCGGTCTCCTTGATCCCCACCTCCGCCAGTGCGTCGATCATGCCGTTGATGCCCTTGGCGGTCTGCTCCAACGCCGCCGGATCGACCTGCAACCCGTCAACCGACACTGTCGCCCTCCCTCGTCATTCCTACAGCCGGTACGTGATCCGGACCGGGGCAGCGTCTTCCCACTGCTCGGTCGCCGCGGCGGGCGGTGTTGGACGGCTGTCCCGGGCGAGTTGCCCGAGCAGTTCGGCCGCGGCGGCTTCGGCTTCCTCCCTGGCGCGTTCATGGCACCGGGTGATGGCCGCGGCGAGTCGGGCGGGTTCGACGGTCATCGCGGCGGGTGAGATCTGGAGGTCGGTGATCGTCCCGTACGCATCGGATTCGACGATCACCATGCCCCCGGACGCCTCGGCACGTCCGCGCACCGTCGACATGGCCCGGTCGATTCGCTGAGCGTGGGCACCCTGTTGTTCCGCGGCCACGCTCACCACCCCCTCTCGGCGTCGTGCCCGATGGTAATCCACGCCGGTGTCGATCAGGACCTTCCGGCGCTGTTCCGCGGATCACTCTCCCGAGCTCAGAAGTCGAATACGCTCCCGGTCGCGCCCTTGCCGTGGCAGTCGTTCGGGAAGGTCTTGGTGAAAGCGACCGCTCGGCCGCGCCAGGTGCCGCTGGCGGCGTAGACGACCGGGTCGTACTCCTGCGTGCAGATGGCCTGCCGGTTGACGTTCAGTGCGTCGAAGTCGCCGTCCACGGCGTCCAATTCGGCGCAGGCGCGGTCCGCGGCGGGGTGGTCGCCGCCCACATCGGGTGAGCATCGCAGGGTCACCGTGCGGGCGGTGTCGCGGTTGTCCGGAGCGGCGACGGTCAATGTCAGTTCGGTGCGTTCCGGATCGGAGTCGGCGCAACCGCTGACCGCCACGACCGCGACGGCCAGCACGCATATCGGGAACAGGGCGCGCATGGGGGATGCTCCTTCGGTCGTTGGGGGTGTGTCGGGCGTGTTGACCGTACTCGATGCGGTCTGACTATTACTGTGCGCGAAATGCGTCGAGTTCTGCTCGTCTTCACCGCCGCTCTGCTGTGCGCGGGATCCGCGCACACGTCCGCCGTCGCCGAACCCGGCGGCTGGCAGCGGGCGCTGGAGGACATCGTCGCGCATGGGGCGGCGGGGGTGCAGGCGCAGGTGCGCACGCCCGCGGGAGTGTGGGACGGGTCCGCGGGGGTGGTGCGGTTGGGGCGGCCGGAACCGGTGCCGAGCGGCGGGCGGTTCCGCATCGGCAGTATCACCAAGACGTTCACCGCGACCGCGCTGTTGCAGCTCGTCGGCGAGGGCCGGATCGGGTTGGACGATCCCGTGAGCCGCTGGCTGCCCGAATTCGGGGTCGATCCGCGGATCACCGTGCGCATGGTCCTCGCGCAGAGCAGCGGCCTGCTCGACTATCTCAACGGTGGCGGTGGCTACCCGCCGATGGTGGGTGACACGCTCGGCGATATCCGGCGCACCTGGCAGCCGCCCGATTTCGTGCGGTGGGCGACGGAGAAGCCGCTGCAATTCGAGCCGGGCAGCGGGTGGGCCTATTCGAACACCAACTACATCGTGGCGGGCCTGCTCATCGAGCGGGCGTCAGGGCTGCCGTACCACGTGAACATCTACACCCGGATCACGCTGCCGCTGCTCATGTTCGGCACCGGTGTACCGCAGACCTTCGATGGCATTCTCGGCCCGCACGCCCACGGCTACTACGACTACGGCGGCGGCCTGACCGACGTCACCGACCAGAACCCCTCGTACGTGTGGGCGGCCGGCGGCATCGTCTCCTCCACCCAAGACCTGCACACCTTCCTCACCGGCCTGCTGGACGGCCGCCTGCTGCCCCCGCATCTGCTGGCCGAGATGCGCGCCTTCCGGCACGTGAACGGTTCCTACGGCTACGGCCTGGGCCTCTACGAATTCCGCCTCGCCCCCGGCTGCCACGGCCACGGCCACAACGGCTACGTCAACGGCTTCGGCTCCCTCGCCCTGCGCAGCCCCGACGGCAGCCACAGCGTCGCACTCTCGATCACCGACACCACCGGCTACGGCTTCACCGCCGCCGTGGACCGGTTCGTCCGGTCCGCCATGTGCGCGGGCTGAACCTCACAAAGGGAAGGCGGGCCCGTGTGATACCGCGGGCCTGGCTAGAGTCGATTTTCGTACTGATCGAGGACACCCCTAGGACGTGTGTTGACTACCGAGCACCTTGACCGCTGGAACGCTCACGAGGCTTCCGCGGAGGCGATGATTCCGATTATCGGGAAGCTGTATCGGGAGAAGGGGGTGACCATTCTCCTGCACAGCCGATCGCTGGTGAACAAGTCGGTGATCAGCATTCTGCGGACGCATCGGTTCGCGCGGCAGATCGAGGGGGAGGAGCTGTCGATCGAGGAGACGCTGCCGTTCCTCGAGGTGCTCGCCGGGCTGGATCTGGGGCCGTGCAAGATCGACCTCGGGCGGCTGGTGACGGCCTATCGTGCCGAGGGCGGCGGGCGGTCGGTGGCCGAGTTCACGGCCGCCGTGCTGGCCGAGGTCACCGACGGCAACAAGGCCGAGCAGGGGCCGCGGGATGTGGTGCTGTACGGCTTCGGGCGGATCGGGCGGCTGGTGGCGCGACTGCTGATCGAGAAGACCGGCTCCGGCAACGGGCTGAATCTGCGGGCCGTGGTGGTGCGCAAGGGCGGCGAGGGTGATCTGGCCAAGCGCGCCTCGCTGCTGCGGCGGGATTCGGTGCACGGGCAGTTCAACGGGACGATCAAGGTCGACGCCGAGAACGATGCGATCATCGCCAACGGCAATGTGATCAGGTTCATCTACAGCGACGACCCGACCACCATCGACTACACCGCCTACGGCATCGACGAGGCGATCCTCATCGACAACACCGGCAAGTGGCGCGACCGGCAGGGCCTGGCCCAGCATCTGCGCCCCGGCATCGCCAAGGTGCTGCTCACCGCACCGGGCAAGGGCGATGTGCCGAATATCGTGCACGGGGTCAACCACCGCGGACTGGACCTGTCGGAGCGCGTCGTGTCCTGTGCCTCGTGCACGACCAATGCCATCGTCCCGCCGCTCAAGGCCATGGACGACGAATTCGGTATCGTCCGCGGCCACGTGGAGACCGTGCACTCGTTCACCAACGACCAGAACCTGCTGGACAACTTCCACAAGGCCGACCGCCGCGGTCGTTCCGCGCCGTTCAACCTGGTGCTCACCGAGACCGGTGCGGCGTCCGCGGTGGCCAAGGCGATGCCGGAGTTCAAGGCCAAGATCACCGGCAATTCCATCCGCGTGCCCACCCCGGACGTCTCGGTCGCGATCCTGAACCTGCAGCTCCAGCGCGAGACCACGCGCGAGGAGGTGCTGGAGTACCTGCGCCGGGTGTCGCTGTCGGGTCCGCTGAGCCGCAATCTGGACTACACCGCCGCCACCGATGTGGTCTCCAGCGATTTCATCGGTTCGCGCGCGGCCTCCATCGTGGACGCCAACGCCACCATCGTCGACGGCGACACCGCGATCCTGTACCTGTGGTACGACAACGAATTCGGTTACTCGTGCCAGGTGGTGCGCACGGTGCAGTACATCTCGGGCATCGAGTACCCGACCTACCCGCGCACGGGTGGTCACGACAGCGCCGCCGAGATTCCGGAACTGGTCGCCCAGTAGTCGGTGCGATCGCGAAAACCCGGGTACCGCCCGGGTTTTCGCGCTGACCACGGGATAGACTCGACGCGTGGGGACGGGGATGAGAATCCTGGTCGCCTCTCCGCTCGGGAAGGTCGTCGAGCCGATCCTGCGGCAGGCGCCGGGCGTGTCCAAGGTGGCGGTGGCCGCCGACCGGCGGCAGGTGCTGGCGGCGATCACCGATACGGTCCGCTTCGATGTGGTTGTCGCCGACCTGATCTGGAACAAACCGGAACTCGAGTACAGCTTCGACGGCCTCGATGTCGTCGATATGGTGGCACTGATCGATCGAGATCCGCGGGTGCTGCTCGCGGCGCAGGGCCACACCATGGAGCAGGACCACCTGGACGAGGCGCGCCTGTCACCGGCCGTGGTGGGGGTCTTCGAGAAGTCGGCCGGGGTGGACGTCCTGCTGGCCATGATCCGCACGGCGGCCGTCGCCCCACGCCGCGGCGGATCGCCGACGCCCGGCGGACCGCGCTCGCTGTACGAATGCTTCCAGGGCAAACGCGGCGCGACCGCGGGCCGGATGGCCGGGGCCATCGCCGCGGGACGGGCCACCGACGCGTCCAGTCTCGCCCACGCCGCCGGGGTGGGCCGCAACACCGCCAACAAGATCACCAACGTCTATCTGGGGCCGATCATCAGGGAGCGGGCCGAACACGATCCGGCGCTGCCGCTGACCCTCGGGGCCGTCTACCGGTGGTGCGGACTGCATTCCCGCTACCTGGTGAGCTGGTGCCGACGCAACGGCTACCCGGAGGTGCTGCGCGCCGGGCAACGCTCACCGGGCATGTCCTGGCAGCGGTCCTGACGGCTCACGCCCGGACGGCGGCGGTCAACTCGTCCGGATCGACCCGATAGCGGCCCGACGGCATCGGCGCACCGCAGACGATGGCCCGGGCCGCGGCGGCCGCCAGCGCACCTGCCACGCCCACCGCGGTCCCCAATTGCGGCCAGGTGGGCAGGGTCCGGCCCACCTCGGTCAGCGAGGCGCGGGTGCGCGGTGAGACAGCGTCACCGACGATGGCGTGCACCATCTCCAGCCTGCGGGCCGGGTCGGTCAGCGCCGCCCGATCCGCGGTGAGATCACCCGCCCGCCCGCCGAACAGCGGCGCGTCCGGCTCCAGGTCGTAGCGTTCCACGTCCAGGAAGGCGCCGTCCCCGTGATCGGTCGCCATGACCACCGGAATGCGCGCGGCGCGCGCCCGCACCCGGATATCGACCTTCATGGGGAGGTCGTCCATCTCCTCGACGACCACCGCCAGCCGTCCGGCTCCGCGGCCGAGGAAGGCCGCCGCGTCGCGGGCACGGTACCCGTTCGAGAAGGTCGTGAACTCGGTGTAGGGGTCGATCTCCCAGGTGCGCCGTTGGGCCAGCAGGAGTTTCGGCTCCCCGAGGTCGCAGACCGACGCGGGCAACCGGTTCAGGTTCGTCGGCCCCAGGGTGTCGTGCTCGGCCAGCCGGAAGCGCCGCGCCCCGGTGAGCGAGCACGCCGTGAGCACGGACGCGCCGACGCTGAGCCCGGCGATGCCGATCGGCGCCGACGACCAGAGCCGCTGTTCGGCGGCGGTGATGAGCCACCGGTTGCGCGCGGTGCGCAGGCGGTGGAAATGCTCGTCGTCCGGTAGCCGGACCAGCACGCGACGCCACGGATAGGCCACGTAGCGGCTGATCTCGTCGAGCGATCCGGCCGCCTGCGCCATGGCCGCCAGGGCCGCGAAGTCGTCGGCGCCCCCGTTGCGGCGGACCGCCAGACGCGGATGCCGGATGGCGAGGAGTTCGGGCAGTGCGCTGGTCCAGCCGTCGACGTATCGGTAACCGGACGCCGTGGCGCGCAAAGCCGTGATGCGGGCGTAATCGCGTGCGGGGTGCAGGATCTCGATCATGAGCGGGTGTCCGTCCACTGGTGTTTGACACCGGGTCCGAATCCGGCGGAGCCGAAATCGTGCACGGTGATGAGGGGTTCGGCGGCCGCGCCGAGCGTCCGGTGGAGGCGGCGGTACTCGTCGTTGGTCCGGTCCAGCGTCTCGATCACCCGCTGCCGCAACCGATCTCGGAAGCCCGGGTAGGGGACGGATCCCGATCGCAATTCGACGCGCAGTGCCAGGGTCTGGGTGAACTGTTCGTCGCTCAGCACCGAGAGCACGAACTTTCCGCTCGCGACATCCACGATCTCGGCGTGTTCCAGTGCGGCGCGGATATTCTCGGGGTAGATCTGCAAACCGTAGAAGGCCGCGGCGATATCGGTGCGGCGATGCAGGGCCAGATATCCGCAGGACGCGGTGGACGGGCGCACGGGTATCCGGTGCCCGTGCTCGCGCAGCGCCTCGGCCAGCGTGTCGGCCGACAGGACGCGCCCCTGATCGTTGATCCGGTAGCGCACCAGCGGAATCGAGCTGTCGGAGGTGAACAGGAAGTACCCGTCGGGGTCCACCTCGGTGAAGCGATACCCGGCGTCGTACTCGACGAAGGTGGGCTGAATCGGGTCGCCGCCGAACAGTTCCCGCCCCAGGGCCGCGTCGGCGCGGGCGGCGCGGCGAACCGCGATCGTGGTGGGCGTCTCGTGACCCATGATGCCCGCGTCGGCGGTGCCGTAGACGAGGCAGATCTCGGTCGGCCGGTCGGTTTTGCCGATCCGGTCCAGCATGTGGTCCCGCCACCGCTCGGTGATCGCCTCACCGGCCAGCAGCAGCCGGATATCGTGGCGCAGCACCGTTTCCGGGGCTCGGTCGAGCACATCCTTGACGAAGGGCGGGTAGCCGGCGAGCACCACCTGCTCGTAGTGCGGTCCGAGCCGCTCGATGTTCTTCAGGATGGTGTCCGGCTCGATACCGGGTGCGATGACCGATACCCGCAGTCCGCGTCGGCGCAGGGCGAGTGCGGCCGCGTAGGTGTAGGATCCGCCGATCCAGTTGCCCATGGCGAAGCCGATCACCAGCAGGGTGGACCGGCGCGGCGATTCGAAGCAGTGGCGGAGGATCCTGGCGTACAGTTCGGCGCCCTCGTCCAGCGCCACCATATCGCGGGGCCAGTAGGTGGGGTGGCCGCTGGAACCCGAACTGCACGACCAGGTGCCCGCGCCGGTGATGTCGCCGTGCCACAGCAACCGGTCGATC
Organism: Nocardia sp. CC213A; assembly: GCF_030766805.1. Taxonomy (NCBI): domain Bacteria; kingdom Bacillati; phylum Actinomycetota; class Actinomycetes; order Mycobacteriales; family Nocardiaceae; genus Nocardia; species Nocardia sp. CC213A. The sequence goes on from NZ_JASFXA010000003.1 coordinate 153,997, forward strand.
GGATAGCGTTGCAGGTAGTCGGTTTTCGTGGTGGGCGGTACCGCGGCGAAGTCCTCGGGTGTGCGGACGTCGCTCGGGTCGATGCCGTGCTCGGTGAGAAATTCGGCGTACGCGGGCACATGTCGCGCGGTGCGCTGGAACAGATCGAGCGCACGAGCGAAGCCGGGTTCGGCCTCGACGGGGGTGCAGATGGGGGCGGACACGATCGCTGCTCCTTCCCTGGTCGGCCGAAACCTGTGGCGGCGGCCGTATTCGGATGTGTCGCGACGATCGTCCGACGGGTCCGGCAACGGCTGAAAGAACTCGATACAAGGTCCATACGGCTCCTGCGGGCCCGGTGGGTCGCTCGCTAGGGTCGGGCCATGTCCAGCGTGGCCGGTCGGGGCCCGGACCTGAGTCGAGTGTCGACACGGGAGGAATTCGCCGCCGCCCTCACCGCTTTGCGCAGGTCGGCGGGTTTGACGGTGCGGCAGGTGGTGGAGCGCTCGGGTGCGTTGCACGGCACCGTCAGCGGCTGGTTCGCCGGGCAGCATCTGCCCACCGAAGCGAACGAGCGGATGTTTCGCGATGTACTCGGTTGCTGCGGAGTGCCGGTGGCGGAACAGGATTCGTGGCTGGCCGCGCTGCGGCGGGTACGCCCGACCACGGGGCGTCGGCGCGAGGCGGGCGAGCTGCCCTACCGCGGCCTGGCCGCCTTCGCCGCCGAGGACGCCGCATGGTTCTTCGGGCGAGCCGACGCCACCGCCGAACTCTTTCAGCGGGTCGAAGCCCTGCGCACCGGTTCGGAACCCGCACGGGTCCTCATTGTCGTCGGCGCTTCCGGGTCGGGTAAGTCCTCGCTGCTGCGCGCGGGCCTGGTCCCCCTGCTGTGCCGGCACGGCCGCTCCGTGGCGGTGCTGCGGCCGGGAACGCGTCCGGCCGCGGCGCTGGCGGCGGCACCGACGGTCGACGTCCTGATCGTCGACCAGTTCGAGGAGGCGTGGACACAGTGCCAGGACCTCGAGCAGCGGCGCGAATTCTTCGATGCCATCACCGGGTCGCGGACCGGGTGCGTGTACGTGCTCGGCCTGCGCGCCGACTTCTACCGGCAGGTGGCCGAGGAGGCCGAACTGCTCGACGCGCTCGCCGCCCACGCGATGCTGGTGCGGCCGTTGACCTCCGCGGCCCTGCGCGAGGTGATCGTCGAACCCGCGCGCAAGGCGAAATGGACGGTGGAGGAAGAGTTGGTACACCTGCTGCTGGTGGAACTGGCTCCGCACGGTTCGGCCGCCGCTCACGATGTGGGCGCGTTGCCGCTGCTGTCGCACGCCCTGCTGGAGACGTGGCGGCACAGCACCCGGCGGCGCATGACCGTCGCCGACTACCTGGCCACCGGAGGTATCGGGGGTGCTGTCCAGCAGAGTGCCGAAGCGGTGTACACCACGCTCACCGACCGGCAGCGCGAACTCGCCAGGCGCGCCTTCCTGCGGCTGGTCAGCGTGGAGGAGGAGCTGTCCACGCGCCGCCGGGTGCAGCACGGGGAGTTGTTCTTCGACACCGAATCGGTGGCCGATGTCGAGACGGTGATCGAACGGTTCGCCGCGCATCGGCTGCTCACCGTGGACGAGGACACCATCGAGATCTCACACGAGGCCCTCATCGGCGGCTGGCGGCGGCTCACCGACTGGATCAATACCGACCGCACCGGATTACTGGTGCACCGCAGGCTGACCCAGGCCACCCGGACCTGGCTGGACGCCGACCGCGAGCCCGGAGCACTGCTCGGCACCGGGCGACTCGCGCTCATGCGGGAGTGGGCCGAGACCGACGACCACGACACCGCGTTGAACCGGGACGAGCGAGAGTATCTGCGCGCCAGCATCGCCCATCAGGAAGAACTGGTGGCGAGCGAACGACGGCGCACCCGGATACTGCGCCGGTTGGTGGCGGGGCTGGCGCTGGCGTTGGTCGTCGCCATGGTGCTGGCGGGTGTTGCCCTGATCGCCAGATCGACGGCGAATCGGGCGCGCGACGAGGCCAGATCGCGTCAGATCGCGGTGCAGTCGGCCACGCTGCGAGCGAAGGATCCGGCCCTCGCCGCCCAGCTCGCGCTGGCGGCCTACCGGGTGCATCCGACCCTCGAGGCGCGCTCGGCGGTGCTGGACGCGAGCGCCACCCACACACCGGTGCGGCTGCTGGGGGCACCGGGCGGGGCGCTCATCGCCGCCGATGCCACGGGCGAGGTGTTCGCGGTGGGCCGTCAGGACCGGTCGGTAATGCTGTACGAGCGGATGTCACGAACTCCGCTGCGGTCGCTGGCCGCTGTGTCGATCGGGTCGGAGGGTGCGACGCGGCTGGACGCGCTGGCGGTGGACCGCGCGGGTCGCCGGCTGGCGGCGGCGACCGACCGTGGCATCCACCTGTGGGATATCGCCGATCGCGACGCGCCCGCACCGCTGGCCGTGCTGGGCGCGACCGCGGTGCCGGTCAAGAATCTGGCGTTCAGTCCCGACGGCGCGGAGCTGGCCGGGGGTGGGCTCGTCACGAACGACGTGCACCGGTGGACTGTTTCGGACCCCGCGCGCCCCGTCGCGCGGCCGCCGTTGGTGTTTCCCACGGAGGGTTCGGTGGTGGCCTACAGTCCCGACGGTCTGCTACTCGCCGCGGGCGGAGCGGGTGCGGCACTGCGGATCTGGGATCGGCGGCGCGACGGCCCGACGCCGGTGCACGACAGCGGGCCGGACGGCAGCACCGACGATTTCACCGCGCTGAGCTTCCATCCGACCGGGACGGTGCTGGCCGCGGGCGGGCGCGGCCGGGATGTACGACGCTGGTCGGTGGCCGATCCGGCGCGGCCGGTGGGGCTGCCCACCCTCACCGGATTCACCAGCTATGTCAACGATCTCGCCTACAGTCCGGACGGCGATCGGCTGGCGGCGACGAGTTCGGACAATACGACCCGGATCTGGGCGACGGACGGTGATCTGCTCGAGGCCACGCTGCCGAATCCGGTGATCGTGGTGTCGGTCGTGTTCGTCGGCGACGGCACCGGGATCGTCACCGGCGGGATCGACGGTGCGGCCCGGGTGTGGCCGCTGCCCGGCCCGGTACTGCGCGGTGCGCGGTCGGTGGTCTATCAGATGCCGATGGACCGCACCGGAACTCGGCTCCTGGTCGGCACCGGTGCGGCCGACAGCCATCCGCGCCTGTGGGATCTGAGCGAACCCGACGCACCCGTCGAGTACTCGACGCTGGGCGTCGGACCGGAGGAACAGACCACCGGTGCGGTCGCACTGGCCGCCGACGGGTCGGTGGCGGCGGTGGGGGCCCGCACCGGACGGGTCCACCTGTGGGATCTGGGTGATCCCCGGCAACCTCGGCACCGAGCCGAAATCCCCGGTGTGCGTGGGCTCGTCAGCGCGCTCGCCTTCGATCCGGACGCGACCCTGCTCGTCGTGGCGGGGCAGGACGAACGGACCGTCACGCTCTGGGACGTCGGCGATATCGCGCGGCCCGCGCCGCTCGGCACGCTGGACGTCGGGCCCGGTCTGCCCTCGATCGTCGCCATCGACCCGTCGGGCACCCTGCTGGCCGTCGCCACCTCGCACGAGTCGGTGCGGCTGTGGGATATCACCGACCGGCGTCGCCCGCGCGAAGTGCCGTCGCTCACCGGATTCGGCAATGACGTCGCCAGCGTCGCCTTCGGTCCGCGGGACGGACTGCTCGCGGCCGCCGGGGCCGATCGCACCGTCCGCCTGTTCGGCCTCGCCGACCCGGACGAGCCGCGGCGGCTGGCGGTGCTGCGCGGTCCGGCGGACGCGGTCATCACGCTCAACTTCAGCCCCGACGGCACCCGCGTCGCCGGAGGCGGTGGGGGCGGCGGCATCTGGGTGTGGGATATCACCGATCCGCGCGCACCGAGCCGGGCCGCGGTGCTGAACGGCTACGAGGGGCGGGTCAACGAGGTGGTGTACGGCCACGGCGGTGCGCTGCTGGCAGCGGGCGGACCCGCCATGACGGTGCAGCTGTGGGCGACCGATCCGGATCGGGTGGCGGCCGAACTGTGCGGCGGCGGAAGTACTCCGCTCACCGCCGAGGAGTGGGAGCGGTACCTCCCCGGCGTCCCCGCGGAAGACCTCTGCACCGGCTCGTGACGGCACGCGGGTTTCGGCAAGATATTGCCCGAACCCGGACGTTCGTGGGCATGCTGTGCCCGTGGTGCCGGCACCCGTGGTCAACCGCTGCCGGTTCACCGAACGCGGCCCGGATTCCTGATTCAATATGGCTGCGTCCTAACTGGATTCGCCGCCGAAGACCAGCCACCGGGTATCGGAGGGGGGTATCCGGCGGCTGGTCGTCGGTTCAGCGCCGCCCGGCGGGCACGGGGGCGCGGCAGGCGGCGACCATGATCTCGCGAGCCGCGCGGCCCTCCGGAGCGGGGAACAGGGCGTAATTGTGCGGGAGGTTCGGGGCCTCGTGATAGTCGATCGGCACGTGCGCCTCCGCCGCGCGGCGGGCGAGGGTGCGGGTGTCGGTGACGAAGATTTCGCGGGTACCGGCGAAGGCCGTGATCGGCGGGAGCCCCTCGAAGCGGCCGAACAGCGGACTGACCCGGGGGTCCTCGGGGGCGAGCCGGTCCGCGTAGCAGCGGCCGATCTCCGCCAGGCCGGGGCGCAGGTGCAGCGGATCGGTCGGCTCGATCTCCGCCTGGGCAGGGTCGGACATGGTCATATCGAGCCAGGGGGAGATCAGGACGAGGCGGGACGGCTGCGGGCCGCCCCGGTCGCGGAGGGCCTGCGCGGCCGCCAATGCCAGGCCGCCACCGGCCGAATTACCCATCGCCACGGTCGATCCCGTACCGCGCCGCTCGATGGTGCGGGCCAGGATGGCGGCGGTGGTGGGCACCATCTCGGCGGCGCGGCCGTGCGGGACCAGCGGATAGATCGGGACCACGCATTCGGCCGGAACGGCGGCGGCCAGCCGGGCCGCGAATTTCCAATGTGCGCCGACGATCTCGCGGAAGAAACCGCCGCCGTGCAGGAAGACCACCGAGACGTCGGTGGTGACGTCGTTCGGCGTGATGCGGTAGACGGGCCAGCCGTCGAGGTCCTCCCGGGTGACGGTGGCCCGCTTGCGCAGGGAGGCGGGCGGGCGCACCTCGGTGTCGCGCCGGTCGCGCTTCGCGATCTCCGCGTGCACCCCCTCCGGGGTGGCGAGCAGTTTCCGCTGGCCGCCCGCCCGCAACAGTGCGGTGACCGCTCGGGTCCGCCAACTGGGCTTCGCGTGTGGGTCGGTGGTCATGGCGCATCCCTCTGTCGTACTCGCCGACGCCGTCCGCGCCGGGTACCGATTAGCCTGGCCGATATGACCGGGGCCGCGCTTTCACAAACCTGCGCTGTCGCGCCCGTGGTGTGGATGCGGCCCCGGCACGCCGGATATCTCGGGCCGGATCTGGGCGTGGGCATGCATGCCACCGCCATCGCATGTCTGGGCCTGAGCCTGGACGGATCCTTCACGGTGGAGACCGAGGACTACGGGACGCTCGTCACCCGCAGCGTCTTCGTCCAGGCCCGGGTTCGGCATCGGATCGTCTCGGCGGGCCGGATCGCGCTGGTGTTCGCCGAGCCGGGCAGCGCCGTGATCGCCGGGCTGCGCGACGCCGTCGAGCCGCGCGCCCTCGATCCCGCCGCGGAGGCCGCCTGTGTCGCCGCCGCCCGCGCGGGCGTGCCGAGCCTGGACGCGCTGCTCTCCCAGCCTGATTCGCCGTCCGTGCTGGATCCGCGGATCGAGGCGGTCATGCGCGATATCCGAGCGGATCCGACCGCGCATCCGCGCGCCGATCGCGCGGCCGCCGATGCCGGCATGTCGGAGCACTACTTCCTGCGACTGTTCGCCGCACACACCGGAACCACCTTCCGCCGCTACCGGCAGTGGGCCAGGGTGCGAATCGTGCTGGCGGGCATGTCCGCCGGATACGACCTCACCCGCTGCGCCGCCGACGCCGGCTTCGCCTCCCCCTCCCACCTAAGCGAAACCATCCGCCGCACCTTCGGCGCCTCCCTGACCACCGCCCTCAACGCCCGGGTGACGCTGGATATCCGATGACATCGGCTGGTTCGTGATTGCCCGGTCGTTCATGGACGATCCGCTGACTGCGTGGTCGATTCCACGGCCTCGCCAGGTGACGGAATCGGCGATTCGGGTCTGGACATCGCATGTGCTCGAACCCCACTGGCATCTGCTCGCGATCGCGACGGCCCCGGAGGCACGCGGCCGTGGTTATGGCCGAGCTTTGATGGAATCCGGTCTGTATCGCTGTCCGTTGGATCGACTGCCCGGCCACCTGGAAACGTACCAGCCCGGACGCGCGACCGATGCGCGCTCGGCGCGCATCGGCCCCTAGAAATCCCCTATTCGGCGGGATTGCACGGCATTCGCGTCGCACCGCATCGCTTCGGCCGATCGGTGTCGATACCCGGTTGCTGTACGCAATGCCCTTGGGACTGTGCATGTTTCGGTCTACGGAGGCGTTCGGTGGTTGTTGCTACGGTCCGGGAGCAATCGCCGGACGAAATGAGGAGGGGCGGCCATGAGCGTCGATATCACCAACTCCGCGGAGGCAACCGCATCGGAGGTCGTGCCGCTGCGCGCGACCGTCGAGGCCGACGCCATCGCGAGTGACACGACCGGCGAGGGGCCGCTGCCACCCTTGGACGACCCCTTCTACCTGCCGCCGCCGGATCTGGCGGCGCTCGCCCCGGGCACCGTCATCCGGTCCCGCGAGGTGGAGCTCGGACTGCTGGGCGTGGTGCCGCAGCGGATCGCGGCATGGCAGCTGCTGTATCGCACCACCTCCGTGCACGGCACGCCGGAAGCGGTGGTGACCACGGTCCTGCTTCCCGAGCACGCCGAGCCGGGGGAGCGGCGGCCGCTGGTGTCGTATCAGTGCGCCATCGACGCCGTGGTGGCGAAGGGGCTGCCGTCCTACAACCTGCGGCAGGGCGCGCGGGCCTTCGGCTCGGTGCCGCAGCTCGAGCTGTTCCTGTTCGCGAACGCGCTGGCGCGCGGGTGGGTGCTGTCGGTGCCCGATCACGTCGGCACGGACGGACATTTCGGGGTGCCCCGGGAACCCGGCTACCGCATTCTGGACGGGATTCGCGCGGCGCTCTCCTTCGAACCGCTCGGTCTGACCGCACGGACACCGGTGGCGCTGTGGGGCTATTCGGGCGGCGGGCTGGCCACCACGTGGGCGGCGGAAATGGCGGGTGAGTACGCGCCGGAGCTCGATATCGTCGGGGCGTCGGCGGGTTCTCCGGTCGGTGATCCGCGCAGTGTCTTCGCCCGGCTCAACGGCACGGTGTACGCGGGGCTCATCGTGCTGGTGCTGTCCGCGCTCTGCCGTGCCTACCCGGATCTGCGCGCCGCCGTGCGCTCGCACTTCGACGGTCCGTTCCACGAGTTGATCGCCCACGCCGAGTCGAGCACCATCCTGCCCATCGTCTTCCGCAGCCTGCGCCGCGATCTCGACCGGCACAGCGCGGTGACGATCGCCGAGCTGATCACCCGGCCCGAATTCGAGGCCATCTTCGAGGCGCTGCGCCCGGTCACCTCGGCACCGGCGTTTCCCATGCTGGTGGTGCAGGCCACCAATGACGCCGTCGTGGCCGTGGAGGATATGGACGAGCAGGTGTGGCGTTACCGGGCGGCGGGGGCGTCGGTGCAGTACGTGCGCGACCGGCTCAGCGGGCATGTGACACTCGCCGTCATCGCGGCGCCGCTGGTGACGGAGTGGCTGGCCGATCGGCTGGCGGGCAAACCACTGCCGCCCTCGGCTCCGAAAACTGTGTGGTCACTGGCTTTTTCGAGCGGCGCGCTGGCGGGCTACCGGCGGCTGCTCGGTGTCGCCGGGCGGGTGCTGACCGGACGCCCGCTCAGCGACGGGCAGTAGCGTCACGCCACGTGGGTGGCCGCGTCGGCGGCCGCCGCGGTGGCCACGCTGCCGCGGGCTCCCGCCAGGATCGTGGGAATCAGCCAGGCCAGCAGGGTCATATCCGCGGAGACCCAGCCGACGGACATGCGATTGTGCACGAAGCCGATGGAGATGCCCGAGGCCGGATCCGCCCAGCCGCCGGATCCGAACGCACCGAGGTGGCCGTATCCGCGCGGGGCCCGCGGGGACGGGAAGATGTGGTAGCCGAGATGCCAACACGGCACGATGAGGGTGCGATCCGGTTGAATGGTCTGCACGATCTCGAGGGTGCGCACGGTCTCGGGCGACAGGTAGCGCTCCCCGTCGACCATGCCGTCGCAGGCGAGGGCGCTGTACATCTTGGCGAGCCCGTCGGCGGTGCAGACGGCATTGCCCGCGGGCAGCTGTGTGGTCAGAATCGGCGGCTCCTCGCCGGCGAACGCGGCTTCCAGGCCCGGGAAGTAGATCGACCGCAGCGGGGCGCGGAAGGGGCCGGGCAGGCGGGCGGCCAGGCTGACGGTGGGGCGCGCATATGCGCTCTCGCACAGCGCTTTCGCCGAGCCGACCAGATCCGCGGTGACGGTGGGCGCGTCGGCGGGCGGTCGGCCGAGGTGGATGCCGTCCACGCCGAGCGGCTCGGCGACCTCGGTGCGGTACAACTCCGCCATGGACAGGCCCGTGACGGCGCGGGCCACTCCGGCCAGCATCCAGCCCTGGGTGAGCGCGTGGTAGATCGGCTTGCCGCGCAAGCGATCCGGTGCGGCCGCAGCCAGTCGTCGTTCCATGAGCTCGTGGTCGAGGATCTCCTCCCAGGTGTTCGCCGGGAGCGCGGACAGTCCGGACCGGTGTGTCATCACGTCACGAATGGTGATGTCGCCCTTGCCGTTCGCGCCGAACTCGGGCCAGTACTCGGCGATCGGGGCGTGATAGTCGATGAGCCCTCGATCGGCCAGCCGGTGCATGACGGTGGCGGTGACGCCCTTCGACGCCGAGTACACCATCGCGCCGGTGTCGCGGGTCCACGGTGTCCCCGCGGCGTCGGCCGAACCCGCCCAGATGTTCAGCACCGGCGCACCGCGGTGGTACACGGCGAGCCCCGCGCCGTTGCCTCGCTTGCCCGCGAACATTCGTGCGAAAAGCCTTGCGACGGAGGCATACCCGGCGGCGGCGCGGCCTTCGACTCCGGCGGGGAGTTCGACCTCGGATCGGAGATGTGCGTCCATGTGTCAACGGTAGCGGCAATACCACACGATGGACAAGGATTGTCTGAGACAGTTATCGTCTCGAGCTCTACGGCGGGGCCGCGCGGTCAGGCGAGCGTGCGTCCGGTCGCGGCGAGCGTCTCGTCCAGAATGCGCACGGCCTTCGGCCCGACGCCGTGCAGAGCCGACAGCCAGGCGCGGCGCACCCAGTACCTCCTCGGCGTCGGACGGGGTCAGGAGGCCATGGCTTCACCATGGCATGCGGGGTGCCGCCGGGCGCGCGGTCGCCACACGGGCATATCGAATCACTGTGACCTGAACCACATTCGATGCGCCGCGGAATTGCGGTCGGTTAGCGATCCGTAACGTTCCCGTGCCCCGCGACGACGTCTCCGGTGACATACGGCCCGTCCGGGGAGGGCCTTCCGTGTGCTCATCGGTACTGGAATGGGGATCAAGGGCATGGCCTTCGGTGATTTCTTCGTGCGGCACCGCACCGCGTCCGCGGCCGCGGCGCTGACGACATTGGGTGTGGCGGCCGCCGCCGCGGTGATCTGGGCTCCGGAATCGGAGCAGCCCGTGGTGGATACACAGCTCAGGTCGTCGGTGACCGAATGCCACGACATGGTGACCATTTCGGTGGCCGGTCGTGGCGACACCCCGAAGGAGGGCACTACCGCGCTGCTGGTGGACGCCAACGGGAACCCGTTGCCCGCCGCGCTGTCGGGTGACCACAAGAGCGAATGGCTCGACCCGGTGGTCAACGCGCCGTCCGATGATGTCGGGCAGGGCTCGTACGCCGCCGTGTACATCGCGTATCCGGCGAATATGGCCACCTACGAGGACGCCGTCAACACCGGTGTGGCCAATACCGAACAGGTGATGGGCGAGATCTCGGCGGCCTGCCCGGACACCAAATTCTCCATCGTGGGCTACAGCGAGGGCGCCGACGTGGTGCGCCGCGTCGCCATGAAGATCGGCAACGAGGAGTCCGGCGTGAATCCGGACGATGTGCTCGGCGTGGTCATCCTCGCCGACTCCGGACGGCAGGCGGGTGAGGGCCCGTTCATCGGCGCCGAGGATCCGTTCAGCAATCCCGACGGATTCGACCGCAAGTACCAGAACGGCGCCAACCCGATCTCCGGGCAGGGCGCGCTACCGGGAACCAGCGGTGATTTCGGCAAACTCAACGGCAAGATCGCCTCGTTCTGCTCCGAGGGCGACCTGACCTGCGCCGCACCGCAGAACATCTCGCTGCTGCAACTGGTGGTCAATGTCGGTCGGCAGGTCAATGCCGATCAGCTCGAACGTGAGGGGCTCACCCCCGCGACCGGACAGGACGTCGCGGTCGTGCTCGGCCGCATCGCCATGACCGCCTTCTCCGATATCGCCGCGCAGCCGAACTGGATGGCCAGCGACGAAACCTTCCTGGAAGTGCTGCTGCGGGTGTCGGACCCGGCCTACAAGCCGGGTGAGCACCGGGCGCCCGCGCAGGCGGAGAACGTCGCCGCCGAGGGCCTCTCGCCGCTGGCCTATCTGCCGCAGAAGATCTTCAACGAGATCGTCGGTCTGATCGTGACCAATCAGAACACCATCCCGGTGATCCTCAGCGATCCGTACAACCTGACGCTCGGCCCCAACGGCAGCGGACACCACTTCGACTACTGGCGCGACGCCAAGCCCGAGGACGGCAAGGAGCTGACCTCCGCCGAGTACGCGGCGGCGTGGCTGACCGAACTGGCCAAGAAGGCGCAGGCGGGTGAGCCGGTCGAGCGGAAGGCCGAGCCGCTGCCCGCGGTGCAGGGGTACACCAACTCGGTGCAGGCGGCGGCGAGCAAGACGACGTCGACGACGAAGGCTACGAGTGCCACCACCGGTACGACGGTGTCGAAGAGTGGGGTGACGTCATCGACGACGGCTCCGTCCACGACACCGGCCGAGTCGTCCACGACCTCGCCCGAGTCCACCACGACTACGCCGGAGTCCACTACGACTGCGCCCGAGTCGACCACGACCTCGCCCGAATCGTCCACGACCTCGCCGGAGTCGTCCACCACCGCGCCGTCTACGTCGGTCGCGCCGTCGACCACCGCGACCACGTCGGCCGAGTCGACCACCGCGAACGCGCCGATCGCGAAGGAGTCGGAGGTTCCGACGACCGTGCCGTCGTCCACGACCACCGCGCCGTCGTCGTCCACGACCACGACCACGACCACGCCGAGTGTGACGCCGACGCCCTAGGCCTCGCGGTTCTGGTTATCGAAACCCGGTGTTCGCGCACCGGGTTTCGCTTGTGTGCGGGCGGGCACGTCTGTGGTGATGAACGCATGGTGGACCCGATCGCCGATCGACACGGTGAGCTGGCCCACGACCTGCTGGTCACCCTGCCCGGCGTGGGTGACGTCGCGCAGGTACGGAACCCTCGCGGCCGCACCGGACAACGCGCGCGCGGCATTGCGGACGGGCGCGGCGGTGCTGGTGTATCCCGGCGGTGACTGGGAGGTGATGCGGCCCACGGCGGAGTCGGACCGCATCGACTTCGCGGGCCGCACGGGTTTCGCACCGGCGTCATGCAGCGCGGACTCTCCGCGCTCGCCGACGAGCGGGAGCTGCCGGTGCTGGGCTGACGGACATTAGTTTGTGCATTAACTATTAGCGCGTTAAGCTCACGGCCGTGAGTGGACGCGACGCACCGGACGATCCCCTGCGCCTCGATCGGCAGGTGTGTTTCGCGCTGGCGGTCGCCAACCGCTCCGTGCTCGCGGTGTACCGGCCGCTGCTGGAACCGCTGGGGCTCACCCACCCGCAGTATCTGGTGATGCTGGCGCTGTGGGGTGAGTCGCCGATGTCGGTGAAGGCCATCGCCGAGGCCATCGAACTGGATTCGGCCACTCTCTCGCCGCTGCTGAAACGGCTCGAGACGGCCGGATTGATCACCCGCCGCCGCGATCGCCGCGACGAGCGGACGCTGCTGGTCGACCTGACCGAGCGGGGGCGGGCCATGCGGCGCGAGGCGGAGCGGATTCCGCCCGCCGTGGTGGAGCGACTGGGGGTGAGCCTGGCGGATCTCGAACAGTTGCGCGACGTGCTCACCCGCGTGAACAAGGCCGCGCGGCGAGCGGCACCGATGCACAGGGAGAACATGTGAGCGCCGGCAAGCCGAATCTCGTTCAACGCGTGCGCTATATCTGCGGTGCGACGCTGCCGCCCGATATGCGGGACTGGGTGCTCGCGGATCTGACCGGCCCGGGCGCGGCGCGCCGCTACCTGCTGCGCTTTCTGATCCCGGTGCTGCCGGTGCTCTGCCTGTTCCTGCTGGTGCCGGGGCCGCTGTGGATCGGCCTGTCCATGATGGCGCTGCTGTACCTGCCGCTGGTGTACTTCACCATCGCGCTCATGTACGTGTACCGCCGCCACCGGCTGCTCAAGCACGGCCTGGACCCGGAGCTCGCCGATATCGGCGAACGCCAGCGCCAGGCCGCCGAGCGCGCGGCCTACGAGGCACGACACGGGCGCGGCTGACCCGCGCGGTCTACTCCGGCAGTCCGAACACCCGTCGGGCATTGCCGGACAGGAACAGCTCCCGGGCCTCCGCGTCGAGGCCGAGGTCGTCGAGCCCGGCCAGGGCGTGCTCGGGGGTGATCATCGGGAAGTTGGTCCCGAACAGTACCTTCCGGCGGCCGTGTCCGCGCAGGTACCGCACCAGCTCCTCGGGGTAGCGGCGCAACGTGTAGGCGGAGGTGTCGATGTACACGTTCGGGTACTTGGTGGCCAGCGCGATCATCTCGGTGGTCCACGGATAGCCGATATGCCCGCCCACGATGGTGAGTTCGGGAAACTCCAGCGCCACCTCGTCGAGATAGGGGATGGGGCGGCCGGTTTCGGAGGCGCGCAGCGGGCCGGTGTGCCCGACCTGCGTGCAGAACGGAATGCCCAGCTCCACGCAGGTGGCATAGAGCGGGTAGTAGCGGCGGTCGTTGGGCGGCAGCCCCCACAGCCACGGCACCACACGCAGCGCCCGCAGACCCAGCTCGGTGACCGCCCGGCGCAGTTCCCGCACCGCGGCCATGGGCCGCCGCAGATCCACCGAGGCGACGCCGAGCAGACGGCCCTGCGACGCCGCCGCGAATTCGGCCACCTCGTCATTGGAGACCAGCACACCCTCCGGTGCGTACCAGGCGCTGATCAGGGCAATGTCCACGCTACCGGCCGCCATGGCGGCGACGGTCGCCGACACCGGCAGTGGTTCGGTCGGCAGCGGGGCGCCCCAGCGCCGCAGTGAATCGAACATGTCGTGCTGGATGAGTCGTGGTGTGGGGTGCTGCGCCCACACGTCGATGATCGCCACCGTGGTTCTTCTCGCCTTTCCGCAGGTGTAGCGGCTGTTCGCCGGTACGCGCCCGCACTTCCTCACTAGCACAGAGGTTCTCGCTACAAGTGAGATTCACTGTTCGGCAAGCCGGATGGCGGTGTCTGTGCGGCCGTGATTCATCGGCTGTTACCTGCTCCGGCTACCGTGACGGGTACTCGGAAGGAGTCGGCGTCATGGAATTCCGACATCTCGTTTCGTTCATCACGATCGCCGAAGAGTTGCACTTCGGCCGCGCGGCGCAGCGCCTGCATCTGACCCAGCCAAGTCTCAGCGCCCAGCTGCAGAAGCTGGAGAAATCCCTCGGAGTCCAACTGGTGGCCCGCAACTCGCACGAGGTGCGGCTCACCGCGGCGGGGCGGGAGTTCGAACTCCAGGCCCGCCAGATCGTCGCCCAACTCGATCGGGCCGCGCAGGTGGCGAAGGCGACCGCCGAGGGCCGCGCGGGCACCCTCGCCATCGGCTACAACCTGCCCGCCAGCCGACACGTGCTGCCGGACGCGCTGACCCGAATGACCGAACGGCACCCCGATATCGTGGTGTCGCTGTGGGAGAAGCGCACCGGACCGCAGCTGGCGGCACTGGCGGACGGTTCGCTCGACCTCGCCCTCGTCTACGGCCACCCGTCCACCGCCGAATTCCGGTATCGGCGGCTGCTGCACCGGGTGCCGCTGGTGGCGGTGGTGGGCCGTCGGCACCGCTGGGCCGACCGGCCGAGTGTGCCGTTCGCCGAACTCCAGGGGCAGGAGTGCGTGCTCTTCGCCCGCGAACAGTGTCCCGCCATGTACGACTCCATCTTCCGGGCGGCCGCGCAGAATCGGATTTCGCTCACCGTCTCGCATACCGCCGACGATCCGGGCGCCACCGCCCATATGGTGTCGGTGCGCCCGTTCGTGGGCTTCGCCTCGCTGCCCCGGGCGATTTCGATGGGAATGGGTGCGCCCGGCAGTGCGTCGGTCGCGGTGAAATTGTCGGATCCGGTGCCGACCCTGGATCTGTACGCGGTATGGCGGGCCGCGGAAACCAATCCGGCGGTGTCGCTGTTTCTCGATTGCATGGAATCCGCGGAACCGGCACAGCTCGATGATGCCCAAGCGCTGTCGGCCTGAGCGGTTCGATAGGAGATGACACTCGCGCGGTAGGAACCGCGGTATCGACGGCGACGAGAATCATTGTCGCCGTGAAGAATTCAACTCGTGAACACAGTGTTTTTCACCCCGGACGGATTCGACCCACCCGATACCGCGAGTCTGTACACGATCGTCTCCGAGGCGGCGCGGCGCGATCCGGAACGGGATTCGCTGTGCGGCGCCGACGGCACCCCACTCACCTGCGCCGAACTCGACACCCGTGTGCGGGCACTGGCCTCCGCGCTGCTGGAGCGGGAGGTGGCGGCCGGTGACCGGTTGGCCGTGCTGGGCCGCACCGGGCTGGAGTGGGCTCTGCTCAACTGCGCGGCGCTGGCCGTCGGCGCGGTGGTGGTGCCGGTGTACCCGACCTCGTCACCCGCCCAGATCGAGCACATCCTGCGCGACAGCGGCAGTGCGCATTTCGCCGCCGAGACCGGCGCGGACGCCGACCGGCTGGCGGCCGCGGGCGCGGGGGAGGTGTGGACCTTCGACGACGTCGCGGTGTGGGCCAAGGGTGCGGCGAGCCCGGAACTGGATGCCCGGATCGAGCGGGTGCGCGCCGACGACCTCGCCATGATCGTCTACACCAGCGGCACCACCGGGCTGTCCAAGGGCTGCATGATCACCCACCGCAATATGACGGTGACGGCCGCGAACACGGTGCGCCAGACCGGCGGCATCTTCGACGGCACCACCGTGCTGGCGCTGCCGCTGTCCCATGTCTTCGGCCAGACCATCCTGTTCGCCTGCCTGTACGGCGGCAGCCGGACCCACCTGCTGCCGAGCGTGCCGGACCTGGTGCCGGCGCTGGCGCGGCTGCGGCCCACCTTCCTGGCCCTGATTCCCTACGCGTTGGAGAAGATTCGCAAGCACTGCCGGGCGCTGCTCACCGACGACGAGGAGCGTGCGGCGGTGGAGCGCGGAGTGCGGCTGCTCACCGCCGGTGGCGCGCCCGAACCGGTGGACCATCCGGTGGCGGACGCCTTCGGCGGACGGCTGCGCTACGTCATCTCCGGCGGCGCGTCCCTGGACGAGTCGACGGCCGGGTTCTACGCGGGCTTCGGCGTGGTGATCCTCAACTGCTACGGGCTGACCGAGGCGGCGACCGCGGTGACGGTGAGCGCTCCGGAGACCAATCGGCTCGGCACCGTGGGTCGCCCCATCCCGGGCACCGGCGTGGGCATCGCCGCCGACGGCGAGGTGCTGGTGAGCGGCCCGCACGTGTCGCCCGGCTACTGGGGCGCGGCGGCCGACCAGCGTCCCGTGGACGCCGATGGCTGGCTGCACACCGGCGATATCGGCGAACTCGACGACGGCTTCCTGCGCATCACCGGGCGCAAGAAGGAGATCCTGGTGACCTCCGGTGGGAAGAATGTCGCGCCGACGCCGCTGGAGGACCGGGTGCGGCTGCATCCGCTGGTGAGCAATTGCATGGTGGTGGGCGAGGGCAGGCCCTTCATCACCGCCTTGGTGACCTTGGACGCCCAGCGGGCCGAGCAGTGGCGCGCGGACCGTCCGGGACAGGATCCGGCCGCGGCCGTGCAGGAGGCCGTGGACGAGGCGAATTCACTGGTGTCCCGGGCCGAATCCATTCGGTCTTTCCGCATTGTCTCCGGTGATTTCACGGTGGACAACGGCCTGCTCACTTCGTCCCAGAAACTGCGCCGCGAGGCCATTTCGGCCGCATTCGCCGCCGATATCGATCAGCTGTATATGTCGCGCGGGTGACATCGCGCGAAATTCCGCCCACTTCCCGCCGACGATAGCCGGGACCGATCGGCCGATGAATTGCTTTGCCCCACAGTAGTTCCGCATGAATTCGGCCGCAGACTCGAATACGACATTCGACCACCGAAAGTGATGCGATCATGTACGACGTCATTGTTGTCGGAACTCGCGTGGCGGGTGCGCCACTGGCCATGCTGCTGGCGCGCCAGGGTTTCCGGGTGCTGGCCGTGGACCGGGCCACCTTCCCCAGCGACACCCCCTCCACCCACTACGTCCACCAGGCCGGGCTGAGTCTGCTGAAGACCTGGGGTCTGCTGGATCGGGTGACCGCGACCGGCTGCCCGCCCATCCGCCACCTGAACTTCACCTACACCGATATCGTCATCAACGGTATGGCCGATCCGTCGGCCGACGGCATCGACGCCGTGTACTGCCCGCGCCGCACGGTGCTGGACAAGGTCCTGGTCGACGCCGCCGGGGAGGCCGGGGCCGAACTGATCGAGGGCTTCACGGTCACCGGACTGCTGCGCGACGGCGACCGGGTCGCCGGCATCCGCGGCCGGGTGGGCGACGGCGCGGAGCGGGAGTTCCGCGCTCCGCTGGTGATCGGCGCGGACGGCGCGAACTCGATCGTGGCCAAGGAGGTCGGCGCACCGGTCTACGAGGGCTCCCCGGCCGCCTGCTTCATCTACTACTCGTACTACGAGGGCGTGGACTGGGGCATGCATCACCGCACCGGATTCGGTGAGCAGCAGTTCGCCGCCTGGCCCACCAATGACGAGCTGTCGCTGGTGGCGGTCATGCGCAAGCGCGACCGATTCCGGGAGTTCCGCGCCGATCCGGACGCTGGCGTGCAGGAGATCGTCGAGCAGATCGACCCCGAGATCGGTGCGCGCCTGCGGGATTCGGGCCGCCGCGTGGAGCCCTTCCGGCCCATGCTGTACCCGGACAACTACCGCCGCCAGTCCTACGGGCCCGGTTGGGCGCTGGTCGGCGACGCCGGATACCACAAGGACCCGTTCACCGGCTGGGGCATCACCGACGCCTTCAAGTACGCGCAGCTGCTGGCCGACCTGGCCGGTGAGAGCCTGTCCGGCGACCGGCCTTTCGAGGAGACCATGCCGGAGTACCAGCGTGAGCGTGACGCCCAGAGCGCCAGCACCTATGAGCTGACCCAGAGCATTTCCGAGCTGACGCTGACTCCGTACTACGACTCGGTGTTCCGCGCCGCCAGCATGAGCCCGGACTACTCGAAGAAGTTCTTCGGCCTGATCGCGGGCCTGTACCCGCCGGACAAGTTCTTCGGCGAGCAGGAGCTGGCCGAACTGTACGAGCAGGTCGGGTTCCCCGAGCACGCGCGGCATGTGACCAATACGCCCGAGGCGGCGCTATGACCAGCCTGACCGCGGTCGGGGACAGTTTCGTGGAGGGACGCGGCGATCCGGCCGCGTCCGGGGGGTACCGGGGCTGGGTGGTCCGGCTCGGCGGGCAATTGGGACTGCGGCCCAGCATGATTCGCAACCTGGGTACGCACGGGGCCACCACCGGTGATGTGGTGCGCACCCAGCTGCCGTCGGCGGCGGCGTCCAACGCGCCGCTGTACGGGGTCGTGGTCGGCGTCAACGATCTCGTCAGTGATTACGACCCGGATCGTTTCGAGGACAATCTGGCCGAGATTCTGGGCACGCTGACGCGCGGCGGCGCCACGGTGTTCACCGCCGACTACCCGGATATTCCGGCGCGCCTGCCGGTTCCGGAGAGCTTCCGCGCACTGCTGCGCGAACGATTCCACGTCGCCAATGACGCGGTGCGACGGGTGGCCGCGGCGACCGGCACGCTGGTGTTGCCGATCGCCGAGGACGCCGAATGGGCCCGCCCGCAGGTGTGGACCGAGGACGGCCTGCACCCGAGCCCGCTGGGCCACCGCCTGTTCGCCGCCGGTGCGGCCGAACTCATCGCATCGAGCACCGCCTCCATCGTCGCCGCCTGAGCGGCGGATCAGCCCCGGTTCGAGAGGAATACCGTGACGGACGACAGACGCCTGGCACACGACCCGATCGCCATTGTCGGGATGTCGGGCCTGCTGCCCAAGGCACGCAATCACCGTGAGTACTGGCAGAACATCATCGACGGCGTGGACTGCACCGAGGAGGTGCCGCCGTCGCGGTGGAGCCTGGACGACTACTACGACGCGGATCCGGCCGCCCCGGACAAAACCTATTCGCGCCGTGGCGCTTTCCTGCCCGATATCGACTTCGACCCGCTCGAGTTCGGGCTGCCGCCCAACCAGCTCGAGGTGACCAGCACCATGCAGACCCTCAGCCTGGGTGTGGCTCGGGATCTGCTATCCGACGCCGGTGCGACCGGATCGCCGTGGTACGACCCGGCCCGGACGGGCGTGGTGCTCGGCACCACCGGGCCGGTCCCGCTCATGCATCCGCTGGCCGCGCGGCTGTCCACGCCGGTGTTGAAGGAGGCCGCGCGCTCGGTGGGGCTCACCGACCGGGACGCCGATGTCATCGCCGACCGATTCGTCGCGGCCTTCGCCCCCTGGGAGGAGAACTCGTTCCCGGGCCTGCTGGCCAATGTGGTCGCCGGGCGGGTCGCCAACCGCCTCGGCCTGGGCGGGATGAACTGCACCGTGGACGCCGCCTGCGCGGCCTCGCTGGCCGCCATCCGCACCGCCATCGCCGAGCTGCGCGACGGCCGGGCCGACATGATGATCACCGGCGGGGTGGACACCGAGAACACCATATTCATCTACCTGTGCTTCTCCAAGGTGGGCGCGCTGTCGCCGAGCGGGCGGATCAGCCCGTTCGCGGCCGGGGCCGACGGCACCCTGCTGGGTGAGGGCATCACCATGCTGGCGCTGCGCCGCCTCGCCGACGCCCGGCGCGACGGCAATCGGATCTACGCGGTCATCCGCGGTCTCGGCTCCTCCAGCGACGGGCGTTCCAAGAGCATTTACGCGCCCCGGGCCGAAGGACAGCGGGTGGCCTTGGATCGCGCGTACGCCGACGCGGACTGCTCGCCCGCCGACGTCGAACTCATCGAGGCGCACGCCACCGGCACCGCCGTCGGTGACAAGACCGAGCTGACGGCGCTGAAAGGTCTGCTGTCCGAGGCGAGTTCGGAAACCCGGTTCGCGGCGCTGGGCAGTGTGAAATCGCAGATCGGCCACACCAAGGGAGCGGCGGGCACGGCGAGCGTCATGAAACTCGCGCTGGCCCTGCACCAGAAGGTGCTGCCCGGCACCATCAATGTCGAGGCCCCCAATGCCGAGATCGACGCGGCGACCGCGCCGTACTACGTGAACAGTCGCACCCGGCCGTGGATCCGGGACCCGAGGCGGCCGGTGCGGCGGGCGGCGGCCTCGGCAATGGGCTTCGGCGGCACCAACTTCCACCTGGTGCTGGAGGAGGCGGACGCGACGCGCGGGCCGGTGCTGCACCGGGTGCCGCGCGCCCACCTGTGGCACGCGCCCGACGTGGCCACGCTCATCGACGCGGTGCGCGACCGCGCGGGCGGAGACGGCGGGGATATTCCGGAGGACCACGCCCGCATCGGATTCGTCTCGATCGACGACGACTCCACCGACCATCTGCGGGCGCTCGCGGTGGACGAGTTGGTGCGCAACCCCGATGCGGCGCACTGGGATCACCCGGAGGGCGTGTACTTCCGGGCGGCGGCGCTGCCGGACCGCAAGGTCGGCGCGCTGTTCGCCGGTCAGGGCAGCCAGTATGTCGATATGGGTGCCGACGCGGCGCTGAACAATCCACCCGTCGGCGCGGCCTTCGACGCCGCCAACGCCGGATTCGCCGATGCGCCGGTGCGACTCGGCGCGGTGGTGTTCCCGCCGCCCGCCTTCGACGAGTCCACGCGGGAGGAGCAGGAGAACACCCTGCGCCGCACCGAATTCGCGCAGCCCGCCATCGGGGCGCTGTCGGCGGGGCAGTACCGGGTGCTGTCCGAGTACGGATTCCGGGCGGACGGGTACCTCGGGCACAGCTTCGGTGAGCTCACCGCGCTGTGGGCCGCCGGTGCGGTCACCACCGAGCAGTTCTTCGGGCTGGCGCGGGCGCGCGGCGCGGCCATGACGGTGGCCGACGGCGTGGACGCGGGCACCATGGTCGCGATCGCCGCCGCACGCGACGTGGTGGAGGCGCTCATCGACGGTATCGACGACGTGTGGATCTGCAATCACAACGCGCCCGATCAGGTCGTGGTCGGCGGTGGCACCGACGGAGTGGCGACGGTGACCGAGCGGTGTGCCGAAAATGGCTGGGCGCTCCGGCATCTGCCGGTGTCCGGTGCGTTCCACACGCCGTACGTCGGCCATGCGGTGGCGACGTTCGGGGCGGCGGTCGCGGAGGTGGAGATCGGTGCGCCGGACGCGCCGGTGTACGCCAATACCCGGGGCGCTGCCTACGGCGAGGACGACGACGGCAATCGCGCCACCCTCACCGCGCAGCTCAGCAATCCGGTGGAGTTCGCCGACGCGCTGGCCGCCATGCGGGCCGACGGCTGCACCGTCTTCGTGGAATTCGGTCCCAAGCAGGTGCTGACCTCGCTGGTACGCCGCACCTACGGCGACCAGGTGATCGCCATCGCGACCGACTCCGGGCCGATCGGCAATGGTGACCTCGCGCTCAAGCGGGCCGCGGTGCGGTTGGCCGTGCTGGGCTTCGATATTCGCGGCATCAATCGTTTCGCCGTCGCCGAACCGCCGGCGGTCACCTCGAAACCCGCCATGGCGGTGACGCTTTCGGCTCCCGAGTACGTGCCGGAGAGCCGTCGCGCCGCCTACGCCGCCGCCCTGTCGGACGGTTATCGCGCCACCGTGGACGCTCCCGCGCCACCGGCACCGGCTCCCGTGCCGGTGCCCGCCCCCTCGCCCGCGATCATTCCCTCGAACGGACAATCGGAGAACCACGTGTCAGCGGACCCGCAGTACCGAGAGCCCGCGAGCGCCCTGGACAGCGCCCTCGCCCAGCATCTGCACACCCACCGCCACTACCTGGACGGCCAGCTCGACCTGGCGCGCGGGCTCGCGGGAGCGCTGCGCGACGGCGCGCTCGACGATCTGACCGTGCGCGCCATCGAGGCCGTGAAGGAGCACGGCGTGGCCATCAGCGACAGCCACTCGCGAGCCAGCGAGGTGCTGGCGCAGCTGGCCGAGCTGGAGGGTGGGGGGTCGGTGTCGCCGCGTGCCACCGCCTTCACGGTGGACGCCGACCCGATGCGGTCGCTCGCGCCGGGCCACACGGCGCGGGTAGTGGAAGACACCGCACAGCGGTCGCTGGTCTCCGGCAATGGGGCGATCGTGCCGCCGCCCGCGGATACCGCATCGCGGTCGACCGGGAACGGGGCGAACTCGTCGCATCGGGCCGATGCCGAGTCCGCGTCGCCGGGGATCGAATCCGTCCCCGGTGCGGCCGCGGCCGATTCGGTCGTCTCCAGCGACACTCTGCGGCAGGCGCTGCGTGACGTGGTGGCCGAGAAGACCGGCTATCCGGTGGACATGGTCGATCCGGCCATGGATCTGGAGGCGGACCTCGGGGTGGATTCGATCAAGCGGGTGCAGGTGATCGGGGCGCTACAGGAACGTTTTCCGGCGCTACCGAGTCTCGGTCCCGAGCAACTGGGCACACTGCGCACGTTGGATCAGATCGCGGAACTGCTGGCGGGATCGGCGGAGGCACAGCCCGATACGGCGAAGGAACAGCCTGATACGGCGGAGGCACCGGGGGACGGACCGTCCGTCTCCGAGGCGGCGTCGGACGACGCGCTGCGGCGGACCCTGCTCGAGGTCGTGGCCGAGAAGACCGGCTATCCGGTGGAGATGATCGATCCGGCCATGGATCTGGAGGCGGACCTCGGGGTGGATTCGATCAAGCGGGTGCAGGTGATCGGCGCACTCCAGGAACGCTTCCCCGCGCTACCGAGTCTCGGCCCCGAGCAACTGGGGACGCTGCGCACTCTCGATCAGATCGTGGCGGAACTGGTCGGGGGTGATGTCCACCCAAAAGCTGAGGCCGCGGCCCGGACGCCGCGGCACCTCGTCGAACTCGTCGAACTCGCGCCGGTGGATCTCGTCGTGGATCCGTATCGGACGGCCGGGCGCGCCGTGGTGGTGTGCCTGGACCACTCCGCCGAAACCGATTGCGAGGCGGTGGAGGAGGAACTGCGCGAGCGGGGCTGGCAGGTACGGCGAGCCGACGGCGCCGCCGACCTCGGCGGGGCTCCGGCGGATGTGTGCGTGGTGGTCGCGGGGGTAGCGTCGGAATGGGAACAGGCGCAACGCGTCCTGAGCGACGGCATCCTGGTGGCCGGACGGGCGTTGCCGGTACTGGGCGGTGCGAGCGGCCGGGCCGGATTCGTCACCGTCACGCGGATCGACGGGCAGCTCGGATTCCAGGGAGCCGCACCGGTTGCGGCCCTGTTGGGCGGCCTCGGCGGCATGGTGAAAACCCTTGCCGCGGAGCAGCCATCGCTGTTCTGCCGGGCACTGGACATCGATCCGGCGGTACTGCCGGGGCAGCTGGCCGAGATCGTGCTCGAGGAACTGTGCGATGCGGCGCGGGACACCGTCGAGGTCGGCGTGGACGCGGCGGGCCGGCGGCGCACCCCGGTGCCGAGTCGGCACGCGGCGGCGCGGGACAGCGATATCGTGCACGCCGACACCGACTTCGAGGTCGACGACCTCACCGAGGACGACGTGCTGTTGGTCACCGGTGGTGCGCGCGGGGTGACGGCGACCTGTGTGCGGGCGCTGGCCCGCGTATGCCCGGCCCGGTTCGTATTGCTGGGCCGGACCGAACCGGTGCCCGACCCGGAGTGGGCACACGGCGTGGCCGATGCGGAACTCGAGGCAGCGGCGGTGCGGGCGCTGGCCGGGAACGGCGTGACGCCGCGTGAGATCGACCGGCACTGCGCGGGCGTGCGTGCGGTGCGCGAGATCCGGTCCGTGCTGGACGAACTCGGCGAGCGCGCCGACTACGTGGCGGTCGACGCCACCGACGCCGAAGCGCTGCGCTGGGCGCTACTGCCGTGGCGCGACGCCATCACCGGGGTCGTGCACGGGGCCGGGGTGCTCGCGGATTCCCTGCTCCCCGACAAGACGCCGGAATCCATCGACCGGGTGCTGCGCCCCAAGCTCGCCGGACTCGCCGCGGTGCTGGCGGTCGTCGAAGCACCCCGGCACCTGGTGCTGTTCACCTCGGTGGCCGGATTGTTCGGCAATGCCGGGCAGGCGGACTACGCGGCGGCCAACGAGGCGTTGAGCCGCTTCGCCGTCGGCTGGGGCCGCCGCTACCCGGAACGCCGGGTGACCGCGCTGGACTGGGGCGCGTGGGACGGCGGCATGGTGACCGCCGCACTGCGCGAGCACTTCCGGAGCCGGGGCATCCCGCTGCTGGATCCGGCCGCCGGTGCGGCGGCGTTCACGGCTCAGTTCAGCACGGCGCGGCGGGCGGAATCGGTGCTGCTCGTCGGCGCGGCGACACCGCTGTCGACGGGGGCGGTGGAAACGGGGCCGCTCCGGGCCCGCCGCGGACTGGCCGGACTCGTCGACGAACCGGTCATCGCCGCCCATCGGATCGGCGAGCACATCGTGCTCCCGGCGACGTTCGGGCTGGGTGCGATGGTCAATCTCGCCGAGCGCGCCGGAGCGGGACGAACGGTGATGGGCGTGCACGACTTCCAGGTGCTCAAGGGGCTGGTCTTCGACCATCCCGTGACCGCGCTGGAACTGGAGATCGAGCCGATCGGGTCGATCGACGGGCACGATGCCGTGCGCGCCACCGTCTTCGGCGAGACCACCGCTCACTTCCGGGCCACCCTGCTGTACGGCGCGGCATCGGAACCCACTGCCCGGCCGCGGATTCCGGACGGCGTAGCAACGGATGCCCAGCGGATATACCGCGACGCCGTCCAATTCCACGCCCCCGCGCTCCAGGGGCTGCGCCGGATACGGTCGGAGAGCGACGCCGCGATCGTCTTCGAATGCTCCCTCCCGGCCGAGCCGGTCGCCCTGGGGGCCTACGCGGGCCGGTTGCACAACCCGGTCACGGCGGACCTCGTGCTGCAAGGGCCGCCGGTCCTGGGCCACCGCCTGCTCGGTACGGCCTGCCTGCCACTCGGCATCGGCCGCATCGACTATCACGCACCCCTCCCGACCGGCGAGCCCTTCCTGCTCCTGGTCGACAACCCCCGGCCCGCCCGCATGGAGGCCCGCATCGACGCCACCGCCCTGAGCGCGGACGGCACGGTACTGCAACGGTTCTCGGACGTCACCGTGGTGACGACCCCCGATCTGACGGAGAAGTTCCGGACCTCGGTGAGGCGGTGGACGGCATGACAGGACTGGAATTCGACGGAATCGCCTTCGACCCGACGGGAGTGGGGCGGGCGGAAACCGCGGCCATGGGCGCGGAGGGGGAGCGGCGAGGCGAAGCGGCCCCGGAGGTACCGGCCGGCCCGGACGGTCGTGCCGGTGCGGCGGGCGAGCGGACTACCGCGCCGGTCGAGGTGCGGGCCGTGGACTCGGCGGTAGCCGGGGGACCGGATGCGGCGGCGGGACGGGAATCGCGCGTCGATGTGCCCGGCGCGTCGGCCGCGAACCCGCTGGCGGAGATTCGAGCCGGAGTGGTGGCCGCGCATCGCGCCGCGCTGTCGGCACAGACGGCCATGCAATGGGCGCTGTGGCGGCGGGTGGGTTCGAGGGCGGGGCAACCGGAACCGCCCGATGCGAACGGCGAACCGCGAAGGGCCGCGACGCCACCGGCCCTGCTGAATCACGGTGGCGAGCGGGTCGAGACGGCTGCTGCGGGCAGCACCGCGGATTCGCCACCGGCCGGGGATTCGAATGGAGTCGGCGCGTACGGACGAGATGGTGGCACCGGTACGACGAACGACAGCCGCCGTGTCACCGCGCCCGAAGGGGCGTTCAAGCCGCTCGCCCGGAGCGGGCGCACCCGGTTGGGCCGCGCGGCCCTGGAAACGCTGGCGCGCGGGGAGGTCGCCGAGGTGTTCGGGGCGTCCTACCGGCGGGCCGGGGTCGACTCGGCGGCGCGGCTCGCCGGTCACGGGGCGCTGGTGCTGACCGAGGTCACCGATATCGAGCTGTACGGCGGTGCCGGAAACGGCCGGGTCGTCGCGCGTTTCGACGGGGATACGGGCGCGGCGGCGACCCAGGTGGCCGAAGTGTTCGCCCTGTTCACCGGGATGCCGCTGTGCCTGTCCGGGAGCACGCTCAGCACGGGGGTGGTGGGCACGCCGGTGACTGGTTCGGGCACGGTCGAATTGGTGGTCGAGGCACTCGATCTCGTGCCGCGGCCGTTCGTGCGGGCGCGGGCGGAGTTCCGTGACGCCGCCGCGCTCGAGGTCACCGTCATGGTGATCGAGGCGGCCGGTGCGGATGTCGGTCCCGGCGCGGCGGGGCGCGGGCCGCTGCTCAACGAATTCCACATGGCCCATCTGGCCCGCGGGGATCAGGGTATCGCCATGGGACCGGAATTCGAGGCGTACACCGGGGTGCGGGCCACCCGGTTGCCGACCGGCGGGCTGCTGCTGGTGGATCGGGTGCTCACCTTCGACGGTGCGCGGGGGCAGCTCGACAGCGCCTCCTACACCACCGAATACGACTCCCCGGCCGATTCCTGGTACTACGCGGACACCGCCGACGAATCCATGCCGCACTTCGTGTACATGGAGACCTCGCTACAGGCGGCGCTGCTCATGGGCTACTACGCGGGACCGACCCTGACCCAGCCCGGCACCACGCTCAGTCTGCGCAACCTCGGCGGTACCGCCACCGTGCTGCGCCAGGTCGACCTGCGCGATCGCACCATCGTGCAGTCCTCGCGGCTGCTGTCCACCACCATCCTGCCCGGATCCTCGCTCCAGACCTTCGATTACACGCTCAGCGTGGACGGTGCGCCGTTCTACCGGGGCGAAACCATGTTCGGCTACTTCAGCGACGAGGCGCTGGCCAACCAGACCGGCTTGGACGCAGGACGTTTCGCACCCACCTGGCTGGCGCGCCATCCCGAGGCGCGCACCCGGGTCGTCGACGTGGCGGCCCGCCGCGCCGATCCGGCCGCCCGCCTGTGCGCCCGCCGCACGCTGGCCCTCATCGACCGCGTGGAGGTGGTGGACGGCGGCGGCGAGCACGGCGCGGGGTACCTGCGATCGCTGCGGGAGATCGACCCCTCGGACTGGTTCTTCGCCCGCCACTTCCACCTCGATCCGGTGATTCCGGGGTCGCTGGGCGTGGAATCGGTGATCCATGCGGTGCAGGAATGGATGATCGACGCCGGATTCGCCTCGGACATGGGCGATCCCGCCTTCCGCATCCCCGCCGACGTCGCGTTCGGCTGGCGCTATCGCGGCCAGTTCCTGCCCACCGACGGCACCGTCGAACTCGAGGCGCACATCAAAACGGTGCGGCGGGAGCCGGGGCGGGTGACCGTCACCGTGGACGGCTCGCTGTGGAAGCCCGGGCTGCGCATCTACGAACTCGTCGACCTCGCCGTCGAACTCGTCGACCGAAAGGCCCGACCGTGACGACACTCGGATACCCGGCCGTGGCCGAAACGGCCGAGGAGATCAACGCGCTGCTGCTCGACCTGGACCGCCCCTGCTGGATCATCCGGCACGAGGGCCGGGTGGCCGCCACCGCCCACGAGGCGACGGCGGCCCGCACGCGGGTGCTCGCCGCCGTCGGGCCGCTGCCGCCGGAACAGCTCGGCGACAGCGGTTTCCGGGCCGCGCACGGAGTGCGCGCGGCCTATGCGGCGGGCGCCATGGCCAATGGCATCGCCTCCCCGGCGCTGGTCGCGGCCATGGCCGAGGCCGGATACCTCGCCTCCTACGGGGCGGCGGGCGTACCGCCCGCCGCCGTAGAGTCCGCGCTGGCGGAATTGTCGCGGCGGCTGGGCGACAAACCGTTCGCCTGCAACCTGATTCACAGCCCGTCGGAGCTGGCGTTGGAGCGGGCGATCGTCGACTCCTGCCTGCGGCACGGCGTGCGCTGTGTGGAGGCGTCGGCCTTCATGGACCTCACTCCCGAGGTGGTGCGCTACCGTGCCGCCGGGCTCACGGTGAATCGGGAGGGCCGCATCGAGAGCCGTCATCGGTTGATCGCCAAGGTCTCCCGGGTGGAGGTGGCGGAACTGTTCCTGCGCCCGGCCCCGGCTCGGCTGCTGCGCCCGCTGGTCGAGGGCGGTGTGCTCACCGCCGAGCAGGCCCGGCTGGCCGAGCGCGTCCCGCTGGCCGACGACATCACCGCCGAGGCGGATTCGGGTGGCCACACCGATCGCAGGCCGCTGGTGGTGCTGCTGCCCGAACTCGTGGCGGCCCGCGACCGGATCGCGCGCACGGTCGCGGCGGCCGCCGGGGTCCGAATCGGGGCGGCGGGCGGGATGGGCACCCCCGATGCCGCCGCCGCGGCCTTCGCCCTGGGCGCGGCCTATATCGTCACCGGCTCCATCAACCAGGCCGCCCGCGAGGCGAATCAGTGTCAGGCCACCAAACGGCTGCTCGCCGCGGCGGAATTCGCGGATTGCGTCATGGCCCCGTCCTCGGACATGTTCGAACTCGGGGTGCAGGTGCAGGTGCTGCGGCGCGGCACCATGTTCGCCACTCGCGCGCAGCGCCTCTACGACCTGTACCGGGCGCACGACGGCATCGACGCCCTGCCCGCGGCGGTGCGGCGGGATCTGGAGACCACGCTGTTCCGGCGTCCGCTGGACCAGGTGTGGCGCGAGTGCGTGGCGTACTTCACCGAACGCGATCCCGACCAGCTCACCCGCGCCGCCGACGACCCGAAAGCCCGGATGGCCCTTGTCTTCCGGTGGTATCTGGGGCTGTCGTCGGGCTGGAGCATTCGCGGGGAGGCCGATCGCACCGCCGACTACCAGATCTGGTGCGGCCCCGCCATGGGCGGATTCAACCGCTGGGCCGCGGGCACCTATCTCGCCGCCCCCGAGAACCGCGGTGTCGCCGATATGGCGCACCAGATGATGGTCGGCGCTGCCCATCTCACCCGTGTCGCCCAGTTGCGCACCGCCGGACTGCGGCTGCCCGCCGTCTGCGCCCGGTACGTGCCGCGTCCGAGGGAGGATTCATGACCACACTCGAAGCCCGGAACGAGACGGGCACGGCGTGGCTGCTGTGCCCGGCCTGCGGGGCGATGATCTACGCGGCACGCTACGAGCGCGCCGCCGGGGTGTGCCCGGAATGCGACGGCCACGGCATGCTCACCGCCGACCGGCGCATCGAACACCTGGTGGACGCGGATTCGGCGGTGCCGATCGAGGCGCCGGCGGCAATGCGAGATCCGCTGGGCTTCGTCGATTCCCGCCCCTATCCGGAGCGGATGGCGCAGGCCCGGGAGCGCACCGGCATGCCGGACGCCATCCGCTGCGTGCGCGCCACCCTCGGCGGCATCCCGGTGGTGCTGGCGGTCATGGACTTCCGGTTCCTCGGCGGCAGTCTGGGCGGCGCCGTCGGCGCGGCGGTGACCGCCGCCGCCGATGCCGCGCTGGCCACTCGGTCACCCCTGATCATCGTCACCGCCTCCGGGGGCGCGCGCATGCAGGAGGGCATCGTGGCCCTCATGCAGATGGCCAAAACCAGTGTGGCGCTGCGCCGCCTGGACGAGGCGGGCATCCTCACCGTCTCGGTGATCACCGATCCCACCTACGGCGGGGTGGCGGCCTCCTTCGCCACCAGCACCGACATCATCATCGCCGAACCCGGTGCGCGCCTGGGCTTCGCGGGACCGCGCGTCATTCGCCAGACCATCGGTGAAACCCTGCCGCCCGGCTTCCAGACCGCCGAGTTCCTGCTCGAACACGGCATCGTCGATCTGATCGCGCACCGATCGGCGCTGCGGGACACCCTGATCCGGCTGGTCGGGCTGACCGTGCGGCCCACCCGCACCCCGGCGCCCGATCCCGGTGCCGTGCACACCGATCCGGCCCAGCTGGCCGCCCGCGACCCGTGGGAGCGGGTGCGGGCGGCCCGCAGGCTCGGCCGCCCCACCACCCTCGATCACCTCGCGGGGGCGTTCGAGGAGTTCACCGAACTGCACGGCGACCGGATGGCCGCCGACTGCCCGGCCATGATTGCCGGACTGGCCCGCCTGGGCGATGTCCCGGTGGCGGTGGTGGGCACCCAGAAGGGTCGTACCGCAGCGGAATTGGCGCGACGCAATTACGGCATGCCGAGCCCCGCCGGGTACCGCAAGGCCGCGCGGGTGCTGCGGCTGGCGGCCAAGCTCGGACTGCCGGTGGTCGCCCTGATCGACACCGCCGGTGCTTATCCGGGGGTGGCCGCCGAGCGGGAGGGGCAGGCCGTCGCCATCGCCGAATCCCTGAAACTGCTGGCTGGACTGCCGGTTCCGGTGGTGTCGGTGATCACCGGCGAGGGCGGCAGCGGGGGCGCGCTGGCACTGGCGCTGGCCGACCGGGTGCTGGTGTGCGAGAACGCTGTCTACTCCGTGATCAGCCCCGAGGGGTGCGCCGCCATCCTGTGGCAGGATCCGGCCGCCGCGCCCCGCGCCGCCGCCGCACTGCGGGTGGACGCCGCCGCCCTGCTGGAACTCGGCATCGCCGACGCGGTCGTCCCCGAACCCGAGGGCGGCGCCGACCGCGATCCCCTCGCCGCCACCGAGTCGCTGGGCCGCGCCCTGCGGCTGGCGGTGCACGAACTGCGGACCTGGCCGACGGCCGACCTGCTCGCCGGGCGGCAGGAGCGCTTCCGCGCCTTCGGTATCGCCCGGGAAGACCTTCAGGAGACACGATGACCGAGACCCTACCCACCGAGACCCTGCCCACCGGAACCGCGGGCCGCGCCGTGAGCGCCGCCGAGGCGGACCACAGCCTGGCGGTGCTCACCCGGCACGCGCTCACCGTGCGGTCCGGGACCGCGCCCGCACCCACCTCGGTGACCGTCGCCAATGGGCCGGTGCTGTTGCGGATCAGCTGGGAGGACCGGGGCGCGTGCGATGCGGCTCCGTCCGCCGCCCATGCCGGTGCGTCCCCCGCCGTCGCCAATGGCGCGGTCGCGCCCGTGGATGCGTTGTCGGCCGCCGCCGGGTCGGATGCGGTCGTGCCGGTCCAGGGAAACGGCTCGGACGTAGGCACTTTCACTCTCGACGCGGAGACAGTCGGTGTGTTCTACCGCGCTCCCGAGCCCGGTGCGGCAGCCTTCGTCGCCGACGGTGACCCGGTGCGGGCGGGTCAGCAGGTCGGCATCGTGGAGGCGATGAAGCTCATGATTCCGGTGACGGTCGCCCGCGCCGGGCGGGTGGTCGAATTCCTGGTCGGCGACGCCGAACCCGTGGAGTACGGGCAGCCGCTCATCCGTTTCGAGGAAGTCCGGTGATCGGCCGCATCCGCACGGTGCTGGTGGCCAATCGCGGCGAGATCGCCGTGCGCGTCATCCGCACCTGCGCCGAACTCGGCATCGCCACCGTCGCCGTGTATTCGGAGGCGGACCGTGATGCGGCGGCGGTCCGGCTGGCCGATCGCGCGGTGCGCATCGGCCCCGGTCCGGCCAAACGCAGCTATCTGCACATTCCGGCGATCATCGAGGCGGCCCGGGCGACCGGGGCCGACGCCATCCATCCGGGTTACGGATTCCTGTCGGAGAACCCGGATTTCGCGGAGGTGTGCGAGGCGGAGGGGTTCGTCTTCATCGGCGCACCCGCCGACGTGATGGCGCGCCTGGGCGACAAGTCCACCGCGCGGTCGCTCATGAGCGCTGCCGGACTGCCGCTGCTGCCCGGCAGCCACGACCCGATCGACGGGGTGGAGGCCGCGCAGGCGCTCGCCGACGACATCGGCTACCCGGTCATCATCAAGGCCGTGGCCGGTGGCGGCGGGCGCGGCATGCGGGTGGTCCGCCACGCCGCCGAATTCGCGGTGGCCTGGCAGGAGACCCGCGCCGGTGCCGCCGCGGTCTTCGGCGACGGCCGCCTGTACGTGGAGCGCTATCTGGAATCGGCCCGGCATGTGGAGGTGCAGATCCTCGCCGACACGCACGGCACCGTGGTGCATCTCGGCCTGCGCGACTGC
Source organism: Nocardia sp. CC213A (assembly GCF_030766805.1). Classification (NCBI taxonomy): domain Bacteria; kingdom Bacillati; phylum Actinomycetota; class Actinomycetes; order Mycobacteriales; family Nocardiaceae; genus Nocardia; species Nocardia sp. CC213A. The sequence goes on from NZ_JASFXA010000003.1 coordinate 185,457, forward strand.
TCGCTGCAACGCCGACACCAGAAGCTGGTGGAGGAGTCGCCCGCCCCCGGGCTGTCCGCGGAGCTGGCCGAGCGCATCGGGGCCGCGGCCGTGCGGGGCGCGCGGTCGGTCGGCTACGTGGGTGCGGGCACCTTCGAATTCCTGCTCGCCCCCGACGGCGAGTTCTACTTCATGGAGGTCAATTGCCGCCTGCAGGTGGAGCATCCGGTCACCGAGATGGTGACCGGCGTCGATCTGGTGGCCGAACAACTGCGTGTCGCCGCGGGAGAACGGCTCACGGCCGCCGCTGTCCGTCCGCACGGCGTGGCCATCGAATGCCGGATCAATGCCGAGGATCCGGAGCGCGAGTTCGCCCCCGCCCCGGGCACACTCGGTGAATGCCTGCTGCCGGGCGGCCCCTTCGTCCGCGTCGACACCCACATCCGTACCGGATATGCCGTTCCGCCGCACTATGATTCGCTGCTGGCCAAGTTCATCGTCTGGGCTCCGGACCGCCCGGCCGCCATCGCCCGTATGCGCCGGGCGCTCGCGGAGACCGTCCTGCGCGGTCCCGGCATCGCCACCACCACCGAGTTCCTGCACGACATCCTCGACCACCCCCGCTTCCGCGCCGCCACCCACGACACCGCCCTCATCGGCACCCTCACCACCCGCGCGGCGGTCCGGTCCTGCACACCCTGACAACCGAGCGGCCCACCACGGAGTGATCCGTGGTGGGCCGCAGGCGTATTCGGTCACGCTACTTCAGACCCGAGCGAACGAAGGCGTTCACGATGTGGCGTTGCAGGACCAGGTAGAGCAGCAGGACGGGCAGGCAGGCGAGGCTGGCCACGGCCATCATGGGGCCCCACTGATCGCCCTCGGTGCCCATGAAGCTGCGCAGGCCCAATTGCAGCACGCTGTTGGATTGGCGGAGAACGACCGCGGGCCAGAAATATTCGTTCCAGGCGTTGATGAACAGCAGGATGCCCAGCGCCGCCAGGGCCGGGCGCAGGTTGGGGACGACCACGGTCCAGAGGATGGACCAGGAGGAGCGGCCGTCGATCTTGGCGGCCGCGATGAGCTCCTTGGGGAAGGCCGCCATGTGCTGGCGCAGCAGCAGCACCCCCAGGGCCGAGCAGAGCGTCGGAAGTACCACGCCGATCAGGGAATTGATCAGGCCCAGGCGGTTGAGCAGGATGTAGTTGGGGAGCATGGTCACCTGGAAGGGGACCAGCCAGGTGCCGACGAACGCCAGGTACAGCAGCCGTTGCAGCGGGAAGGTGTACATGGCGAAGGCGTAGGACGCCAGCAGCGCGATGAGCAGCTGTCCGGTGGCCGAGAGCACCGCCACGAAGAAGGTGTTCGCGATCAGCCCGGTGATGTCCACCTTGTGCGCGGCGTCGGCGTAGTTGCCCAGCGACACCGGCCAGGGGATGGGGGACAGCGACGTGATGTCCTCGGGGCGGCGCAGCGCCGTCGCGAACAGCCAGTAGATGGGGAAGACGCACAGCAGCGAGGCGGCCGCCAGCAGCAGATGGCTGCCGAGGGTCCGCACGCGGTCGATCGTCATGCGGTCAGTCGTCATGCGGTCAGTCGTCATGGAAGGCAACCTTTTCCGAGATCCAGACCAGGATTCCGGCGAGCACGCCGAAGCCGAGGAACAGCAGCACCCCCGCCGCCGCGCTGAGTCCGGCGTCGAAGCTGTGGAAGGCGTAGTCCCAGAGCAGGTAGTAGATGTTGGTGGTGGCCTGCGCGGGTCCGCCCTGGGTCATGGAGTCGATGAGCGGGAATGTCAGGGTGGGACTGAGCAGCACGGTGGTGAGCACCAGGAACATGAGCGTGGGCGACAGCAGCGGCAGGGTGATCCAGCGCCGGATCTGCCCCGGGCTCGCGCCGTCCACCCGGGCCGCCTCGTCGTAATCCCCACTGATACCGGCCAATCCGGCCCACACCACCAGCACCGCGAAGCCCAGCAGCTGCCAGCCGGTGATGCCGATGATCACGGCGTGGGCGGTGGTGGCGTCGTAGGCCCAGTTGCGGTGGGTGCCCAGCACCTGGTCCACGAACCCGCTGCCGGGATGCAGCAGCCAGCGCCACACCGCCGCGGCGGCGACCGGCGCGACCAGGAACGGCGCGAACACCAGCGCGTGGTACAGGGTGCGGGACCGCCCGCGCACCCGACGGCTCGCCAGCGCGATGAGCACCGGCAGCACGACCGTGAACGGCAGCATGCCGGCGATGAGCACCGCGGTCCGGCCCAGGGAGTCCCAGAAGGCCGGAAGGTCCAGCAGCCGTTCGTAATTGGCGGTGCCCACCGAGCGCATCGGTGAGCTGGGCAGCAGGTTCCACGAGTAGGTGGACAGCTGGAACGCCTGGGCCAGCGGCTGATAGGTCCACACGAACAGCAGGAACAGCGCGGGCGCGAGATACAGGTACGGGGACAGCCCCCGCACGATCCGCCGGACCACGGGGCGACGCGGCGGCGGCGCCGCGGCCACTGTGGGCCGCGACGCCGCCGGTCGTTCAGCTCGTTCAGCGACGACGAACACCGCTCACCGGGTTCCCGCGTGATCGCCACGCTGGTCGATGGACCGTAGATACTCCAGCATGTCGCCCTCGGCCCGGTTGTAGAGCTCCGGGGCGGGCGTGGCCTCCACCGCGCTCACCACGAAGGCCGAGCCGAGCACATCGACACGGCTGTAACCGAATCCGCTCACCGCCCGCTGGCGGCCCACCGGGGCCATGGCGTCGATGCGGTAGGCCAGCGCCGGACCCACCCACACCGGGATACCGGCCAGGCTGCCCGCCGCGGTCATATGGTTGTGCCCGCACAGGATCATCCGCACATCGCTGTCGGCCACCGCCGCCTCCAGCAGCTCGATCTGCCCGAGGCCGAGCAGTTCGGCCGCCGGGATGGCCGAGCGCAGCGGCGGATGGTGCAGCACCAGCAGGGTGCCGCGGGGCGCGGGTCGCCGCAGCTGGTCGGTCAGCCAGGCCAGCTGGTCGAGCTCCAGCTTGCCCGTATGCCGACGCGGCGTGGTGCTGTCCAGCGCGATGATGCGCAGGCCCGCCACCTCGACCACCTGATCGTGCGGGACGTCCTGTGCCACCGCACCGGGTGCGTGGCCCAGCAGTTCGACTCCGAAGGCGGTGCGTTCGTCGTGGTTGCCCATCGCGTACACCACCACCGCGCCCAGTTCGGCCGCTGCGGGCTCCACCGCTTCCCGCAGCCGCCGGTAACCCTCCGGCGACCCGTTGTCGGTGAGGTCGCCGGACAGCACCAGGGCGTCGACCGGTCCGGAGGCACGCAGCCGGTCCAGCACGTGGTGCAGATTCTCGTAGGTGTCCACCGCGTCGTAGAGGCGTTCACCGGCGGGACGGATGTGGGTGTCGGTGAGCTGGATGACGGTCAGGTCCCGCATCTCGTGGGATCTCATGCGGCCGGAAGGAGTTTCGAGCCCTCGGTGCGGGCGGCGGTCAGGGTGGACTGTGGATCCGCGCCCTGGTACACGATGGCCTCGACGGCATCCATCATGCCGTCGCGGATCTGGAGATAGTTGTCGCCCGGCATGGACACCCACGGCTCCATGGCCGCCAGCTGCGCCACATTGGGGGCCAGCAGCGGATTGGCCGCCGCCCACGCCCCCAGCGAGCCGGGTTCGTCCATGAGGCCGGTGCGCAGCGGCAGATAGCCGATGTTCTGCGAGATCTTCACATACGACTCCTCACTGGTGAGGAACTTGATCAGCTCCCAGGCCGCCCGCTGCTTGGCCGGGTCGTTGGACAGAATGTGCAGGCCCGCACCGGAATTGGTGGGCACCGTCGGTTTGTCGCCGAAGCGCGGCATGGTGGTCGAGCGCAGATCCCACTTGTCCTTCGCGCCCTTGACGAAGACGCCCTGCACGGCGCTGGTCTCCAGGATCATGCCGATCTCACCGCGGGCGAAACCCTCGTACCCTTGCTTCTGCGCGAGCTTGGGCATGCTGCCGGAGTTCACGAGATCCTGTGCCATCCGGGTGACCTCGACGACGGGGGTGTCGGCGTAGGTGAGGGTGCGGCGGTCCTCGGAGATGACGCGGCCGCCGTTGGAGCGCACCAGCGCCTGGAAGCACCAGTCCTTCGACGTCTTGGTGAGGCAGTCGATGTAGACGCCGCCCTTACCGGTCTTCGTGCTGATGGCCTGTGCCGCGTCGGCCACCTCCGCCCACGTGGCCGGAGGCTCGGCCGGGTCCAGACCGGCCTCGGTGAACAGGGTCGCGTTGTAGTACAGCACCGGGGTGGAGAACACGAACGGCACGCCGTAGGTGTGGCCGTCCCAGTCGTCGAGGGTGCGGGCGCGGTCGGCGTACGGTATCCGGCCGTCGAAGTTGCGCTGCACCTCGTCCGCGCCGAACAGTACGTCGAGTGGCTTGGCCCGCAACTGGTGGATGGTGAAATCCAGGTCGCTGAAACCCAATTGGGCCACGTCGGGGGTGGTGCCCGCCACCATCTGGTTCTGGATGCTGGAAATGGTGTCGGTGGCCGGGTTGGGGCTGTTGCCCTGCGGCTTCTGCGCGGTGACCTTGATATTGGGGTGCTGCTCGCCGAACTCCGAGATCAGTTCGTTGAAGGTGTCGGTCCACGCCCCGGCCAGGCCGTAGTTGTAGGACTCGAAGACGATCGACACCTGCTGGTCGGGTTGCAGTTCGGGGACCTGTGCGGTGGTCGTGGCCTCGGTGGCGGTGGTGCCGCCGAGGCCGCAGCTGCTGACTGCGACGGCGGTGGCGAACACCAGGCCCAGGAAGGGCGCGGTGCGTTTCACGGGATTCTCCTCATCGAATGGTGGTGCGGACATCAGGGGACGGGCACGGCTGCCGCGTCCGGGGTCGGTGTCGGATCCGCGTGCGGCTCCTGCCAGGTCAGGCGCAGTCCGGAGTCGGGATGGAACAGGTGGATCTGGGCGGGGTCGACTCGGAAGCCGACCTCCTCGCCCGCGCGCACCCCGGCCGGTCGCGGGGCGCGGGCGCACAGGGTGTGGGTGCCGGTGTCGACGTGCACCAGCTCCTCGCTGCCCAGGTTCTCGACCATGGTCACGCGCCCGCGCACGGCGGTGGCGGCGGCATCCACGCGCAGCCGTTCGGGGCGGATTCCGGCGGTGACCACGGTGTCCTCGCCGGAATCCGCCGTGATGTCCAGAGCGGCGTCGATGCCGTCGGCCATCACCCGCAACCCGCCGTCGCGCCGGGTGACGACCGCGGGAAACAGGTTCATGGGTGGGGAGCCGAGGAATCCGGCGACGAAGGCGGTGCGCGGCCGGTCGTAGAGCTCCTCGGGGGTGCCGACCTGCTCCACCCGGCCCGCGTCGAGCAGTGCGATCCGGGTGGCCATGGTCATGGCCTCCACCTGGTCGTGGGTCACGTACAGGAAGGTGGCCCCGAGACGGCGGTGCAGGGCGATGAGTTCGGCGCGGGTGGCGCTGCGCAGTTTGGCGTCGAGATTCGACAGCGGCTCATCCATGAGGAACGCGCCCGGATCGCGAACCATGGCGCGCGCCAACGCGACTCGCTGCCGCTGACCGCCCGACAGCGCGGCCGGGCGGCGATCCAGCAGCGCCGACAGCTCCAGCGTGCGGGCCACCTCGGCGACCCGTTCGGCGATGCGGGCGCGCGGCTGGCGGCGCGACCGCAGCGGGAAGCCGATATTCTTCGCCACCGTCAGATGCGGGTACAGCGCATAGCTCTGGAACACCATCGCCAGATCCCGCCGCTGCGGTGCGGCGTCGGTGATGTCGTCGCCGTCCAGCAGGATGCGCCCCGAGCTCGGTTCCTCCAGCCCCGCGATCATGCGCAGCAGGGTGGATTTGCCGCAGCCGCTGGGGCCGAGCAACACCATGAACTCACCGTCGGCGATGTCGAGGCTCACCTCGCGCACCGCGTACTCCGTGCCGAACTTCTTGGATACCGCGTCGATGTGCAGCCGGGCCACCGGTTCTCCTTCAGACCGGCGTGCCGGTCGTGATCCATGTCGCCACACCGGCCGCGATGGCGGGGGCGTCCTTCACCCACCGGAAATGGTCGCGATGCGCCACCTCCGAGTCCTCGTCGATGTGCCAGCGGCTCACCCGCGCGGCGGGCATGCGCGAGACCAGGAAATCGACATTGGATTTCGGCCCGAGCACGTCGTCGGAGAGCGAGATGACCAGGGCGGGCAGCGTCATGCGCGCTAGCAGGCTGTTGTAGCGCCGGGAGGTGCCGCGCGGGCGGTAGTAGCTGGTGAGCGAGTGGACCGACCAGTCGACCATGACGCCGCCGGGCATGGGCGCGGGAATCAGCACCCCGCCGGGCCAATGGCCCTTGAACCGCGCGACCAGGCCGATCCACTGGATCTGGCTCAGCGCCTCGAACCAGCGCCGCGGACCGAAGGCCCACCAGAACACCGTGCCGGTGCCGATCACCGTGACCCCGGCGACACGCTCGGGTTCGGCGGCGGCGAACAGCAGGGCGAGCTGGCCGCCCAGGCTGTGCCCGAACAGGTGCAGCGGCGCGCCCGGGAAGCGCTGCTCGACCGCGCCGACAATGGCGGGCAGGTCGATCTCCAGCATTTCGCGGTAGCCGAAATCGGTGTGCTCGCCGAGCGGCGGCGTCGCCTCACCATGGGCGCGCAGGTCGACGGTGGCGACCGAAAGTCCCTGGGCGTGCAACGCTTTGGCGAGCGGCAGGTAGTTGCGCGCCTTCATGGCCATGGCGGGCAAGATCAGCACGACGGGCGCGTCGGCGCGCTCGGCGGGCAGCCACCGCACGGTGAAGGCGACACCGTCGGAGGTCTCGACGCGGGTCGACGCCAGGTCACCGAACTCCGAGCGCGATTCGGGGGTCGCGGTGGTCATCACGCCTCCGCCCCGGCGATGGCCACATCGCACACGTAGTCGAAGGTGAACTTGGCGACCGTCACGTCGTTGTCGTCGAGCAGGGCCGCCTTGCCGGACACTTCGAAGCGCCGCGACTCGGTGGTGGTCAGGATCTCGGCCAGCTCGCGCGGATCGACGGTGGCGACGGCGCGGATGCGGCCCAGCGCCGGTTTGCGATAGGAGGCCGATCCGCCGCGCAGTACCAGTTGCGCGATGGTGTGCAGCCGGGTGGCCGCCCCGCCCACGAAGGCCGCCGCACCCGCGATGTCGGCGGCGGTGAACAGGGCCCCGGCGTGCACGGTGCCCATGTGATTGCCCACGGCGTCGCCCGCCGGGATCTCGACCACTGCGCGGTCGGCGGAGATCTCGGTGACGACGGTGCCGACCTGGCGGCCGAACGGCACCATGGCCTGCGAGACATCGCGCAGGTAGCCGTAATCCACGGCGTCGGGGTCGAGTTCCGGGTACGCCGCGGCGAAGCCGGACATGGTTCTCGTGGTCATCGGTGCTACTCCCTTCAACGGGGTCCGCGCAGAACGCGGCGGGCAATGGACCAGCGCAGGACCTCCGAGGGGCCCTCGTAGATGCGGAAGGCCCTGGCCTCCACCAGGAATCGGGCCACCAGGTGGTCCTCGCAGACGCCGAGGCCGCCGTGCAGCTGCACGGCGCGGTCCAGCACCCGCCAGACCGCCTCGGAGACGAAGGTTTTCGTGATCGATGCCTCGTGCCGGGCCTGCGGCGAGGACGGGCCGTGCGCGTCGATGGTGGCGGCGGTGCCGCGCACCAGGCCGCGAGCGGCGGCGATATCGATCTCGCTGTCGGCGATCAGCGCCTGCGCCATGCCGTGCTCGGCCACCGGGACACCGAAGGACGAGCGGTGCGTGATGTGCTCGACGGTGAGCTGCTGCGCCCGCACCGCCAGGCCGAGCCAGTTCATGCAGAACACCAGCCGCGACGGGGCCAGCCGCACCTGCGCCAGCTCCAGGCCCCGGCCCACCTCGCCGAGCACCGCGGAGTCGGGTACCGCACAGTCGGTGAACCGCACCTCGCAGTGCCCGCCCGGTGCGCTGGTGTGGTCCAGGGTGGGCATGCGGCGGCCCACCCGCATACCCGGGTTGTCCTGGTCGACCAGGAACATGGTGGGACCGTCCGCGGTCGCGGCCACGCAGATGACGAACGCCGCGCCCTGCGCGCCGGTGGTGAAATGCTTGTCCCCGTTGATGACCCAGCCGTCGTCGGTCTCCTCGGCGACGGTGCGCAGCATGCGCGGATCCGAGCCCGCACCGGGGGCCGGTTCGGTCATGGCGATGGCCGAGCGCACCTCGCCGGAGGCCAGCGGGGCCAGGTAGCGCTCGCGCTGCTCGGCATCGGCGACATGGCTGAGCAGGTGGATATTGCCGTCGTCGGGAGCCCAGGCGTTCACCGCCAGGGGGCCGAGCAGGCTGGCCCCGGCCGCTTCGAGGACCTCGGCTTGGCCGCGGGTGTCGAGTCCGAGACCGCCGTGGCTCGGATCGGAGAGCGGGCCGAAGACCCCCGCCTCCTTGGCCTTCTTCTGGAGATCCAGCCGCAGCGCGTCGTCGGTGACGCGGCCGCCCGCCACCACCTCGCGTTCCACCGGGATCACCTGGTCGAGTACGAACTGTCTGGTCCTGTCGACCAGTTCCGGTACAGCGCTCATGGGGTCAGTCTGTGGCGGCGGCGGGGGACACCACCGGGGCGATAGTCAATCTCGATCGGTCTAATCGACTCCTTTCGGCCGGAGCGGATCGGGCGCGCGGCTCGGTCAGGGTGTTGGCGACACCGATTCCGAGGGGATGCGATGACCGAGTTGACGGTCCGGGTGACCGATCGCCGTGACGTTGCCGAGGGTGTGTTCGCACTCGATCTGGCCGCAGTCCACGGCGGCGCGCTGCCGACCTGGTCGGCGGGCGCGCATATCGACGTGGGGGTCGGCGCGGCCGGGGTGCGGCAGTACTCGCTGTGCGGCGACCCGGGCGACGACCGCCGCTGGCGCATCGCCATCCTGCACGAGCCCGGCGGGCGGGGTGGCTCCGACCACCTGCACCGCACCGCGGCACCCGGTACGGAGCTGTCGGTTTCGCTGCCCCGCAACCACTTCGAACTCGTCGCTGCCCCGGAGTACCTCTTCGTGGCGGGCGGGATCGGGATCACCCCGATCCTGCCCATGCTCGCGGCCGCCGAGCGGGCCGGGGCGCGGTGGACCCTGCACTACGGCGCTCGGACCCGGGCGCACCTGGCCTTCGCCGATGAGCTGGCCCGCCGCTATCCGGGGGTGGTGAACCTGGTGCCGCAGAACGAATTCGGTGTGCTGCCCCTGGAGCGGATACTCGCGGACACCGCCGCCACGGTGTACTGCTGCGGGCCCGCACCGCTGCTGGATGCGGTCGAGAAGCTCTGCGGCAGCAGCGGACTCGCGGTGCACACCGAGCGATTCACCGCCCGTGACACCGGCGACGCCGTCGACCGGGAGTTCGAGATCCGCCTGGCCGCCAGCGCCCGCACCCTGCGGGTGCCGGTCGGCCGGTCCATCGCGGAGGTGCTGGAGAGCGCGGGCCTGCCGGTGATCACCTCGTGCCGCGAGGGCACCTGCGGCAGTTGCGAGACCGCCGTCCTGGACGGCGAGATCGACCATCGCGACACGATCCTGACCGCCGCCGAGCGCGAGCGCGGCGACACCATGATGCTGTGCGTCTCGCGGGCGCACACGGATGTGCTGGTCCTGGATCTGTAATGCGCGGTCGGTGCCGGAATCGGGTCACACAAGCGTGCGCGTACCCCACGCGCCGGTCTCCCGTTCGGGAACACGAGAAGTAGAAGGAAACACACACCGATGAGGAAAACTGCCGCGGCGTCCGCGCTGCTCGCCGCCGCGCTGTGCATCACCGCCGGAGCCACCGGTACGGCGCAGGCCGACGAGGGCGTCGTCAACTACACCGCGACCACCACCGAAACCTCCACCGTCATCACCACCGACGCGGGCTCCCTGGACGTCGACAACGGCGTGCTGAAGATCAAGGCCCCCAACGGCGATGTCATCGCGGGCACCGAACTGTCCTTCCGGGTGGACGAATTCGTCTTCCCGATCGCCGCCGACATCGTCGACCGCACCGTCACGCTCACCCCGCTGTTCAGCCTCGCGCACGCGGAGTACAAGCCGGTCGCCCTGCCGTTCGAGGACCGGGCGTCCTGGAAGACCGAATACGACCGGGAGAAGGACGCCTGGAGCCGGATGACCTCCACCATCAGCCTGGGCGCGGCGGTCGCCGCCCTGGTCGGCGGTATCGGTGGCGCGGGCGTGGGCTGCATCCTGGGCGGCATCGCCGGTGCCACCATCGCCTCGGCCACCATTGTCGGCCTGTTCGGTCCGTTCATCCCGGCCGCCGCCGTCGGCTGCATCGGCGGCATCCTGGCCATGGGATCGCTGGGCGCGGTCGCCGGTCAGATCCTGATCACCGCGCCCGTCGCCATCATGGCGGCCGTGCAGTACTTCACCACCATCAATTCGCCGATGCCCAACAAGCCGGCGAAGTAAGGACTCCGGCGCGTAGCGCCGGGGGGACAGGGACCCCCGCTCGGACCTCGGCCCGGGCGGGGGTCTTGTCGGTCGGACGGGGGAGTTCGGTGCGGCCGCGATCTCGATCACCCGATCGGATATCGGAATGGAATGGCTTGCGGCCATGCGGAATTCACCCGGATTCGATCGAATGGCCGGGCATTCGATCGCCAGGGAGGAAGAATTCATGACCAGCACCGACACCCCGGTCAACGGCACCGTCGCCACGCGCGTGAGCGAGCTGACGGAGGTCTTCGCGCGGGGACTACAGGAGAACCTCGGCGTCGGCGCATCGCTGGGCATTCGCCTGGAGAGCGCCGGGGACGGGTGCACCCGCTACTACCTGGACCCCAATCCGGCCACCATCAACGCCATGTTCACCGTGCACGGCGGGGTGATCGCCACCCTCATGGACACCGCCATGGGCAGTGCGGTGTTCACCAGACTCGGTGACGGCGTGGCGTACACGACGCTGGAGCTGAAGGTGAACTTCATTCGCGCGGTCACCCTCGACGGCAGTCGGCTCACCTGCGAGGCCACCGCGGTGCACGTGGGGCGCAGCACGGCGACGGCGGAGGGGCGGATCACCGACGCCAACGGGAAGCTGATCGCGCACGGCACCACCACGATTCTGGTGCTGCGGCCGCAGGGTTGAGTGGGACGGGAAAGGGCCCCTCGTGGAGGGGCCCTTTCGGTCGGGATCGACGCGGGTCAGGCCAGCGAACGGCACTGGGCGATGAAGGCGGCCAGTTCGTCCACCCGGTCCGAGCGTGCGTCCACGGCCCGATCGATCACCTTGAGCAGGTGTTCGTAGGCCGCGGTGTGGTCGTAGTCGGCGACATCGGCGATGCGCAGCGCCCACCGCCAGTAGCCGCGCAGCGTATCCGCCAGGGGCATGCGGAATCCCGCGATGACGTCGCGGATCGGCTCCACCGCGGAGTCGCCCTGGGTACGCAGGTAGCGGGTCACCACATCGGCCATGAAGCTGAAGTGCCGCGCCTCGTCGCGCGACAGCCTGGTCAGCACCGCGCCCAGCACCGGATCACCGGACACCTCCCGCAGCTGCTGGTAGTACATCTGTGTGGCCTTCTCCTGGACCAGCGCGTAGGCGAAGAACTGCACCGGATGCGTGTAGGGCAGGTCGAACGGCTTGCGCCCCTCGACCGCCAGTTCCTCGCGCAGCGCGCCGCGTTCGGCGAGGCCCGCCGCCTCCTGGTAGCGCGTCAGGGCGCGGGCGTGGGTGTCCTCCTCGAGCGCCCAGCGGACGGTGAAGTGGTAGAGCTCCCGATTGTGCACGGCGGTGGCCAGGTCCACGCTGTCGTCGATCGGGAAGTTCCGTTGGTACACATCGAAATACCCGGGCAGGTGGTCCTCGATGTAGGTCACGAACCGCACCGCGGAGCGCTGTCCCTCGGTCAGGCGGTCGGCGTCGGCGGCCGCCCAGTCGAACGCGGTCTCCACATCCCAGGCGCGGGTGGCGGGCGAGGCGGCCAGGAAGCCGTCCACGGCCGCCGTCAGTTCGTCCGCGGGTAGCAGCGCGGATTCCAGATTCACGATCCCTCCCGGGCGTCAGCGGGCATTGCGGCACACCAGCGCGTAATGCTTGGTGGTGTAACCCCATCCGGCATTGGCGATCTCCAGGTAGTGCCGCAGCGTCGCGGCCAGCCCGGTGCGGTGCACGTCGATGCGGTCGGCGGCGGCGTCCACATTGGCGATCCAGTCGTCGATGGTGCGCCGATAGTGCTCGGTGAGATCGTCCACCGAGACGATGGAGAAACCGGCGTCCTCGGCGGCGGTGACCAGATCCGACAGCGGCCGCAGATCGCCCCAGCCGAAGATGTCGGCGCGCACGAACTCGGTACCGGCCCGCTCGTCGAAGGCGCGGTGCGCGGCGGCATTGCGGAAGCAGCTCTCCGAGACGTACAGGGTGCCGCCGCGGCGCAGCACCGCGCGGGCCCGCCGGAACACCTCGTCCAGATCGGGCATGTGCACGATGGAGCCGAGCATGGTCACCGCGTCCACGCCGCGGGCGGGCAGTTCGAGCCGTTCGAAGTGCCCGACTCGGGTGCGCACCCGGTCGGCCACCCCGCGCGCGGTCGCCTGCGCGGCGATGTACTCGTGCTGGCGCGGTGCGGGACTGATGCCGAGGGTGTCGCAGCCGAACTCCTCGGCCATGAACAGGATCAGCGCACCCCAGCCGCAGCCGACGTCCATGAGCCGTTCGCCGCCGCGCAGCCCGAGCCGGTCGGCGACGAAGCGCAGTTTGTTGCGCTGGGCGACCTCCAGGGTGTCGCCGTCGGATTCGTAGAGCGCCGAACTGTACTTGCGCAGCGGGTCCAGGAACTGGCCGAAGATATCGGGATCGAGGTCGTAGTGCTGATTGGTGTCCGCCGTGACCGTCACGCCGCCGCCTCGCGCAGCGCCTCGGCCACCTCGGCCACCACGTCGGCCAGGGTGGCGGTGCCGAAGACGTCCTGGTCGTCGAGTTCGATGTCGTAGGTGCGTTCGATGCGGGCGATCATGCGCAGCACGCGCACCGAGTCGACACCGGCCATGCCGCGCAGGTCGGCGTCGGGCAGCAGTGCCGATTCGGCCAGTCCGGTTTCCGCGGCGGCGATCTCGGTGACGGTGCGCAGGATGTCGTCGGTGGAGGTGGTCATGGCTGAACTCCATTCGGGGAGAGGGGATTCGCCGTGGCGATGGCGTGGGAGAGCAGGGCGACCTCGTCGTCGCCGAGCGTGAGTCGGTGGCGTACGTCGGTCAGCGCGAAGGGTTGGTAGGTGGCCGACGAGGTGGCGCACACCGCCCCGTCGGCGTCGAGCACATCGGCCGACGTCTGGATGAGGTCGCCGTTGTCGCTGTCGGAAAGTCGTGCGATGCAGTGGTATTCGTGGTCGACGAGCAGCGGTGTCAGGAAGCGGGTGCGCTGGGAGACGGTGAAGGCGGGCACCCGCCGGGCCAGCACGATCAGATTCCCCATCACCTCGTCGCAGACCACGCCGACGAGGCCGCCGTGCACCACACCCGGATAGGACTCGAAGGACCGGTCCAGCCGCAGGCATGCGGCCAGTCCCTCCGGATGCGGGGTGAAGGTGAGTCGCAGCCCGGACGGATTGTGCGGTGAACAGCCGAAACAGCGGTAGTCGGGGATCACCGACCACGGCACCCGCACGGCGCTGTCGGTGCCCATATCGGCGTCGGCGCTGTGCCGCACGGCTAGGCGATCACATCGGCCAGTGCGCGACGCACCTTGGCATTGCTGGACAGATCCAGGCCGGTGATTCCGGCGAAGGTGCGGCGCACCTTGTCGTGCAGCACGTCGAGCTCGCCCTCCGCGGCCACCTCGGCCAGGAACAGCTCGAATCCGGTGTCGATGGTCTCGTGATCGCCCAGTTCGGCGATTCCGGCCTTGAAGGTGCTGACCGGATGCTTGATCTTGGCCTCGGAGCTGTACACGTACAGCGTCTCCAGCACCGACGGCAGCTCCTCGGGCCGTCGCCGCAGCCGCTCGGTGGTGTAGTGGATGAACTCCCGGGCGTGCCCGGCCTCATCGCGACTGGCATTGAGCAGCAGGTTCTTCAGCACCGGTTCGGCCACCCAGTTCGAGACCGCGCGGTAGACGTGATTGACCGTGAGTTCGGAGATGATATTGGTGGCCAGGGTCGCCGAGGGCGTGGTGCCGGGGGCGTACGGCTCGCGCATGGCGTCCACCGCGGTATCGGCCACATCCTCGCCGATGGCCCGCAGCCAGGAGCGGAAGGCGTAGTGATGCTGCACCTCCTGGTAGCCCCACACCACGGCGAAGGTGGAGAAGTCGTAGTCGTCCACGAACTCCTGGAGGAATCCGTGCACGGCGGCGATGACATTGGATTCGCCCATGGCGGCGCTCTTGGCCAGGGTCACGTACTCGGGTCGGACCAGGGTGGGGTCTACGGTGTCGAGGGCGAGGTCGCCCAGCTGCCAATGCAGGCGCTCGTAGTGGCGGAAGACGTCGTAGCTGTGCACGGGGACTCCTGGGGTCGGGTCGAATAGCGTTGCGCGTCAAGGGTGCTGGGCGATGAGGTCGCGGGCGGCGAGCCGCTGGAGCTTGCCGCTGCTGGTGCGGGGGATGGTGCGCGGCGCGACCAGGTGCACCCGCACCGCGGCGAGGCCGAGATCGGCCGTGATGCGGGCGCGGATGGCGTCGGCGAGGGAATCGGCGGTCGCGCCGGTGTATTCGGATTCGGCGATGAGGGCGATGACATCGTCACCGTCGGGATCGACGGCGGCGGTGCAGCGGCCCTGGTACACGCCGTCGAGGTCGCGCACGGCCGCCTCGACATCCTGGGCGTAGTAGTTCACGCCGCGCACGGTGATCATGTCCTTGCACCTGCCGGTGACGAAAAGCTCACCAGCACGGCGGTATCCGAGATCGCCGGTGCGCAGCCAGCCGTCCTCGAAGCGGTCCGCCACACTCTCCGGATCGACCGCGAAATAGCCGTCGGTCACCGCCGCGCCCCGGATCAGGATCTCGCCGACCCAGCCGTCGGGCAGGTCGATGCCGGAATCGGTGGCGACGATGCGGATCTCCATCTCCGCCACGGGCGCGCCCACCCCCGCCACCGCGCGGGCATCGGCCTGTTCCGGTGGAACGGTGTGGGCCACCGCGGCGTCGGAGAGCAGCTCGCGGTCCACCCATTCGAAGACGGGGGCACGGCCCAGCGGCGGGAAGGCCACCGCGAGGGTGGCCTCGGCCATGCCGTACACCCCGAACATGGTGTCGCGGCGGAATCCGGCGGGGGCGAAGCGGTCGCAGAACCGCGTGACCACGTCGTGCGAAATGGGTTCTGCGCCATTGAAGGCGATGCGCCAGCGGCTCAGATCGTATTCGGCTACCCGCTCCGGCGGCACCGCCGCGAGCAGCGCCTCGTACCCGAAATTGGGCATGGCGGTGATGGTGGTGCCGCTGGCGGCGAATTCCCGCAGCCAGCGCGCCGGATCCTTGACGAACGCCAGCGGCGACCAGATGTGCGCCGGAATACCGCGCAGGATCGCCGAGAGCGTGCCGAACAGACCCATATCGTGGAACAGCGGCAGCCAGAATCCGCCCTGGTCGTCCCGGCTCAGGTCGATGCCGGAGCGGATCGCCGCCAGGCCGCTCAGCACATTGGCGTGGGTCAGGCGCACCCCCTTGGGCAGGGCGGTGCTGCCCGAGGTGAACTGCACGATGGCGAGATCATCGGGGCCGAGGTCGGTCGGCAGCCCAGACTCTCCCGGCAGCCCAGACTCTCCCGGCAGCCCAGGTTCTCCCGGCAGCACCGAGTTCTCCGGCAGGTCTCGCTCGTAGAGCGCGGTGGCATCCAGGAATTCGACGTCCAGCGCGGTGCCGACGAGCGGCGCCAGCTCGGCCAGCCGCGGCGAGATCAGGATGGTCCGCATCCCCGCGGCCGCCGAGATGGCGGCCAGTTTCTCGGGATAGCCGCGCGCGTGCCGGATACCGGCGGGCAGCGGCAGGGGGGTGGCCGCGCCACCGGCGGTGGTGACGGCGAACAGGGCGATCAGGAATTCCGGTGCGTTGGGCGAGAGGATGCCCACCGGCTCGCCGCGGCGCAGCCCGCGCCGGATCAACTCGGTCGCGGCCACCCGGGCGCGGCGGTGCAGCTCGGCGTAGGTGATGCTCTCGGCCGATGACCAGAATGTCGCCGAAACCCGGGGATGGTCGGTCGCGATACCCGCGAAACGGCCCGGCAGCGTATCGGGCGAATTCGAGGAATTCATATCCGCCACGACAGCAGCGAATGGTGACCGAGCCCTGAACTGCCGCTGAATCCTGAGCGCTGATAACCAGCGCCGATCGGCCAATCGTCGTGTGCGATAACCGAATTCGGCTATGGAGCGATAGGCGTGGCCGATCGCGCCGGTCGACCGGGCGATAGTGCCCGCACGATGGACGCCGAAACAGTGCTCACCACCGATGAATTATCGCGTGGAATTCTTTTCAGGAGTTGCCGGTGAGTTCGGACCATTCCGCGGTGCGGGAATTGACCCCGGTGCAGCGGGCTGTGATCGACAGCGTCGCGCCGCAGATGCGGCACAATCCCTACGACAGCTATGAGATCCTGCGCGCGGCCGGGCCTTTCGTGCCCGGTCCGCACGATACCCAACTGGTGACCCGGCACGCGGACGCGCAGGCCATTCTGCAGGACGCGCGCTGGAGCCACGCCGAGGAACCCGACCTGCTGCACGGCGACAGCGATGTGGAACTGCCCGGCTCCTTCCTCTGGATGGAACCGCCGGACCACACCCGGCTGCGCGGACTGGTCGGCAAGGCGTTCACCGCACGCACCGTGCACGGGCTGCGCGAGCGGGCCGAGCAACTGGTCGACGACCTGCTGTCACATATGCTCGCCGACGGCGACGTGGAGGTGTTGGAGGCGCTGGCGTATCCGGTGCCGCTCACCCTCATCTGCGAACTGCTGGGGGTTCCGGCCGAGGCGCACCAGCGAGTACGGGCCATGTCCGCGGGCATCGCCCGGGGGCTGGACCCGGATCTGCTGCTCTCCCCGGAGGACCTGGCCGCCCGCACCGCCGCCGTGCACGAATTCACGGAATTCTTCGGCGATCTGGTGGAGCAGCGGCGTCGCGCACCACGCGCGGATCTGATCACGGCACTGGTGCAGGCCGAGGAATCCGGGGTGCGGCTGACCCCGACCGAACTCATCGGCACCCTGCTCATCCTGGTGGTCGCCGGACACGAGACCACCGTCAACCTGATCGGCAACGGCGTGCTGGCGCTGATCCGCAATCCCGCCGAGTTCCGGCGACTGTGCGATCACCCCGAACTGAGCGCCTCGGCGGTGGACGAGGTGCTGCGCTACGACCCGCCAGTCCACCTCACTACGCGCACCGCCCACGACGAGATCACCGTCGGCGGAAGGACTTTCACGCCCGGCGAGGCGGTGATCGTCCTGCTCGGCTCCGCCAATCGGGACCCGGCGGCCTTCCCGGTGGCCGACCGCTTCGACATCACCCGCTTCCAGCCCGGACACCGTCCCGAACGGCACCTGTCGTTCGGACTCGGGCTGCACTACTGCCTGGGCGCGCCGCTGGCCCGCCTGGAGATGCAGACGGTGCTGCGCGCCATCGCCACCCGCGTGCGGTCGCTGACCCTGCTCGAGGAACCGCCGTACCGGCCGAATGTGGTCGTGCGCGGCATGTCACAGCTGCGAGTCCGCTTGGAGGGCCGATGAGCACCGCCGTTCCCGACATCACCTTCGACGCCTTCGATCCCGAGTTCCGCGCCGACCCGTATCCGGCCTACCGGCGGGTGCGCGACGCCGCCGCGCTGTTCCCCTACCAATTCGGCGACGTGCCGGTCACTCTCGTCACCCGGTACGAGGAATGCGCCGAGATCCTGACCGGATCGGACTGGGGGCACGGTTACGCCGCGGGCATCAGCCCGTTCCGCGACACCACCGCGGCCATCCCGGGCTCGTTCGTGCGCATGGACCCGCCCGAGCACGGCCGCTACCGCAAGCTGGTGGCCAAGGCGTTCACCCCGCGCATGATGGCCGAGCTGGTACCGGTCGCCGGGGCGGTGGTGAACGACCTGGTCGACGCCGCGGTCGAGCGGGGCGGCCTGGATGTGCTGGCCGATCTCGCGGTGCCGCTCGCGGTGGCCATGGTTCCGGTGCGACTGCTGGGCGCCGATCCGGCCGATGGTGACCGCTTCCGGCAGTGGCAGCTGGCCATCGCCCGCGGCAGCGATCCGGATTCCCTGCTGGACGCCGCCGCCATCGCCGCGCGGGGGACGGCCGCCATGGAGTGCATGGGACATTTCGCCGCCCTCATCGCCGCGAAGAAGTCCGCCCCCACCCCGGACCTGCTGAGCGAGTTGGTCGCCGCCAGCGTGGACGGCGACACGCTCACCGAACCCGAGGTGATCGGCATGTCGGTGCTCACCCTGGTGGCGGGTATGGAGACCTCCATCAACCTGATCGGCAACGGCATGCTGGCCCTGCTCCGGCATCCCGAGCAACTGCGCAGACTGCGGGACGAACCGGAACTCATCGGTCCCGCGCTGGACGAGATGCTGCGCTACGACGCCCCCACCCAGTTCACCATCCGGGTCGCGCTCGCCGACACCGAGGTGCGCGGGCACCGCTTCCGGCGCGGCGACGGGGTGGTGGTGCTCACCGCCTCGGCCAGCCGGGACGACCGGGTGTATCCGGACGCCGACATCTTCGACATCACCCGCTACGCCGGAAATCGGCCCGCGCGCAAGCATCTCGGCTTCAGTCTCGGCGTGCACTACTGCGTGGGCGCGCCACTGGCCCGGATCGAGGCCGAAGCGGCGCTGCGCACGCTGCTCGCGCGCGCACCGGAACTGCACCTCGACGCCGACACCGTCGAATACCGGCCCAGCCTGATCCACCGCGGCGTCATGGCGCTGCCGGTGCGGCTGTGAACGGCGGGCACGCGGTCGTCATCGGAGCCGGTGTCGCCGGACTGCTGGCGGCCCGGGTGCTGGCCGACACCTGTTCGCGTGTCACCGTTCTCGAACGCGACGAGGTGGGAACCGGCCCGCGGCGCGGAGTGCCGCAGGCCGGACATCTGCACGGGCTGCTGGACCGGGGCCGCACGATCATCGAGGAGCTGTATCCCGGCTATACCGCCGATCTGGTGCGGCGCGGGGCCACCACCGCCGAGGTCCTGGTCGGAACCCGCTGGTACGTGGGCGGTTCCCGGCTCGCCGCCACCCCGACCGGACTCACCTCGGCCATCGCCACCCGGCCGCTGCTGGAGTCGGTGCTGCGCGAACGCACTCTCGCACTGCCGAATATCGAACTGCGCGAACGGACCTCGGCACGCGGTCTGGTCGGGGACGCGCGGTGGGTGTCCGCCGTCGCC
Organism: Nocardia sp. CC213A; assembly: GCF_030766805.1. Taxonomy (NCBI): domain Bacteria; kingdom Bacillati; phylum Actinomycetota; class Actinomycetes; order Mycobacteriales; family Nocardiaceae; genus Nocardia; species Nocardia sp. CC213A. The sequence continues at coordinate 204,788 of NZ_JASFXA010000003.1, forward strand.
ACCGACCGCGAACCGGCCCTGCGCGCGGACCTCGTCGTCGACGCCGCCGGACGGGGTTCGCGGATCCGGGAATGGCTGACCGCGCTCGGTGCGCGAGCGCCCCGGGAGGAACGCCTCGATATCGATCTCGGCTACGCCTCCCGGTTCTATCGGCATCGGCCCGGACAGCTCGGCGGGCAGTCCTCGGTCATCATCTCCACCGGTGCGGACGGGCGCGGCGGCGGTGCGGTGCGGGTGGAGGGCGACCGCTGGCACGTCACGCTCGCGGGCATGGTCGGCGACCACCCGCCGGTGGACGCCGCGGGCTTCGAACGCTTCGCGGCCGGTCTGGACGCCCCCGATATCCACGACATCATCACCGCCTCCGAGGCGGTCGACGCGCCGACGCCCTACCGTTTCCGCACCGCGGTACGGCGGCGGTTCGACCAGCTGGTCGCACCACCGGCGGGACTGATCGTGCTCGGTGACGCGCTGTGCAGTTTCAATCCGCTCTACGCGCAGGGGATGACGGTCGCCGCACTCCAGGCCCGCGCGCTGCGCGCGAGCCTGGACGCCGCTCCCACCGACCTGCCCGCCCGCTTCTATCGGGCCGCCGCCGACGCCACCGCCATTGCCTGGGGCATGGCGACCGGCTCGGATCTGCGGCACCCGGGGGTGCGCGGACCGCGCACGGTACGCACCCGGCTCACCAACGCCTATGTGGCGCAGGCGCATCGGGTCGCGCACGGTGACCCGGTGGTGGCGCGCGCCTTCATGCGGGTCGCGCACCTGGTCGATCCGCCCGCCGCACTCGCCGATCCCCGCACGGCGGGACGAATCCTGCTGCGCGGCAACCCCCTGGCCGCAGCGCTCCGGTAGACCTCTCACAGAAGGGCTCGACATGTCCGCACCGCACGTGAACGCCGCCGTCGCCGAACCGGATTCGGCCATCCTCACCGCCATGGCGCAGGTCTTCGGACCGGACGGCCGCGCCGACCCCTACACCCCGGCCCGCGTGCTGCGCGAGGCCGGGCCGCTGCACCGCACCCCGCTGGGCCATCACGTGCTCACCCGCTACGAGGACTGCGCGGCGGTGCTGTCCACCACCGCGTGGAGCCACGCGGAGGAGGCGGCCATGATGCACCCCACCGTTTCCCCGGACGACGCGGCCGAGGAACTGCCCACCTCGTTCCTGTGGATGGAGCCGCCGGACCACACCCGGTTGCGCAACCTGGTGACCAAGGGCTTCACCCCGCGCATGGTGACTCGGCTGCGCCCGCGCATCGAGTTGCTGTGCGAGGAACTGATCGACAACGCGCTCCAGGCCCGCGAATTCGATCTCGTCGAGATGATCGCCTACCCGCTGCCGCTCATCGTCGCCTGCGAGCTGATTGGGGTGCCGCAGGACGCCTACGCCCAGGTGCACCGCTGGTCGCAGGATCTGGCGCGCGGCTTCGATCACGATTACACCCTGCCCGAGGAGGCGCTGCGGGCGCGCAGCGCGGGCTCGCGCGGATTCATGGCCTACTTCCGGGAATTGCTGAACCAGCGCCGCACCGAACCCGCCGACGATCTGCTCAGCGTGCTCTCCCGGGTCGAGGACCGCGGTGACGTGCTCACCGAACAGGAACTGCTCGCGACCTGTATCACCACCTTCGTCGCCGGGCACGAGACCACCGCCAACCTGATCGGCACCGGCATGCTGCGCCTGCTGCGCAATCCCGGCCAGCTCGCCGTCCTGCGGGAGCGACCCGACCTGCTGGCCAGCGCGCCCGACGAACTGCTGCGCCTGGACCCGTCGGTGCAGATGACCACCCGGGCCGCCACCCGGCCGCTCACCGTGGCGGGTCATGACTTCGAACCCGGTGAGGGCGTGGTCGTGCTCATCACGTCGGCCAATCGCGACGCTGACGCCTACTCCGACCCGGACCGCATGGACGTCGCGCGCTACTCCGATCCGATGCGTCCCGCCAAGAAGCATCTGGGCTTCAGCCTCGGCATCCACTACTGCCTGGGCGCGCCGCTGGCACTGCTGGAAATGGAGGTCCTGCTCAAGGTGCTGCTGCGCAAGGTGGGTGAGATGAGTCTGTGCACGGCGGAGCCGGTGTTCAAACCCAATGTGGTCATCCGCGGTCTGGAGCGGCTGCCGGTGGAGTTCACCGCCCGGTGATCCGGCCGTGCCGTCCAGGTAGGGTTGCCTCGCATTCACACCTGTCGAACGGAAAGAGGCTCTTTCATGGCGACCTCGGAAGCGCGTGCCCAGATCGGTGTCACCGGCCTGGCGGTCATGGGCAGCAATATCGCCCGCAACTTCGCGCGCAACGGCTACACCGTTGCCCTGCACAACCGCAGTGTCGCCAAGACCGACGCCCTGCTGGAGGCGTACGGCGACGAGGGTGATTTCGTGCGCACCGAGACCATCGCCGAATTCGTCGCCGCGCTCGAACGACCCCGCCGGGTGCTGATCATGGTCAAGGCCGGTGACGCCACCGACGCCGTGATCGCCGAGCTCGCCGACGCCATGGAACCCGGCGACATCATCATCGACGGCGGCAACGCCCTCTACACCGACACCATCCGCCGCGAGCAGGCGATGGCCGCGCGCGGGCTGAACTTCGTGGGCGCGGGCATCTCCGGCGGTGAGGAGGGCGCGCTCAACGGTCCGGCCATCATGCCGGGCGGGCCGAAGGAGTCCTACGAGTCGCTGGGGCCGATGCTGGAGTCCATCGCCGCGCAGGTCGACGGCACCCCGTGCTGCACCCACATCGGCCCCGACGGCTCCGGGCACTTCGTGAAGATGGTGCACAACGGCATCGAGTACGCCGACATGCAGCTCATCGGCGAGGCCTACCACCTGTTCCGCGACGCCCTCGGCTTCGACGCCAAGCAGATCGCCGACGTGTTCACCGACTGGAACTCTGGGGATCTGGAGTCCTACCTGGTCGAGATCACCGCCGAGGTGCTGAACCAGGTCGACGCCACCACCGGCAAACCCCTGGTCGATGTGATCGTCGATGCCGCCGAGCAGAAGGGCACCGGCCGCTGGACGGTCAAATCCGCGCTCGATCTCGGCATTCCGGTCACCGGCATCGCCGAGGCGGTGTTCGCCCGGGCGCTGTCGGGTGCACGGGCCCAGCGTAAGGCCGCGGTCGGGCTGGCGTCGGGCACCCTGGCCGCGCGGCCCACCGATATCGCGCGGTTCACCGAGGACATCCGCCAGGCGCTGTACGCCTCCAAGATCGTCGCCTACGCCCAGGGCTTCGATCAGATCGCGGCCGGGTCCGCCGAATACGACTGGGATCTCAACCCGGGTGATATGGCCACCATCTGGCGGGGCGGCTGCATCATCCGCGCGCGGTTCCTGAACCGGATCAAGGAGGCCTACGAGGCGAATCCGGAGCTGCCCTCGCTCATCCTCGCGCCGTATTTCCGCGCGGCCATCGAGACCGCCATCGACTCGTGGCGGCGTGTGGTGTCCACGGCCACCCTGCTCGGCATCCCGGTTCCGGCGTTCGCGTCCTCGCTGTCCTACTACGACGCGCTGCGCGCCGAGCGCCTCCCGGCGGCGCTGACCCAAGGCCAGCGTGACTTCTTCGGCGCGCACACCTACGAACGCGTCGACGCCGAGGGCAAGTTCCACACCCTCTGGAGCGGAGACCGCAGCGAAGTGCGGGCGTGAAGCGAGGCGGCCGCGGGCGCGCCGCTCGCGGTCGCTCAGTCGATCCGTCGGATCAACACCGCCTTGAACAGGAAAACCGCCGCGTGGGAACAGATTCGGTAGATCCCGGCGCCGTCGGCACTGAGGTCGGAGATGCCGAAACCCTTCGCCGCCGTGCGGTAGAGCTCCGAATCCGCCGGGGTGGCCGCCCCCGCCACCCGATCGGTCTGCACCACCAGTTCGTCGGTATGGCCCAGCGGTGGGATCCGCGCCTGCTCGACGAACACCTCCAGCACGTTGGCGAGGACGCGCAGCGCGGTGGGGTTGCGGGCGGGAATGCCCAGTAGATAGGCGAGTCGGCGGGCGGCCAGCGCGGGTTCGCGGTACACGCTCGCGGCCTCCGCGAGACCGAGCAGGGCGGCGACCACCTCGGCCTTGGACCCGGCCGGGGCGGCGGCGCGTGGACACCGCTGGCCGTCCAGATCGCCGCGCCGCACGACGGCCGCGCCGATGAGCAGGCGGGCGGCCCGGCGAATCTCGAGAACGGCATCGTCGGCGGTCGGATGCGGTACGCCGAATATCACCGCGCTGCCGTCGGATTCGCCGATCTCGGACCGCAGCACCGAGGTCAGCGCGACCGTCGCCGCCGCCATCGCGTCGGCGTCGTCCACCGGCGGCACCGGCGGACCGGTGACGAAGGCCGTGATCAGGCGGCGCAGCTGGAGCAGCGGGTACAGGTCGTTGGTCGGGAAATTCAGCAGATAGGCCAGGCGGGTGGGCGCGGCCACCAGATCGCGCAGCGCCTCTTCGCAGGTGGGATAGCCGAGCAGGGCGGCCACCGCACGGCCGTTCTCCGGTGATTCGGGAACACACCACCACGAGCTGTGCCGGACGAAGGCCGCCCCGCCGGGATGGGGGTCGGCGGGCCAGAGTTCGGACTGCCGGGCGAAGTCGTGCAGCTGCTGGTCGCTTTCCCGGATCGTGAGAGTGGCGGCAGTGTGGAACTGGATCTCGAAACGCGCCGGGTCGTCCGGGGCGGTCCACAGCGTGCGACGGTCGCGATAGCGCGGATTCTCCCGGGAGTCCGCCGATGAGCCTGGGACCGGAGCGCATCCGCGCGCCGCCAGCAGGGCGGTGATCCGCGCGACGGCCTCGGGGTAGGCGTCGGCGTCGAGCACCACGGTGAAGCGGATGATGTCGTTGATCACGCGCAGGGCGGTGGGCAGCGCGACGCCCTCCGAACACAGCACCGCGACCTGGCGGCGCACCGACTCGGGCGGTTTCACAGGGGCGAGGTCTACTCGGCGTGCGGCCCAGGACGCGGGCAGTTCGTCCAGCAGCTCGTCGAGCGTCTTCGCCGTCGCGGCGGCGACCCGGGCGAGGTGGTCCCAGTGGGCGCGCAGCGAATCCGCTTCCGCCGCAGGCAATTCCGGGGTCTCGATCACCGACTCCGCCTGTCCGGTCGCGCCGATCACGCCGAATCGGTCACCCAGTAGCAGATCGGCCTCGGCGGCACTGATCTCCACCAGATGCGGCACCGTCGAGGGGCGCGGGTCGTCGATGTCGTAGAGGGTCGCGGTGGGAGCCCAGCCGCCCCAGGTGCGAAACGATTCGTCGTAGACGCGGTCGGGCAGTACCCGGCGTCGCACGACCGTGGTGGCCTTCTCGCCCGCTGCCCAGCCGTGCCGGTCGGGATAGCGGGCCCAGTACCGCGCCGTCTCGGCGGGGGTGGCGTGCGATCTCGTCATGGCGGCAGCTTACGAAGGATGGCGGATTTACGCCGGGTGGGCGCGCTGCGCAGGGCATTCGGCCACGCCGCCCACGGAATTCGGGGATGTGCAGCGGGCGCCGGGTGGGAAATGATCGCGGAACCGGTCCGGGTTGTGTGTCGGCGTGCTTACACTCTCGGGCTAGTGAACTGTAGTTGTTTCAGATCTATGTACGAGGTTCATATGAAGTCTTGGATCCGAGGTCGGCTCGCGGTGACGCGGGGCGCGGTGGCGGTGATCGGCGGCATCGCACTGCTGTCGGGTGCGGTGGCGTGTTCCGGGGGTGATGACGAGCGGGCTCCGGCGCCGTCCAGCAGTGTGCCGCCCTCGACCGTGGCCGAACCGACCGCGGAGCCGACCTCGGAGCGGGCCTCGGAGCCGTCGCCGGTGCCGCCGCCCGCGGAGGTCCCCGCGCCGACGACCACCGTCGTGCCGCAGGCGCCGGCCGCGCAGACGCCGCAGGCCCCCGCTCCGCCCGCCGCTCCGACCGTGCCCGCGGTGCAGCAGCCCGCACCGGAACCGCCGAAACCCGCTCCGACGCTGCCGGATCCGGGATTCGAGCCGCGAGCCGGATACTGAGCGGGGGCACGGGTGGGAACGTGGATCGGTGCCCGCTGGGTAGCGGCGGCGGTACTGGCGCTCGCCGCGTCCGGGACAGGGGCGGGGGTCGGCGCCGCCGCGCCCGCCGAGGGCAAAACACTTGTCGTACTCGGTGATTCGTTCAGCTCCAATGCCTGGATACTGGAATCCGAGACCATCGACTGCTGGCACGGCGAGACCTCCTGGCCCACCCAGCTGAGTCAGCGCATGGGCGTGGCGGGCACCTCGGACTTCCTCGATATGTCCTGTCCCGGAGCGTCACTCGACACACCGCCGAACTACACCGCCGCCTGGGAGGCCAAACAGGCCGACAAGCAGGGCGCGTTCGGTCCGCGCACCGAACTGGTGACCCTGCAATTCGGACTCAACGACCGCTGGGGCACGCACGAGACCACCATGTGGTTCGCGCTGCAACAATGCGTGCTCAATCTCATCCAGGGCTGTGGGCCCGATGCCGCCGAACAGGGGCGCATCCCCGACTACCGGGAGGTCACCGGCGCCGCCTACGCCGCCCGGATTCGCCCGGTGGTGGAGTACGTGAAGTATTACGCACCCCATGCCCGCATTCTCATGGTCGGCTATCCCGAACTGTTCGGCTCGGGACCGGAATCGGTGTGCTTCGACGCCTTCGGCGTCGCGCGCTTCGTGCAGCCGCGCGGGCGGGCGGCCATCGAATTCGTGAACCGGCTCGACACCGCGCAACGGGAGGCGGCGCGGCTGCTCGATATCGACTTCTACGACACCCGGGCGGCGACGGCCGGACACGGACTGTGCTCACCGGAGCCGTGGATCAACGACTTCCAGGATCCGCGCGACCCCGACGCCATTCCGTTCCATCCCTCCGAACAGGGTGACGCGGTGGTGGCCGACGGGATCCATGCCCAGGTCGGGCGCTGATGGTCGAGGTCGCACCCGCCGCCGCGGGTGGCGCGGTCGCGTCGGTGGCGCAGCGGCGGCCCGCCTTGCCGTCGTTGACGGGGGCGCGCTGGTGGGCGGCGTTCGCGGTGTTCGCGCTGCACGCCCTGGTGTTCCTGCCGGTGTATCCGTTCCAGAAGTCGGAGTTGTTCCGGCAGGTGCACAATCTGGTGCCGATGCAGTTGGGGGCGGCGGGGGTCACGTTCTTCTTCGTGTTGTCGGGGTTCATCATCTACTGGTCGTATCGCCCGGGGATGTCGGTGCGCGGGTTCTATCGGCGGCGGGTGTTGAAGATCTACCCCACGCATGTGCTGGCGGGGGTGGTGTTCGTGGTGGCGGCGAGTGTGCCGTTGTCGCGGCTGGTGGTGTGGGTGCCGAATCTGCTGCTGGTGCACACCTGGGTGCCGAAGTGGACCACGGTGGGCGGGTTGAATGTGCCCGCGTGGTCGCTGGCCTCGGAGATGCTGTTCTATCTGTGCTTTCCGCTGGCGTTCCCGCTGATTCGGCGGATTCCGACCCGGCGGCTGCTGGTGGCCGCCGGGCTGTTGGTGCTGTTCATCTTCGCGCTGCACACGGCCTACTACCTGTGGGTGCCGGGACCGAAGGGGATCGCGAACGCTTTCGCGCCGCGGCTGCTGCCCGGGGACGCTTCGCCGTTCTTCGAGTTGCATGCCGATCCGCGCTGGTTCGCACAGCCGGACATCCCCGTCTCGCCGTCGTACTGGCTGAGCTACAACTTCCCGCTGTCGCGGCTGCCGGAGTTCTTCCTCGGGGTGCTGGCCGCTCGCATGGTGCTGGAAGGGGCTTGGCGCAGTACGCGTCTCGGTCCGCCGCTGCTGGGTTTGGCGGTGGCCTACGCCGCCACCTGGGTGGTGCCGGTGAACTACAAGATGTCGGCGCTGCTGCTGGTGCCCATGACGGCCGTCGTGGCGACCCTCGCCACGCGGGATATGGCGGGTATCCGCGGTGTGAATGCCCATCCGCGCATGGTGTGGCTGGGCAACGTGTCCTATGCGTTCTATCTGATCCAGTTCCCGGTGATGGTGGTGATCACGCGACATCTCATCGGCGGCAATCAGTTCGGCGTTCTCGGCTGGGCCGGGTTCGCGGCCCTGAGCCTGGTGCTGTCACTGGTGGCCGCGGCCGCCCTGTATCACTGGGCCGATGTGCCGATCATGAAGCGCTTCGCCGGACGGCGGGCTTGACACCCACCATGGGCAGCAGGGTGCGGCGGGCGAAATCCCGGGCCGCCTGCGCGTCACCGAGCGGGATGAGACCGTCCGGCGTCAGGGCCAGCGACAGCGCCAACCGCGCCATGATCTCCGCGACCAGGTCGGCGTCGAAGTCGGTGGTGTCCTGGGCGGACTGGAGTTCGCGCAACTTGCCCGCCAGATAGATGCGGCCGACCTCGAGAATCGGCCCGGCCTCGGTGGTGAGGCGGGGTAGCACCAGATCGGGTTCGGTGCGCAGTAGCCGCCGCAGCAACTCATTGCGGGCCAGCGCGGTGATGAAGGCGACGAAGGTCTCCACCAACTGGTCCTCGGTCGAGTCGAATGCCTGCGCCCGCTTGTCGATTTCGGCGACGAAGCGCTGAGCCTCGCGCACACTGACGGCCTCGACCAGCTCGTTCTTGGATTCGAAGCGGCGGTAGAGCGTGGCCGGGCTGATACCCGCACGACGCGCGATCTCACCCATGCTGGTCCGCTTGATCCCGAAATCCAGGAAGGCGGACAGTGCGCTCTCGAGCAGTTGCTCGCCGTCCTGGCGCGGCTTGTCGAGAATGCGCTGCAGCATGCTGGGCACGGAAGGCATCGAATCTCCAGTCGATCGGTTGGGGTGACCGCGTCGATGCGGTAAGGCGTGCGTCATTATTTCATCGCATCGCCCTCGCGTGGCGCGGACTCCTCGCCCCACCGATTCGGGTCGGGAGGGTCAGCGCACGTTCAGCGCGGCCATTTCCCGCTCGATTGCATTCGCCGCGAAATCGATTCCATTGGTGCGTAATTCGTGAACCCGGCGCTGTAGCGCCTCCATGCCCCCCGGCTGGGCCGCGATATCGGCCACACTGATCCGCCGTCGGTGCATACCGTCCTGCTCGTACGACACCGTTGCAACCTCCTGCTAGCCCCGTGCGCGCGCCCGACAGGCGACGGCAGAGCCCGGTCCGCCGGGAGCGCTGCGCACGATGCTAGCAGCGGACTTATATGGTCGCTTGATCAGTGTGTGGAGTCTCACACGCCGCGGCGAGTCACGCCTCTTGACCGTCGCGGTGCAGGCTCGTGTTGTGCAGGTACGCCGCGGCATTGAGCTTGATCCGCTGCGACTCCGGCTCGCTCAACTCCCGGCGCACCTTGCCGGGCACACCCGCCACCAGCGAGTTCGGCGGGATCTGCGCACCCTCCGGGATCAGGGCATTGGCCGCGATCAGACTGCCCGAGCCGATCACCGCGCCGTTGAGCACCGTCGCGCCCATGCCGACGAGCACATCGTCGCCGACCGTGCAGCCGTGCAGGATCGCATTGTGGCCCACCGAGACTCCCGCACCCACCGTGCACGGGAAACCCGGATCGGCGTGCAGCACGCAGCCGTCCTGGATATTGGTCCGCTCGCCCACGGTGATGTCGTCCATATCGCCGCGCAGCACCGCCGAGTACCAGATGCTCACCTCCGCGCCGAGCTTCACCCGACCGGCCACGGTGGCATTCGGCGCGATCCACGCGCTCTCGTCGATCTGCGGCTCGTGCTCGCCCAAACGAATCTTCATGAGCCTGAACCTAGAGCACGGTCAACCGGTCGCGTGGTCCGGTCCGGCCGCGCGGAAGGCGGCGCGGTGGGCGGCGGGCGAAATGCCGAGCACCCGGTGAAAATGGTGGCGCAGATTGACCGCCGTGCCCAACCCGGTCTCGGCGGCGATGCGGTCCATGGTGGCGTCGGTGGTCTCCAGCAGCAGCCGGGCGCGGTCGACGCGCTGCTGGAGCAGCCATCGCTGCGGACTGGAGCCGGTGCGCTCGCGGAACCGGCGGGTGAAGGTGCGCCGTGCCATGAGAGCCGTGTGCGCCCAGGCGTCCAGGTCGATGGCGTCGTCGAGATGGGTGCGCGCCCAGACCATGGCGTGCTCGAGCGGGTCGTCGTCGAGCGGTTCGGGGACCGCGACCGGAATGTACTGGGCCTGGGAGCCACTGCGGTGCGGGGCCAGCACCAGGGCGCGCGCGAGTTCGGTGGCGCGGCGGCTGCCGTGGTCGGCGCGCACCAGGTGCAGGCAGCAGTCCAGGGCGGCCGCCACACCCGCGGAGGTGATCACATCGCCGTGGTCGGACCAGAGGGTGTCGGCGCGGACCCGCACCGCCGGGTGGGCGCGCTGCAGTGCGGCCGCGGCGGACCAGTGCGTGGTCACCTCGCGGCCGTCCGCGAGACCGCTGGCGGCCACCGCCCACGAGCCCAGGCACAGGCCCACCAGGCGGGCGCCGCGCTCATGGGCGCGGTGCAGGGCGGTGCGCAGGGCGTCGGACAGTTCCGCGTGCGGTCGCCAACTGGGCACGATCACCGTGTCCGCGCGCGCGATCGCCTCCAGGCCGTGCGCCACGGCGATATCGAAACCCGCCGGGGTGGACAGGGTTCCGGGGTGCTCGGCGCACACCTCCACGTGATAGGGCGGGTCGTCCTCGGGACCGACCCCGGCCCGCGCGAACACCAGGCTCGGTACCGAGAGGTGGAACGGGCTGATGCCGTCGTAGGCGAGGGTGACCACGGTGTGCATGGCCCGATTTTAGCGATGCTCGGCCTGCGGGCCACTTATCGATCATGATCCGGCGGACGAGACTCGTCGGCATGACGAACACCATCGACCTCGCCACCACCGTCGAACTGCTCCATATCGGCGGTCCCACCGTCCGATTCCGCTACGGCGGCCTGACCTGGCTGACCGACCCGACCTTCGACGAGCCGGGCGTCTACCCGGGCCCGGTGACCCTGCACAAGCTGACCGGTCCCGCCGTGCCCGCCGACCGGGTCGGGCTGGTGGACGTGGTGCTGCTCTCGCACGACGAACACCCCGACAATCTCGATCGCGCCGGACGCGCCTTCCTGTCGCGGGTCGAGACCACACTGTCCACGCCCGGCGCCGCCGAGCGCATCGACGGCGTGCGGGGACTGGAGAACTGGGAATCGGTCCGGCTGGGCGAGGTGACCGTCACCGGCGTGCCCGCACTGCACGGTCCGGAGGGCTGCGAGCCGGTGACGGGCGTGGTCACCGGGTTCGTGCTGCGGGCCGAGGGGCTGCCCACCGTCTACGTCTCCGGCGACAACGCCAGCGTCGAGCGGGTGGAGCGGATCGTCGAGCGGATGGGCCGCATCGATCTGGCGATCCTCAATGTGGGCGGGGCCAATCCGGACCGCTTCGGCGACAGCGATGTCACCCTGAACGGCCGGACCGCGGTGCGGGCCGCCGAGGTGCTCGGCGACGCCCTGATCGTGCCCGTTCACGCGGAGGGCTGGGCGCACTTCTCCGAAACCCTCGACTATCTGACGCGCAACTTCGAGTACGCGGGTCGCGCCGCGCAGTTGCGCGTTCCGGTGGCCCGGCGAGACGCTGACGGTGACCGTGCGGTAGACGAGCAGTCCGACTGGAATCTCGCGCGATTCCCGCCGTCTGATTGCCACCCGGCGACTCGGGCGCGGCGGTGATGGCGGGGGCGGGTCGGGTGGGCCACGATGGCGGTATGAGGATCGGGGTACCGCGGGAGGTCAAGCAGCAGGAGTATCGGGTGGCGCTCACCCCGGCCGGGGCCGGGGAGCTGGTGCGGCACGGACACGAGGTGGTGATCGAGGCCGGGGCGGGGGTCGGCTCGGGCTTCGGCGACGACGACTACACCGCGGTCGGGGTGCGGACGCTGCCGACGGCGGACGAGGTGTGGCACGCGGCCGAACTCGTGGTCAAGGTGAAAGAGCCCATCGCCGAGGAGTATTCGCGCATGCGTGCCGGACAGGTGCTGTTCACCTATCTGCATCTGGCCGCCTCGCGGGAGTGCACCGAGGCGATTCTGCGATCCGGGATCACCGCCATCGCCTACGAGACGGTCCGCGCCGCCGACGGCTCGCTGCCGCTGCTCGCGCCCATGAGTGAGGTGGCGGGCAAGCTCGGCACCCAGGTCGGGGCATATCACCTGATGTCGCCGCAGGGCGGCGGCGGGGTGCTGCTCGGCGGGGTGCCGGGCGTGCGGCGCGCCAATGTGGTGGTGCTCGGCGGCGGGGTGGCGGGCACCAATGCCGCCGCCGTCGCGGTGGGGATGGGGGCGCGCATCACCGTGCTGGACACCAACCTGCGGCGGCTGCGCGAACTCGACGCCCGGTTCTCCGGCCGCATCACCACCATCGGCTCCAACGCCGCCGAGGTCGAGCGGGCGGTGCTGAGCGCGGATCTGGTGATCGGCTCGGTGCTGGTGCCGGGTGCGCGCGCCCCGAAACTGGTGACAGACGACCTGGTGGCGCGTATGCGGCCCGGCTCGGTCCTGGTCGACATCGCCATCGACCAGGGCGGCTGCTTCGAGAGCTCACATCCGACCACGCACGCGAATCCCACTTTCCGGGTAGCGGATTCGCTGTTCTACTGCGTGGCCAATATGCCGGGCGCGGTACCGCACACCTCCACCACGGCGCTCACCAACGCCACCCTGCCGTATGCGAAGGCCATCGCCGATCTGGGCTGGCGGGCAGCGTGCGATGCCGATCCGGGTCTGGCGCAGGGGCTCACGGCCGACGCGGGCGAACTCTACGCGGTGGAGGTGGCCCAGGCGCACGGCCTGGGCACCATCGGCGGTGCCGCCGCGCGTTCGTAGTGGTCGGCGCGGCCGCCCGTTCGTAGTGGTCGGCGCGGCGGCCTGCCCGTAGTGGTGCGCTAACGCCCGAGGGTCCAGTCCGGGTCGCCGTCCATCGGCAGGTCGCGCAGCTTGTCCGGATTGCGCACCGCGTCGATGGCCGTGATCCGGCCGTTGTCGACGGTGAAGGAGAAGACCCCGATGTGCTTGCCGTCGAACACCACCAGACCCGGCCGCCCGGTGACCGTGACCTTGCGGACCCAGGCGGTGCCGATCTCGCTGGCCGCGTGCAGGAAGGACATGAAGGTGTCGGCCACCGTCCGCGCGCCGTGCAGGGGTTCCAGGAAGGCGAGTACCTTGCCGCCGCCGTCGGCGGTGAAGGTGACGTCCTTGTCGAGCATGCCCACCAGGGTGTTCAGATCGCCCGAGCGCCACGCCACCGCGAAGGCCGACACCACCTTGGCGTGCTCGTCGCGGCTGGCCGGGAAGCGCGGCGTGCCCTCCTGCACATGCTTGCGGGCACGGGAGGCCAATTGCCGCACCGCCGCCGGCGTGCGGCCCACCACCTCGGCGACCTCCGGGCCGGTCATGCCGAACACCTCCTGGAGGACGAAGGCGGTGCGCTCGGCGGGGGAGAGGGATTCCAGCACCACCAGCAGGGCGGTGGTGACCCGGTCGTCCTGGGTGACCCGGTCGGCCGGATCGTCCTCCCAGGCGCTCACCTCCGGTTCGGGCAGCCATTCACCCACGTACTGTTCGCGGCGGGCGCGCGCCGAACCCAGGTGGTCGAGCGCCAGGCGGCCGGTGACCGTGGTCAGCCAGGCACGCAGGTTCTCGATCTCCGCGCCCGGATTGCTCTCGTGGTATCGCTGCAAGCGCAGCCACGCCTCCTGCACCACGTCGTCGGCGTCGCTGAGGCTGCCGAGCGTGCTGTAGGCGACCCGGCGCAGATAGGGGCGATGCTCCTCGAACTGCCGGGCCAGGTCGGTCGGGTCGGGGGTGTTGTCGGTCGCCACTGTCTCGCCGTTCATTCGGGTCGCCCGGGGGCGACGGACTGCCTGTGTACCAGGAGGACGACACGGGACGGGCGGGTGTGACACCCCGCTGCGGGGAGGCGGCCACCGGTCGTCCGGAGCGTCGGGATATTTCTACACGAACCGGTCGGTCGCCCGCTTTCGTCGGCGGGTACGGCGGTGGTCGCCGCGGAATCCTCGGCGGCGGGGTGCGGTCACCGTTCAGCGGCCCCGAGCCGCCGCCATACCCGCCGCGGTGATGGCCGCCGCGAGCTGGACGGCTTCGGAGAGGGTGACTGCGCGGCGCAGGTCCGCCACGCGGGGCGGGGGACCGTCGCCGAGCGTCGGACGCATCTCGACGCCGTGGCGGTACTGGGTGCGGCCGCCCAAGCGGACGCCGAGGGCCCCGGCCATGGTGGATTCGGCGACCCCCGCATTCGGGCTGGGATGCGAGCCCGCATCGCGCCGCCACGCCCGCCACGCCGCGGCCGGGCGACCGCCGACGAGCGGGGCCAGCGCCGCGGTGAGCGCGCCGGTGAGGCGGGCGGGCACCAGATTGGCCACGTCGTCGGTGCGGGCGGCGGCCCAGCCGAACTTCCGGTAGCGCTCGTTCCGGTAGCCGATCATGGCGTCGAGGGTGTTGATCGCGCGGTAGGCCAGCAGGCCCGGAATACCGGCCACCGCACCCCAGAACAGCGGGGCGACCGTCGCGTCCGAGGTGTTCTCGGCGATGGATTCCAGTGCGGCCCGGGCCAATCCGTCGGCGTCGAGGACCGTGGGGTCGCGACCGCACAGGGACGGCAGCAACTCCCGCGCCCCCGCCAGGTCGTCGGCCTCCAGGCGGTCGGCCATGGCGCGGCCGGTGCGGGCCAGGCTGCGGCCGCCGAGCACGGTCCAGGTGGCGGCGGCGGTGAGCGGCACCCGGCCCGATCCCGCCCGGTGTGCCGCCACCCCGACAGCGGTCACGGCACCCACCAGCACCACTTCGTGCAGCACACCCGCCGCGCGGCTGTCCCGATAGGTCCTGGTCTCCAACGCCATTGCCGCCGAACCGAATCCGGCGACCGGATGGCAGCGGCGCGGGTCGCCGAGCAGGCGGTCCAGCGCGAATCCGAGCAGCAGTCCCGCTGCGGTCGAGGTCCCGGTACGCACTCGGCGAGGGTAGTCGACGCGCCGCCGCGCCCCCGGCGGGTGGGGGCGCGGCGGGGTGGTCAGGACTGGTTCTTCAGGAAGGAGAGCTCATTGGCGCTGCCCGCCACCACCACATCCAGCTTGCCGTCGCCGTCGTAGTCGGCCAGTGCCGGAGTCTGCGGCTGCGAGGTGACGTCGTGGTCACCGGCGCGGCCGATGGTGCCGTCCCCGTTCCCGCTGAACACCATGATCTTCGAATTCAGTACGGCGGACATGACGGCGTCGAGATTGCCGTCGCGGTCGAAATCGCCCACCGCGATACTGGTGGGGCCGAGCCCGGACAGCGGTACCCGGTTGGTCTTCGAGAAGTCACCCTTGCCGTCGGAGATGAGCACCGTAGTGCTGAACGAGAACGAATCGGCGGTGATCACGTCGTCGATTCCGTCACCGGTGAAATCACCGGCACGGATATCCTCGGTGACCAGTCCGGAGGTGCTGCCGCCGCGCAGGTCGAAACTGCCGTCGCCGCGGTTGGTCGCCACGTGCACCCGTTGCAGCACAGTATTGTTGACGGCGATATCGGGTTTCCCGTCACCATCGAAATTCCCGACGGTGAAGGCCGTCGGGGCACCCGGAATGGTCACCGAACCCTTGCCGTCGAGTTCGCCGTTGCCCTTGCCGAGCCAGGTCTTCACCCCCGCCGGCACCAGGCTCAGCACGTCCTGTTCGCCGTCGCCGTTCACATCGGCGACGATCACCTCCTGCTGCGCCCCCTCCAGCGTCGGATAGGTCTTGGGGTCGGCGAAGGTGCCGTCGCCGTTGTTGATGAAGGTCGCGACGAAGGTCCACGCCTGGGCCACCACATCGGGACGGCCGTCGCCATTGAGATCACCGGCGGCGACCGCGCCGTACCCATTGCCGGGTGTGCCGACCCGCGTCCCCGGGTTGAAGGTGCCGTCCCCCTTGCCGGTCATGAGCACCGGACCCGGACCGCCGAAATCGGCGCTGACGATATCGGCTTTGCCGTCACCGTTGAAATCGGCGGTGACCACGCCGATCGGGGCCGGGCCGGGACCCCAGGACGGGAAATTGCCGCCCGTCGGGGAATTCACCGCCGGGGCGAAGGAAATGGTTCCGGCCGACGCCGTGCCGGTGGCGAACAGGCAGCAGGCGGTGGTGGCGGCGAGAAGAGTGAGGCGCTGGCGCATAGGTATTCCTGGGGTAGAGCGTGACGAGGTGGAGCGGCTCGGAATCTATGGCGTGGATCACAGTGGCGACGACGCATTGTCGCGAATTTGTGGAATTGCCTTGGAATCCGGGATCGGCTGTGCAACGCGCCCAAAGCGGCTCGGGGGCGCGGAATCGCCGGTGATCGCGTGGCCCACCACGGATGCGACGTGTCCCGGCCTACCCTGGTCTATGCGTCGTTTCGAAACACGATGTGGCGCAGGGACTCACGATTGAGGTGGCGAAATGACCGTGCGGGATCGACTGGCCGAGTTGCCGACGGCGGATGAGGGAGAGGTGTTCGGGACGCCGTATCAGACGCCGGACGGGACGACGATCGTCCCGGTCAGCCGGACAGGGTACTTCCGGAAGGCGCTCCGGCCGGTCGGGATGTACGTGATCCGTGCGGGGACGGTGCGGTTCGAACCGGCCTTCGATCACACCCGGATCGCCCTGCTGGCCGAGTTGATCGGGCTGGTGGCGGCCGGTCTCGCCACCGCCGCGATGCTGCGTCGGCCGCCGTGGCCGGATATGCGAATCACGCAGCGCGTCACCCGCACCGACTGAGTCGAATGTGTCGCCGTGGTCGCGGCGGTACTCCGGATCGTCGCCCGAGTGCGGTTGCTCGCGTGATACTCGGCGCTCAGCGGCGGGTGCCGCCGTAGCGGTCGGCCAACCGGGCCTCGGTGGTCTGCGCCTTGTTCGGGGGAGGCGGGGTGGTGGGGCCTCCGACCGTGTCCGGCGGGGTTGTCGAATCGGTTGTGACCGGGGCGTCGGAGCCTGTCGCCGCGTTCTCGCGGCGGCGGGCGCGTAGTTCGGCGTACACGAAATAGCCGAGGCCGAGTGGGGCCATGATGCCGAACGCCAACCATTGCAGGCCGTAGGAGAGATACGGCCCGGCGTCGAGTTGCGGCAGCGGGACCGGGGTGAAGACGCCCGGCTGACCCTCCGACAGCTGCAGGTAGCCACCGCGGCCGTCGGTGGGGATCGCGGTGATCGGCAGGTCGAGCACCTGCGCCGCCTGCGTGGTGTCGATGGAGTACACCTGGCGCAGGCCGTTCTCGGTCATCGGCAGCTTGTCCTCGGGAACGCCCTCGGAGCTGCGCACCCGCGCCTCCAGGCGCTGCGGCCCGGCGGGCGGATCCGCGATGGCGGGGGGTCTCGTGCCGTCGACGGCGGCCACCATGCCGCGGTCGACCAGCACCGTGCGGCCGTCGTCGAGCCGGAAGGCGGCCAGCACCGCGAAGGCGGGTGCGCCGTCGAGATGCCGCAAACGCACCAGCAGCGTGGAGTCGGGCACGTAGCCGCCGTTCGCGGTGACGCGCTGCCATTCGCTGTCGGTGTCGGTGCCGTCGAGCAGGGCGGTGACATCGACCGGCGCGGCCCGCACCGAATCGGCGATCCGCTGATTGCGATGCTCGGTGGCGGAGTTCTTGCCCAGCTGCCAGGGGGCGAGCACGGTGAAGCACATGTAGGCGAAACCGGCCACCACCACGGCCAGGATCAGCCAGCTGGGTCGCAGCAGGAAGCCGAGGCGCCGCAGCGCCGACCGGCCGCTCATGCCGTGCCCCGCCGCGGCTCGCCGAGCTGGTCGCGCAGCCAGTCCAGCAGGCCGGGGACGGCGGCCTCGATCTGCTGCCGCACCAGTTCGAAATCGCGCCGATCGCCGTAGTACGGATCGGCGATATCGGGACCGTCGGCCTCCGGGTCGAAGCTGCGCAGCAGCCGCCGCGCCTCCGACGGCACCCCCAGCCGCGCCAGCGCCCGCTCGTGCGAGGTGTCGAGTGCGATCAGCAGATCGGCGTCGCGGTGGTCGTCACCGATCACCGCCGCCACATGGCCGACCGGGTATCCGTGTCGCCGCAGTTCGTCGGTGGTACGCGGATCGGCGTCGTCGCCGACGTGCCAGCTGCCGGTGCCCGCGCTGCTCACCCGCACCCGGTCCGCCAGCCCGGCACGCTCGAGATGCGCGGCGAAGATCTTCTCGGCCATCGGCGACCGACAGATATTGCCGGTGCAGATGAAGGTCACATGCAGCTCGCCCACAACAGCCATTGTGTCGGGTCCACCTACGAGGCTGCCACGTAGGGTGTTGAGCTGTGCCGGAGGACACCGCGGCGAGCCGTGCGTCCGGGGCTGCGGCGAGCCGTGCGTCCGGGGCTGCGGTGGGTTGTGCTTCGGCGGCGGCGGTGAGTCGGGATTCGCGGCGAGTAGTGAATCAGGAGTAGCGGCGGGCGATGTGTCGGGAGCAACGGTGAGTCGTGGATCGGGAGGTGCGGTGAGACGCGAATTCGACGCGGCGGGTGATCGCGCGGCGGTCGAGCGATCGGCCGAGAGCGCGCCCGCCGCGCTGCGCCGTGGCGCGCGGCCGGAGTCGGCCGAGGGGATTCCCGCGCCGCCGCGCGTCGAGGGATCGAGGCACGAATCGCCGCGGGCCACGCCCGAGGCCGCAGGAGTCGACCGGCGCGGGGGATCCGTCGGGGTGATTCCCGCCGATCGGCACACGGCGGATGTGTCGGCCGCCGATCCGGCTCGTGCGGCAACCGACCCGCCCGGCTCCGTCGATCGTCAGCGGTTGCGCCATCACGGGGATGTCGACGCGCGGCCGGGGATGGTCGACTTCGCGGTGAATGTGCGGGGAACCGCGCCGCCGGAGTGGTTGCGGGAACGGTTGGCCGGGCGGCTGGGGGAGCTGGGGCGGTATCCGGACGGTGGCGAGGAGGCGGCCACGCGGGCGGCGGTCGCGGCGCGGCACGGGCGGCGGACCGAGGAGGTGCTGTTGCTGGCCGGGGCGGCGGAGGGGTTCGCCATGCTGCCGCGGCTGGGGGCACGGCTGGCGGCGGTGATCCATCCGTCGTTCACCGAACCGGAATTGGCGCTGCGGGAAGCGGACGTGCCGGTGGCGCGGGTGGTGTTGGAGCCGCCGTACACGCTCGACGCCGGACTGGTGCCCGAGCAGGCCGACCTCGTGGTGGTGGGCAATCCGACCAATCCCACGTCGGTGCTGCATCCGGCCGAGGCGCTGCTGGCGCTGCGCCGCCCCGGGCGGATCGTGGTGGTGGACGAAGCCTTCGCCGATGCCGTGCCGGGTGAGCCGGAAACCTTGTCCGGCAAGGACTTTCCCGACGTTCTGGTGCTGCGCAGCCTCACCAAGACCTGGGCGCTGGCGGGGCTGCGCTGCGGCTACGCCCTCGGCGCGCCGGAGGTGTTGGCGCGGCTGAACCACGGCCGCCCGCACTGGCCGCTGGGCTCCCTGCAACTGGAGGCCATTGCCGCGACCAGCGCTCCGGCCGCCGTGGCCGAGACCCGGCGCACGGCGGAGGCCATTGCCGCCGACCGCGCCGCCATGATTCCCCGGCTGCGCGCGCTCGGCGTCGCGGTGCATGAACCCGCCGCCGGTCCCTTCCTGCTGATTCGTGTCCCCGACGCGGAGCTGTTGCGGAAACGGCTGGCGGACAAGGGGATCGCCGTGCGTCGGGGTGATACCTTCCCGGGGCTGGACGCCGGTTGCCTGCGGGTGGCGGTTCGTCCGGCGGCCGAGGTGGACCGTCTGGTCGCGGCCATCGAAGACGTCGGTCTGTGATCCGACGCGGGTATCCGGTGAACGACATTCGTTCGGGCGTTGGAGGAGGTTGATCGTGACGGCGGTGCGGTTGGCGGACGTCATCGAGGTCTTGGACGCGGCGTATCCGCCGCGGCTGGCCGAATCCTGGGATTCGGTGGGGCTGGTCTGCGGCGATCCGGGCGAGGCGGTGACCCGGGTGCTGTTCGCGGTGGACGCGACCGCCGCGGTGGTGGACGAGGCTCTCGAATGGGGTGCGCAAGCTCTGGTGGTGCATCATCCGCTGCTGTTGCGCGGCGTGGACACGGTGGCGGCGAGCACGCCGAAAGGCGTTCTGCTGCACCGGTTGATCCGCTCGGGCTGCGCGCTGTTCACGGCGCACACCAATGCCGATTCCGCCGATCCGGGGGTGTCGGACGCGCTGGCGCACACCATCGGGCTCCGCGTCACCGCACCGCTCGACCCCAAACCGGTTGGGGCGCAGGATGAGTGGCAGGTGCTGGTGCCGCACACGCATACCGAGGCGGTGCGGGAGGCACTGTTCGCGGCCGGTGCGGGTGCGGTGGGTAACTATCGGGAGGCGAGCTGGTCGGTGTCCGGCACCGGACAGTTCCGGCCGCTCGACGGGGCCGCCCCGGCCATCGGGGCGGTGGGGGAACTCCAGATCGTGCCCGAGGACCGGATCGAGGTGGTGGCGCCGCCGTCGGCCCGGCGGGCGGTGCTGAGCGCCCTGCGGGCGGCGCATCCCTACGAGGAACCGGCCTACCATGTGACCGAGCGCGCACCCCTGCCGTCCGGACTGGGTATCGGACGGGTCGGCGAGCTGGCGCAGCCACAACCGCTGCGGGCCTTCACCGCCCGCGTCCGCGCCGCACTGCCCGCCACCACCTGGGGGGTGCGCGCCGCCGGAGACCCCGAGCGCGTCGTCCGCACGGTGGCGGTGTGCGGCGGGGCGGGCGACTCCTTCCTGTCGACCGTGGCCCGCCTCGGCGTGGACGCCTACCTCACCTCGGATCTGCGCCACCATCCCGCCGACGAGCACCTGCGCTCGGGCGGGCCGGCGCTCATCGACGCCGCGCACTGGGCCACCGAATTCCCTTGGTGCGCACAGGCCGAGGGGGTCGTGCGGGCGGCGCTGCCGGGCGTCGAGACGCGTGTCTCGACGCTGCGCACCGACCCGTGGACGATCGGCGCGGCCGACTGCTGACCGGAGGTGGCCGGAGCGACGGTGGCCGCGCCGTTCGACGTCGGCTCGCCGCCACCCTGACCGGGCCATCGACCCGCGGGCCTGCTGTCGGCCCACTCCCTGAATGTCGTCCCCACGTCCGGACGGTCGTTCCCGGGTAGGGCTGTCGCGTCACGGCCCGACCATCGCCGAGGGCACCGCCGCCGCCCGCAGTCGGCGGCCGTCCCGGTGTCGGACGTCGTGCCGCCCTGGCTGCGGCTCCCGGCCGCGCACCCGGCACGACATCCGCTGCGGTGAGCGCTATTCCGCCACGATCGTCGCTTCGTGCAGCACCGGGAAGTTCACCGAGTTGGCGATGAAGCACCGCCGGTGTGCTTCGGCGTGCAGACCCTGCGCCTTGTCGATCATCGCCGCGTCGGTGACCGTGATGTGCGGGCGCAGGGTAACCGTGCGGAAGCGTTCGTCGTCCATCACGCCCAGCGCGGTGTCCCGATAGGAGGTGACCACCACCCCGGCGGTGGCGCACAGGTGCAGGTACCAGAGCATGTGGCAGTCGGAGAGGGAGGCCACCAGCAGCTGTTCCGGATTCCAGCGTTCCGGGTCGCCGCGGAACTGGGGGTCGGAGGTGGCGAGGATAGGCGGTCGCCCCGCGGTCAGCAGTTCGTGATTGCGACTGTAGGACCGGTAGTCCGTCGTCGCCCCGGACCACACCACCTCGACCTCGTACCGATGTTCGCTCACGCTGTTGTCCTTTCTGGTACGAGTGGGGGCACTCCGTGGTGACGCTTCGCTGCCTCCTCCGCGCCGGACCACTCTTACCGAGAGTGTGTCCGATCTCCGCGCCGCTGCCCACCGGAATTCGTGGGCCGGGTCACGGCCGCGGCCCGCGCGGTGACCATCGGCCCAGCTGGCGGGCGGGTTGGGAAAATCGGCGCTGTCGACGGAGTACGGTGGGGGTCTTGAACTGTCCACAGCGTCCAGGAGAGCCTCCGCGTTGAATGTCGAACCATCGATCCAAGCCAAGCTGCTCGACCTCGCCGCAGTCGACGCCGAGCTGACGCGGATCGAGCACCGCCGCAAGGTGCTGCCCGAGGAGCAGGAGGTGCGGCAGCTCGAGTCGGAGCGGACGGCACGCAAGGACGCGGCGGTCAAGGTGGAGATCCTCATCGACGACCTGGATCGCGATATCCGCAAGCTCGAGGGCGAGATCGACGCCGTGCGCAAGCGCGAGGAGCGCGACCGCGGCATGCTGACCGCCGGATCGGTCGGGGCCAAGCAGCTCTCGGAACTCCAGCACGAGCTGACCAGTCTGGAACGCCGCCGCACGGTACTCGAGGACGACCTCATCGAGGTGATGGAGCGTCGCGAGGCCGCGGCCGCCGACCACGATCACGCGGGGGCCAATCTGGACCACGCCGAACAGCTGCTCGCCGAGGCCCAGCGCAAGCGCGACGAGGCATTGCGGGATCTGGAGGCCGCCGCGCAGCGCTGCGCGTCCGACCGCGCCGCCCTGGCCGGTCGCTTCCCCGCCGAGCTGACCGCGATCTACGACAAGCAGCGCGCCGGCTACGGCGTGGGCGCGGCCCTGCTCCAGGCCCGGCGCTGCGGCGCCTGCCGGATCGAACTCGATCGCGGCGAGATCGCCCGCATCGCCAAGACCGCCCCCGAGGTGGTGGTCCGCTGCTCGGAATGCGGCGCGATCCTGGTGCGCACCAAGCAATCGGGACTGTGAGCGGCCGCGCCGGGGAGGGCGAACAACGGTGAAGGTGATCGTCGAAGCCGACGGTGGCTCGCGCGGCAACCCGGGACCGGCCGGTTACGGCGCGGTGGTCTGGGACGCCGACCATGCGCGGGTCCTCGCCGAGCGCTGGGAGTACCTGGGTGTGGCCACCAACAATGTGGCCGAATACCGCGGCCTCATCGCCGGTCTGGAGGCCGCCGCCGAACTCGGGGCCACCGAGGTGGCGGTCCGCATGGACTCCAAACTCGTGGTCGAGCAGATGTCGGGCCGCTGGAAGGTCAAGCACGCGGCCATGATTCCGCTGGCCGACCGCGCGCGGCAGCTGGTCGCGGGCTTCGACGGGGTGCGCTTCGACTGGATTCCCCGCGCGGCGAACTCGCACGCCGACCGCCTTGCCAATCAGGCCATGGACGACGGAGATCTGGTGGGGGAGGTGCGCACGGCGCTGGCCGACAGCGCCGCCGATCCGGTGCACCCGGCGGGCACGACCGCCCCGGATTCGCATCGCGAAGAGAGCACACCCGACCGGGGTGCCAGGCGCGAAACCAGCGGTGAGATCGTGACGCGCGGTAGCACATCCGACACGCGCGGTCGCACATCCGAGATGTCGCCCGGCGACACCTCGGGACCGTCAGGCGTCCCGGCGGCGCCCGGTGACGTCTCGTCGAGCGGCGCCGCGCACACCGCGCCCGGGTGGACCGGGGCGGTCGGGCGACCGACGCGGTTGCTGCTGCTGCGGCACGGGCAGACGGAACTGTCGGTGCAGCGGCGGTATTCGGGGCGCGGGAATCCGCCGCTGACGGCGCTGGGGCGGGAGCAGGCGGCGGGTGCCGCGAAAATGCTTGCGGGCAAAGGCAGTATCGGGGCGATCGTCTCGTCGCCGCTGGATCGGGCGCGGGAGACCGCGGAGGCCGCCGGGCACGCGCTGGGTGTGCCGGTGCGGGTGCTGGACGGGCTCATCGAAACCGATTTCGGCGTGTGGGAGGGGATGACGTTCGGCGAGGCGCGTGAACACGATCCGGAACTGCACACCCGCTGGCTGGGCGATCCGTCGCTGCCCGCGCCGGGCGGTGAGAGTTTCGACCAGGTGCGCGAACGCGTCGAGACGGTGCGCCGCGACCTGGTGGCGCTGCATCCCGGTGAGAATGTGCTCGTGGTCAGCCATGTGACGCCCATCAAGACCCTGCTCCAACTGGCGCTGGGGGTCGGGCCGTCGCTGCTCTACCGCCTGCATCTGGACCTGGCCTCGCTCTCCATCGCCGAGTTCTACGCCGACGGCGGCTCCTCGGTCCGTCTGGTCAACGACACCTCCTACCTGTAGGGCCCACCCGGCGCGGGCGTTTGCCGGGTACGACGCGGGGTACTTCGGCGGCGTCTGGAGGTGGACGTATGGCCGAGGCGGCGGTGGGCGTGGGCGCGCCGGTGGGACCGACGAAACTGAGTCGGCGAGCATGGCGGGGTGTGCTGCGTCGGACGGTGCGCGAATTCCAGGAAGACAGTGTGCTGGATCTCGCCGCGGCACTGACGTTCTACAGCGTGCTGTCGATCTTTCCCGGGCTGCTGGTGCTCACCTCCGGGCTGGCGCTGCTGGGTCCCGAGCCCACCCAGTCGCTGGTCGACACGGTGCGCCAGATCGGGCCGGGCAGCGGCACCGAACTGCTGGTGGACGCCATCGAGGAGCTGCGTGGCTCACGGCCGTTCGCCGGGCAGCTCGCCATCATCGGTGTGCTGGTGGCGCTGTGGACCGCGTCGGCGTACATCGGGGCGTTCATGCGAGCGTCCAACGCGATTCTGGAGATGCGCGAAGGGCGTCCGCTGTGGAAGCAACTGCCGGTGCGGGTCGGGCTGACGGCGCTGATGCTGGTGCTGCTGGCCGTGGTGATCACCGGTGTGGTGGTGACCGGCGCGGTGGCCGACCGGGTGGGCGGCTGGCTGGGACTGGCCGAGCAGGCGGTGATCGTCTGGGATATCGCCAAATGGCCGGTGCTGGCGCTGCTGATGAGTCTGGTGTTCGCCCTGCTGTACTGGGCCGCGCCCAATGCCGTGCAGCCGGGTTTCCGGTGGCTGAGTCCGGGCAGCGTGCTCGCCGTACTGCTGTGGGTGGTCGCCTCGGCCGGATTCACCGTCTACGTAGCCAATTTCGGCTCCTACAACAAGACCTACGGTTCGCTCGCGGGCGTGGTGGTGTTCCTGATGTGGCTGTGGCTGTCCAATGCCGCGGTACTGCTCGGCGCGGAGTTCAACGCCGAGCTGACCCGGGCGCGCAGTATCGCGCAGGGACTGCCGCCGGAGGTGGAGCCGTTCCTGCCGCACCGTGACGAACCCGAATCCCCCACGGTGTCGAGCTGATCCGACGGAACCGGACCCGCGCTACGGACGCAGCACCGCGGTCAGGAATTCGGTCTGATCGTAGACCGCCTTCTCGAACCAGTCGTCGAAGTAGATGTCGAAATGTCCGATCGGATACTGCTTGACGACCGCGTGTTTGGTGCGGGCGGCGGCCTCCAGAGTGGGGCCGGGCGGGGCGACGCTGTCGTGCTCGCAGACCGCGTAGAGCACCGGGACCTTGATGTCCTTGACGCGCTTGACCGGTTTGTCGAACAGTACCGAGAGCCCGACGCGGGCAGCGACTTTCGGGCGGTAGGCGGTGCTCTCCTCGGCGAGACGGCCGAACCCCTCGGGGACGTCGGCGGCGCTCATCAGCGCCGCGGTGCGTCGGCGTCCGGCCAGCCGCACCCCGACGGGTTTACGGCGCAGCGGTCCGACGACCAGGTCGGTGAGCGCCAGCGTGCCGGTTTTGGCGAGGCTGATCGGCCCCTTCGCCATGGCCGAGGACCAGCCGCTGGTGAACGGGCACTGCGCCACCACACCGGCGAGGTAGTCGTCCTCCGGCGCCACCGCGAGCACATGTCCGCCGCCGAAGGAACTGCCCCACAGCGCGATCCGGGTGGCGTCGAAGCCGCGCAGGGTGCGCCCGTAGGCGATGGCGGCCCGCCAGTCCGCCCGCTGGCGGGCGATATTGATCACCTGCCGCGGCTCACCCTCCGAACCGCCGAAATGTCGATAGTCGAAGGCCAGCACACCCATTCCGGCCGCCGCGAACCGCCGGGCATAGCGGTCCAGGCCCATTTCCCGATCCGCCCCCAGCCCGTGCCCCATGATGACCAGCGGGCGCGGTTTGGGCGGTCCGTCCGGTAGATACAGCCACCCCGCACAGCGGTGACCCTCCGATTCGAACCCCACCTCGACACGCTCCATGAGCCATTACCGTACCCTGGTTGCGCGGACGAGTCGGTCGGGCGGCCGCGGCGATGGGAACGGGCACGGCTGTGCCGCCGCCCGTCGCCGAGGAAAGTCCGGACTCCACAGAGCAGGGCGGTTGCTAACGGCAACCCGGGGCGACCCGCGGGACAGTGCCACAGAAAACAAACCGCCCACACGCCATGTGTGGGTAAGGGTGAAACGGTGCGGTAAGAGCGCACCAGCGCGCCGGGTGACCGGCGCGGCTCGGTAAACCCCGCCCGGAGCAAGGTCGAAGGCCGCACTCTCGGCGAGAGTGCGGCTGCGCAGGCGTTCGAGGGCTGCTCGCCCGAGCCTGCGGGTGGACTGCTCGAGGCACCCGGCAACGGTGTGTCCAGATGGATGGCCGCCTCCCGGTGCGAACCGGGGACAGGATCCGGCTTACAGACCGACTCGTCCGCCCACCCGCCGTGGGCATAGTCGACGGCTATCGCTATCCCCGTGTGGGATTTTCCGTTTCGGCGCTCGATGCGACAGCGGCGGCGACCCCGCCCGGGGGTCACCGCCGCTGTGCGCCGCTGTTCGGTCAGTTCGGTTGTACGACGAGCAACTGAGCCCAGTAGCTGGCCTGCTCCGGGCCGAGTAGGGGCAGCAGGTGGTCGAAGAGGATCATCGACATGCGGTAAGGAACTCCTCGGATCGCTCGGTGTCGGAAGAACGCGTCCACCCGCGGTACGCGGCGGATGCGACGGCAACCCTACAGCTCGGGTGGAGCGAGCCGGAGGCGGCGCGGCACGGCGTGTCGACCGGTCGTTCTGCCCGGAACTAGCCGGGAGCGTGACTGATCTCATACAGTGTTGCGCGTTGGAAGGTTCCGTTGCGGGTGATAGCAACGGGGCGAAGGGCATCAACGAACGTCGGAAAGCAGGTTTCGTCTATATGCGAATTGCTCGCAAGCTGGTCACCGGTGGGCTGCTCGCCGGTACCGCTGCCGTGCTGGCCGTGATGGGTTCCGGGTCCGCCTCGGCGGTCGCCGTGACCCCGCTGCCGGGTGGGGTGCAGGTGGATCTCACTCCCGCCGATACGCGCTGGGTGGCCGACACCCACTTCGGGCAGACCCTCGCCGGTCTGCCGCATCCGTCCGCCGCGTCCTTCGGGCAGGCGCTGGATTCCGCGGCGAAGCTGTCGTCGCAGTATCCGGAGGGGCGGGTCGTGTTCACCGTCTTCGGGCCGTTCGACCAGTTGAACGGCACCATGCTGGCTCTGCAGTAGGGCCAGTCCCCCCGGTGGAACTACATCAGCGGATCGTTTCGGCGCCGGTCGACTTCGGCGCCGTCCGAACCGAATTCGGGTTGGCCTCGGCGTATCCCGCCGAGGCCGTCTCGGAGGCCCGCGACGCGGTGGACGCGTTCGCGGGCGACCGGGTCGATCGCACCGACATCCCCTTTGTCACCATCGACCCGCCCGGCGCACTGGATCTGGATCAAGCGCTGCATCTCGAACGGACCCCGACGGGATTCCGACTCCACTACGCCATCGCCGATGTCGCGGCCGTCGTCGCGCCGGACGGTGCGCTCGCCCGCGAATCCCTGGTGCGCGGCCAGACCTTCTATCTGCCCGACGGCACGGTGCCGCTGCATCCGCGCGTGCTGTCGGAGGACCGCTCCAGCCTGCTGCCCGACCTCGACCGTCCCGCCGCGCTGTGGACCATCGAACTCGATGCCGACGCCGAGCCGACGAACTGGTCGGTAACGCGCGCCCTGGTCCGCTCCCGCGCCCGCCTGGACTACGCCGGGGTGCAGGCCGACGCCGACACCGGTCGCTTGCCCGCCGCCATCGCCGCGCTGCCCGACTTCGGCCGCCTGCGCATCGAGGCCGGGCTGGCGCGTGGCGCGATCTCGCTGCGCCTGCCCTCGCAGAGCGTGATCCGCGTGGACAATACCGACGACCACTGGCAACTGGTGGTGGAGCCGCGTACCGCCGCCGACGACTGGAACGAGCAGGTATCGCTGCTCACCGGCATGTGCGCCGCCCGGATCATGCTGGACGGCAACGGCTCCCACCGCCTCGGCCTGCTGCGCACCATGCCGCCCGCGCCGTCGTCCGCCGCCGAGTCCATGCGCCGCACCGCCGCGGCCGTCGGAATCGACTGGCCCGCCGACGAATCGGTGGGCCGCATGCTCGCCCGCCTGGACCCCAACACCCCGGCCGCGCTGGTCCTCATGTCCGAGGCCACCAGCCTGCTGCGCGGCGCGTCCTACACCGTGCTGGACGGTGAGGACCCGGACACTCTGCAGCACAGCGCCATCGGCGCGGCGTACGCCCATGTGACCGCACCCCTGCGTCGGCTCTCCGACCGCTACGCCACCGAGATCTGCCTGGCGCACTGCGCGGGCACCGAGATTCCGCTCTGGGTCCGGGAGGGCCTGGACGCTGCCGCGGAGTCCATGCGCCGGACCGATGCCGTGGCGGGCAAGCTGGAGCGCGCCTGTATCGACCTCACCGAGTCCACGGTGCTGAAATCCCGAGTGGGCACGGAATTCGAGGCCGTCGTGCTGCGCGAGGCCAATGGCACCCGCCCGGCGGAGATCTTCGTCGCCGATCCGCCCGTACTGTCGAAATGCACCGGGGGACCGCCGGAGGGGAAGCGGGTGACGGTCCGGCTCACCGAGGCCGATCCGGCCGCGCGCACGGTCATGTTCGACTACCCGGCCTCCTGAGCCGGGGCCGACCGTCAGCTGGCGATGGCGGATGCGGTGGCCGAGCGGATCGCGGCGGTGATGGTGTCGGGGTCCTCGAGCATGAGCAGATGGCCGCAGTCGGGCAGCAGCAGTGACCGGGTGGGGGACAGCGTGCGGTTGAGCGCCGATCCGGCGGTCGCGGAGAGAATGCGGTTCTTCGCACCCCAGATGGTGGTGATGGGCGGGAAGGCGAGGGTGGGTCGGAAGTCGTCCAGGGCGGCCAGGCGGTCGAAGTCGCGGGCGATGGCGGCGGGGGCCAGCAGGCGGCGGGGCTCGGTCCAGCGGTCGCGGAAGGCGGCGAAGGCGGTGGCGTCCATGTGGCGGCCGCGCGGGCCGAGCTGTTCGCGCACCACCCAGGTGGCCGCCAGGGCGGGCACCTTGGTCGCCGAGGCCAGTGCGTCGAGGCGGATGTGCCGGGCGGCCTTCGCGGTCCAGCCGGTCGGTGTCGGACGCAGGGTGGCGGCGGTCAGCGGACTGCACAGCACCAGGGCGCGCACCCGCTGCGTCTCCTGCCGGGCATAGAACAGCGACAGCGCGCTGCCGAAACAATTGCCCACCAGCGTGACGTTCTGCAGTCCGCGATCGGCGACGAATTCCGAGACGAGGCGCACGTAATTGTCGACCGTATACCCACTGGTCGGTATATCCGATTCGCCGTAGCCGAACAGATCCAGTGCGTACACGCTGTTGGTGGCCGCGAGGGCTCGCATCTGATGTGACCAGATTCGCCGGTCACCACCGATATTGTGCAGGAACAAGATCGGATCACCCGATCCGGCACGGTCGTAGGCGACGGAAACGCCGTGGAAGTCGAATACCGGCATCGGGCGCTCTCCTCATTGAGTGCGGTGCTGTCCTGCTCGTCCGGCCAGGGTCGTCGACAGCGAAATACCCCGGCACGGAATGTGCAATCCATGCTAGCTGGTACCGCTGGTAACACAAGGCTCGGGGAGTAGCGCCCGATCGCCGGTCAGCGCGACGTCGTGGGAATCACCTCCCCGGAACGCAGCCACCCTTGCAATTCCACCAATCCGGTATCCCGGTCCATGACCGGTCGATAACCGAAATCGCGGGCGGCCGCCCCGGTGTCGTAGGTGCCCGTGCGGGTGAGCACCGCGACCGTGTACCGCGACAGCGGCGGCGTCCAGTGTTCGGCGAGATACGGTATGCGCCTGAGGGTTTCGATCACCTCGACGGCCAGTTCCACCACCCGCCGATGCGGCCTGCGCCCCGGCGGGCGATAGCCCAGGTCGGCGGCGACCTGTCGCAGGAACCGCCACACATTGGTCTGCTCGGCATCGGCGATGAAATACGCTCTGCCGCCGACCGCGTCGGAGCCAGCGGCCTTGACGCAGGCTTCGACGATATTGTCGACATGGCACAGCGAGGCGTACACCTCGCGCCCGAACGACAGATCCGGCAGCGTCTCCGCCGCCGCCCGGCTCAGCAGCCGCACGATCGGCCCGGACCGGTCACCCGAGCCCCAGATGGCGCGCGGTCGCAGTGCGCAGGTGGTGAAATCCGGTGTGTTCGCGGCGAGTACGAGCCGTTCGGCCGCCGCCTTGGTCTCGCAGTAGAGGTTCAGAAAGCGGCGCGGATACGGCACCGACTCGTCGATGTCGACCTGATCCCCGCCGTCGCGATCCATCAGCGCGCTCGGGCTGGAGATGAACACGAACCGGCGCGCCCCCCGTTTCCGCGCCGCCGTCAGCAGTCGCTCGGTCGCCGTGACGTTCTCGTTCCAGAACTGTTTCCGGGTCCCGCGCTCGTCCACCCGTGCGGCACTGTGGAATACGATGTCGACGCCCGCCACCGCCCGCTCCAGCGAGGCCGGATCGCCGAGGTCGCCGTTGACCACCTCCACCCGGTCCAGCACGGCGGCGATATCACGCAGATTGCTGGTGGGACGCACCAGAATCGAGACCTGGAAGTCGCCGTCGCGTACCAGACGGCGCACCAGCGCCCCGCCCAGGAATCCGGAGGCCCCCGTCACCAATGCCCGCACAGCGTCTGCCCTCCATCCCCGGTCCGGCCGTCGCGGTGCGTCGACCGACTCGCCCGCTCATCGGCGGCGATACTCGCCACCGCGGTGACCACCCCCGCCAGCCGGGACAGCGACCCCAGTGTCAGGAACGATCGCAGCACGATCTCTCTCACCGTCTCCTCCTGGTCTAGACGTCGAGTTGCTTCGCGGCCCAGATCGCCAGCTTCTCCCGCCCGATCTTGGCGTTGTGGCGGATGTCGACCGGGAATCCGGGATGGAACAGGAAGGCCGTCACCGGTGCGGTGATCGCGAATTCGGCCTGGCGCTTGCGCAGATTGACCTCGACGGCCTTGCGGTCGGCGTCGGGCTCGAGTTCCACGCACAGCACCGGTCGCTGCGCACCGCGCTCGCCGACGCCCACCAGCGCCGTGCGCGCCACTCCGGAGACGATATTGAACACCTGCTCCACCCGCACCGTGAACAGCGTCCCGTCGGCGGTTTCCACGCGCTGACTCTTGCGCCCGCAGAACCGAATTCGGCCCTGATCGTCGATGCGCGCCAGATCGCCGGTGCGATGCCACACCACCTCGCCGTCGCGGATCTTGCCGACGGTATTGGCCGAATCCGGCCAGAGATAGCGGGTGCTCACATTCGGTCCGGAGACCACCAGCTCGCCGATCCAATCCGTGGCGGCCAGCTCCTCGGCCCGTTCGTCGACGTCGTGCCAGGTGGGCAGCGGGTCATCGGTGATCGCGATGACGCGCGCCCGTACGTGCAGGGCGGGCTTGCCCACGCACACGCCCTCGCCCCGATGCGCCGCCTCCACGAGATCACCCAGCAATTCCCGGGATTCGATGGTGGCCATGGGCAGTGCCTCGGTGGCTCCGTAGCCCGAGTACACCTTCGCGTCCTCGGGCAGCACCGCGCGCAGCCCGGCGATGCACCAGTCCGGCACCGGCGCGCCGCCGGAGTAGATGCTCTCCAGCGTCGGCAGCTGCGACCCGTGCTGCTCGATATGCCGCAGCAGCGGAATCAACACCGCCGGGGAGGCGAACATGGTTTTCACCCCGAACCGGTGCACCGCGTCCACCACGTGCTCGGGATCGGTGGCCCCGACCTTGGAGGGGATCAACGGCGGCAGCACACAGCGGGACCCGATGAGCAGCTCCAGAATGCCGGCCACCGGTGCGGTGATGAGCGAGGTGCCCGGCTCCATATGCTCGCGCGCCGCGTCGACCTGCTCGATCATGGCGCTGAGATTGCCGTGGGTGAGCACGACCGCTTTGGCCGGTCCGGTGCTGCCGGTGGTGTAGGCGATGAGCAGCGGTTCGTCGTCCGGCGCGGGCTCGCGCTCGGGCAGTGGAGCGGGCGGGGTGCGGCCCCAGCTGTCCAGGGTGGGTCCGCGCCAGAAGCCGCGGCCGACGGTGACCGCCAGCCGCACCTTGCGGAAGTAGGCGCGGAAGACGATGCGCACCGCCTGCGCCTCCGGCACTCCGACAAACGCCTCCGCATCGGCGGCCTGCAGGCAGCGCATCATCTTGAACAGACCCATGCCGGGATCGATGATCACCGGCACCGCACCGATTTTGAACAGCCCGTTGAGCACCGCGTAGAGCTCGGGCCCCGGCCGCACCAGCACGATGGTCCGCATCCCCCGGCCCACGCCCGCCGCGAGGAAGTTCGCCGCGATGGCATCGGACCAACTATCGAGCTCGGCGTAGGTGAGCTGCCGGTAGTCGGGCAGACCCGCGGCATTGCGGCCGTCGGCGTATATCACCGCCTCCCGATCCGGATGGGCGGCGACGATGTCACGGAATCGGTCGAGCGCGCGCCAGTAGGTCGCGGCGGTCATGGCATCACCTCATGGAATTCGCGCGCTCGATATTCGCGCCGACGGCGGCGGTATCGCACGCGCGGAAATGGTGGATACGGAAGGAGAACAACTGCTGTCGAATTCGACGATGAATGTGACGGGCAGTACGGCGAGGTTACCTCGAGCAATGCGAGGCCGCTACCGCGCGAAGTATGCCAATACATTGCCGCGCAACGTGTTTGGTGTGTCCAGCAGTACCGCAACAGGTTCTCTCGCACCCCCTAGTCCAACCCCTATGCGAGTTTTCCCGGCAGGTCGCGAATACCGCGGTCTACCTTGAGTTTCTATCGATCTTAAACTGAAACGGCGCTGTAACGTCTGTGATTGGCGGGACTGTTGTGGCGCAGAGTTACCAGTGGGTACTGGTACCGTTCGAATCGGCATCGGGGCTACTGGATAACGACGGCATTGCTTCGGATGATCGATCCGAATACGAATCGCCGCACCAGAATTCGACCGAACTCGCACAATCTTTCCAGAGAGTAGGGGGCTATGCGTACCCGTTTCGAATCGATCGGTGCGTACACACCCGGCACCGTCCGTTCCACCGAGGACGTGATCGCCAGCCTGTCGATCCCCAGGGCCTTGGACCTGGAGCGGATCACCGGGATCAAGAATCGTCGCGTGCACAACAGCGATCCGGACGATTACGAATCCTCGTTCGAACTGGCGCTGCGGGCGATCGACGATTGCCTGACGCACTCCGACTACGCCGCCGAGGATCTCGACGTCATCATCAACGTCTCGATCACGCGCTTTCGCGGACCCGAATATTTTTGCTACGCACCGTCTTTCGCGCTCATGCTGCGCAATGCCCTGGGTGCGAAGCAGGCGCGGTACTTCGACCTGTCCAACGCCTGCGCGGGCATGATCACCGGGGTGCTGCTGCTGGACCGCATGATCAAGGCGGGGGTGGTGCGCAATGGCCTGGTGGTCAGCGGCGAACAGATCACGCCCATCGCCGATACCGCCGCCCGGGAGATCAGCCAGCCCTACGATCCCCAGTTCGCCGCGCTCACCGTCGGCGACGCTGCGGTGGCGGTGGTGGTCGACGGTCGCGGTGACGACCACGACGAGATCCACTACATCGAGCTCATGACCACCTCCGCGGGAGCCGAGCACTGCCTCGGCATGCCGAGCGAGAAAACCACCGGTATCGCCATGTACACCGACAACCGGGCGCTGGCCAGCGAATCGCGCTTCCAGCAGGGCATCAGCCGCATGGACGACTTCCTGAAAGAAACCGGGCGCACCTGGGAGAGCGAGAAATACGACTACTGGGTGCACCACCAGTTCAGCGGCCCGGCCATCGAATACATCAGCCAGCTCACCGAACGGCACTTCGACACCCCGATGCCGCAGCCGCTCAACGTCTACGACGAATTCGGCAATACCGCCTCCACCTCCCACTTCCTGGTGCTGCACGAACACCTGGCGCGGCAGCGCATTCCGAAGGGATCCAAGGTGCTGCTGATTCCGGAGGCGTCCGGAGTGGTCTCCGGGCATCTGGCCGCGACCATCACCCGATTGGAGGCGTGACGCATGTCCACAGCCATTGTCTCCGCGGCGGTGTGCACCGATCAGGACACCGGCAGCTTCTTCGAACTGGCCAGCCGCGCCGGGCGGACCTGCCTGGAACAGGCCGGGGTGTCGCCGAACCGGATCGGCCTGGTGATCAACGCGGGCGTCTTCCGCGACAGCAATATCTCCGAACCGGCGGTGGCGGCGCTCATCCAGAAGCGCCTGGACATCGGACTGGAGTACGTCAGCGGGAATGTGCCCGCCTTCTCCTTCGACCTCATGAACGGGGCCACCGGTGTGCTGCACGCGTTCATGGCCGCACAGTGCTTCCTGGCGCCCGGCGAGGTGGAATACGCCATGGTGGTCGCCGGCGACACCCATCCCTCGATGGCCCGGGACCGCGACGACTTCCCCTACGCCGCCAGCGGTGCGGCCGTCCTGCTCCGATCCGATACGCAGGCGGGCGGATTCGGTCGCCCGCACACCAGCGAGGTCGACGGCTCGGCTCCGCCCACCGCCTGGGTGGATCTGGAGTCGGCGGGCACCGACGGCCGCAACGCGCTGACCGTGCGGGCCGGGACGGGCGATCCGCTGGAATTGGCCGACCGGGTGGTGCGCGCCTGCCTGGCCGACGAGGGCATCGACGCGGCGGATTTCGCCACCGGCAAGGCGGTGCTGCTCGCGCCCGCGCCGGTGGCCGGATTCCGGGAACGGCTGGCCTACCGGTTGGGCATTCCGGTGGCGGCCGTGGCGGGCGTGGATCCGGCACTGGGCGATCCGTTCAGCGCGGCGCCGGTGCACGCGTATGCGCAGGCCGCCGCGTCGGGGCTGCTCGAGGGGATGCGCACGGTGCTGTTCCTGGGCGCGGACGACAGCGCGGCGGCGTGTCTGCCGTATCGACCGCTGCCGCTGTCACTCTCCGGTTCCGTCGCCGAGCTGCAGTCCAATCAGGTTGCGGGGTAACCTGATTCATCCGATCGCTCGCCGACGGACGCGTCGGCGAGCGCCGGAACACACCGTCGTGCCCGGCTGAGACCGGCCGCCGCCAGGCGTCCACCCGCTGCAACGATGCCGCTCCAGCACATCAGCTCGTCGTGCCCTCCCCTCAGTCGGGACTGAAGGAGATCGATGAAGGGATGTCGGCTATGCAGCGGTCGATCGGTCGGGACCGGAAACCACTGTCCATCGTCGGCGGCACGCGCGGACCGGCGCGGCACCGCCGCCCGGACGACGAGCCGGACGGTATGGCGGAACTGCTGCGGCTGGACGGGCCGGGGCTGTCCGTCGCGCGCGCGGTGGCGGTACTGGGACCCGCCGCCACCGTGGCGCGGGTGTCCGCGCTGCTGGGCACCGAGACCTCCGAAACCCACCGCATCATAACGGAATTGGAGATGACGGCGGCGTTCGAGGGGCAACGCTGTATCGAGCCCGCGGTGGGTGCGCGCCTACTGCGGGACCTGTCCGTGGGGGAGCGGCGCGATCTGCACGGCCGGGCAGCCGAAGTGCTGCACGGCAGCGGATTCCGACCGGCCGTGGTCGCGCCGCACCTCTACGCCGCTGGGGAGACCGGCACCGCCTGGGCGGCACGGGTGCTGGTCGCCGCGGCGGCCGAGGCGGTGGCCGAGGATCAGCTCGACTGGGCGGCGAAGTATCTCGAGCTGGGCTACCGGGCCAGTGATCGGGCCCGGGAGCGCGCGGCCATCGCCACCCGGCTCGTCGCGGTGGAATGGCGGATCAACCCCTCCGGGCGCACCCGCAACTTCGGGCGACTACGGGCGGCGCTGGCCGCCGGGCTGGTGCCCTACCCCGAGGTGCCCGCCGCGGTGTCGTTCATGCTGTGGCACGGATGCGGCCAGCACGTGGACCGCGCGCTGGCCCGGCTCGAACGTGGCGTCGGCGGCGCGCTCACCGTCGGACCGGGCATCGAATTCCTGTGCGCCTGGGTTCGCTACACCCATCCCACCCATGTGGAACGCCACCCCGACCTGTTCTCCGGACGCCTCCGCGGCACCGCCGCGCCGGGTGAGCGGGACTCCCCGCATCGGCAGGCCGCGGACCTGCTCGGAGCCCTGGCCACACCGCGCCCGCCCGCCGACCTGGCCGCCGCCGCTCAGCGCATCCTGGCCGGGCACCGGCTCACCATCACCACGGTGGAGGCGCTGGTGGCCGCCGTCGACTGCCTCATACACACCGATCGGCTGGATCTCGCCGACGCCTGGTGCACCTCACTGCTGGCGGAGGCGGCGGCCCGGCACGCGCCCACCTGGCGGTCCGTCTTCGCGGCCGTGCGCGCCGAAACCCTGCTGCGCAAGGGCAGACTCCGCGAGGCCGCCGAGCACGCGGTGCTCGCGTTGAACCTGGTCCCCGCCGAACACCTGGGCGTGTGGGCGGGGCGGCCCATCGGCGTGCTGGTGCGGGCGCTCACCGCGCAGGGCAAGCACTCCGAGGCCGCGGCCCAGCTGCGCCGCCCGGTGCCCCGGGCCATGTTCGAATCCCGCTTCGCCCTCACCTATCTCAGCGCCCACGGCGAACACTGCCTGGCCACCGGGCGGCCCGAGGAGGCGCTGCGGCATTTCCGGCAGTGCGGAAATCTCATGCGGCAGTGGGGAATGGACTACGCGTGGCTGACCCCGTGGCGCAATGACGTGGCCGCCGCGCACCTGGCCGTCGGCCGCCAACGCGAGGCCCGCGCCTTCGCGAGCATGCACCTGGACCTGGTCGGCGGCCCCGACGGCCACCGCAGCGCCGGGGTTTCGCTGCGCATTCTCGCCGCCACCGCCGATCCGCATCGGCGGGTGAGCCTGCTGCGCCGCGCGGTCGCGGTGGCGCGCGCCGGCGACGGCGACCTCGAATTGGCCATGGCACTGGGCGATCTGGGCCGTGCCTACCGATCCATGGGCGATACCGACCGAGCCCGGCCGCTGCTGCGCGACGCCATCCGGCTGGCCGAACAGTGCGATGCCGAACTGCTGCAGCGTCGACTGCGCGGTGACCGGCAACCACCGGCCACCGAGCCCATCCCGCGGGTTCGCCTGGCCCCCAGCGCCTTCGAAACCCTCAGCCCGGCCGAGCGCCGAGTGGCGGAACTGGCCGCACTGGGCAAGCGCAACCGCGATATCGCGGCGGCGCTGACCATCACCACCAGCACGGTGGAGCAGCACTTGACGCGGGTGTACCGCAAGCTGTCCGTCGCCCGCCGCAGCGAACTGCGGTTCGTGCTCGCGGCGCACGTGGATTCGACGCGATCGGCGGTGGGGTGAGGGGCAGGTGCAGGGCGGAGCATGGCCGCACGGCCCACCGGTCTGGTGCCGGGATGACAGCAGGCGGGCAGGCACTACGCGGAGGTGCGGACCGCGGTGACCGATGGCGGCAGCGGGCGGACAGCCCGTGCCGCGCGTGCGGACCC
Organism: Nocardia sp. CC213A; assembly: GCF_030766805.1. Taxonomy (NCBI): domain Bacteria; kingdom Bacillati; phylum Actinomycetota; class Actinomycetes; order Mycobacteriales; family Nocardiaceae; genus Nocardia; species Nocardia sp. CC213A. The sequence continues at coordinate 242,147 of NZ_JASFXA010000003.1, forward strand.
GTGATGAGTGGCGGCAGAGCGTGGACGAGGCTGTGCGCCGGGGTGCGGCCGGGCGGCATCGGGCGACGGGGACGGAGGTGATGGCTGCTCCGGCGTGGTCGCGCGATACGTCGGGGTGATGTGTGGCGGGCGATGCCGAGGAATATCGATTCGGCGGATGCGAGGACATCCGCCCGGAGCGGAGAGGACACGCTATGGGGGCGAGCACTGTTGGCGGCGGGGCGGCGGAAGTCGCGGTCGAATCGGCGGAACCGCCGCGGCCCGAGCACGATCCGTTCTATCGGCCGCCGCGGGGGCTGTCCCGGCGTGCTCCCGGCGCTGTCCTGCGGTCGCGGGCGGTGGAACTGGCGCTACTCGGGGTGCTGCCGCAGCGGATCGCGGCGTGGCAGCTGCTCTACCGCAGCACCGATCTGCACGGTCGCCCGGAGGCGGCGGTGACCACCGTGCTGCTGCCCTGGGGCGCGGATCCGGCGCGGTCGCGGCCGGTGGTGTCCTATCAGTGCGCCATCGACGCGGTGGCGTCGAACTGCCTGCCCTCGTACGCGTTTCGGCGCGGCGCGCGGGCGCTGGGCGCACTGCCGCAGTTGGAGCTGCTACTCGTCGCGCACGCGCTCACCCGGGGCTGGGCCATCTCGGTGCCCGATCACATCGGCACGGCGGGGCATTTCGGCACGCCGCGCGAGCCCGGCTACCGCGCCCTGGACGGCCTGCGCGCCACGCTGGCCTTCCTCGGCCACCCGGTGGATGCGCCGGTGGCGCTGTCCGGCTACTCCGGCGGCGGGCTGGCGACGGTATGGGCGGCGGAGATGGCCGCCGCCTACGCGCCGGAGCTGAATATCCTGGCCGCCGCGGCCGGTTCGCCGGTCGGTGATCTGGAGTCGACCTTCTTCCGGCTCAATGACGCACGGTTCGGCTTCGGCGGGCTGGCGACGCTGTGTCTGGCCGGGCTGCGCCGCGCCTATCCACCGCTGCACGCCAGCCTGGCCGAACGGCTCGACCCGGCCTCGCTGGAATTGCTGGACCGCGCCGAGCGCAGCACCACCATCCCGCTGGTGCTGCGTGCCAGCCGCGCCCGCCTCCAGGATCTGGAGGGCGGCGCGCTCGCGGCCCTGCGCACCCTGCCGCAGGTCCGTGCGGTGCTGACCGACATCCAGCCGGGCGACAACCCGCCCGACTTCCCGGTGCTCACCGTGCAGGGCGTACACGACCTGGTCATCCCGGTCGGCAATGTGGACCGGCTGGTGGACCGCTACCGCGCGGCGGGCACCCCGGTGCGCTACATCCGCGACCTGCTCGGCGACCACGTCGGTCTCGGACTGCTGGCCGCGCCGCTGGTGGAGAACTGGCTGGCGGCCCGCTTCGCCGGAAAACCCCTGGACCGTACGACCACCGACACCGTGCTCTCCGTCGCGGTGTCACGCCAGGCCGCGACCGGCTACCTGCGCCTGGGCGCACTGCTGCTGCGGGCCCTGACCGTTCGCCCGATCGGTGGGCCGGAGCCGGAATCGCCACGACGTCGCGGTGGCACGGTGCGCGGTTCGCTGCGCGACGCATCGGCCGACCGCTGACCCGCGCTGCGGACACCGTCGCGCCCGGTCGGTGGGCGGCAAGTCTCAGCCGTCGAAGCTCTTGCGCAGAAATTCCGTCGTCGCCGGGTACTGCTCCAGCGACTTGCGGGCAGCGGCGGCCTCGTCCTCGCAGAGGGCCTGCCAGGCGGGGTTGGTGCTGTCGCGCAGGCGGTCGCGGATGGCGGCCTCGGCCTCGACGGCGTCGCGGTGGTCGCCGAGCACGGTTTGCAGGCGTTTGGCATTGCCGGACAGCGATTTCGCGGGGCCGTTCAGCAGCGGGACGGCGGCGTCGGCGGAGTAGCGCAGGCGCTTGGCGGCCTTGCGGATATCGTGCAGGTGCTCCACGCGTTCGGCCTCGGACAGCGTGGGTTCGAGTCGGACGAGGCGGCGCACGCGATGGAAGTCGTCGCGCAGCACCGACCGGCAGAAGCGTTCCGCGGGGCGTTGCGCGTACGCCTCCCGCAGCGGCGGGTCGTCCAGCAGGGACCGGAGTGCGGCGGTGAGGGTGCGGTAGCGTTCACTGTCGAGCGCGGTCAGGATCTCCGCGTGCGCGGCGGCGTAGCGCTCCCGTTCGGCGGTCACCAGCAGCTTGCGCAAACCCCGAGCGGGAGCGTCCTTTCCGCCGATGCGGAACTTCTTCTTGGCCAGCTCCGGGTGTTCTTCGAGCAGGGCGGCGAAGCGTTCCGCTCGCACCTCGGCATCCCGCGCCACTCCCAATACGCCTGCCAGCCAGCGCAATTCATCGCGTAGCTCGTCGACGGGGCGGCGGCGGAAGACGCGCCGGTAGGACCGAAGCACGCTGCGCAGCCGCCGCGTGGCCACCCGCATCTGGTGCACCGAGTCCGGAAGATCTCGGCGCACATCGGGTTCAGCCGACAGCAGTCGATCGACGTCGTCGGAGACCGCGGCGACTACGGCGGGACCTGCGGCGGTGTGCGTCATGAGCGGAACTTGTCTGTGGCCTCCACCAGATGGTGGGTGATACCGGGCTCGTTGGCGGCGTGCCCGGCGTCGGGCACGATGTGCAGTTCCGAATTATGCCACGCACGGTGCAGGTCCCACGCGCTGACGGCGGGACAGACGATGTCGTGGCGGCCCTGCACGATCACGCCCGGAATATGGGCGATGCGGTCGATATCGCGCAGCAGCTGCCCGTCCTCGAGGAACCCGCCGTGGGTGAAGTAGTGGTTCTCGATTCGGGCGAAGGCCAGCGCGAACCGCTCCTCGGCCGTCTCGGCCACCCGATCCGGTTGCGGCAGCAGCGAACTCGTTGCTCCCTCCCAGGTGGACCAGGCGATCGCCGCCGCGGTGGCGACCTCGGGATCGGGGGAGTGCAGCAACCGGTGGTAGACGGCCACCAGATCCGAGTCCCGTTCCGCCACCGGCACCGGCGCGAGGAACTTCTCCCACTCGTCCGGGTAGATGTATCCGGCCGCACCGTTGTAGTACCAGTCGATCTCCTTGCGCCGCAGCAGGAAGATGCCGCGCAGCACGAGTTCGCTCACCCGCTCGGGATGCCGCTGCGCGTACGCCAGCGCCAGGGTGGAACCCCAGGAACCGCCGAACACCTGCCAGCGCTCGATGCCGAGGAATTCCCGCAGCGCCTCGATATCGGCGACCAGATGCCAGGTGGTGTTGGTCTCCAACCCCGCCCCGTCGGCGATGTGCGGGGCGGAGCGACCGCAGCCGCGCTGGTCGAACAGCACGATCCGGTACGCCCTCGGGTCGAAGAAGCGACGGTGCAGCGGGGCGGTGCCGCCGCCCGGGCCGCCGTGCAGGAAGACCACCGGCTTGCCGTCCGGGGTGCCGCTCTCCTCCCAGTAGATCCGTTGTCCGTCACCGACATCCAGCATGCCTTCGCGGTGCGGTTCCAGTGGCGGGTACAGGTCGCGCATTACAGCAGTCCCGCCGCCAGGCTGGGCAGTTCGAGTGCGCTCACCGCCTGCGCGTGCACATCCGGGCACTGCGCGGTCATGATCCGGTCCACCGAGTCCTTGTCGCCGAGCACCTGCCCGTTGATGGCGCCGTTGCGCAGCGCCCACTCGTGCACGGAACCGTTGAGCGAGATCTTGCCCAGCGTCGGGCCCTGTACCCGCCAGTCCGACAGCTGTGGTTCGATGATGTCGCACAGCTGCTGGCCGACGGCGTCGGAGACCGTGAGCTGGTCACCCTGGGCAGTGCCCGCGCTGGTCTTCGGTGCCGAGCTGGAGGTCGTCGACGGGGAGGCGGAGCCCTCCGGCTGCTCGAAGCCGGACGTGGTGTTCCCGCATCCGGCGGTCAGCGCGACGGCCGCTCCGCCGGCGAGTAGCAGTGCTGCCCCGCGGATATGAAGGGTGCTCGTCCAACGGCCCTGCGACATGTGTTCCCTTTGGTCGATCCAACTCGTTCGCTCCGAGTCTGCCACCGTTTTCCCGCCGCGGGCCAGCACAGTTCGGCCACGCCCAGCGATGAGAGCCGATGGCTATGAATCGACCGGGGATGGGCGAGCGGGGGCGGGCCGCCGTCCCGCTCGCCCGGCCCGATCAGAAGCTGTGTTCCGGACCCGGGAACGCGCCGCGTCGCACCTCGTCGGCGAAAGTCGCTGCGGCGGTGCGCAGTTCGTCACCGACACGGCCGAAGCGCTTGACGAACTTCGCGGTCTTGCCGCTGGTGTAGCCCGCCATGTCCTGCCAGACCAGCACCTGCGCGTCGCAGTCCACCCCGGCCCCGATGCCGACGGTCGGAATGGTCAGCTTGCGGGTGACCTGCCCGGCCAACTCGGCGGGCACCATCTCCATGACCACGGAGAAAGCGCCGGCCTCCTGCACCGCGATGGCGTCGGCGATGAGCTGCTCGGCACCGTCGCCGCGCCCCTGCACCCGGAAACCGCCCAGGGTGTTGACGCTCTGCGGGGTGAAGCCGATATGCGCCATCACCGGGATGCCGGCGGCGGTCAGCTTGGCGATGTGGTCGGCGACCCGTTCGCCGCCCTCCAGTTTGACCGCGTGCGCGCCACCCTCCTTCATGAAGCGGGTGGCGGTCGCCAGGGCCTGCTCCGGGGCGGATTCATAGCTGCCGAACGGCAGATCCGCCACCACCAGCGCGTGCGGCGCACCGCGCACCACACCGCGCACCAGCGGGATCAGCTCGTCGATGGTGATGGGCACGGTGGTGTCGTAGCCGTACACCACATTGGCGGCCGAATCGCCGACCAGCAGGACCGGGATGCCGGCCTCCTCGAAGATGCGCGCCGAGGAGTAGTCGTAGGCGGTGAGCATGGACCAGCGCTCACCATTGGCCTTCATCTGCTGCAGGTGATGCACTCGCGTCTTCCGCGTGGCGGGAGTAGCCGGTGCCGGTGCAGCGCCGTAGGCAGGGGTTTCCGCATCGGATACGGACATCATCGTCCCTTTCGTCGTCCTCGAGGCCCGATCGGGTCCCCGGGTTTCACTGACGCCCTTCAGTGTCCCACGCACCGTGGCCGGGCCCACGGTGCAATTCCTCACAGCGACCGGCTCGGGAGCGGCCCCCGGCGACGGGAAGGCAACCGCGACCGCCATGGCACGATCGTGGGCATGGGGTTCAAGCGATCAGGTCGCGCCGTGCTGGCGGTCGCGGCGGTGGCGATGGTGGCGTCCGGGTGTAGCAGTGAGGTGGTGACCGGGAATCCGGTGGCAACCGCGCCCGCGGGGCTGGAGCAGTTCTACGGTCAGAGCGTGCGCTGGGGCAGCTGCGCGAAGTTCAGCGCGGACGAACTGCCGCGTGGCCTCGAATGCGCCCACGTCAGCGTCCCGGTCGACTACGAGAACCCGGGCGGCGAGACCGCCGAGATCGCCATCTCCCGCCTGCGGGCTACCGGCGACAAGATCGGATCGCTGCTGTTCAACCCGGGCGGGCCGGGCGTCTCCGGGCTCACCATGAACACCGTCGGCGACGGCACCGCGCTCGCGGAGCGCTTCGACCGCATCGGCTTCGATCCCCGCGGCGTCGGCGCGTCCACCCCGGCCATCACCTGCCTGACCCCGGCCGAGATGGACGCCGAGCGCGCCGAGCCGCCCTTCGACAACGATCCGGCCGGTATCGCCGCCGCCGAGGCGGACAACAAGGACTACGCGAGCAAATGCGTCGAGCGCACCGGCGCGGAGTTCCTCGCCCATGTCGGCACCCGCGAGGTGGTCCAGGACATGGACGTGATCCGCGCGGTGCTCGGCGACGACAAGCTCAGCTACGTGGGCTACTCCTACGGCACCCGGCTCGGTTACACCTACGCCGAGCAGTTCCCCGACCGGGTGCGCGCACTCGTGCTCGATGGTGCGCTGGACCCCTCGCAGGACCCGGTCAAGGAATCGGTCCTGCAGGCCGAGAGCTTCCAGCAGGCATTCGACGCCTACGCGGCAGACTGTGCCACCGAGCCCGCCTGCCCGCTCGGCACCGATCCCACGGAATCGGTCAAGCGGTTCCGGGAGCTGGTCGACCCGCTGTGGGACACCCCGGCCGTGACCGACGACCCGCGCGGGCTGCACTACGGCGACGCCATCACCGGTGTGCAGCAGACGCTGTACTCCAACCGGTTCTGGCCCGCGCTCACCAAGGGCCTCAACGAACTGCGGGAGGGCCGCGGCGACACCCTGCTGGCCCTGGCCGACCTCTACGACGGCCGCCGCGACGACGGCACCTACGACAACATCGCGGACGCGTTCAACGCCATTCGCTGCGTGGACGATCCACGGGTGGAGGACCGGGCCGTCGCGGCCAAACAGGACGCCGAATACCGCCGGGTGGCCCCGTTCCTCGACGACGGCCGCGGCACCGGTGCCGCGCCGCTCGAACTGTGCGCGATCTGGCCGGTGCCCAACACCTCCACCCCGCACGAGGTCTCGATCCCGAATCTGCCCGCGACGGTGGTGGTCTCGACCACCGAGGACCCGGCCACCCCGTACCAGGCGGGCGTGGACCTGGCCCGGCAGCTCGACGCCGCGCTGATCACCTACAACGGCACCCGTCACACCGTGTCGCTGTCGGGCGTGTCGGACTGTGTCGATACGCCCGTCATCGACTACCTGATCAACCTGACGCCGCCTACGCCGGGACTGACCTGCTGATGTCCCGCACGGCCGGGCCGGCTCGCCGGTGCAGGTTTCACAACGCAGCTGCCATGTAACACGGATTTAACTCCGACTGCCTACGCTCGCGAGCATGGATCGCCAGAAGGAATTCGTGCTGCGGACGCTCGAAGAGCGGGACATCCGCTTCGTACGGCTCTGGTTCACCGATGTCCTGGGCTATCTCAAGTCGGTGGCGATCGCTCCCGCCGAACTCGAGGGCGCCTTCGAGGAGGGCATCGGCTTCGACGGTTCGGCCATCGAAGGGTTTGCCCGCGTCTCCGAGGCCGACATGGTGGCCAAGCCGGACCCGTCCACCTTCCAGGTGCTGCCGTGGTCCACCTCCAAGGGGCATCAGCACTCCGCGCGCATGTTCTGCGATATCGCCATGCCCGACGGCTCGCCGTCCTGGGCCGATCCGCGTCATGTGCTGCGCCGCCAGCTGAACAAGGCCGGGGATATGGGCTTCAGCTGCTACGTGCACCCGGAGATCGAATTCTTCCTGATCAAGCCCGGCCCCTACGACGGCTCCTCGCCGGTGCCGGTCGACAACGGCGGCTTCTTCGACCAGGCCGTGCACGACGAGGCCCCGAACTTCCGCCGCCACGCCATCGACGCGCTGGAGTCCATGGGCATCTCCGTGGAGTTCTCGCACCACGAGGGCGCACCCGGCCAGCAGGAGATCGACCTGCGCTACGCGGACGCGCTGTCCATGGCCGACAATGTGATGACCTTCCGCTACCTGATCAAGGAAGTGGCGATCGACGAGAACGTGCGCGCCACGTTCATGCCCAAGCCGTTCGCCGCGCACCCGGGTTCGGCCATGCACACCCACATGTCGCTGTTCGAGGGTGAGCAGAACGCCTTCGCCGATCCCGACGACCCGATCAACCTGTCGGAGACCGCGCGGGCCTTCATCGCGGGCATTCTCGAGCACGCCCACGAGATCAGCGCCGTCACCAACCAGTGGGTCAACTCCTACAAGCGCCTCATCCACGGCGGCGAGGCCCCGACCGCGGCGTCGTGGGGCCGTTCCAACCGCTCCGCACTGGTCCGCGTGCCGATGTACACGCCGAACAAGTCGTCCTCGCGCCGCGTCGAGATCCGCAGCCCCGACAGCGCCTGCAACCCGTACCTGACCTTCGCGGTGCTGCTGGCCGCCGGTCTGCGCGGTATCGAGAAGGGCTACACGCTGCCGCCGGAGGCCGAGGACGACGTGTGGTCGCTGACGTCGGCCGAGCGGCGCGCCATGGGCTTCCGTGAACTGCCGGGCAGCCTGGACGAGGCGCTGAAGAACATGGAGAAGTCCGAACTGGTCGCCGAGGCGCTGGGCGAGCACGTCTTCGACTTCTTCCTGCGCAACAAGCGTCGCGAGTGGGCCGACTACCGGTCCCAGGTGACGCCGTTCGAACTGCAGGAGTACCTGGGGCTGTAGCAGCCCGGCGTCCGACAACCGAGCGGGGAACGTTACGGCGATCGCCCCGCCTGACAGGTAATTTGGGAGCATGGTCCGGCCACCGACTGCCCGTTCCGCGGTCCCCGGTGTCGGACGGCTCGGCTTGCTCGAGCCGTCGGCAGCCAACAACCTCCGGGAGTTGGCATGGGACAATGTCGACAGTGTTCCGCTGCTGTGGGCGCTGTCGCGTTCCCCCGATGCGGACCTGGCGTTGCTCACGCTCATGCGCCTGCGGGAGGCGCTCGGAAATGACTGGGCCGCACTGGATTCCGAACTGCGCACCGATACCTCGCTGCGCGGTCGGCTGTTCGCGCTGATCGGGTCGTCGAGCGCCTTCGCCGATCATCTGGTTGCCGATCCCGGCGGGTGGCAGCTGCTGCGCCGCCGCGAACTGCCCGGGCGTGCGGAGATCCTCGCCGAACTGCTCGACGCCGTCGCCGCGGAGCCCGAGAACGGTCCGCAGGCGGGTCCGATGCTGTACCGCGCCAAGATCTCCGGACCGGAGGCGGTCGCCCTGCTGCGCAAGCGGTATCGCGATCAGCTCATGCTGCTGGCGGCCGTGGACCTGGCCGCCACCGTCGAGAACGAACCGGTACTGCCGTACCAGCAGGTGGGCTGGCATCTCACCGACCTCGCCGACGCCGCCCTCACCGCCGCGCTCGCGGTGGCGGTGGCCCGGGTGTGCCCCGACCGGCCGGTGCCGGTGCGGCTGGCCGTCATCGCCATGGGCAAATGCGGTGCGCGCGAACTGAACTACGTCTCCGACGTGGACGTGGTGTTCGTGGCCGAACCCGCCGACACCACCGCCACCCGGCTGGCCGCGGAGACGATGAGCGTCGGCGGCGCGGCCTTCTTCGAGGTAGACGCCGCGCTGCGCCCCGAGGGCAAGGCCGGTGCGCTGGTGCGCACCCTGGAATCGCATATCGCCTACTACAAGCGCTGGGCGCGGACCTGGGAATTCCAGGCCCTGCTCAAGATGCGGCCCACCACCGGCGATCTCGAACTCGGCGAGCAGTACCGCGACGCGCTCATGCCCATGGTGTGGACGGCCTCGGAACGCACCGACTTCGTCGCCGATGTGCAGGCCATGCGCCGCCGCGTCGAAGATCTGGTGCCCGCCGATATGCGCGAGCGCGAACTCAAACTCGGGCACGGGTCGCTGCGCGACGTCGAATTCGCGGTGCAGCTGCTGCAACTGGTGCACGGCAAGGCCGATGAATCCCTGCACACGCAGGGCACCGTGGAATCGCTCACCGCGCTGGCGGCGGGCGGCTACGTCGGCCGCGACGACGCCGCGAATCTGACCGCCTCCTACGAATTCCTGCGACTGCTCGAACACCGCCTGCAATTGCAGCGACTCAAGCGCACCCACACCCTGCCCGCCGCCGACGACGAGGAGGGCATGCGCTGGCTGGCGCGGGCCGCGCACATGCGCCCCGACGGCCGCCAGGACGCCGTGGGCGTACTGCGCAGCGAGATCAAACGCAACACCGTGCGGGTGCGGCGGCTGCACGCCAAACTCTTCTACCGGCCACTGCTGGAATCGGTGGCGCGGCTCGACGCCGCCGCGCTGCGACTCAGCCCCGCGGCGGCCGTGCGGCAGCTGGCCGCGCTCGGCTACGCGGCCCCGGAGAACGCGCTCGGCCACCTCAAGGCCCTCACCGGCGAGATCGGCCGCAAAGGTCGCATTCAGACACTGCTGCTGCCGACGCTGCTCGAATGGCTCGGGGACACACCGAATCCCGATGCCGGTCTGCTGGCCTACCGCCGGGTCTCGGAGGGACTGGACAGCGAGATCTGGTTCCTGCGCGAACTGCGCGACGAGGGTGCCATCGCGCAGCGGCTCATGATCGTGCTCGGCTCCTCGGCCTATCTGCCCGATCTGCTCATCAACGCGCCCGAAACCATCCGCATGTACGCCGACGGCCCGAACGGGCCGCTGCTGCTGGCCACCCAGCCCGCCGAGGTGGCGCGCGGCATCCTCGCGGGCGCGGCGCGCTACGACGAACCCAAGCGGGCGGTGGCCACGGCCCGATCGCTGCGCCGTCGCGAGCTGGCCCGCGTCGCCTCGGCGGATGTGCTGGGCATGCTGGAGGTGCCGCAGGTCTGCGAGGCGCTGTCCTCGGTGTGGATCGCCACCCTGGAGGCGGCGTTGCAGGCGGTCATCCGCGCCAGCGAGGTGGAACGCGGCAAACCCGCGCCCGCCGCCATGGCCGTCATCGGCATGGGTCGCCTGGGTGGTCTGGAACTGGGCTACGGCTCCGACGCCGATGTGCTGTTCGTGTGCGACCCGCGTCCCGGCGAGGATGAGACCGTCGCCGTGAAATGGTCCATCGGCATCGCCGAACAGGTGCAGCGCCTGCTCGGTGCGCCCAGCACCGATCCGCCGCTGCAGGTGGATGCCGGGCTGCGCCCAGAGGGCCGCAATGGCGCGCTGGTGCGCAGCTTGGCCGCCTACGCCGCGTACTACCGGCAGTGGGCACAGTCCTGGGAGGTGCAGGCGCTGCTGCGGGCCCGCTTCGTGGCGGGCGATCCGCAGCTGGGCGAACGGTTCCTGCGCACCGTCGACCCGATCCGCTACCCGAGCGGCGGCATGTCCCCGGACGGGGTGCGTGAGATCCGCCGCATCAAGGCGCGCGTGGATTCCGAGCGGCTGCCGCGCGGCGCGAACCCGGCCACCCACACCAAACTCGGCCGCGGCGGACTCGCCGACGTCGAATGGACCGTGCAACTGCTGCAACTCCAGCACGCGCACGAGGTGCCCGACCTGCACAACACCTCGACCCTGCAATCACTGGAGGCCATCGAGGCCGCCGAACTCATCGACCCCGCCGACGCGGCGCTGCTGCGCGACGCCTGGCTCACCGCCACCCGGGCCCGCAACGCCCTGGTGCTGGTGCGCGGCAAACCCGCCGATCAGCTGCCCGGTCCCGGACGGCTGCTGTCGGCCATCGCGATCGTCGCCGGATGGCCCAATGACGACGGCAGTGAGTTCCTGGACCACTACATGCGGGTGACGCGCCGGGCGAAGACGGTGGTCGAGCGGGTCTTCGGCGGCTGATTCCGCGCGGGCTGCGCAAGAACGGTCAAGCGCGGGCGGCCACCGGCTTGGCAGACTGCTGATGTGCCCAAGAACGGACGAGACCGACTGCGAGAACTGCTCGACGCCGTCCTGGACGAGGACAACACCACGCTGGAGGAGATGGCGGCGGGGGCGTACGCCTCGCCCTTCCACTTCACCCGGCAGTTCTCCCGCGGCACCGGCGAATCGCCGGTCGCCCTCAAACGGCGGGTGCTGCTGGAGCGCGCGGCATGGGCGCTGTCCACCGGAGAATCGGTGACCGAGGTGGCGTTCGCTGCCGGATACGACTCGGTGGAGGGCTTCAGCCGGGCATACAGCCGCGCCTTCGGCCACCCGCCCAGCGCCACCACCGCGGAGAAGCGCCGCCGCTGGCTGCCCGCCGCCAATGGCATCCACTTCCATCCACCCATGTCGCTGTGGGTGGAGAACGCGCCGAAGGGACGGTCCGCGATGGATCCGACGACGCTGCTGTTGCACCACGACATCGAGGACGCCCGCGAATTGCTCACCGCGGCAGGGCAACTCACCGAGGAACAGTATCGGCGGGCACGGATGCCCGGGCTGACCGTGGAAGCCTTCCGAGGCCCCGAAGCCTCCATCGCCGAGGTACTCGACCATCTCGTCGAGACCAAGGAATGCTGGCTCGCCGCCATCGACGGCGAGGACATGCCCCGGCCACGCGGCAACGACCTACCGGAGCTGGTGGACCGGCACGAGCGGGTGGCGGTGCGCTGGCTCGACACCGTACGCGAGATCGACCGGCGCGGCGGATGGGAGGACACCCTCATCGACGCGCTCTGCGATCCACCGGAGAGCTTCGTGCTCGGCAGCGTGATCGCGCATGTGCTCGGTTATTCGGCACATCGGCGGTACCTGGTGCGGCATTGGCTGCGCACCGAAAGCGGGGACGGTGCGATCGAACTCGATGATGGTGACCCGATCAATTGGTTGCGGCGACGGGAATGAGCGGCGGCGTCACGACGTCTCCGGTGGCGGGCACGCTCGAGACCAGGCGCTCAGTCGTGGGAGGGGCCGAGCCCTGCGGTTTGTCGCGCTGGTGTCTGCGGCGGCGTGGCTGCGGATATCGGGATCGGTTGCAGGTCCGACCTGTCCGCTCATTCGGGGTCGGTGCATGGTCGGGCGGCGGGGATGTCCACGCCGATGACCCCGTGTGTGCATGGTGGCGGGTCGCCCAGGAGTTCTTGTTCTCGGTTCCAGACTAGCCAGGCAGGGGTGGTGCGGGGTGCGTTCTGGTCACCGCCGCGCGCCGCCATGGGCGGGTACATGGCGGGGAGCCAGGAACCGCCGGGACGTGGTGTGCTGTCGGAAAACGTTGGGATGCGGGTGGTTCGGCCGGTCGGCTGGCCGGGGATACTACGGCCGGGGTCGCCCGGTGCCGGGGGAGAGGCGGATGTCCCCGGTGCGCCCGGCGGTGCTTTCGAGCCGGGTGGCGCTGGGTTGGGAAGCGCCGTTGTCGGGTCCGTCGAGTAGGGCAGTACCGCTGTCGGGTTGGGGGTCGCCGGGGAATGCGACGGCGCTGTCGGGTCTGGCGTCACGCCGGATGGTGTGGTCGTCAGGTCGGCGAGCGACATGCCGTGTGGGCTGGCAGGCGGCGATGGCTCGGATATTCCGGGGTCGGTACCCGACGGAGCGTTCGGATCGCCGAGGGCAGGCGAATTCACCACCGCAGCAGTCGGATCGGTGGTCGTTGCGGATGGTGGGTCCTTGCGGTCCGGTACCACGTCGGATGGGCTTCCGTAGGCGGCGGGGTGCCCGGACGAGATCGGACCGCCGGACCCGGCGGATGCGGGAAGTGTTGTAGCAGCACCATCGTCGCTGCCGTCCGGAGATGACCGGGCGGGTTCGAAGGCAGGCACGCCCGACCCGGCCGGCGGGTAGATCGGCACGTAGTTCGCTTCCAAGGCCGCTAAGGCGAGTTGGTACTGCTCCTCCGCGAATCGCTCCGCCGCCGGGTCCGCGGTGCCCGTCATCGTGGTCGGCAAGGGTGTTGTCGCACCGGTATCGGCCGACGGTGCGCCGGAATCGGTCGGTGCCGCACCGGAATCGGGCAGCGCCGCGCCGGAATCGGGCGGTGGTGGCACGGTTCTCCGTACCGCCTCGGCCCCGTACGCGGCGGCCGTGATGCGGTGCCCGGCATTGCGCGCCACCTCCGCGATATCCATGGCCCGCGCCACGAAGGCCCGCGCCGCCGCCTCGGCGGCCTCGGCGATCTGCCCGCGCAATGCCTCGGCGAGCGCGGACTGCACCGTCATGTGCAATCCGGTCGCGGCTCCGCTCAGACTGTCGGCGATCCCGACCCAGGTGTCGGCGCTCTCGTGCATGGCGGCGGGGTCCATCTCCCGCACCCGCGCGTGGATCTCGGCGTGGGTCAGCTCGGTGAACCGCTCCATCCGCCAGATGTAGTCGGGATCGACGCCAGCGTGCGGGACGCGTCGCTGCTCGCGCTCCGCACCCCGCTGGGCGCGGCGGGCGGCGGTACCGGCATGCAGCGATTCCGGGTCCATCGGCGGCCTCCGTTCACGAGTGTCGTGTACGGATTGGACGCGCACAGCGCTCGCCGGGTTCCGGTCGCGGGTATGCCCCCGGCGATTCGCCACGGCACGCCGCAGCTGTACCCACCGGAGCTACGGTCCGCCGAAGAGCCAGTGCCGTCGTGCCGTCCAGCCGAGGAAGCGGCGGCCGGAGCCGTCGGGTACCCAGCCCTGGCGGGTGAAGCGGCCGCCTTCGACGATATGGCCCAGGCCCGTGATGGCGGGCGCGAGCGGGGTGTCGCCCGCGTCGTCGATCAGGCGCAGCACCTGGGCCCGCTGGGTTTCGCGGTCGCACGCGGCGAGCAGGTACACACCCTGACGCCAGGCGTAGGCGGCGTTCTTCACCGTGATGAGCTCCGCGTGCCGGTTCGGCGCGGGTCGGCTGAGCTGGCGCACCACCCAGGTGAAGGTGTCGTGGGCGAGTTCCGGTGCGGAATCCCGTACGCGAGCGGTCAATTCGAGCGCGTCGACGAGGACCGCGAGGTTGTGGGTGGTGAGGATCTGGCTCTGCTCCAGAATCGCCCCGTTACGCGCGACATACCCGCCGTCGCATCCCGCCTCGCCCGCCCGGCGCGTGCACAGTTCGGTGAATCCCGCGGCCGTGGCCCGGCCCCACCGCTGCGTCGTATCGGCGTGCCCGACCCACTCACCGGGCGCGGGCAGATCGTAATACGCCTGGTACAGCGTGCCTTCCAGGGTCCGCCCGGCCACCAGTGCGGCCGCCAGCCACTTGGTGGTGAAGGTGCCCATGAAGATATCCGCCGCCACCTCCTCGACCAGCGGCAAGTCCAGCTCCGCCTGCCGTGCGAGCGCACCGAACTCCCGCACCAGCGGATTCGGCAGCAGGGCATACGGAAACGCGTCGAGTGTCAGCAGCGTCATCTGTCCGAGCAACCGCCGGGCCGCCAGCGCACTGTGCCGTGTCGCATCGCCTCGATGCCGTGTGCGGCGCGATGTCGCTGGCTCCGTCGCCGCGATATCGGCCCCGATCGCGCTGATTCCGCTCGCGGCATCCTCGATTCCGGCCGCATCCGCATCACCACGCAGTGCCGCCATCGCAGCGACCCAGGGCAGTTCTTCGAAGCGCACCTGGCCCTGCAGGTTCAGCAGCAGCAGGCCGCGGCGGCGTCGGAAGGCGGTGTAGAGCTGCTCGTACAGGTTCGCGGCGGCCGGGTCGGCGAAATCGGCGGCCAGCAGCCGCGAGGTGAGCTGCGGCAGGACCCGCGCCAGCATATCGCCGGAGCCGATGATGCCGCGCCGAATCAACTCGTCGGCCGACGCCTCCAGGGCGCGGGCCGCCTTGTCCAGCAGATGCCGGGGAATGGCTGTGCCGGAGGGGATATCACAGCGGTCGTCGTCGGATACCGCAGCCGATACCGGGGCGAGGTCGGGGATGCCGCCCTCGGCCCGATAGTGCCGCAGGCGCGTGGTGAGCAGCGCCGCGAACGTCGTATGCAGCGGGGCCGCAATGGAATCCCGTTGGGCTGCGCGCACCCGGGCGCGCGCGGCGCTGCCCGGCGCACCGTGCCGGGTCACCGTGTTGGCGATGGCGCGGCGAATCCACCCGACTTGGCGGGCAGTGAGATTCGCGCTGCCGTCGGGGCAGCTGAGCAGCGCGTCGTGCAGGCGCGCGAAGTTGCCCTTGGCCTGGGCGTGCCGACCGGTCAGGCCGTAATCCCGCTGTGCGACGGCCACATCGGCCAGCCAGCGGTCACGCTCGACCGCCCAGTCCGCGGGGAGTCGGCGGCACGGCCAGCCGCCGCGCACCGCGCCCGTGTCATCGAGAGTGGGCAGCTCACCCGCCACCGTCTCGCACCACAGCGCTACCAGCCGGTCGTACAGCGGATTCCACACCTCCAGGGTGGTGCGCATGGCGGTCAGCGGCTCCGGCGTCCGCACGGCGCGCAACGCGCCGCGCACCTCGCCGACCGAGGCCACTCGTACCGCCGTACCCGCGGGTCGCGCCGCCGGATCGAAGGGCGGTACGAGCCGCAGTCGATCCAGCAGCGGTGAGAGCTCCGCCACCAGATCCAGGGCCTCCGCGTCGAACCCGCGCTCCAGCAGCAGCGCCACCACGGGCAGCGCGGCATCCTCGGGCACCTCGATCCGGTACTGCCCGGACCGCAGGGCGGCGAGCAGTTCGGCCTGCCCGGCATCCCCGAGATACCAGCGGTTCAACCGCTCCCGATCGGTTCCACCGGGCACATCGGCGGGCAGTCGCGTGAGCAGTGCGGATTCGGCCGCACCGAGCGGCTGTTCGGCCAGTGCCCGCCCGGTCGCGAAGCCGCCGTGGGCCACCTCGAGCGTCACCCACGCGGGCAGCCCCGAGACCGGCGTGCGATCCCCGACCCGCAGCGAGCCGTCCGCCATGCCGTCCAGCACCTCGCGCCAGCGTCGCATGCGTTCACGTGCCCGGTCCCGATCCACGCCGTCGGCGGCGCGTGCGGCCGCCGCGGCGGCGCGCGCCAACTGCCCGATCGCGTACTGCGCCGGACCGTCTCGAAATGACTGATCGGACACCGAATCTCCCCACATCCTGAACCGAAAGACCAGACCTGGCGGCAGGACTCGAACCCGCGCCTTCCCGGTCCCGAGCCGGGCGCTCTGCCATTGAGCTACACCAGGGCGCTACAGACGTGGAGGCGGGATTCGAACCCGCGCCCGCCCGGTGAGAAGCCGGGTGATCCGCCACTGATCTACTCCACGAGACGTTCGGATCGTATCCGCGCCGACCCGATCGGGCACGTGAATTATCGCGACGGCCACTCGGAGCCAGGGTCCTGCGCCCAGCCCAACGTGCGGTGCCCGAGACACGTGCTCCGGGTGTCAGTCGGCGGGTGTGCCGATCCGTAGTCGATTGCCGTCGGGATCCCTCAGTTCGATCTCCCGCGCCCACGGCGCGTCCTCGACCGCCACCTCGAATTCCGCGGCCACGGCGTCCACATCGCGCACCGAGAGGTAGACGAGCGTATCCGGCCGGGCGTCGCCGGTGTGCTCGGACAGGAACAACCGCATATCGCCCCGCGCCACCTCGACGAAGGCCGGGAGGCCGGGTTCGAAACGGTGCTCCCACCGCTGGGTGAATCCGAGCCGCTCGTACCAGCGGACCGCGGTCGCGGCATCGGCGACGCGGAGGATGGGGACGACCTGTTCGCGCATGCGCCGATGGTCGCAGACCGCACCGACGGATTCGCGCCAACCGTGCTCCGCTCCGGCGCGTGCCCGGTGCGCCGGACCACGACGGATGCCGACGAGGCCGCTGCGACGGTTCGGGCGCGAAAGACCGCTGCGACGGTTCCGGCGCGACCGATCGGGACGGCCCCGCACTGCCGGCCGGTCGGGCTTCGCTCTGCTGTCAGGTGGACTTCGCACCGGCGTCGAGTGGACTTCGCACCGCCGTCGGGTGGGCTTCGCACCGCCGTCGGGTCGGCTACACGCGGCCGGACGCGGACAAGTGCCGTTCCCGTAGGGTGGTCGCCGAAGGGGAGGTGTCACATGGTGCGGAAACAAGAGTTCACCGGGTATTCGGGCAGTGCGGGGACCGCGGTGGCGGATACGGTCGTGGTGCCGCGGCCGTCACCGGTGCGGCGCTGGAGCAGCCGGGTGCTGCTGGTGCTGGGCTGGCTGGCGGTCCTGGTCGGGGTCGCCGGGGTCGCGCTGCACTACGCACCGTGGGCGCAGCGGGAGATCGTGCTCGCCGCCTCCTTCGCGCCGTACCTCATGCTCGGCGCGCTGGTGGGCGCGGCGTTGCTGCTGCTGGCCCGTGGCTGGCGCAGCGCGCTGGTGGCCGGTGCGGTGGTGGCGGCAGCGCTGTTCAGCCAGCTCACCCTGTTCGTGCCGGACGGCAAGGCGAGTTTCGCCGTCGAGATCCCGGTCATGCAGTCCAACCTGTACTTCGGCGAAGCGGACGCCGACGCGGTGGTGCGGTCGGTGCGCGACAACGGCATCGAACTGCTGACCCTCGAGGAACTCACCCCGGAGATGCTGCTGCGCCTGGAGGCGGCGGGTCTGGACGCCGAACTGCCGTACCGGTACCTCGCCCCGCTGGGCGGCGGTGCGGGCGGCGGCATCTTCAGCCGTCACCCGCTCCAGGACGGCGTCATCCTGGCGGGTTTCGAACTGGCCAACCTGCGTGCCACCATGCTGCATCCGCAGCGCGGTCCCGTGACGGTCTTCCAGTTCCATCCCGTGCCGCCGCCGCTGAACTTCGCGGCCTGGGTCGACGAGATGGACCGCATCCGCGCGCTGCTCGCCGCCACATCCGGTCCCGCTATCGTCGGCGCGGATTTCAACGCCACCTTCGACCACTACGCGTATCGGCAGTTGCTGACCGGTCGCTTCGCCGACGCCGCCGAATTGGCGGGTGCGGGCAGGCTCACCAGTTGGCCGGAGGAGCCGTCCTGGGGCCCGGTCATCGGCATCGACCGGGTGCTGGTCGCCGAGGGCCAGGCCGAGGATGTGCGCACGCTGGTCGTGCCCGGTTCCGACCATCGCGCGGTGATCGCCCGACTAAGGCTGTGAGCCCCGCTCACAGGGCTACAGGCGCGCCTCCAACCACGCGAGCAGATCGCCGAGCACCTTGTCCTGCTCCGGCTCGTTGAACACCTCGTGGTAGAGGCCCTCGTACCGGATGACGGTGAGATCCTCTGAGCCGACGCCCTTTTCGAGCACATCGGCGCTCGTGGGCGCGACCAGGCCGTCGGCGGTGCCCTGGAGCACCAGCAGCGGCGCGGTGAGCACCGACAGGCGTTCCTTCACCCGGACGGTGGCCTCCAGCATTTCCGCTCCGGTGCGCGCCACGACCGGCCCGGTGTACACCAGCGGATCGGTGTCGTACGCGTGCACCACCGCGGGATCACGGCTGATGAGCGTCGAATCCAGTTTCAGCACACCGAGATTCGGGGCGAATCGGGAGACCAGCGGACCCAGCATGCGCTGGATCTGGTTCCCGGCCTCGATCTCGATGGCCGCCGCCGACAGCACGATGCCGGTCACGTCCAGGGGTGCGCGGGTGGCCAGGTAGGAGGTGATGAGCCCGCCCATGCTGTGGCCGATCACGAAGCGCGGCAGCTCCGGATGCCGTTCGGTGGCGAGCCCGAGCATGGTCTCCACATTGTCGGCCGTATTCTCCATCGATTCGATATTGGCCTTGCCGCCCGCGGACCGCCCGTGCCCGATGTGGTCCAGGGCGTAGGCCGCGATACCGGCGTCGGCGAGACGCTGGCCGACGTGTTCGTAGCGTCCCGAATGCTCGGCGATGCCGTGCACGATCACCGCGACCGCACGCGGTTCGGTATCGGGCAGCCACGCCCGCCAGAAGATCCGGCCGCCCTTGCCGTCGAATTCGCCGGTCTCGGTTGTGGTCATCGCTCCTCCTCGGTCGCATGACGCGACAATCCGGGCTTGGGTGCCGGGCCATTCTCCCACTGCGCGGCGACCGGCGGCGGATCAGCGGGCCAGGTGTTCGACGAGTCGGCGGTTGAAATCGAGCAGGCGGCCGTAGTTCTCGCGCGAGAGCCGCTCGTCGGTGCCGTGAATCCGCTCCAGATCCGCGGCGGTGAGCACGATCGGCGCGAAATTGCAGCGGGTTTCGGCGAGATCGTCGTAGTGGCGGGAGTCGGTCGCGCCGGGCACCAGCCCGGAGGTCACCGCGATCCCGGGCACCACCGCGCGCGCCAGCTCCGCGATGGTCTCGAACCACGGGCCGGGGGAGCGGGCCGGGGACGGTTCGGAGGACATGCCGACCAGCTCGACCGCCACCTCGCGATCCTTGATCACCCGACGGCAGTGCGCGAGTACCGCGTCCACCGAATCACCGGGCAGGATACGGAAATTCACCAGCGCCTCGGCGCGCTGCGGCAGCACATTGGCCTTCACGCCGCCGTGGATGACGGTGGGCGCGGTGGTGGTGCGCACCATGGCCTCGGTCTGCGGGCGCAGCGCCAGCACCCGCAGGATGGCGGGACCGGCCACCCGGCTCAGGCCGAGTGCGGTGCGCCGCGGTTCGGACATGAACACCCGGATACGGGCCAGCATATCGGCCGTCACCGGCGTCATGCGCAGCGGAAACGGATGCTCCTGCACCCGCGCCACCGCGCGCGCCAACCGGCCCACCGCGGTGCGCCGTCCCGGCATGGACGAGTGCCCGCCCACCGCCGACACCGACAGCCGAACCGTCGCATAGCCCTTCTCGCCCACCATGATGGTGGCCACCGGCCGGTCCACCCCGTCGGCGACGCCCTGGGTGATCACGCCGCCCTCGTCGAGCAGCAGGTCCGCCCGCACCCCGAGTTCGCGCAGCCGTCGCGCCATCCGCACGGCCCCGCCGTCGCCGAACACCTCCTCGTCGTGCCCGAGCGCCAGATACACCGTCCGGCGCGGCCGCACCCCCGCGGCCAATGCCGCCTCCACCGCCTCCAGCAGCGCCACGGCCCGGCTCTTGTCGTCGATGGCCCCACGGCCCCAGATGAATTCGTCGTCCACGACGCCCGCGAAGGGCGGATGCGTCCACCCGGTCTCGTCATCGACGGGCACCACGTCCAGATGCGCCAGCAGAATGGCCGCCGCGGGCGGGCGATCGGCGGAGGCCGCCGTGGCCTCCTCGGTCCCCGCCCACGTGTACAACCGGCTGTGGCCGAAGGTCTCCAACTCCAGCCGCTCGTGCACCAGCGGGAAGCTGCGCTCCAGATGCGTCGCGAGCCGGACGAATTGGCTGTCGTCGGTCTCGGCGGGGTCCGCACGGGAGATGGTGACGCAGCGCAGGGCCTCGGCCAGGCGTTCGGCGGTGGCCGCGTCGACGGCGGGGCCGGTGGCGGCGGTCGCGGTCATCGGGTGGCTCGGGGCGGGAAGTCGACGGTCACCGTTGCATTGTTCACCAGTTCGGGCGGGAGGGGGATGGTCTTCTCGGCGCGCCACTTGGGAATGCCCTCGGTCAGCCCGCCGGGGATGTCCGGGGTGCGCACCGTCTCCAGCAGCGGCAGCCGCACCTCCCCGTCGGTCAGCGTGACGCGGGCGAAGGCCGGCGGATGCGCCCACACGTCGTCGATCACGTCGGTGATGCGAATGCCGATGCGGTGCCCGGCCGGGATCGGCCAATCCTGGGCCAGCAGGCGCACGTTCGCGGTGGCGCCGACCGGGGCGATGCCGCGGGTGATGACGGTCGCCCGACCGTCGGGCGCGACGTCGTAGAGCTCCACGGTCACGGTGGCCGCGGCGGGGCCGTTCAGGTGCAGGGTGGCCGTGGCGACACCGGAGAAGTGCTGGTCGTGCGCGAGCGGCTGACTGAAGCTCCACACCTCGCGGTCGGCGCCCGGCACCAGGCCGCGGTCGGTGTAGGCGCCCGGTCGCACGGCCACGCGCACCGGGCGGCTGTCGGCGGGCGGCCAGGTCTGCTCGCCGCGCCACCGTCCGTCGAATTGGCCCACCGTCACGCGCGGTCCGGGCACCGTCACGTCCCGCTGCGCCACATGCCTGTCGAAGAAGGCCAGCAGCTCATCGCCGAAGAACGGCGTCCCGCATTTCTCGAAGCAGTTGCGATGCCCCCACTGTCCGAACCACGCCTTGTGCTCGCCCGGACCGAGTGCGTCCCACAGCTCGAACACCCGGTGCGCGCGGGTGTTGTAGTCGACGAATCCCTGTCCCAGGAACAGCGGAATGGTGTTGCCGCGCACCTGTTCCACCAGGTCGCGCTCGCGCCAGAACTCGGTGTCGGGATCGTGATCGCCGGTCTCGCTCAGATAGCGCTGGAAGCAGCCCGGGTCGATGTTCGACGCATTCGCCTGGTACTCCGCCGAATCCGCCCAGTGGCCCGGTGTGGACGCGATGAGCACATGCTCCAAGCCCGCCAGATCGCCCGGCCGCACCCCGGATTCGGTCACCGGCTTGCCGGAGAACTTCCAGGCGATGCCCTGCATGTAGAGGTAGGAGTACGGGTCCACCACCGGTGCGAAGGCCGCGACGGCGGCCAATCCGGCGGGCTGGGCGGCGAGGCCCATGATGCCGGTCCACGCCTCATAGGAGATGCCGGTCAGGCCCACCCGCCCGGTGGACCACGGCTGTCGGGCCGCCCACTCCACCGCCGTCTTCACATCGGAGCGTTCGTTCGGTCCGCCGAAGTCCGGGCAGCCGTTGGAGCCGCCGAAGCCGCGCAGGTCCACGATGACGTAGGTGTATCCGGCGGCGAGGAACATCTCCACGCTGAGGTCCTTGGTGGACACCCCGCCGCCGAGCCGCGGCTGGCTCAGATACGCCAGATGCGCCCGATACGGACTCACCGTCATGATCACCGGCGTCCGTACGTCGTCGGCCACGCCGACCGGCCGCAGGATGTCCGCGTGCAGCCGGGTGCCGTCGGGCGCGGTGATGAACTCCTGCCGATGCTGATACGCCGGTTCCGCCGCCGCCCGCATGGGCAGCACCACCCCGAACACCATTCCGAGCGTGGCCGCAACCACGGCCGCCACCCGCCACCTTACGAATCCCGATCGCACCATAGGACTATCGAGTCTGCCTGGGCGTCCGTCCAGCCCCAGGAACCGGGGGTGTAACACGACCCCCGGCGAGCGTGGGCCGGAAGATCAGAGCGGGCGGAAGTCGATCACCTTGCGCAGGCGGGCGCGGTCGCGTTCGAGGCGGCGCGCCTCGTAGGCGATGGGGAAGTAGCGGACGCGTTCGGGCAGCAGCGGAATGGTGCGGCCGAGAATCCAGCCCAGCCGCTTCAGATTGCGTTCGTCCTTGTCGGTCCACTCCAGGTCGAGCTTGCGGCGCACCACCCCCGGCGTGGTGCCGACGGTGAAGAAGTACTGTAACCGTCCCACCGGCGCGACGGCGGCCCGCCACACCGGGCGCAGCGGTGCGGGTAGCCAGGTGGGCGGTGCGACGGACCGGATGACCCTCAGGTAGTCCCGCGCGGTCTGGGTGGGGACGAGGTGGTTCTCGACCATGTCCTCGAACCAGGGCTCCCACTCCCGGTAGGAGGCCGGGATCTCCTTGGGCGCCACCATGAAGTTGCGCATGAGCTGCACGGTCTCCTGGTAGTACTGTTCCTTGTCGGCCTCGGTGAGCGGGGTGCGGGAGAAATATCGGTTGCCTTCGGTGAAGGCGAAGATGCCGGTGTGCAGCACCCAGGCCCAGGGCCCGGAGGACAGCGCGGTGTAGCGGACGCCTTCCTTCTCGGTGTTCAGTCCGGCATGCAGTTCACGCAGCCGGTCGGCCTCGGCCAGGGCCTCGTCGCCGCCGTAGACCCACATCATCACCGAGGCGATGCTGCGGACGGCGCGGCCCATGGGGTCGGTGCGGAAGGTGGAGTGCTCGTCCACCACCGCGGAGATGGTGGGTTCCATGGTTTGCAGCAGGAAGGCCGACCCGGCGGTGAACGAGAAGGTGATGAGGCCGACCTCTTCCCACATGCGGGTGCCGGGGCCGAACGGGCGGCGCTGCGGGCGTGCTCTCTGGGTCGCGGAGTCGACGGGGGCCACGGCGGCGGTCATGGTGATCTCCTTTGATCACGGGCTGCCGGGGGTGCCACCACCCTGACAGCATGAGAGGGTTACTGCTGAATCTTCTCATCATCTCGCCCGGGTGGCAACCATATCCGGGTGCGATATCCGCGTGCGCGGTCCGTCGGCCATGGGTCCCACCGCTGACGCATCTGCGCCGCCGCGCGCATTTCGGTGGAGGAGAAGCGGTTCCGTGGTGCGGATTTCCTCGTGAGCGCGGTGACCCAGACGACCTGACGGCGTATGATCGGCCACGATGGGCATACGGGGGCAGAGCGAGCAGGTTGTGACAACGGAATGGGACGGATTCGTCCAAGCACTGGTCCGCTGTTTGGCCGAATTGCCGTCCCGCGCAACTCTGATCATCGCCGCGCCCGGAAATCGCTATGTGCAATTCCAGCAGTTCGACATCAAACTGTCCGCCGAACTGACCGGCAATTACTACCTGACGGAACCGATTTCGGATGACGCGGCGCAGCGGTTGTCCGATCTCGGCTGGAATGCGCCGGTGTTGCAGCGCGAGATCGAAAACTGGCGACGCAGCCTACTCTGGCCGATCCCGCACAGTGCGCTGGTCGATTTGGCCCGCTCGGTCGCCATCGGCCTGCACGACGCGCTCGGGGTCGGCTCACCGGAGGAATTGCGGGCCACCGGCTGGACCGAGGCGTCGGGGGATCTCGATCTGAGCGTGCTCGGGGCGATGGCGCGGCGCGGCGGCGGATAGGCCCTCCCGCGCGGCGCACGGGAGGGCGGCGGTCACGGATTCGTCAGTCGACGAGGTTCTTCCGCAGTTTCACGATGGTCATCGGATTCAGTCCGAGACCGTTGGTCAGGAATTTCCCGAAGTCCCCGTACTTCTGCTCCATGGTCTGCAACGCGATGTCCAGGTACGCGTCGCGCACCTCCTGCAGGGGGATCAGCAGGTCCGGATTCTCCATCACTCCGGCCTGTTTCAGTTGCTCCCGCAGGGCGGCGTCGGAGGCGGCGCGGTACTGGTTGGACAGCAGGTAGTCCTTGCGGGCGAGCGATTCCGGTACGCCCACGGCGCGCAGCGTGACGTAGGTCAGCCAGCCGGTGCGGTCCTTGCCCGCCGTGCAGTGCACGAGCGTCGCCTTGTCGGTCGCGGCGAGATCCTTGATCGTCTGCCCGAACTTGGCCAGCGAATCCGCGCTGAAGAAGCTGCGGTACACATCACCCATGATCTGCTCGGCCTTGCCGCCGCCGAGTAATTCCTCCTGTTTCACCGGATCCCGCGAACTGATCGCCTCGAACATCTTCGTGAACATGCCGGTGTCGTCGATCGGCCGCGCCACCAGCGGCACTCCAGGCGGCAGCCGGTCGGCCCCCAGCCCCTGCACCTCGGCGGGTGTCCGCACATCGATCACCTGCTTCAGATTCAGCGTCCCCAATTTCGCCACATCGGCATCGGTCAGCTTTCCGAGCGCATCGGATCGAATCACCTTCCCCGACTTGGTCTTCGACCCGTCATAGGTCCAATATCCGCCGATGTCCCGAACATTCACCGCCCCCTGCAACTCGATCCGGGTCGCCGTCGCCAACGCGGGTTCCGCGACGGCCGCGGGAGCCACCAGCGTCGCCCCGAGTGCCAGCACGGCCGCCGCGGCGGTGGTCATACCGATGAGTGAAAGGCGAAGCCGCCCTGTCAAACTATTTTTCATGGCCGCGAACGTAGATCCGGTGCCCATTCCGATATCGACTTCGCCCGGACATTTCCGCCGACTGGGACACCTACCCCGCCCACCGGGATCAAGCCTGGACAACGAAGCGAAAAAGAGCCTCTCCGTTGACATTTCAATAGTTACCAGCCGTCATATGCGGACTAGGAATAGTGATACCGGTACCCGGCCGTCCGGGCAATATCGACCGCCGCCGTCGGGGTGGTGGCTCGCCGCACGACCGAGGAGATGGCGATCGACGCGTCATTATCCGTCGGCTTGCCGGGGTAGCGGATCATGTGCGGGCCACCGCGTTCGGCAGCCCACCCGCCGGAGCGGGTGGGCTGGCGCTCGCTACTCGGCCGGTACCGCCACGCCCGGTCGCGGGGCGGGTCGGGCCTCCGTGCGCAGGCGGGGGAGGAGGCGGTCCAGCCAGTCCGGTAGCCACCAGTTCGCCCGGCCGAGCAGCGTCATGGTGGCGGGGACCAGGACGAGGCGGACGACGGTGGCGTCCAGCACGATGGCCGCCGCGAGTCCCAGCCCCATCATCTTGACCAGCGGCGACGGATTGGCGATGAAACTGGCGAACACGGCGGTCATGATGAGCGCGGCCGAGGTGATGACGCGGCCGGTGCCCGCCATGCCCCGGGCCACCGATTCGGTGTTGTCGCGGGTGCGGTCGTACTCCTCGCGGATCCGGGACAGCAGGAACACCTCGTAGTCCATCGACAGGCCGAACAGGATCGCGAAGAACATGGTCGGCATGGGGGAGGCGATCAGGTAGGTGCGGTCCAGGCCGAGCAGGCCCGCGCCCCAACCCCATTGGAAGACCGCCACCACGATGCCGTAGGCGCCGCCGATGGACAGCAGATTCATCACGGCCGCCTTCAGCGGTATCGCCACGGAACGGAAGACGATCAGCAGCAGGAGGAATGACGAGATCAGGATGGCGGCGAGGAAGACCGGCAGGACCTCGTTCAGCCGCGTGGTGAGATCGTCGGTCATCGCGGTCATCCCGGAGACCGCCACATTGTCGGGGGCCAGATCGCGCAGGCGCTCCAGGGTTTTCGAGGTGGCGGGGTCCGCGGGCGCGGTGGTGGGCACGGCGGGCAGGATCACCGTGCCACCGTCGGTCGAGGTGCGTGCGCCACCCACCGAGGCGATGCCCGGATCGGCGGCGACCCGCTCGGCCAGCCCCGCGATATCGGCGGCCCGGTCGCGCTGATCGACCACCAGCAGCAGCGGTCCGTTCACGCCGGGGCCGAAACCCTCGGCCAACAGGTCGTAGGCGCGGCGGTGGCTGGTGGCGGTGACATCGTCACCGGCGTCGGGGAATCCGGTGCGCATGTGCAGGGCCGGGGCGGCCAGGGTGACCAGCACCGCCGTGGCGATGAGGAGATACGGCCAGGGGCGTCCCGCCACCCGATGCGCGACCCGCCACCACGCCGACTGCTCGAGACCGCGGGTCCGGGCGCGTCGCAGTACCCGCCCGGTGTCGATGCGGTCGCCGAGCAGTGTCAGCAGCGCGGGCAGCAGGGTGAGTGCGGTGGTCACCGCGACCAGCACCACCAGCGAGGTGGCGAGTCCGACCGAGATCAGGAAGCCGACGCCGGTCAACACCAGCGCCACCATGGCGAGCATGATGGTGCCGCCGGCGAACAGCACGGCCGACCCCGACGCGCCCATGGCATTCGACAGCGCGTGCGCATCGGGTTGTCCCGCGGCCCGGTTCTCCCGGTACCGCGCCACGATGAACAGCGAGTAGTCGATACCGACGCCCAAACCGATCATCGCGCCGATGGTCGGTGCGGCGGTGGACACGTCCATGGCGGCGGCCAGCACCGCGATACCGCCCAATCCGGCCGCCACCGCCACCAGGGCGAGCACGATCGGCACCAGCGCCGCCACCAGCGTGCCGAAGGCGACGACCAAAACCAGCAGGGCCACCAGCACGCCGACCGCCTCGGCTCCCGAGGTGGGGGTTTCGGCATTGATGAACGCGGCGTCACCGCCCAGTTCCGCGGCGACGCCGGATGCGCGTACCCGCTCCAGGACGGTGTTCAGCGGTGCCAGTGACTCCGGGGCGAGGTCGGTCGCGGGCAGGTCGAAGGTGAGCTGCGCGTATCCGATCCGGCCGTCCGCCGACACCGTGCCCGCCGTGAACGGATCGGCGACGGCCACCACGTGTTCCGCCTCGTCCATGCGATCGACCGCGTCCTGGATGAGCGACCGGTGCTCGGTGAGCCGCTGCCCCTCGGGCACCGCGAACACCGCCAGCGCGCTGCCGCCCGCCGCCTCCGGAAACCGTTCCGCGAGCAGATCCATGGCCTGTTCGCTCTGGCTGCCGGGGGCGACGAAGTCGTCGACGAACGAACCGCCGAGCGTGCCCGCGGCGGTCAGCACGAGGGCGACGGCGGCCAGCCAGGCGGCGACCGCCGCCCACGGTCTCCTGGCGCTGGCGTCACCGATGCGGCGGGTGATTGCGTCCATGGTGGTGTGCTCCTCGGCGATGATGGGGTTGTTATCCCGACTTCCTTGTCGGCCAGCGGGTTTCATCGTCGTGGTCGGCGGCGGTGCGGGTCGCCCGCCGCCCGGATGTTTCCGTTCCGTCCCGAGAGGGGTTGCCGAGGCGGGGAGGATCCCCCGTCCGGCGGAGGCGCGGGTAGCCCGTGGTGGGTTACCGGCTACGGGCGGCTGACCTACCGTTGCGTGATGCCCACCGACAGTTCGCACCGGGACGCACCCGGCCGGTCCCGCCACCCCATCGGACGGCCGGCGTCGTGATGGACGGCGACAGCGCCCCCACCCGCGGCTTTCGCGGACCGTTTCGCCGCTGGCCGCGCACCGCGGACGCGGTACTCGCCGCCGTGCTGTTCGTCCTGGCCGTCCATGTGGCCGACGGGCCGGGCGACACGCTCGTGCTGCGGCCGATGTCGTCGGTGCCGGTCGTCGTCCTGGTTCTGTTCGCGGTGGCGAGCGCGGCACTGTATCTGCGTCGCCGCCACCCGCTGCCGGTGCTCGGGGCGGCCCTGCTCGCCTGGGCGGTGACGGTCGGCAGCGGATATTCGGGCCTGGGCGGCATCGCCATCGTCGCCCTGTATTCCGTCGGCCGCTACGCCCGCGACGGCCGCTGGTCCTACCTCGGTGCGGCGGGTGCGATCGCGCTGGTGATCCTCGACGGTGCCCTCGACGGCTTCGCGTTCGGCGACATCTTCGCCGGTGTCGTGGTGATGGAACTGGCCTGGTACATCGGTCGCCGGATCCGGTTGCGCGGTGAGCGCGCCGAACAGGCGCGCCGGGAGCGGGCCGCGGCGCATCTGCGCGTGCTCACCGAGGAGCGCACCCGCATCGCCCGGGAACTGCACGACGTGGTCGCCCACCGGGTCAGCATGATGACGGTGCAGGCGGGCGCGGCCAAGGCGGTGGCGGCCGTCGACCCCGAGGCCGCCCGCCAGGCCATGGCCGCGGTGGAGGAGGCGGGCCGCGAAGCCCTGGACGAACTGCGGCATCTGCTGGGTGTGCTGCGGCCCGACGTGGACAACGACGAGCTCGGGCCGCAGCCCGGTCTGACCGATCTGCCGCGCCTGATCGACCAGGTCCGCCGGGCGGGCCTGGACGTCACGGCGGATATCGACGAGTTCCGGACTCCGCTGGCCGCACGTGTGGAACTGTCGGCCTTCCGCATCGTTCAGGAGGCGCTCACCAATGTGCTCAAGCACAGCGGCCCCGGCACCCACGCCGACATCCGCCTGTGTGCCGCGAACTCCGGTGCCGAGATCACGCTGGAAGTGCTCGACGACGGCCGCGGTGCCGCCGCCCGTACCGACGCGGGCGTCCCGGGGCACGGCATCGTCGGGATGCGCGAGCGCGCACTACTGTTGGGAGGCAGTCTCGACGCGAAGCCCCGCCCCGGCGGCGGTTTCCGGGTGGCCGCCCGGCTTCCCACCGGGGCCGACACCCACCGCTCGGCAACTTCGA
This sequence comes from Nocardia sp. CC213A, assembly GCF_030766805.1. Taxonomy (NCBI): domain Bacteria; kingdom Bacillati; phylum Actinomycetota; class Actinomycetes; order Mycobacteriales; family Nocardiaceae; genus Nocardia; species Nocardia sp. CC213A. The sequence goes on from NZ_JASFXA010000003.1 coordinate 271,037, forward strand.
AGGACCCCGCATGACCATCCGCGTCCTCGTCGTCGACGATCAGGCCCTGGTGCGCAGCGGCTTCACCATGGTGCTGCGCATGCACGACGACATCGAGGTGGTGGGTGAGGCGGGCACCGGCCTGGCGGCCATCGAGGCCGCGCACCGGCACCGCCCCGATATCGTCCTCATGGATATCCGCATGCCGGAGATGGACGGCCTGGAGGCCACCGCCCGCCTGCTGGCCGAGGCCGACTGGGAGGTCCGCGTCCTCATCCTCACCACCTTCGACCCGGACGACTACGTCTACCGCGCCCTCCGCGCCGGCGCCAGCGCCTTCGTCCTCAAGGACATGCCCGCCGACCAGCTCGCCGCCGCCGTCCGCACCGTAGCCGACGGCGGCGCCCTCCTCGCCCCCTCCATCACCCGCCGCCTGATCGGCCGCTTCGCCCGCCGCCTCACCACCGACACCACCATCACCGCCCGCCTGGCCCGCCTCACCGACCGCGAACGCGACGTCATGACCGCCATAGCCCGAGGCGCCAGCAACCCCGAAATCGCGACCCAGCTCTTCATCGGCCCCGCCACCGTCAAATCCCACGTCTCGAGCATCCTCACCAAACTGGGCCTACGCGACCGCACTCAAATAGTCGTCTTCGCCTACGAAAGCGGCCTGGTGGAAGCCGGCGACCACCCCATCGGCCACTGAAACGCCCGAAGCCCCACCCGCCGAAGCGGATGGGGCTCCCGAGATCGGTTGCGCTACAACGATTTACACGTCGTAGTACAGCTCGAACTCGTACGGGTGCGGGCGCAGGTTGACCGGGGCGATCTCGTTCTCGCGCTTGAGGGTGATCCAGGTTTCGATCAGGTCCTCGGTGAAGACGCCACCCTCGGTGAGGTAGTCGTGGTCGGCTTCGAGGCGGTCGATGACCGAGGCCAGGCTGGTGGGAGCCTGGGGGATGTTCTTGGCCTCCTCCGGCGGGAGCTCGTAGAGGTCCTTGTCGACCGGGGCCATCGGCTCGATCTTCTTCTTGATGCCGTCCAGGCCGGCCATCAGCATGGCGGAGAAGGCCAGGTACGGGTTGCCCGAGGAGTCGGGGGCGCGGAACTCGATGCGCTTGGCCTTCGGGTTGTTGCCCGTGACCGGGATGCGGACCGCGGCGGAGCGGTTGCGCTGCGAGTACACCAGGTTGATGGGGGCCTCGTAGCCCGGCACCAGACGGTGGTAGGAGTTGATGGTCGGGTTGGTGAACGCCAGCAGCGACGGGGCGTGGTGCAGGATGCCGCCGATGTACCAGCGCGCCAGATCCGACAGGCCACCGTAACCGGCCTCGTCGTGGAACAGCGGCTTGCCGTCCTTCCACAGCGACTGGTGCACGTGCATGCCCGAGCCGTTGTCGCCGAAGAGGGGCTTCGGCATGAAGGTGACGGTCTTGTTCTCCTGCCACGCGGTGTTCTTGATGATGTACTTGAACAGCATCAGGTCATCGGCCGCGCCGAGCAGGGTGTTGAAGCGGTAGTTGATCTCCGCCTGGCCCGCGGTGCCGACCTCGTGATGGCCGCGCTCCAGCTCGAAGCCCGCCTGCTGCAGGGCGGTCGACATCTTGTCGCGCAGGTCGACGTAGTGGTCGTACGGCGCGACCGGGAAGTAGCCGCCCTTGTTGCGAACCTTGTAACCGCGGTTCAGGCTGCCGTCCGGGTTGAACTCCGCGCCGGTGTTCCAGGAACCGGAGATCGACTCGATCTCGTAGAAGGCGCCGTTCATGGCCGAGTCGTAGCGGATCGAGTCGAAGATGTAGAACTCCGCCTCGGGACCGAAGTACGCGGTGTCGGCGATACCGGTCGACCGCAGGTACTCCTCCGCCTTGCGCGCGATATTGCGCGGGTCGCGGGAGTAGGCCTCACGGGTGAACGGGTCGTGCACGAAGAAGTTCAGGTTCAGCGTCTTCGCGGCACGGAACGGGTCGATCCGAGCGGTGCTGAAGTCGGGGAGCAGGAGCATGTCCGACTCGTCGATCGACTGGAAGCCGCGGACGGACGAGCCGTCGAACGCGAGGCCTTCTTCGGCCAGGTCGGCCGTGAACGCCTTCGCAGGGATCGAGAAGTGCTGCTGCACACCCGGGAGGTCGGTGAACCGGATGTCGACGTACTCGACCTCCTCCTCCTTGATGTACTTGATGACCTCGTCGGCCGTGCTGAACGCCACTTAGTACTCCTTACGGATCGGTTCCCAGCCAATTCACGATTGCATGGGTTCGTCGCGACCAGACGGTATGGATGCGGTGTTTCCCCACAATCAAGGCTGTGTTTCGCCAGTGTTACACGTACAGCTGGCCGGGGGTTCGTCGGTGTCCCGGCGTTCGGCAAACGGCCGCGCAGGGCGCTGAGCTGCGCTCGACCAGCACCGACATCCTGCCATCGAACAGCGGCAATCGCCGCGCATGACGCCGAAAAGATAGGGGGATTACCACGTCGACCCGGGCACGCGTGAGAATCCTCACCGCCGGACCGGTCGGTTCAGCACTTTTCCGGTTACCTCGCGGTCACGCTCGCGCCACATGCCGGGCGAATCCCCGCCGCCGAGGCCCTTAAGCTGGGTGCATGGCACGTATCACCGGCTCCTGGCTGTCCGGACCGAACGCCGAATCCGGCGGCTCCGCCCCCGGCGACTACCCGGGCAAGGATCTGGGACTGCCGCAGGAAGGGGTCGGCTCACTGGTCACCATGCTCCGGCGCATCACGGCCCTGCTGGTGGACTGGTTCATGGCGCTCGGCCTGGCCGCGGTCATCTTCCGCCCGAATCCGGACCAGCTCATCGCCGAGATGGACATCCCGGCCGGGCAGCAGCCGCCGCCGGACCTGGTCGTCATCATCAGCTCCCTGTCCACCCCGACGCTGCTGGTGTGGTTCGTCATCGGCGTCGCCACGGTGACCCTCTTCGGTTACACCCCCGGCCAGTTCTTCCTGAAGGAGCGGGTGCTGCGCATCGACGCCGACGTCCCCGTCGGCTTCGTCCGCGCCCTGGTCCGCCAGATCCTGCTCGTCTTCGTGGTCCCCGCCCTCTTCACCGACGGTGACGGGCGCGGCATGCACGACCGCGCCACCGGCACCGCCCTCGTCCGCGCCCGCTGATCCCGCCTCACCCGAGCGCGGTGCGCAGGAAGTTCCGAATGAGTTCGGCGATTTCCGGGCCGTGCGTTTCCAGGGCGAAGTGGCCCGCGTCCAGCAGATGCAGTTCCGCGTCGGGCAGATCGCGCAGGTAGGCGCGGGCGCCGTCGGCCCCGAAGATCTCGTCGTGCTCGCCCCAGGCGATGAGCGTGGGCGGCCGATGCTCGGCGAAGTACTTCTGGAAGGCCGGGTAGCCGTCGAGGTTGAACTGGTAGTCCCAGAACAGCTGGAGCTGGATCTCCTTGTTGCCCGGGCGATCCAGATACGCCTGATCCAGGGTCCAGGTGTCGGGGCTCACCCGGGCCTTGCGGTCCTCGGGAACGCCGTGCAGGTACTGCCATTTCGTGGCATCGAGTTCGAGCAGCTCGCGCACGGCGGGCTCGTGGGCGGCGCGATCGCGCGCATGGGCGAAGAGCACATCCCAGAAGGGCGTGAAGCCTTCCAGGTACGCGTTGCCGCTCTGACTGATGAGGGCGGTGACGCGGTCGGGCTGCCGGGAGGCGATGCGCAGGCCGATGGGCGCGCCGTAGTCCTGGATGTAGAGGGCGAATCGATCGATGCCGAGGGCGTCCAGCAGTTCCTGGGTGATCTCGGTGAGTTTGTCGAAGCTGTAGGGGAATTCGTCCACCGACGGCATGGCCGACTGTCCGAAGCCGATGTGGTCCGGGGCGATCAGGTGGTAGCTGTCGCCCAGATCGTGCAGCAGATTACGGAACATGGCCGAGGAACTCGGGAAGCCGTGCAGCAGGACGAGTGTGGGGTTCGCGGGGTCTCCGGCCTCGCGGTAGAAGACGGGCAGTCCCTGGATCTCCACGGTGTGGTGGCGCACGTCGTTCATGATGATGTCCTGTCTCTCGGGGGATGTCGATCGGGATATAACCGTCTATCGCCATATAGAAGGTTAGACACGGTGGATTCATTCCCCTGGCGGCCAATGTCTTTCGGAAGTCTTCCGGGCTCACCGGCCTACCTCGCGTCATAGCCCGGACGCATTGATTGCGAAACGGGGTTATGTACCTTTAAGGGCGGCGGGAACCGTGCGGAAGGATGCAGCCTCTTGTTCGCTTGGTGGGGAAATATGGTCTGCCGCTTGCGGTTCGCGGTGATCGGTCTCGCGGTCGCGGCACTGCTGGCCTTGGGTGGCTACGGGCTCAGCCTGAACGACCACCTGAGCTCGGGGGGCATGTTCGATCCCTCGTCGGAATCCGCGGAGGCGGGGCGGCTGGCCGACGCCGCCTTCGGACGCAACCATGATGTGGACGTCGTCGTGCTGTTCACCGCGCCGCCGGGTAGGACGGTCGACGACCCGGACTTCAGCCGGACGGTCGTCGATCACCTCGACAGCCTGCCGCGCGAGCATCCCGAGCAGATATCCCGCGTCGTCGGCACCTACTGGCGCACCGAGACCGGTGCGGTCAGCGCCGCCACGGCCACCAAGGACAAGCGCCGCGCCGTCGCCGCCATCGCCCTGCGCGGCGAGAACGACACCGATATCCAGCGCAACTACCGAGCGGTCAAGGATGTCTTCGAGATTCCCGGCGTCGAGGTGCGGGTCGGCGGACTGCAACCCGTGGCGGGCGCGCTCAACGACACCGTCGCCGACGATCTGCACCGCATGGAACTGCTGGCGGTGCCGTTCGTGGGGCTGCTGCTGTTCTTCATCTTCGGCGGCGTCGTCGCCGCGGCGCTGCCGCTGCTCACCGGCCTGCTCACCATTTTCGGCGCGTTCGGCATCGTGCGGTTCGTCGCCAACTTCACCGAGGTGAACACCTTTGTCTCCCCGGTGGTCTCCATGATCGGGCTCGGGCTCGCCATCGACTACGGCCTGTTCATCGTGAGCCGATTCCGGGAGGAGTTGGCCGCGGGTAACGACACCCGCACGGCGGTGCGGCGTTCAGTGCTGACCGCCGGACGCACGGTCGTCTTCTCGGCCACCATGATCGTGGCGAGTCTCGGTGGGCTGCTGCTGTTTCCGCAGGCGTTCCTGAAATCCATCGCCTACGGTGCGATCGCGACGGTGACCCTGGCGGCCGTCACCGCCATCACCATCCTCCCGGCCGTGCTCGCCGTACTCGGGCCGCGCGTGGATCTGTTGGGGCTGAAGCGATTCCGCCGCACCAAATCGTCCGAGGAACTCGACAACGGGCTGCTCGCGCGCACCACCGCCTGGGTGATGCGCCATCCCGGCAAGGTCGCCGTCCCGATTCTGCTGGTGCTGATCCTGCTCATCGTGCCCATGCACAATCTCGTCTTCGGCGGCTTCAGCGAGAAGTACCTGCCCCCGGACAATCCGACCCGCATGGCGCAGGAGGAGATCGACCACTACTTCCCGCTGCGCAAATCCGATCCCATCGAGTTGGTCTTCATCGCCGACAACTCCCAGGCGGTGGGACCGGTGTGGAATCAGGCCAATCAGGCACCGGGACTGGTGGGGCAGTTCGACATTCCCGCGCGCTCACCCGCGCAGCCCGATATCTACCGGGCCAAGGCCGCGGTGGTGGATATCAACGACGCCGGGGCCACCATCGAATATCTCCGGTCACTGGACCTGCCCGATGGGATGACGGTCCTGGTCGGCGGGGTGCCCGCTTTGCAGAAGGACACCATCGACGCCCTGCTGGTCCGGATTCCGTGGATGATCGGCCTCGTCCTGCTGGTGACCACGCTGCTGCTGTTCCTGACCTTCGGCTCGCTGGTGCTGCCGATCAAGGCCGCGCTCATGAGCGGCCTCGGCCTCGGCTCCACCCTGGGCATTCTGACGTGGATATTCATCGACGGTCACGGGGCCGGGTTGCTGAACTTCACCCCGCAGCCCGGTCAGGCGAACATGCTGGTGCTGATCATCGCCATCATCTACGGCCTGTCCATCGACTACGAGGTCTTCTTGCTGTCGCGCATGGTCGAGGCGCGCGGCGCGGGCGCGACCACCGAGGAGGCGATCCGGATCGGCACCGTGCAATCCGGGCGCATCATCACCGCGGCGGCGCTGATCCTGCTGGTGGTGACGGGTGCGTTCGCCTTCTCCGACCTGGTGCTCATGCAGTACATCGCCTACGGCATGATCGCGGCGCTGTTCATCGACGCCACCGTGCTGCGCATGCTGCTGGTCCCCGCCGTCATGTGTTTGCTGGGTGATCGCTGCTGGTGGGCTCCGGTCTGGATGAAGCGGATTCAGCAGCGCTTCGGTCTGAGCGAGGTGGTTATCGACGACGACCAGGCTCGGCGTGGCTCCCGCGTCGGCTTGGTCAAGTCCAGCACAATGTAAAAGGTGCGTACCTCGGACATGTTCATCCCAACGTAGCTGGCTATTCACCGGCTCTCATATTCGGCCGGTACTGTGCGGACGTCCAGTCGTGACGACTTCGGAGGTTGCATGAGCGAGGGCTACCGGGCCGCGGCGCGTGGACTCAGCCGCCGGTCGCTGTTCGCCTCCACCGGTCTGCTCGGCTTGGCCGCCCTCGGCGCGAACGCCCTGAACGGCCCACCCGGTGTCCGGCACGTCCTGCTGCGCAACGTCTACGAGGAGATCACGCCCGTCGTATCGGGGCCGGTGATCCGGCGCGAGCGCGTCTACTCGGCGGCACGCGGGCGCGAGGTGGACGTGGTCACCATCCTGCCGCCCGGCGTGCGGGTACGCGACCTGCCCATCTCGATTCTGCTGCACGGCCTGAAGGGCAATGCGCACACCGCCGCCGGGGTCGGCGGGATCGGCCACGCATTGGCCGCCGCCGTCACGACGCGGCAGGTGCCGCCCTTCGGATTCCTCGCCGTCGACGGCGGGGACAACTACTGGCACGAGAATCATCCCGGCGACGACCCGATGTCCATGCTGCTCGACGAGGTGCCGCACTGGCTCGCCGCCCGCGGCCACGACGAAACGCCCTTCGCCTGCACCGGTGTGTCCATGGGCGGCTTCGGCGCCATGCTCTACGCCCGCCGTCGCACCGAACGCGGCGATCCGGCGCGGGCGGTGGCCACCATCTCGCCGGGATTGCTGACCTCCTGGGCGGATATGAGCAGGCGCAATGCCTTCGCCAGTGAAAGCCAGTGGGCCGCACTGGATCCGCTGCGCAATATCGGTAAACTCGGACCCGCTCCGATGGCGCTCTGGTGTGGGGACCGCGACAAGTTCGTGCACGGCTGCCGTGAGTTCATCGCCCGTGCGCCGCTGGAGATCGCGTCCATCACACCGGGTGCGCATACCGACGCGTACTGGCGCACGGTGATGCCGGATGTGGTGGCCTTCCTGGGCAGGCATATCGGCTGAACCCTCGTGCTGCCAAGGGATGCCGGGGTGTGCCAGGTGGGTGGAACGTCGGGGGCGCGCCCGTGCGGTGCGAGGTGTCGTGTGGACCTGCCGGTATCGCAGCAGGGTCGCAGCGACGACCGGCGTGATCACCGATCGGGCCGCGAATCCGGCGTGATCATCGCTCCGGCAGCGAGTCCCGTTCCGGCCGCGAGCCCGGGGTGATCAGCCCTGTCTCGTAGGCGAGCACGACCAGCTGGGCTCGGTCGCGGGCGTCGAGTTTGGTCAGCAGTCGCCCCACATGGGTCCGCGCGGTGGCGGGACTCATGTGCAGCGTCGCCGCGATCTCGGAATTCGACCGTCCCGCACCGACTTCGGCCAGCACCTCGCGTTCCCGGGCGGTGAGCCGGTCCAGGAGTTCGGCGGCGCGCGGGTGCGGTCCGGCCGCGGCCGCCAGCATGACGCGGCGGGTGACGGCGGGGGAGAGCAGGGCGTCGCCGCGTGCCACGATCCGCACCGCCTCCCGCAGCCCGTCCGGGTCGGTGTCCTTGAGCAGGAATCCGGCGGCCCCGGCGCGCATGGCCTCCAGCAGATTGTCGTCGGTGTCGAAGGTGGTGAGCACCACCACCCGGACGTCGCGCAGTTCCGGTTGCGCGACAATGTGTTTCGTCGCCGCCAGGCCGTCGCCGCCCGGCATGCGGATATCCATGAGCACCACGTCGGGCCGAGTGGCGGTGACCAGTTCCACCCCGGTCGCGCCGGTGGCTGCCTCGCCCACCACCTCGATATCGTCGGCGCGCTCCAGCAGCGCCCGCAGCCCCTCCCGCACCAGATGCTGGTCGTCCACCAGCGCCACCCGGATCATGCCGCGCCCCGCACCGGTATGCGCGCCTCCACCATGAACCCTCCCTGCCGTCGATTCTCCGCGCGCAGATCGCCGCCGAGCAGTGCCACGCGTTCGCGCATGCCGATGATTCCCCACCCGGCCGTGTCGCCTCGGGATCCGCGGCCGTCGTCGGCGATGCGCACCACCAATTCGGCGGCTTCGCGGCGTAATTCGATGTCGACGGTGCGGGCGTCCGCGTGGCGCAGCACATTGCTCAGCGATTCCTGGATCACGCGGTAGGCGGTGGTCTCGACAATGGCGGGTAGCGGGGCGGTACCGCCCGAGCGGGTGCAGGTCACCGTCGGACCGGAATCCCTTGTGACCGTGATCAGTTCGTCGAGCCGGTCGAGGCCCGGGGTCGGCGGTTCGGCGGCATCCGGGGCGCGCAGGGCGTCGACGGTGGCGCGTAACTCCCGGCTCGCCTCCCGGCAGGCGGTGCGGGCTGCGGTCAGGGAGTGCTCCGCGGTGTTCGGATCGTCCCGCAGCGATTCGCGGGCCACATCGGTGTGCAGGGCGATCACCGACACCGTGTGCGCGAGCAGATCGTGCAGGTCGCGGGCGATGCGCACCCGCTGCCGCTCGACCCGGCGCGCGGCCTCGCGCTCGCGCTCCACCGCCGCCGTCCGCTCCCGCCGCTGAAGTTCGGCACGCCAGCCGCGTCGGGAGCGAATGCTGTCGCCGAGCGCGATCACCGCCGCCATCAATCCGGCCGAGGACGGAAGTTCCAGTCCGAGAACGAAACCCAGATTGTCGCCTTGGGCCACCCGCACGGCGGTGGAGATCGCCAGCAGGGCCAGCGCGGTGCCCGCCGCCCACCACAGCCGCCCGCGCTCCGCCGCCGAGAACAGGGCCGCCGCCACCGGCAGCGCCAACCCGATCGGCGGATAGTCGAGCATGTAGTAGACCAGCAGCGCCGCACCCGACACCAGCAGCGTGCCGACCGGCCAGCGGCGGCGCACCAGCATCAACGCGCCGAACAGCGCCCCGAAGGCATAGGCGGACGGCGCGACCCCGGCGGCCGACCCGCCGACATTGGCGGTGATCGCCGTGCCGACCACCACCAGGGTCAGCATGCCGAGAGCGAGGTCGACCAGCCGCGCACGGTGCTCGGCGCGGTTCGTCTCGGCGTGGGTTCCGGCGTCGGCGGGCAGCTGCCGCCGCCTCGGTTCAGTCTGCCCGGCGTGGGATTCCGGTTCCGCGCCGGAAAGACGCATGCCGGTTCGCGACTCGTTCGGATGCATCTCACCAGCCCCGCTTCCCACGTGTGTCACGGCCGTCTTCGCCTATCGAGTGCGATCGGTGATCCTCGCCAGCAACCATGCCACCGCACCGGTGGCCGCACCGAGCAGCACGCCGGTGAGCACGCTGCTGCTCATGGCGAAGGCACGCATCACCAGTTCCTCGGTGCCCGGCGAGAACCTGCCTTCGAGATTGCCACCCAGCCGCGGCGGATCATCCGCGAAGGCGGCGTTCCAGAGCAGCTGGTGCGTGAGCGCCAGCAGCAGGCCGTAACAGGCGCCGACCGCGAGCAGCGCCGGGATGGGATTCGGCACCCGCCGCCACAGCACATAGCCGATCCACACCGCGATCGGCACGAAGACCAGCACCGCGTTGACCACCGCGGGCACCGCCCCCAGATCGTGCGCGATCACCCGGGGCACGCCCAGCGCCGCCAGCACGATCACCGCGAGCGGGGCGAGGCCGAGGGAATCGCGAATACGTGCGGCCGTGCTCATGCGATCTCGGGCTGGGACGTGTGCGCGCCGTCCACTCATGCCGCCACCTCCTGAGCCGTGCGGACCTCGCTACCGGTCGCCTGCCGGTACAGCCGCAGAAAACCGATGAACGCCAGCACCGCGGTCACCCCGCTCATGGCCAGCCGCACCCAGTGCCCGTTCTCGAACTCCGTCGCGGTCCGCCGCAGCACCTCCGTCGAATGCACGGCCGCGCCCTCGTCGAACATGATCTCGTTGCGCGGCCAGAAGTAGAGCGCCGAGAACAGGAACTCACCCAGCACCAGCGAGCCCAGACTGCCCAGCAACCACCAGCGTGCCCCCGGAACCCGCCAGGCCAGCGCGGTGGTCGCCACCGCGGCCAGCACCGTGAGCGCCCCCATCGGCGGGAAGAAGTCCGCGGGTCCGGTCACCTCGAAGAAGTCCGACGCCTCGGCCAGCGATGCGGGCACATCGTGGAAGACATTCGGGTAGATGATGATCGTCTCCACCGCGATCCCCCCGAACGCCACCATCGCGATCCACACGTACGCCGTCGGAACGGCCAATCCGATCCACTGTTTTCGCATGTGGGCGACGGTAGGGAAGTCCAGGGGCCATCACATCGGCCCACACGCCCCATCGGAGTACGTCATTCGACGTACACGGCCGGTCGGCTACCGCTGGCTCAGGACAACCGTGCCCCGCCGTGGGATGCGGCGGGGCACGGGAAGCAGATGCGGGCGGGAGTCAGCGGCGGCGGATGGTGCGCTGCATACCCTTCATCTTCGCGCCGGTGGGCATGGGGCCCTTGGGCAGCGCCGGGCCGCCTCGGGTGGCGAGCGCGGACAGGCGGCCCTCGATGAGTTCCATGCGCTTGGCGTCGATATTGCGGGGGAGTTTGGTGAGGAAACGCTGCAGGTCCTTCAGCGCGACCTGGCCCTCGTCATTGCCGATGACGATGTCGTAGATGGGGGTGTCGCCGACCAGGCGGGCGACCTTCTTCTTCTCCTGGGCGAGCAGCGACTTCACCCGGCCCGGTGAGCCCTCCGCCACCAGGATCACCCCGGGCAGACCGATGACGCGGTGCACGGCGTCGAGCTGAGTGGTGGCGGCGACACCGGGAGTGACACGCCATTTGCCCTGCAGGTTGTCCAGCACCCACGCGGCCGCGCCCGCCTGCCCCTCCGCCTTGGCGTAGACGTTCTTCTGCACGCGACGGCCGAAGATGATGAACGCCGCCAGCGCGCCGAGCAGCACGCCGATCGGCAGCAGGAACCACTGCAGATCGAAGATCAGCCCGATGATCAGGAACAGCGCCGTCACGCCGACCAGCGCGCCGATCATCAGCGGCAGCAGCAGCTTGTCTTCCTTGCGCTGCATCTGGAACGCCTGCCAGAGCTGCTGACGACGCTCCTTCGACGCCTGCTTGCGCGCCGCCTTCGCCGCGGCCTTCGCTTCCTTCGACGGCTTGCCGCCCTTACCTGCTGCCATGGCACCCAGGATAATGGCCGCGCACCCGCCGATCCCCGCCGGGATCGCGAGGTTTCGCGCGGCGTCACCGCCGCGCCCCACTGTCGCTCGGAAACAGCGGGCACGGCGGGGCTCGGTCGTTCGATCCACCGGCCCGATCGCCGTGGCGTGTGGCGGCCGTGTCACCGGTCGCCGTGTCATGCGGTCACCGTGTGGTCCGACCGCATCGGTCCGTCGTGTCGAGCCCGCTGGTGCGCGGGTACCCGCAGGCCGACGGGGTGGGATCCGTCGCTCGCGCCTACGGTGGTCGGGTGACATGGGGTGTGCTGGTTGGCCGGGTGCGAGCGCTGCCGTCGGCGGTGCGGTATCTGGTGATCGGCGGGGCGACGTCGCTGCTGTCGATCTTCGTTCTGGTCGCGCTGCTCGCGGCGGCCGCGCTGTGTCTGGTAGGCGTGGGAATTCCCTTGCTGCCCGACGCGGTCCGGATGATCCGGCCGCTGCTCGGATTCGAGCGCACCCGGGCGGGGGAGCGGTTGGGGGAGCCGATCCCCGAGGCGTACCGGCCCTTCGCCGCGCCGCTGCGGCAGCGGGTGGCCACGGTATTGACCGATCCCGCGAACCGGCGCGATATCGGCTGGCTGTGCGTGCACGCCGCCACCGGCTCAACGCTCGCGGCACTCGCCGTCGCACTGCCGTTGAGCGCGGTCAACCAGCTGTTGATACCGCTGTACTGGCAGGCCCTGCCGCCCGGGTCGATCGCGACCTTCGGCCTACCCGTCACCTCGTGGCCGACCGCGCTGGTCAATCTCGCCTTCGCGATTCCCATCGGCGCGCTGACCTTGCTGATCCCCGCCATGGCCCGCTGGCAGGCCCGCGTCGCCCGCTGGTTCCTCGCCCCCGCCCCCGATATCGCCCTCGCGGGCCGGGTCGCCGAGCTGACCGCCACCCGCGCCGCCGCCCTCGACGCCCACGGCGCGGAACTGCGCCGCATCGAACGCGATCTGCACGACGGCGCGCAGGCCCGCATCGCCGCGGTGATCATGCAGCTGGGGTTGGCCGAGCAACTGCACGACCGCGACCCCGACCGAGCCCGGGAACTCATGCGGAAGGCTCAGGACACCGCGACCGACGCGCTCGCCGAACTCCGTGACGTACTGCGCAGCGTCTATCCGCCGGTGCTGGCGGATCGCGGTCTGGCCAGCGCCGTCTCCGCCCTCGCCGCCCGCAGTCCGATTCCGTGCGCGCTGGAGGTCGCCACCACCGGCCGCTGGCCCGCCGCCGTCGAGGCGGCGGCCTATTTCGTTGTGGCGGAAGCCATGACCAATGCGACCAAACATTCCGGCGCGCGGTCGGTCACGGTCTCGGTCGCCGGTGATGCCGACCTGCTCACGGTGCTGGTGCGCGACGACGGCATCGGCGCGGCCCGGGAGATCGATGGTGGTGGCTTGGCGGGCATCCGCCGTCGCGCCGAAGCACTCGACGGCAGCATGACCCTGACCAGCCCCGCGGGTGGGCCGACGGTGCTGCGGGTGGATCTGCCGTCGCGGCTGTGACCCGGGGCTCGGCGCGGTCCCGGGCCGTGGTCACGCCCCAGTAGGGTGTGCGTCGTGGAGTCGCTGTGCGCGTCATGATCGCCGAGGACGATGCCCTGCTGCGGGAGGGGCTCGTCCTGCTGCTGAACACCGCCGGGATCGAGGTGATCACGGCCGTCGACAATGCCGGCGATCTCCTGACCGCGCTCGCGGGGGAGCGGCCCGACGCCGTGGTGGTGGATGTGCGGCTGCCGCCGACCTTCACCGACGACGGCCTGCGAGCGGCGGTGCGCGCCCGCGAGATTCACCCCGGGCTGCCGGTGCTGGTGCTCTCGGCGTACGTGGAGGACAGCTACGCCGCCGAACTGCTCGGTGACGGCGCCGGTGGCGTCGGCTACCTGCTGAAGGAACGCGTCGGCAAGGTCGATCGCTTCCTGGACTCCCTGCGCCGGGTAGCCGACGGCGGCACCGCCATGGATCCCGAGGTGATCTCCCAACTGCTGGTGCGCCGCCAGGCCGATGACCCGCTGGCGGCGCTCACCCCGCGCGAGCGCGAGGTGCTGGCGCTCATGGCGGAGGGCCACGACAACGCCACCATCGCCGAGCGCCTCGTGGTCAGTGAAGGCGCTGTGCTGAAACACATTCGGAGCATCTTCGCCAAGCTCGGGCTGGGGGCCGACGAGTCGGGGCACCGGCGGGTGCTGGCGGTGCTCGCCTACCTCAACGCGTGAGGCCCGAAACCCGGGCGGGTTTCGGGCCTGCACGTCAGTCGGCGGCGCAGGTGATATCCGACTCCGGCAGGGTGCCGTCCCGGAAGTACGCGTTCACCGCGTCGTAGACGCACGTGTTCGGATAGCGGCCGAAGATCCAGTGAATCGGCACATCCCGCAGCGTCACCAGTCGTGACGCCGACAGCGCGCGGTGCATGCCCTCCGCATTGGCGTAGGTCGTGCGGGTGTCGCCGGTCGACTGCACGATCAGGGCCGGTACCGAATTGTCCACCACCGTGCGGGGTTCCGCGGGCGCGGCCCAGAAGGCGCAGGGCGTGATGTTGTCGGTGAACGACCCGAACACGGGTGCCGTGGTCCGCGACCGCTCGAGGTTGTTCCAGTACCAGAGCGGATCGCGCGGTGCGTCCACGTCGCCGCACATGATCGCCATCTGCGCCGAACTGTCCTCGGGCTCGGCGGCGAGCACGAAGGCGAGCCCCTGGTCCAGCTCCGGCGTGATCGCCACCGGCAGGCCCCGCGCCGCGTCCCGTAGCAGCGCCACCTGCTCGGCGACCATTCCGTACTGCCGTGGATCGTCGAGCCCGGTGAACAGCATCAGCGGCAATTCGTGCGCGCTCACCGCGAACTCGCCGATCCGGATCGGCTGTTCCCCCGAACGCCGCAGCAGTTCCAGCACGGTCGCCCGCACCTGTTCACGGGTGGCTCCGAGACCGTAGTCGCGCTCGTGTCCGGCGGTCCAGTCCGCCCACAGGTCCAGCGCCGCCTCATTGGCCGGACCCATATCCCGCACCATGTCCACCGGCCCGTAGCGTTCCGGGTCGACCGCGCTGTCCAGCACCATCCGATCCACCCGGTCCGGGAACAGCTCGGCGTACACCGCGCCCAGATAGGTGCCGTACGAGGTGCCGAAGTAGCTGATCCGCTCGGCGTCGAGCACCGCGCGGATCACATCCATATCCCGCGCGGTATTGCGGGTGGTGATGTGCCGCAGCCGTTCTCCCTCCGCGGTGGCGCAGCGCGCGGCCAGCTCGGCCTGTGACGCCACGGACGCCGCGAAGCTCGCCGCGTCCGGGCCCGCCGCCTGCAGCCCGATGCCGCGCGGCCAGTCGCACCGGACCGGCGCGGAGCGTCCGACTCCGCGCGGATCCATGCCGATCAGGTCGTAGCTCGCCTTCACCTCGGGCGTCATGGCCGCCCCGACATCCACCATGAAGTCCAGCCCGCTGCCGCCCGGACCGCCGGGATTCGACAGCATGACACCGCGTTTGCGCTCCGGATCGGCGGCGATGCGCGAGATGGCGACGGTCGTCGTCGGCCCGTCCGGCCGGCCGTAGTCGAGCGGAACGGTGACGTCGGCGCACTGCGCCTCGGCCGCGTCGAGACGTTCCTGATCGCAGGGCCGCCAGTCCACCCGCTGGTGGTGGAAGCGGTCCAGCTCGGGCGCGGCGGCGGTGTCCGCGGTGGCACAGCCGATTCCGAAGGGAAGTACCAGGCACAGCGCCGCGAACCATTTACCGAAGCTCATGCGGCACACACCAATCGCATGGGCTGATTGTGCGCCGCCGGATCGGTCGTGCCCGATTGCTCGACCGGCGTGTCGAGCTCCACCGTGCCCGCGAGCGCCACCCGTCTGGTGCGACACCGAAATGCCCTACTGCGCACTATGATTCCTCCTGCTCGGAAGCGGACCGATGCGCCCGCTCACCCTTCCGAGGTTAGGAATCCACACCGGTCACGTCAGTGCGGCGCACGCCCGAATGCGAACTCCGGTACGCACCCGCCCGGTGGTAGCGCCAGCACTACCACCGCGCCGCACTCGACCGTGCCGCCCGCCGTATCCGTCCGCGCCCGGCAGAAGGGCGCGCAACAGCTGGATCCGCGCCAGCGCCGCAACCTCGCCAACGATCCGCGCCACCTGCTCGCCGTCGACGGCCCCGCCAATCAGCGCAAGAGCGACAGCGACGCCGCCTCCTGGCTGCCGCCCAACAAGTCCTACCGCTGTGTCTACGTCGCCAAGCAGATCGACGTCTGAGCGGCCTACGCACTCTGGGTGGCCCGGGCCGAGAAGGACGCCATGACACGCGTTCTCGACGCCTGCTGACCGGTCAGGCGGATGATGCGGCCTTCTCGCGGATGCCGTCCGCGAGCTGCGCGGGTACCGGCTCGTGCCGCACGTAGCGGCGGGTGAAGTCGGCCGCGCCGCGGGCCAGTGAGCGCAGATCGATGGCGTAGCGGCTCAATTCGAGTTCGGGGACCTCGGCCCTGATCGCGGTGCGGCCGCCGCGCCCGATCGGTTCGGTGCCGAGCACCCGCCCCCGCCGGCTCGACAGGTCACCGAGCACCGGCCCCACGTAGTCGTCCGAAACCACCACCAGCACTTCGGCTATGGGCTCGAGCAGGTTGATGCGGGCCGCGGCGGCGGCCTCGCGCAGGGCGAGCGCGCCCGCGGTCTGGAAGGCCGCGTCGGAGGAGTCGACGGAGTGGGCCTTGCCGTCGTACAGCGTCACTCGCACGTCGACCAGCGGGTATCCGGCCACCACACCGCGCGCGGCCTGCGCCCGCACACCCTTCTCCACCGAGGGAATGAACTGGCGCGGCACGACGCCGCCCACCACCTTGTCCACGAACTCGATACCGGAGCCCTCCGGCAGCGGCTGCACCTCGATCTCGCAGATGGCGTACTGACCATGGCCGCCCGACTGTTTCACATGCCGCCCGCGGCCGGTGGCGGCGCCGGCGAACGTCTCCCGCAGCGCCACCTTGTGCTCGACCACATCGACCTGCACGCCGAACCGGGTGCGCAGCCGCTCGAGCGCCACCTCGCGGTGCGCCTCACCCAGACACCACAGCACCAGCTGCCGGGTATCGGGATTCTGTTCCAGCCGCACCGTCGGATCCTCGGCCACCAGACGGCTCAGGCCCTGGGAGAGTTTGTCCTCGTCGGCCTTGGAATGCGCCGCGATGGCCACCGGCAGCAGCGGATCGGGCAGGGCCCAGGGCTCGATGAGCAGCGGAGCGTCCTTGGCCGAGAGGGTGTCGCCGGTTTCCGCGCGCGACAGTTTGGTGACACAGGCGATATCGCCCGCGATGGCCTGACCGAGCGGCCGCTGCTGCTTGCCGAACGGCGCGGAGACGGCCCCCACCCGCTCATCGGCGTCGTGATTGGTGGTCTCGGACGGCCCGTGCCCGCACACGTGCACGGTGTCGTCGGTGCGCAGCGTGCCGGAGAACACCCGCACCAGCGACATCCGGCCGACATATGGATCGGAGGAGGTGCGGATCACCTCGGCGGCCAACGGCCCCTTCGGATCACAGACGAGCGGTTCGGGCGTGCCTCCGGTGGTGCCGGTCGCGGAGACGGGATGTTCGGCGGGCGTGGGGAATCCGCGCGTGATGAGCTCCAGGATCTCCATGGTGCCCAGCCCCTGCCGCGCCCCCTCCGGTGGCGGCGCGGCGATCAGCACGGGATGGAAACTGCCTCGGGCGACGGCCTTTTCGAGATCGGCCTCCAGGGTGGCGAGGTCGATGTCCTCGCCGCCGATGTAGCGGTCCATGAGGGTCTCGTCCTCGCTCTCGGCGATGATGCCCTCGATGAGCCGGTTGCGCGCCTCCTCGAGCTGCGCCACCTGCTCCGGGGTGGCCGGGGTTTCGGTGTGCGCACCGGCGGAGTAGTCGTAGACGTGCTGGGAGAGCAGGTCGATCAGCCCCAGCACCGGCCGGTGGCCGTCGGCGGCCTTCTCCCCGTAGACCGGGAGATGCAGCGGCAGGATGGATTCCGCGGCTCCGCCGCCCAGGATGTCGCGACAGGTCTCGGTCATCTCGTCGAAGTCCGCGCGCGCGGTGTCGAGGTGGGTGAGCACGATGGCGCGCGGCATGCCGACTCTGGCACATTCCTCCCACAGTGCCAATGTCGGCCCGCTCACCCCCTCCACCCCGGCGGCGGCCGAGAGCACGAAAAGGGCCGCGTCCGCAGCGCGCAGACCGGCCCGCAATTCCCCGACGAAGTCCGCGTAGCCGGGGGTGTCCAATAGGTTGATCTTGTACTGCTCCCACCCCATCGGGACCACCGACAGCTGTACCGACCGGTGTTGTCGCTGTTCGATGTCGTCGTAGTCGGACACCGCGGTCCCGTCCTCGACCCGACCACATCGGGGCACCGCCCCCGTGGCCACCGCCAGCGCCTCCACCAGCGTGGTCTTCCCGGACCCGCTGTGCCCGACCAGCACCACATTGCGTATGTCCTCCGGCCGGTCGGCCGT
Source organism: Nocardia sp. CC213A (assembly GCF_030766805.1). Classification (NCBI taxonomy): domain Bacteria; kingdom Bacillati; phylum Actinomycetota; class Actinomycetes; order Mycobacteriales; family Nocardiaceae; genus Nocardia; species Nocardia sp. CC213A. The sequence continues at coordinate 289,026 of NZ_JASFXA010000003.1, forward strand.
CACTGCCCTACCGTTCGCGCCTGCCGACGCACTCGTCTTCTCGACCATCTGGCTCGCTCCCCTGGTCGCCACGTGCGGTACTTCGAGCTTCCCACCAGCGAGCGGATCGCGTCTGCGAATCGGCCGATACGCCATCTTGCGTTGGATACGACGATGGCCCGGACACTGTCCGGGCCATCGTCGTATGTCTGCTGTGGCGGGAGTCTGTTGTGGCGCGGCTCAGGAATGTGTCGCGGCTCAGGAACCGAAGCGGGCCAGCACCGAGGTGGCCTCCTGCGATGCGGTGCCCTCCTCGGCGAGATGCGCCATCTCCGGTGCGATCTCACGGCCGTGATGCTTCATCGCCTGGGCGTAGAGCCGCCCCGCACGATAGGAGGAGCGGACCAGCGGACCCGCCATGACACCGGCGAAGCCGATCTCCTCGGCCGTGCGGGAGTGCTCGACGAACTCCTCCGGCTTGACCCAGCGATCCACCGGGTGGTGGCGCGGCGACGGGCGCAGGTACTGGGTGATGGTGAGGATGTCACAGCCCGCCTCGTGCAGGTCGCGCATGGCCTGCGTGACCTCCTCCGGGTTCTCGCCCATGCCCAGGATGAGGTTGGACTTGGTGACCAGCCCGGCCTCGCGGGCGGCGGTGATCACGGCCAGGGAGCGCTCGTAGCGGAAGGCGGGGCGGATGCGCTTGAACACGCGCGGCACCGTCTCCACATTGTGGGCGAGCACCTCGGGACGGCTGGAGAACACCTCGGCCAGCTGGTCCGGGTCGGCGTTGAAGTCGGGGATGAGCAGCTCCACGCCGGTGTGCGGGTTGAGCCGCTTGATGGCGCGCACGGTCTCGGCGTACAGCCACGCGCCGCCGTCGTCCAGGTCGTCGCGGGCCACACCGGTGACGGTCGAGTAGCGCAGCCCCATGGCCTGCACGCTCTCGGCCACGCGGCGCGGTTCGTCGCGGTCCAGCGCCTTGGGTTTGCCGGTGTCGATCTGGCAGAAGTCGCAGCGGCGGGTGCACTGGTCACCGCCGATCAGGAAGGTGGCCTCGCGGTCTTCCCAGCACTCGAAGATGTTGGGACAGCCCGCTTCCTCGCAGACCGTGTGCAGCCCTTCGCGTTTCACCAGGCCCTTGAGTTCGGAGTACTCCGGACCCATGGTGGCGCGGGTGCGAATCCACTTGGGCTTGCGCTCGATCGGCGTCTCGGCGTTGCGCGCCTCGATGCGAAGGAGCTTGCGGCCCGCGGGTGCGGTGGCGCGCTCGGACGCGGCGGATGCCGTGGAGCCCGCCGCAGGGTCGGCCGCGGTCGGGTCGTTCGATGTCGGGGTGTCGACGGAGGTCACTTCTTCGACTCTACGCTCGTGATCTTCGGCTCGTGGAGGGCCCTCAGGCCTCGACTTTCGCCGGACCGCTCGCCTCGGACTTCGACCCCGACGCCGCCTCCGGCTGCGGCTCGGCCACCTTGGCGGTCTCACGGGCGACGACGTGCTCGCTCACCGGCAGCTCCCCGTCGAGGGCCCGCGCGATGGCCTCCGCCACCAGCGGCCGCACCTCGGCCACGGTCACCTCGCGCCCCAGCTCCCGGGTCAGCGTGGTCACCCCGGCATCGCGGATTCCGCACGGCACTATCGTCTGGAAACCGTCCAGCGCCGAATTGCAGTTGAACGACACCCCGTGCAGGGTGACGCCGCGCTGCACCCGCACCCCGATGGCGGAGATCTTGCGTTCGGGCTGGAAGTCGTTCGCGGGCACCCACACTCCCGAACGACCCGCCACGCGACCGGCGTGCAGTCCCAACTGCCCGCACACGTGGATGATGGCCTCCTCGAGCCGTCGCACGTAGGCGACCACGTCGACGGGTTCGGCCAGGCGGACGATCGGATAGCCGACCAGCTGTCCGGGCCCGTGCCAGGTGATCTTGCCGCCCCGGTCCACCTCGATCACCGGGCTGCCGTCGATCGGCATGTCCTCGGGTTCGGTGCGGCGGCCCGCGGTGAAGACCGACGGATGTTCGAGCAGCAGCAGCCGGTCCTGGCCGACGCCCTCGGCGCGTTCGGCGGCGATCGCGCGCTGGCGGTCCCAGGCGAGGGTGTAGTCGATCAGACCCAGATCCTCGACCAGCAGCGGCGTGCTGTCGTAGCGGGCCGAGACGCCGGTGGCCGAGGTTGCGGCAGGGGTGCTCGGGGCGGGGGTGGTGCGCTCGCTCACGACTGTGACGTTACGCCATCGCCCGTTACGCCATCGCCGAGGACGAGTTGCATGAGTGTCAGATCCATCCAGCGGCCGAACTTGTGCCCGACCTCGGGCAGTTGTCCGACGATGGTGAAGCCGAACTTCTCGTGCAGGGCGATGGAGGTGGTGTTGCCGGATTCGATGGCGGCGATCATGGCGTGCACGCCGCCCCGGCGAGCCCGCGCCAGCAGTTCGCTCATGAGCGCGGTGGCCACGCCGCGCCGGTGGAATCGGTCGGAGACGTACACGGAGTTCTCCACGGAGAAGCGGTATCCCGACTTGGGCCGGAACTGTCCGTAGCTGGCGTATCCGGCGACCGCGCCGTCGATCTCGGCGACCAGGATGGGGCATCCGGCATCGGTGCGGGCCTGGAACCAGGCCGTGCGCTCGCCGAGGTCGGCGAGTTCGGTATCCCAGATGGCTGTGGTCTCGGCGATGGCGTGGTTGTGGATCACCAGGATTTCCGGCAGATCGCTCGGGCGGGCGTCGCGCACCAGCAGGTCGGCCGGTGCGAGCACGGCGGGGGAGAGGGCGTCGCTCACCCGTTCACGGTAGCCAGCGCCGTGCTGTGACGCCGCTCTCGCCCGGCTATCGGTCCAGGCAGGCGAGGAATTCGGTGGTATCGCCGAGATGTGGCACGCACTGGAACGGGTTGTCGAAGTCCGGAATCGAATACCCGGCGGTGAGGATGGCGAGAGTGAGAACCAATTCGCCGGCGATCAACTTGACATCAATGGTTTTGAACATGGCGGTCACGCCCGTCTCGCTCGGCGGCCCGCTTACCTGCAGCAACGGGTCTTACGTGGGGTTATCCATGGTAGCTACTGGCGGGTTACCCGGCTATAGCCGCGCGAAACAGGGCACGCCCCAGTGGTGGCACCGGCCAGGGTCAGCGGTCGCCGACGGCGGCGAGCGCCGCGCCGATGGTGGGATGCGTGAAGGTGTAGCCGCTCTCCTCGAGGACAGCGGGAATCGCGCGCTGGCCGTGCAGGACGGCCTCGTCCGCGAACTCACCGAGGGCCAGGCGCAGGGCGAAGGCGGGGACCACGAACGGGGCGGGCCGGTGCAGCGCGCGCCCCAGCGCCCGGTTGAACTCGGCATTGGTGACCGGAGCGGGGCCGACCATGTTCACCGGCCCGGAGACTGCCGGTCGGGTGATGGCGTGCACGATGCCGCCGATCTCGTCGTCGAGCGATATCCACGGCATGTACTGGCGACCGTTGCCGATGCGGCCGCCCAGTCCGAGGGAGTACAGCGGCCGCAGCATGCCGAGCATGCCGCCGTGCGCGGACATGACCACCGCACTGCGCAGCAGCACGGTACGCGTTCCGGCGTCGACGGCCGGTTGCGTCGCGGTCTCCCAGTCCCGGCACAGCGCCGCCAGGAATCCCGTTCCGGCGGGGTCGCTCTCGGTGAGCACCCGGTCACCGGTGTCCATGCCGTAGTAGCCGATGGCGCTGGCGTTGACCAGCGTCGGCACCCCGGCCGTGGCGACCGCCGAGGCCAGCACATCGGTGGGGATGATGCGGCTGTCGCGCAGCTCCTGTTTGAAGCTGCCGGTCCAGCGCCGCCGCCCGATGCTCGCGCCGCAGAGGTTCACCACGGCGTCGGCATCGCGCAGCGCGCGCTGGTCCAGGTCGGCGCGGGCCGGATCCCAGGAGAACTCGTCGCGGGCGCGCACGGGACGGCGCACGAGGCGCGCCACCTCGTGCCCGTCGCGGCGCAGTGCCGCGACCAGTGCCGTCCCGATCAGCCCGGAGGACCCGGCCACCACGACCTTCATGGCTACAGGCCGAGATCGCCTTCGAAGGCCGCCTCTTCCAGCCGGTGCCGGATGGTGGTGAGGAAGCGGCCGGCGTCGGCGCCGTCGATGAGCCGGTGGTCGTAGGTCAGCGGCAGGTACGCCATGGAGCGGATGCCGATGGCCTCACTGCCGTTGTCGCTGATCACCATGGGGCGCTTGACGATCGCGCCGGTGCCCAGCATGGCGGCCTGCGGCGGCACCAGGATCGGGGTGTCGAACAGCGCACCCTGGGAGCCGATATTGGTGATGGTGAAGGTGCCGCCCGACAGCTCGTCCGGCTTGAGGCCGCCGGTGCGCGCCCGGTTGGCGATATCGGCGATGGCCCGGGCCAGCCCCGCGAGGGACAGGTCGTTGGCGTTGTGGATGACCGGGGACAGCAGCCCCTGCTCGGTGTCGACCGCGATGCCGAGGTTGACCACCGAGTGGTAGGTGATCTCCTTCTTCTCCTGGTCGTAGGAGGCGTTCACGTTCGGGTGTACGCCGAGGGCCTCGATGGCGGCCTTCGCGAAGAACGGCAGGAACGTGAGCTTGACGCCCTCACGCTGCTGGAAGGAGTTCTTGGCCTTGGCCCGCAGCGCCGCGATCTTGGTGAGATCGGCCTCGTGCACCTGGGTGAGCTGCGCGGTGGTCCGCAACGACTCCAGGGTCTTGGTGGCGGTGATCTGCCGGATGCGGTTGGCCTTCTGGGTGGTGCCCGGAAGGTGGGCCAGCTGCGGACGCGGGGCCGCGGTGGCGGCGGGCGCGGCGGCAGCGGGAGCCGACGGGGCGGCGGCCGGGGCCGGAGCCTTCTTGGCCTCGGCGGCGGCGAGCACATCCTGCTTGCGAATACGGCCGCCGACACCCGAGCCGTTCACCGAGGCCAGGTCGACGCCGTGCTCGGCGGCGAGCTTGCGCACCAGCGGGGTGACGTAGGGTCCGCCGCCACCGTTGCTGGAGGGCTCCTCGGCGGGGGTCGCACCGGCGGGGACCGGGGCGGGCTTCTGCGCGGGCTCCGGAGCGGGTGCGGGCTTGGGGGCCTCGGCGGCGGGCTGCGGAGCGGGCTCGGGTTCCGGCTTCGGTTCCGGCTTCGACTCGGGGGCCGGGGCGGGAGCCGGGGTCGGGGCGGGCGCGGAAGCCGGTGCGCCACTGCCGATCACGCCGAGCTGACCGCCGACATTGACCACGTCGTCTTCCTGTGCGGTGATCTCCAGCAGGGTGCCCGCGACGGGCGACGGGATCTCGGTGTCGACCTTGTCGGTGGACACCTCGAGCAGCGGCTCGTCGACCGCGACCTGATCGCCGACCTGCTTGAGCCAGCGGGTGACGGTGCCCTCGGTGACGGATTCGCCGAGTTCGGGCATCTTCACCGGGGTGCCCTCGGCGGGGCCGGAGGACGCGGCGGCGGGCTCGGGGGCGGGCGCGCTGGCGGCCGGGGCCGGCTCGGGCTCGGGGGCCGGAGCGGGCTTCTCCTCGGCGGCCGGGGCGGCGGCCTCGGGGGCGGGCGCGGAATCGGGTGCGGGAGCCTCGTTGGCATCACCGATCACACCGAGTTCGCCGCCGACCTCGATGACGTCGTCCTCCTGGGCGGAAATCTTGACCAGGACTCCTGCGGCAGGCGACGGGATTTCGGTGTCGACCTTGTCGGTGGAGACCTCGAGCAGCGGCTCGTCGACCTCGACCGTGTCTCCTTCCTGCTTCAGCCACCTGGTCACAGTGCCCTCGGTGACGCTCTCACCAAGAGCCGGCATCTGGACGGAGAAGGCCATGTCCGTTGACTCCTCTGACTGCTCGTCGGGTTAAACAGTTCGTTCTCTCGGCGGGTCTCCACCGCGGGTCGCGGGGTCCCGTACAGCCACAGCCAATTCTGTGGCCCCGGAGATCCGTAGGTTGTTGTTCCGGATACCCATCCTTGCACTACCGCGCGTGCGGCGTGTCACAGGGCGGCCGTTGCGTCCACCTCTCGGGACGGCCACCGCCGCCGTGAGCGGCCACGGCGACGCGGCGAGCAGCGGTGATAGCCGATCGCGCGTGTCACAACTCACCGCGCGCGAGCATTGTGACCCGAGAATTCGGGTCGCCACTGTTCCCACCACCTGGGAATGTTTCCGACATGACCGACGCCGTGCCGCTGCCCGAGGGCTACGAACTCTCCACCGCCCACCACCGCCTCGATCGCGCCCGCGTGCACCACTGGCTGGCCGGCGACGCCTACTGGGCGCTGGGCCGGGCCCGCGAACATCAGGACCGCGCCATCGCCGGTTCGCTCAACTTCGGCGTGTACGAGTCGGTCTCGGGTGCGCAGGTGGCCTACGCGCGGGTGGTCACCGACTCGGCGACCTTCGCCTTCCTCTGCGACGTCTACGTGGACCGGTCGGTGCGCGGGAAGGGGATCGGTTCGGCCCTGGTGGCGGCCGTGCGTGAGCACCTGCGGCCGACCGGCGTGCGGCGCGTCGCGCTGGTGACGCAGGACGCGCACGAGGTGTACGCACGCCTCGGTTTCACGCCGCTGGCCCGGCCGGAGCAGTGGATGGCATTGGAGTTCTGAGTTCCGGCTGTGTATTCGCTGAGGACTCGGGTGCACCCGGTCTCACCTGGCGTTTCGCTGGCAGTATCGATAGTGGACGGGAGCGTTTCCAGGCTCCCGTTTCCAAGCTCCGGAGAGGAGGATGCCGGATGGGATTCCTGGATCGGCTGCGCGGTGGCGTCGGCGGTGCGCGGGCGGCGGACCTGGCCTACCTGCGGGAGTGGACGAGCACCCATCGGGGTGTGGAGGCGTTCGTGGAACCGCGGACGACGGTGACGGACGTGTCGGTGGCGCTGGTCGCCCACGACGGCGAGTGGACCCGCCGGGTGGTGGGGGAGCGGGGCGCGCACCGGCTGTCGGGTGAGCTCGGCATCCCCGTCTACGACGTGCGCAAGGTCGGGTATCCGCAACGGATGCGCGATTACGACGCCCGCCGCCGGATCGAGCGGCGGCGGGCCATGCTCGCTGACGACTGAACGGTCGTCGCGCTTCGGCTCAGCGCGTGCGCAGGCCCGGCCAGCCGTACTGGGGCGGCCCGCCCGCGATTCCGGCGCGGGGGACGGCAGGGGCGGCGGCGGTCTCGGTGGCGGGTGCCTGCTGTTGCGCGGCCTGCTGCTGCCGGAGTTGTTCGGCCGCCTGCCGCCGGAACTCGTCCATATCCATCCACTGCACCTGCTGCACCACGTCTTCCAGCTGCGCGGCGCTCAGGTAGCCGGCGTGCTTGTAGACCGGCAGCCCTTCGCGGAAGGCCATGATGGTCGGGTAGCCGGTGAGTTCGGCCATGGCGGCCAGTGCGGGTTCGGTCTCCCCGTTGACGGTGCCGTGCACGATCTGCGGATGGGTGACCGAGGACGCGTCGTAGACGGGGGCGAAGCGCTTGCACCATCCGCACCAGTCGGCCCAGAAGTCCACCAGCACTATGTGATTGCTCGCCACCACCTGGCGGAAGTCCTGTTGGGTCAGCGCGCGTGTGGCCATTGAATCCCTCCCGAACGGCCCGGACCGTGGAGCCGCCCGTCGACTGCATCGGTCCGGATTATTGCACGGCCGTAATCGGCCGTCCGACAGTCGGTTTGCCGTGCGCGGTGGGGTCTGTCGACCCCACCGCGCGGGTACGGCTATTCCGCGGCGATGTCCTCGATGGTCGCGATGAGCGTGCGGACCGGTACGCCCGTACCACCCTTCGGGGTGTAGCCGAACGGTCCGCCGGTGTTGTACGACGGTCCGGCGATATCGACGTGCGCCCACTGCAACCCGTCCGCCACGAACTCCTTCAGGAAGAGTCCGGCCGAGAGCATGCCGCCCCAGCGGTGGTTGGTGACATTGGCCAGATCCGCGATCTTGGAGTTGAGGTCGGCGCGCAGTTCCGCGGGCAGCGGCATGGGCCAGCCGTTCTCGCCGACGGCCTGGGAGATCCGGGCCACCCGGTCCCGGAACTCCTCGGTGCCCATGACACCCGGGGTGCGGGTGCCCAGGGCCACCATCTGCGCCCCGGTGAGGGTGGCGACGTCGATGAGGTAGTCCGGCTCGTCCTCACCGGCGCGCACCATGGCGTCGGCCAGGATGAGCCGACCCTCGGCATCGGTATTGATCACCTCGACGGTGGTGCCGCCGTACTGGGTGAGCACATCGCCCGGTCGCTGAGCGGTTGCCGAGGGCATGTTCTCGGCCATGGGCACGGTCGCGGTGACGGTGACCGGCAGGCTCAGCCGCGCGGCGAGCAGGGTGGTGGCGATGACCGCCGCCGCACCCGCCATATCGGAGGTCATGTTCTCCATGTTCTGCGCGGGCTTGATGGAGATGCCGCCGGTGTCGAAGGTGATGCCCTTGCCGACCAGCGCGACCTTCTTGTCGCCGCCCGCGTAGGTGATGCGGATCAGCCGCGGCGGCCGCGAGGAGCCCTTGCCGACCCCGAGAATGCCGCCGTACCCGCCGTCGGCGAGGGCCTGCTCGTCGAGGATCTCCACCTGGAGTCCGGCGGCCTTGGCCAATTCCGCGGCGCGGTCGGCGAATTCGGCGGGGAACAGGTCATTGGGCGGGGTGTTGACGAAATCCCGTGCGGTGGCGACGGCTTCGGCCACGGCCTGGGCGCGGAACAGCGCCTCCTCGCCGAATCCCGGATCGGGCACCAGGAATTCGACCCGCTTGACCGGGGTCTCCTCCGGCGTGGGCGCGGACTTCCCCTTGTACGGCGTGAAGGTGTACGCGCCCAGGTAGAAGCCCTCGGCCGCCGCGCCCAGGTCCAGTCCGGACAGCGTGGTGACGGCGGTGCCGACTCCGCTCAGCGCCCGCCCGGCGACACCGGCCGACTTGCGGATCTGTTCCGCGTCGATCTTGTCGAGCGCGCCGAGCCCGACCGCCAGCACACTGTCGACGCCCAGTCCGGCGGGCGCGGGCACCCGGGTCAGTTCCTCGCCCTTGCCCTTGGCCCCGACCGCGGTGAGCGCGGTCAGCAGAGTCGCGCGCGTCTCGGCATCGAGTACGTCGCCGAACGCGTCCGCCGGGGCGATCGCGGGTCCGTCGTCGGAACTCGTGAGTCCGATGACGAGGACATCGGCCTCGCCGATGCTTACGGTGCGTACCAATTCCGGTCCGAGCGAACGATCTGCAACAGCTGTCATGGCTGCCACGTTACTGCGCCCCGTCCGGACCGGCGTCCCGGGCGCGACGGTTCGGGTTGCTGTCGAATTGCGGACGGGTAACGCAACGCCTCGCATGGGACTTTTCGGATCAGGCACGACTGAACGATAGGCGGTCGACAGTGGCGTCACCCGGCACCGAGCCCACGGGCACGCCACCCTCGGGCGGCAACGCTTCCCGCACCGTGTCGATCGCCGCGGTTTGCACCGTGCAGTCGCTGCCCGACGATCCGGCACCGAGTTCCGGCGGGTAGTTCGGGGCGGCGCGGCATTATTGCCTGGTGCCGCGCCGCTCGGTATGCGACCGTGATCGGACCATGAACGACAGGGACATCGTGAAAGTGTCCAAGCGGCTGTCGAACTGGCTGCGGCATCGCCCCGAGGCCATCGGCTTGGACCTGGACGCGGCGGGCTGGGTGCCCGTCGCGGCGCTGCTACGACAGGCGGCCGTGCACGGCAAAGGTTTCACGCGCGCTCAGCTCGACCTCGTCGTCGAGCAGAACAGCAAGCGGCGCTTCGAATTCGACGCGAGCGGCACCCGGATCCGGGCGCGGCAAGGGCACTCCGTCCCGGTGGATCTCGGCTACGCCCCGGCCGCGCCGCCCGCGCGGCTGTACCACGGCACCGCCCGATCGAACCTCCCACTGATCCGGTCGCAGGGCTTGCTCCCCATGCGCCGCCATGCCGTGCACCTGTCCGCCGATCCGGCCACCGCCCGCACCGTGGGCACACGGCACGGCAGCCCGGCCGTCCTCACCGTGGCGGCGGCGGATATGCACCGCGACGGCCACGAGTTCTTCGTCACCGGCAATGGTGTCTGGCTGGTGGCCGAGGTCCCATCCCGATACCTGGGCGTCGCGGACTCGACCGCGGCGTCCTAGCGGTTGCATGCTCCGCCGCGCGCGTGCTCGGTGGGGTAGTGCCGGGCGGCGATGCCCTCGAAGAGCAGCGCGAGGCAATCCCCGAGCAGCCGGTCGAGGTCCAGATCGAGGCCCCCGGCATCGGTTTCGAAGTAGCGCACGAGCATCGGGTGGGATTCGGGGGTGACCATCTCCACCACGTCCTCGGCGGTGGTCTGCGGACCGAGTGGGGCGCGCTCGGAGGTGAGCAGCAGCGCCAGCCCCTGCACCAGGCCGGATACCGACAGATAGACGGTGAGCATGCTCTCCCGCGTCATACCCGGCCGGTACAGGGCGGTGAAGGCGCGCTCCAGGGAATCGAGCAGGGCCGGCCCCAGCGGTGGGCGGGTCTGCGCGAGCACCGGCAGCATCCAGGGGTGGCGGCGGTAGAGCTGCCATTCGCCGAGCGCCTCGTAGCCGAGCCCGTCCCGCCAGCCGGTGAGATCGGCTGGGGGCGGCGGGGTTTCGGCGAGCGTCAATTCCGCCATCTCCGCGAGCAGGGTGTCGCGGTCAGGGAAGTGGCGGTACAGGCTGGCGGTTGCCACGCCCAGTTCGGTGGCGAGACGGCGCATGGACAGCCCCTCCAGGCCCTCCCGATCGGCGAGTTCCACGGCCGCGCGCACCACGGCGACGGTGGTGAGCCGTCGCGGCGGGGTGCGGCGCGGTGGCGCGACGGGCCGCGACCGGGCCCGGTAGGCCCGCGCCTGACACGACCGTGAGCAGTACCGGCGGCGGCGTCCGCGGGGCGGATGCGTGATCGTCTCGCCGCACACCGCACACTCCGGCGTCTCTGGTTTCATCACGACATCCAGTGTGACGAAATTGTCGTAACCCGGTCGGCATCGCCATACCTTGGCCCTCGAGGACACCGTTCGGATCGGGAGGTTACAGAAATGGGTACGACGGAGATGGTTACGACGCCGACGGTCCGCCGCGCGGGCCTGGACGAACTCGACAGGGTGGCGGCGGTCTTCGCCGAGGCGACCGCCGACGAAGTGGTGTTCAGCTGGATCATGGCGGGGCATCCGGAGATCTCCCGGCAGTTCCGCGCGCAGTACGCGCCGGAGATGATCGAGCGCACCATGCGCGAGGACGAGGTGTGGGTCGCCGGGGCCGGGGACGAGATCTGGGCGGTCTCGCTGTGGCAGACCGTCACCGGCCGGGAGCGCGTACAGCGCGAAGCCGAGCAGATGCGTGAGCTGTACGAACAGGCTCCGCTGCCGCCCTTCCGGCGATTGCGGGCGCTGTCGGGCCTGTTGGAGCAGAGCCACCCGACCGAATTCCCGCACCGCTATCTACAGGTGATCGTGACGCTGCCGCAGCACCGCGGCAAGGGCGCGGGAGCCGCCATCGTCACCGACCGGGTGAAGGCGGCCTCCGAGGCGGGCGTCCCCGCCTACCTGGAGGCCAGCACCGAACGCTCCTCGCGCCTGTACGCGCGCTGCGGGTTCGTCCTCGAGGGCGACCTCATCGAATTGCCGGAGAACGGTCCCACCCTGCGGCCCATGTGGTTCCGCGGCTGAGACCGGCAGTCCGCACAGGCACGAGCCAGCGGCCGGGGTCGGCTGCCTTCACACGGCGACAGCGGGCAACCCCGGCACGCGTCGGGCAGGCATCGAGGTCCGGCGCACCGCGTCCTGGACGAATTCCAGAATCGCCTCGGTGACCGCGCGGTGTCCCGGCTCGTGCAGCAGATCGTGTCCGGCATCGAGGAATTCGCGCATCCGGGTGCCCGGCCGCTGCGCGCACCACCGCCGGATCGGTGCGATCGGAGCCCGCCGGTCGTCCGCGCCGTGCAGCACCAGCGTGGGCACCCGCGGGGCCGGCACGTCCAGGATCGCGGCTCGTTCCGGCGACCCCAGCAGCACCACGCCCGATACCGAGTCGACCACGGCACCTCGGTCCTGCATGGCGATGAGCGCGGTACCGGCTCCGAGGGAATGCCCGACCATGATCAGCGGTAGCTCGGGGTGTTCGGTGCGCGCCAGTGCGGTGAGCCGCACCGCATTGGCCGCGAGATCGTCGATGGGCGGCATGGCCTCGCTGTCGCCTTCGCTCAGGCCGTGTCCGATGTGGTCGATGCCCCACACGTCGATACCGGATCGATTGGCCGCGCGACAGAACCGGTGGTAGTCGGCGCTCTGCTGTCCGAGCCCATGCAGCAGAACGACTACCGCCCTGGGGTTTTCGATCGGCCACCTCCGGTAATGCACCAGGCCGCTCACACCCTCGAAATAACGCACCGAGGCATTGTGGCAGATCTGAGGTCATCCTCATTCGTGTTCTGGCTCACGATAGAGCGCATGATGTTCCAACCCGCCGGTGTCGTAACCGGCCGCCGGGGGCCCGGGTTACTAGGCTGAACCGGATCGTCGCGGCGGTCATGGGATGAAGGGTTTCGAACTGGTGGAGTTGCGCGGTGAGGTGGTGTCCGGGGAGCGTGCGCGCTCGGTGGGATTCGCCGAAGCCGACGGCTTCGACTGGGCGTGGCCCGACAAGAGCGGCCGTATCCTGCACTTCGAACGCCCGCAACGCATCTGGGAGCAGAACCCGGTACCGGGCCGTACCCGCCCCTACGTGGTCGCCACCTTCAATCTGAAGGGCGGGGTGGGCAAGACGACCACCACGGCGGCCCTGGCGGAGATCCTGTCCGCCGAGTTCGGCAAGCGGGTGCTGCTCATCGACCTCGATCCGCAGCGCAATCTCACCACCATGATGGTCGGCGAACGCCGGGCGGCCGAACTGGATCGAGGCGCGGACACCTTGGCGGCGGTGTTCGGCGATGTGGTGGAGGGCTACCGCCCGCGCGACGCGGCCGGGCTGGTGCAGCCCCGCGTTTCCGCCATGCGCACCGTCACCTCGGTGGACCTGCTGCCATCCTCTCTGAAACTCATTGCGCTCCAGGACGATCTGTCCCACGTCCGGGCGGTGGATCCGACCGCCCTACTGGCCGACTCGCTCAGCGGCGTGCTGTTCGACTACGACTATGTGCTGATCGACTGCCCGCCGAGCCTGGGCCTGGTCACCCAGAACGGCCTGCGCATCGCGGACGGCTATCTCGTCCCGACCATTCCGGATTTCATGTCCACCTACGGCATTCCGGCGGTGCAGGCCCGAATCCGGCAGCTGTCGGCGCGGTGGGGCGCTCCCATCGAGGAGTTGGGCGTGGTGGTCACCAAATACCGCCGCTCCTCGGCCGTACATCAGCGCATACTCGACGACCTGCGCCGGGACCGCAGCCTGCCGCGCCTGTTCCCGACGCGGATTCCGGAATCGAATCAGATCGCGGCGGCGGCGGAGTACCTCGACTTCGGCAGCCTGCGACAGAAGTACGGGACCGGGGGTCAGTTCCTGGCGCTGCGCGAGCTGACCGACGATTTCCTGTCCACCACCCGGATCAAGCTGGCGTGGGGGCGGTAGCGGTCGGTTCGGCCGCCGGGGCCGTCGCCAGCACCGTTTCCGGCGCTCCGGAGTCGGCGAGTCCGCCGTCGCGCATCAGCAGGCAGTGATCCGCACCGAGCGCTTCGGCGCGGTCGTGCGTGGCGTGCACGACGGTGACCCCGGACGCGGCGGTTTCCCGGATCGTGCGCGAGATCTGTTGCTGTGCTTCGATATCCAATCCGACGGCAGGCTCGTCGAGCAGCAGCAGATCCGCTTCCTGCGCCAGTGCCCGGGCGAGCAGCGCGCGCTGGCGCTGACCGCCCGAGAGGTCGGTGAGCCGCCGCGCGGCGAGGTGGGCGATTCCCATCCGCTCCAGGCAGTCCGCCACGATGCGCCGGTCGTCGCGGGTGAGCCGCCGCCAGGGTCCGCGATGTGCCCAGCGGCCCATGGCCACGGTCTCGCGCACCGTGATCGGGAGGGTCGAGGGCACGCTGCCCTGCTGGACGACGAGCGCGGGTCGGCGGCCGCCGGTGCGTTCGACGGTGCCCGCCGAGGGGGTGATCACTCCGGCCAGGACGCCGAGCAGGGTGGATTTCCCCGATCCGTTGGGTCCCACGAGCGCGGTCACCCGACCGGCCGGGATATCGGCCGTGATCTCGTGCAGCACCGCTCGGGATCGATAACCGGCGGTTAGCCCTCGCAGCCGTACCGCCGCGGTGTCGCGATCGTTCACTTCATCACCTAACTTGTATTGAAAATCATTTCCATAATAAGGTGCCGTGTCATGGAATGGCTGTTCGCCCCGTTCGAGGTGTCCTTCGTGCAGAGAGCGCTGTGGGGCGGACTGCTCGTCTCCGGCATCTGCGCGCTGGCCGGTACCTGGGTTGTGGTGCGCGGCATGGCATTTCTGGGCGAGGCCATGGCCCACGGTTTGCTGCCCGGCGTGGCCGTCGCCACCCTGCTGGGCGGCAACCTGGTACTGGGCGCGGCGCTCAGCGCCGGGGCGATGGCGGCGGGGGTGACGGCGCTGGGCCGCAATACCCGGTTCGCGGCCGACACCGCCATCGGGCTGCTGTTCGCGGGCATGCTCTCGGTGGGCGTGATCATCGTCTCGCGGTCGCAATCCTTCGCCGTCGACGTGACCGCGCTGCTGTTCGGCGATGTGCTGGCCATTCGCGAGATCGACCTCGCGTATCTCGCGGTGGCGCTGGGACTTTCGCTGGTGATCGCGGTGCTGGGGCATCGCGCGTTCGTAGCGCTGGCCTTCGACCCGCGCACGGCGCACTCCCTCGGGCTGCGCCCGCGCTGGGCGCAGGCGGCACTGCTCGGCCTGCTCACCCTCGCCATCGTGGCGTCCTTCCACGTGGTGGGCACGCTGCTGGTCTTCGGCCTGCTCATCGCGCCGCCGGCGGCGGCCACCTACTGGTCGCATCGGATTCCGGTGATCATGGCCTTGGCGGTCGCCTTCGGCGGCATCGCCACCTTCGTCGGTTTGCTGGTGTCCTGGTATGCCGGGACGGCGGCCGGAGCCACCATCGCCGCCGTTGCCGTCGGGCTGTTCTTCCTGTCGGCCGCCGCCTCCCGGCTGCGTATCGCGTTGTCGGCGCGCGCCATTCGGCTGCCCGCCCCGAGTGCGAATGCCCTGGTGCTGCTGGCGGCGCTGTCGATGGTGCTAGTCGGGTGCGCCGCACCCGGGGAACCGGAACCGCCCGCCGAGGTGCCGCACGGCTACATCGAGGGCGCCGAGGAAACGGACTCGGTGCAGTCGCGGCTGGTGGTCGCGGGCTCCGGCGGTGAGCTGCGGGTGATCGATCTGATCACCGAGGAGACCACCGAATTCGACCGGATGCCCGGAATCGTCGGCCTCGCGGGCGACGACCGCTTCGGTTTCCCGCTCACCGCCGCCGCCACCGGCGTGCTGGACGGGGGCGGCTGGACCGTCGACCACGGCGATCACGTGCACTACTACCGTGCGGCCGTCCGGGATATCGGCGAGGTGCCGCACGGGGGAGTGGTCGCCGTGCACAGCGATACGGCGCTCATCGCGCTGATCGGCGCGTCGAGCACGCTGCTGCTGGACCGCGCGGAACTGGAGTCCGGTGTCATCGCCGAACGCGACAGCGTGGACGGGCTCGCGATCCCGTACGCCGAGCACCTCGTCACCGTGTCGGCCACCGGACGTGTGGAGGTGCGCACCCGCGAGGGCGCGCAGGTCACACCACTCGCCGGGCAGTGCTCCGCGCCGAGCGGTACGGCCGTCACCCGCCGGGGAGTCGTCCTCGGGTGTGCGGACGGCGCGCTGCTCGTCGCGGCCGACGCGGGCCGGTTCTCGGTCACCGAGATCCCCTATCCGCAGCCGGTGCCCGCCGCCGAGCGCGCAGCCCGCTTCACCCATCGCGCGGGTTCGACCACCCTCACCGCGATCGCCGGGGAGCGCGGCATCTGGGTGCTCGACATCGCCGCCCGGAGCTGGCGTCTCATCGAATCCGGGCCGGTGCTGGCCGCCAACACCGCCGGTGCCGGGAGCGCGATCCTCGGTCTGACCGGTGACGGCGTGCTGCACGCCTACGACCCCGGCACCGGCGCGGAAACCGCACGGGCGCAACTACTCTCCGGGCCGATCGCGGCCGACTCGCCACCGGTCATCGAGGTCGACACCAATCGCGCCTACGTCAACGATGCCGCCGCCCAGGCGATTCACGAGATCGATTACCGCGACAACCTGCGTCGTGCCCGCACCTTCGCACTCGACATCACCCCCGACCACATGGTGGAGACCGGCCGATGAGATCCCTGCTGAGCACTCTGCTGGCCTGCGCGGCCCTCCTGCTGCTGCCCGCCTGTGGCACCGGTGGCGCCGACGGCCCGGAGGTGGTCGTGACCACGAATATCCTCGGCGACATCACCCGGGAGTTGGTGGGCGACGCGGCGAAGGTCACCGTGCTCATGCCGCCCGGTGCGGACCCGCACCAGTTCGGCATCTCCGCCCAGCAGGCCGCCGGGATCAGCCACGCCGCCCTGCTGATCCACAATGGCCTCGGGCTGGAAGAGGGCGTCGAGCGCCACGTCGAAGCCGCCGAAGAGTCCGGTGTCCCAACCCTTTCCGTCGGCGACCAGGTGAACCCGATCGACTACCGCACCAGCGACGGCCCCGACCCGCACTTCTGGACCGACCCGGCCCGCGTCCGCACCGCCGTCGACGTGATCGGTGCGCGTCTGCTCGCGCTGCCCGGCGTCGACACCGCGCTGATCCGCGCCAATGTCGACCGCTACCGCGCCGAGATCGAGGCCCTGGACGCCTGGATGACGGCCCGCTTCGATTCGCTGCCGCTCGATCACCGCCGTCTGGTCACCAACCATCACGTCTTCGGTTATCTGGCACAGCGATTCGGTTTCGAGGTGATCGGCGCGATCATCCCCAGCGGTACCGCACTCGCCTCCCCGAGCGCCTCCGATCTGGCCGAGCTCGCCACCGCCATCCGCGCGGCGGGCGTCCGCACCATCTTCGCCGATTCCTCCCAGCCGGACCGGCTGGCCCGCGTCCTGGCCGAACAGGCGGGCGTGGCGGTCGATGTCGTCGCCCTGCACACCGAATCGCTCACCCCGCCCGGCGGGGGAGCCGACACCTACCTCGACATGATGCGCGCCAACACCGAGGCCATCGTCACCGGCCTCACCCCGCGCTGATCGTCGACACACGTTGCGCACCAACCATGATGAGGAGCACGAACCATGCGTACCCGCAGTAGAGCCGCGTCAGCGGCAGCCCTGACCGGCCTCCTGGCCTCGGTAGTCGCCCTGAGCGGCTGTGGCGCCGACGAGCCGGAGCCCGCCGCCCGCCCGGAGATCGCGAACCCTCTCGCGGTCACCTACGACGGCGGCATCTACCTGCTC
The DNA here is from genome assembly GCF_030766805.1 of Nocardia sp. CC213A. NCBI lineage: Bacteria > Bacillati > Actinomycetota > Actinomycetes > Mycobacteriales > Nocardiaceae > Nocardia > Nocardia sp. CC213A. The sequence continues at coordinate 306,367 of NZ_JASFXA010000003.1, forward strand.
GACGGGGAAACCCTGCAGGTCGGCGGCGATGTGCGGCTGGATGGCTTCAACCGCGTCAACCCGGCGGGCGACGACACCCACGTCATGGTGTCGACCAAGGAGGGCTTCCAGGTCCTCGACGCCGTGCACGCCGAGCTCACCGACATCACCTTCCCCGGCGCGAAGCCCGGTCACGTGGTCCGCCACGCCGACCGCACCGTGCTGTTCACCGACGGCACCGGCGAGGTCACCATCTTCGACCCGCACGACCTGGAACACGGCAAGCCCGACACCACGAACTACACCTCCGCCGCGCCCCACCACGGCGTCGCCATCGAACTGTCCAACGGCGAACTGGTCACCACCCTCGGCACCGAGGAAAAGCGCACCGGCATCGTGGTTCTCGACGCCGACCGCAAGGAGATCGCCCGCAACGAGGACTGCCCCGGCGTGCACGGCGAATCCACCACCGCGGGCGAGGCCGTGGTCATCGGCTGCCAGACCGGCGTCCTGATCTACCGCGACGGCGTCATCACCAAGGTCACCAGCCCCACCCCGTACGGCCGCATCGGAAACCAGGCGGGCTCCGACGCCTCCCCGATCGCCCTCGGCGACTACAAGCAGGACAAGGACGCCGAACTCGAACGCCCGCAGCAGATCTCACTCATCGACACCCGCGACGCCAGCCTGAAGCTCGTCCCGCTCGGCACCAGCTACACCTTCCGCTCGCTGGCCCGCGGCCCGCAGGGCGAGGCCCTGGTCCTCGGCACCGACGGCAAGATCCACGTCATCGACCCGGTCGCCGCGAAGGTGACCCGCAGCTTCGACGTGATCGCCCCGTGGGAGGAGCCCCTGGAGTGGCAGCAGCCCCGCCCGGCCATCTTCGTCCGTGATGACGACGTCTACGTGAGCGAGCCGGCCACCAAGCAGATCCACCGCATCGACCTGACCGCGGGCACCACCGCGGCCTCGGTGACCCTGGACGGCACCCCGAACGAGCTCAGCGGCGTCGTCGGCGGCCACGACCACTGATCCGGCAGTTCGCTTGCCGTGCCGGGCTTTCGAGCTCGGCACGGCTTTTTTCTGCACGAGATCAGCGAAAGGCCTCGGCGTTCTCCTCGACCCACTGGCGATAGGTCCGCCCGGCGCTCCCGGTGAGCCGCTCGACCGTATCGCGCACCCGCAGCAGTTCGTCATTGACGTCCCCGCCGGTCACATCCAGCACCGCATCCGCCGCGTCCGCGCCGAACACGTCCACCATGCGCGCCCGCGCCCGCTCCCGGCTGATCTCGACGACTTCGATCTCCCGGCCGAGCTCCGCTGCGATCGCCGCCACCTGCTCACGCGGCGATATCCGGGCCGGACCGGTCAGCGCATAAGCCTGCCCCCGGTGTGCGGGATCGGTGAGCGCGAGCCGCGCCACCGCCGCGATATCGGCGGGATGGATGGTGGGCAGCGCGATATCGGCGAACGGCACCTCGATCGGCCGTCCGGCGCGAATGGCGTCCGCCCACATGAGGGTGTTGGACGCGAACTGGGTGGGGCGCAGCACGGTCCACTCCATCCCGCTGTCCTCGACCATCCGCTCCACGGCCGCGTTCTCGGCCGCCGGTCCCAGCCACGGATGGGTGAGCACCGTGATCGACGACACCAGCACCACCTGCCGCACGCCCGCCGTGCGCGCCGCCTCGAGAATCTCCCGATCCGGCCCGAACCGCGACAGGTAGAGCATGGCCCGCACGCCCTCCAGTGCAGGTTTCAGCGAAACCGGTTCGGCGAGATCGCCTTCCACCACCTCGACGCCTGCCGGGAACGCGCTCCGGGCGAGGTCGCGCGTGAGACAGCGCACCGGCTCCGCTCCCTTGCGCAATTCCGACAGCAATGCGCCGCCGATACCTCCGGTGGCTCCCGTAACGAGAATCACGACCCTCTCCTTCTGTCCACGAGCAACTGCCGACGACGCTAAAACCTCGAGTCGACTTCGGGTCAAATCCGCGCGGCAAGCCCGGCTTTCGATATGGGTGGCGTCGTTCTCGTCACGGGCGCTAGGCTCGTCGCGGCATTACAGGAATGAATACACCGGTGCGCAAGGCGGTTTGACTCCGAACGGCATCCGGATCAGGGGAGGGAATCCGCACAGCCGTATCACCGGCGCGCCGGGCGACAGCATGTGTCGCCTGCTACGCGCGCGCCAGCCGCATCTTCGATCCGCGACACACCGCGTCCATTCGTTCCCGGGGAGGGGCCATCCGACCATGAACAGCGACCGACCATCCGGCAGCGGCATTCCGCCCGCCGTATCCCCATTCGACGAGAACCCCACCGAGGTGCAGAACGTCTGGCCTCGCCCGGACGCAGTGCCCGGTGCGCCGTCACCGAATATTCCGCAGCCCCCGCCCACGCCGCACCGGGTCGCCCCGCCGCCCGCACCCCACCCGGCCGTTCCAGCGCCCGCGTCGCACTCGGTCGCTCCACCGCCCGCCGGGCCGGTCGGTCACCCGCCGCAGGGCGCGCATGCTCCACTTCCACCGCCGGCCGGGCAGTACGGACACCAGCCGCAAGACGCGAGTTCGGCGTTCCCGCAATCGCACGATCCCTGGGGTGCGGCCACCGAGCCAGCGGGCTCCGGCCTGCCGCACTACCCGCCCACGACGAACGGCACGCCGCCCCCACGGTCGCGTCGCTGGCTCTGGGTTGCCCTCGCCGCCACCGTCGTTCTCGTCGCTGCCGCCATCTCGACCACGTATGTCCTCACCCGCCCGGAGCCCATCGCCCTGGCCGTCGACGATTGCGTCTCGATACTCGACCAGGACGACCCGGTCGAGTACACCTGTGGGCAGATCAATGCCGCCTACCGCATCGTCGCACGCGAAAGCGTGGTCTATCCGGTGGAATCCGCGTGCATGAAGTACGACGACGCGACCCGTGCCGTTCTCGACGACGCCGACGAGGGCTCCGATCCGGACACCGTCCTGTGCCTGGCTCCCACCCGCGTCAACACGGCCGACCCGGGTGCCATCGAGACCGGCGACTGCGTGAAGGTGACCGACGGCGGTGCGACGGTCACCCGCGTCGCCTGCACACCCGAGTCCGGCGTCGCCGAAGTGCTGGCCATCCGACTGCACACCAGGGTCCCCGTCACCGACCGGGCCTGCCACGACGTCCCCAGTGTCCGCAAGGCGTTCGCCTACTCATCCCTGGGCGGCCGAGCCCTCGTCCTCTGCGTCCGTGCGGCCGACCCCAGCTCGACCGGCAATGCCGAGACCGGCGACTGCGTCAACGAGAACATGACCAGCATTGTCGCGTGCACCCTGCCCGAGGCCGCGGAGCGAGTGCTGACCGTCCGCGTGCAGCACACCGAACCCGCCGCCCCCGAATGCCTCGGCGTCATCGGAGCGACCGGCTTCACCATGAACACCCACGACACCACGGATCTGGTGGTGGCCCTGTGTGTCGGCCCCGTCGACGACGCCGATGTCGGCTACGCCATGGCCGGTGACTGCGTCATCCCGCCGGACGAGGGCAACGACTTCCGGCCGACGAAGGCCGATTGCTCAGACCCGGCCGCTAGCGTCCGCGTGACCTCCCGCCACGACACCGACACCGCCGAATGCCCCGGCGACTACGTGGCCCGCATGACCCGCAAACCAGGCGTCACCAACGGCATGACCCTCTGCTTCACCAGCAACTGACCGCCGCGGAGTCGGCTACCCCGCCGACTCCGCCTGCTCCACCGCCCACGCGCAAATAGCCGCCAACGGCGTCTCCAACGACTTCCCCAGCTCACTCAACGCATATTCCACATGCTGCGGCGCCCGCTCCCGATACACCCGCCGCACCACCAGCCCATCCGCCTCCATCCCCCGCAACGTCTCCGTCAACACCTTCTGCGTCACCCCCGGCAACCGCCGCCGCAACTCCGCATGCCGCCGCGGACCATCCAGCAACGCGTAGATCACCAGAATCCGCCACTTGGACGCGAGTCGTTCCAACGCCTGGCGAGTGGCACACGACTCCTCCAGCACCTCCGGAATCTCCAGCGCCATTTGTCCTCCTGGGTATTCGCGGCGGTGCGTTCGAATATTCCGGAACTACCGGAGATGTTCGGCCGTGCGTTTGCCGATGGCCGCGCTCAACGCATCCAACTCGGCCAGTACGTCCGTAGCCGCCCAGACGCGGTTGCGCTTGCTCTCCGACAGTACCTCCAGGATCCCCGTATCCGTCAGTCTGCCCAGCGCGCGGTAGGTGCTGGCGTCGGTGGTGCCCGCGATGCGTTGAGCGGTCTCGGCATTGAGAATCGGGGTGTCCAGCAGCGCCGCGATCAGCGTCTCATCGGCGGAGTTCGCCCGTGGCCGTGCGATCGTCCGCCACCGTGCGGGCAACGCCGCCAGGGCACATGCCGATTCCTGCGCCGCTTCGCTGGCATGGATCGCGGCGAGCGACAAATACTCGACGAACGGGTCGACCTGACCCGAACGGAATGCGTTGAGGTATCCGAAGTATCTGCCGGTATTCGCGAGCATCACCGATGCCAGCGGAACCGTCACGCGCTCGGTGAGTCCGCGACGGCGCAGGACCGCGCTGATGAGAGCTCGGCCGATGCGACCATTGCCGTCGGTGAAGGGATGAATCGATTCGAATTGGGCGTGCGCCAGTGCGGCCTGCGCGAGGATCGGCAGATCAGTTCGGTTGGCGAAGGCGATCAGGTCTGCCATCAACTCGGGCACGAGTTCCGGCGGGGGCGGAATGTGTACCGCGTCGGTCGGCGTGTAATCGCTGCCGCCGATCCAATTCTGGACATCGCGCAACCGACCGGAATCCCGGGCCGTGTAGTAGTCGGGTGCCATCAGCAGCCGGTGCGCGGTCAGCAGGTCTTCGACGCCGACGGCCCTCGCGGAGGCGGCATCCACCATGGCGACGAGCGCCTCGACGGCCGCCAGCTGCGCCTTGGCGTCATCGCTCGCCCTGCCACCGGCGACCGCTTTGCCGAAGGCTCGCCACCCAGCGTCGATGTGCTCGATCTTCGACGAGGCCACCGACTCGCTGCGCAGCAGGAAGTCCGCCAGCGGGGCCAGGTGCCGCCCGAATCCGGCCTCGAGCCGCGCGATCGCGATCACAGCCGCCTCGTGAGCGCGGGCGACCGCTCCCACCGGGTCGTACTCCAGCCCGGCGATGTGAGGTGGGATCGACACCTCGATACGCTCGAGCGTCCGGTCGGCCCTCGAGCCCTGCCGCTGAGGCGGGTTCCAGGCACGCTCCTCAACCCGATGCGATGGCCAGTCCATGTGGTTGCACTTTCGGTCGGATACTCCTGATCGGGACCCGTTGCCTGACGCGATGCTGCTCACAGGTTCGTTCGGCGTGCCTGCTTCTGCCGTAGGGTTGATCGGCTTGTCGACGACGAGGGGGAGTGTTTGATGAACGTGCGTGTTCTCGGGCAGGGCTTGGCCCTGACTGCGGTCGCGGTCGGCCTGATCGCGGCCGGTTGCGCCCGCACCATCGACGGCGAGGCAGTGGCCAATGAGACCGACCGCGCCGCTTACGTCTCCTCGGTATCAAGCTCCGCCGCTGCGGCGACGTCCGCCCGAGCGCACACCGCCAAGGTCACCGTCTGCGGGGGCTTCTTCAGGTCCGCGGTCGACGTCAAGTTCAAGCTCAGCGCCTTCAGCCGCGAGCTGGAGGCCCAGCAGGACCGCGAGGCCGCCCGAACCAAGGCTCGCGACGCCGCGACCGCACTGTCCTCCGCCGCCACCACGGTCACCGACGCACTACGCGACAACCCCTCGATTCCCGCGACCCTCAACGCGGCCATGTCCGAATACGCCAGTGCCGCAAAAGATTTCGCGTCCGAGCTGAACAAGCTGGCCGTCGGCTCGACCTCGCCCGAGATATTCATCGCCGCCGACGACCGCTATCGCGCGGCCCGCGACGCGGCACTCGACAGTTGCTCGTGAGCGAGTGGACGCATGCTTGCTCGAGTGGTCTCGGTGGCCGGGCTGGTGCGAAACTCGGAGCGCTTGCCGGTGCGGCGTTCTCCGGCCACGGTTTGCATGGGCGTCAGTGCCACGATAGATGGTCTCGTCCCCAGATTGGGTGGATCCTACGTCGTGGAACCGCCGCTCAGTAGCGGGTGGAAGGATGGATCACAGTGTCACGGGCGGACAACCGCAAACAATTGGCATGGCCACGAGAATGGGGTCCGGCCAGGCCACCCGGTCAACTCATCCTTGTTATCGCAGCGTTCGGCTTGGCCGGCATCGTTCTGATCGGTCCGTTCGCCAGTGACTTCCTCGGGCGTGGCGATCAGCTGAACGGCGTGCTCGGTGTGGTCGGCGGGCTGACCGCATTGACCATGGCGGCGTCACTGATTCCTGCTGCCCGTATCAGACGCGATAAGCTGCCACGCCTGTCTGTGACTGCTGTCGGTGATCACGTTCGAGGCCTCCGTATCGATGTTCGGGCCTCGTGGCGTCCAGTGATGGCCGTCTGGTTGCTGCTGGGTGCGGGATTCCTGGTGCTGCGGGGGGCCATCGCCTTCGGCGACTATTCCACTACCGACGATCCTGTCCTGCTGGGCTTGAACGCCGGCGGGATCGTGGTGGTCGTGATCGTTCTAGTCGCGATTGTCGGCGTGTTGGCATCCATGGTTTTCGGCCGTCACAAGCACTTCTTCGCCCTTACTGAGAAAGGTGTGGTCAAGGCGGCAGGAAGGTCGATCTCGGCCATCGCCTGGGACGATATCGACCGCATCTCACCGGTCATGTATGCCAATGTTCATGCGGTGCGGATTACTCCACGTCCCTGGGTGAATGTGGATGTGGAGGGCGGAGGATTCGGCCGTGATGAGCTGGAGATGTCGATCACCGTTCTCGCATGGCATCTCAAGATTGATCCGCCTCTGCTCTTGCGTGTGGTTCGGTTCTACTCGAGGTATCCGGAGCTTCGCAGTGAACTCACGTCGGATGTGGCGATCGACCGGATGCGCCGAGCGGACTTCCGCCCGCCGAAGATCTTGCGGGACGATAGCTCCCGCGACGGCTCCGCTGGCTGGTCCCCTCTCCGATTCCGAAGCGCACGGGGTCTGGATTCTCCCTGGTGACGTCATCGACGCGACATCGGTCGTGCCGTCTCCCAGTAGGAGTGGAACCGGGGCGTCGCCGCAGGCTGACGGTCGGCTGTCAGCTTGAACTCGCTAACTTTGAGGGGGGCAATTCCGCTGCGATTGGTTCGACGTGTCGGTAGCGCGGCGCCCGGTCAACCGCCCTGGGATTGCCTAGGAGATGGATACCGTCGGCGACGCCTGGCGCTCGTCTTGGCGAGGTCAGATCGGTTGCCATGGACGCGCTCGGCAGCTGCGGATCTGGTAGCGTGCCTGGTCAATTGAGTTGGCTTGACAGGGGGTAGGTATCGTGCTGGTCGATCCAGCGATCTTGCGGACGTTCGCGGGGCAGGTCGAGGGTGCGTCGCAAACGATCACAGGGGCGGATTTGGCGGGCAAAGTGAAGAGCGCCTTCGACGGGATGCCTGGTTCGGAGGCGCAGTGGGCTGCGAGTCTGGCTGGCGATTGGTTGCGGCAGCCGCTCGACCAGTTTGCAGGTCAGGTGTCGGCCATGGGCGACGCGGTGCGGGGTGCTGCCGGTACCTACGAAGTGATGGACGAAGACCTCGCCGCCACGTTCGAGGGTCTGATGGTCGATGACCCGAGTTCGGGCGGGTCGCTGTATGGGCCCCTGGGCGACAATATCGAGATCATTGGGGAGCCCGAGCGGTGATTCCGACTCGCACGACCTTCGCTACCTGGGATATCGCTGGCCTCCAGGCTGCCGCCACGACCACCAACAGTAGCGGCAACACCCTCGAAGTGGCGACCCATGACTTACAGCGCAATTGTGAGAACCTGCCCGAGATGCGTGGGTGGGAGGGCAAAGCACACGATGCCGCGACAACTATGTTCACCCGGGCGTCCCGGCAGGGCCGCTTCTTCAACGACGTCGCGTTGGCGATGGCTGCCGTGCAAGCCAACGCTGGCCAGACCTTTTCCTCATTGAAAACTCGGCTCGACAACGCTGTCTCGATGATCGAGTCGGGGCCGCTGTTCGTCAACGACTTATGGGTCGTCCTGCTCAAGCCGGAGCCGATGGACGACGAGCGCTACAAGGCATTGCAGAATGCCCAGAAGGCGATGCAAACCAACGTGATCAATCCTCTGCTCGTCGAATTCGATGCCGCCGACAAGGATCTGGTACACCGCGTCTTCACGGTCGCCTCCAAGTACACCAGCATTCCTCTATCAATCGCCCAGCTCGTGCCCAAGCCCGACAGCGGTGTGCCTGTCCCCAACACCGAAGACGGGCTCGCCCGTCAGGAGCAGATCCAGAAGCAGGACGCCGCGACCACAGTCCGGGATACCCAGGAGCAGGAGTGGTACGGGAACACCAAGACGACGATCACCATGCAGGACGGCAGCAAACATGTAGTCGTCTCGATCGGTAGCATCGAGGACACCAGCGGCTACTCGCCTGAGCGATACTCCTACAACGAACTCGGCTTGCCGATGGGCTCGGACGGTCTTCCCCTCGGCTCTCCGCCGACCGGCTGGTCGTATCAGGTGGAGACCGTGTACGACCCCTCCGGGAAAGTCGTCGCGACGACCAGCACCAAAACCGATCCGACATCCGGCTACAAGACAACGGAATCGGTGATCACCGACCAGTCGCGCACCGTGCTGTGGCAGGACGCCGACGGTCGGCGAGGCGGAACGGTCACCGACCTCACGACCGGAACAACCACGCCGATACCCGAGCCGATCATCGACAGATCGCTCAACATGCCCACTACCGCGGACCTCACCCACCCCGTCCTGACCTCGGTTGGCGGGGCGATCTCGGGACTGGAGAACTACGCCGGCAAGACTGGTGCGAGCATTCCGGGCATCAGCGACGCCCAGATCAAATCCGTCGGCATCGGAGCGAAATATGGCGGCCCGGGCCTGAGCCTCGCCGTCACCGCATGGGACGTATGGAACGCAGAGACCGCGACCCAGAAATGCATCGCTGGCATTTCCGGAACGGCGGGCACAGCAGGTGGCGTAGTTGCCGGTGGATTGGCTACGAGCACAGGAATCGGCGCGGTCGCCACGGTTCCCATAGCTATGGGCGGTACTTGGCTGGCTGGATGGCTTGGGAAAGAAATCGGAGAGATGGTATGTCAGTGACGCGATCGGGATTCTCTCGCTATCCCCTCCCTCCTCAATGGCATCGATCACGCTGGATGCGTTGGGCGGGTGTAATACTCGTTTCAGGATTCGCTCTTTTCCTCATTGGGAACTTGCCTGTTGCGATCGCTCGAGCCGACGTACTCAAGGTTGCGTTCCTGGTAACGGCAGGGGCTGCTTTCAGCTGCATGGCGGTGTTTGGCCTGGCCATGGTTCGCAACACCGGTCGGGCGCGCGTTGATGAAGCATCTATTCGACTTTGTGACGAAGCTACCGTCGTAGATCCTGCGCCGTACATCAAGAGCTCGCGGATCGGGATGATTCTGTTCTTGATACCCGCAGGCGTGATATTCACCTATGGGGCATGGTCCGGCGATCTCAACATACCGCTCACCGATGGGCAGCGCATATTCTTCCCGTTCGGGGCGATTTTCACGGTGTTGTGGGCATTGTACGAAGGCTCGCAGCTTCGAAAAAAGAAGGCGATGGACCTGACATTGAGCCCATCCAGCCTCTCCTACCCGAGGCCATCGTCTGGAATGGGCTCCGTAGAATGGAGATCAATAGAAGAAGTTAGTTCCGGAATCGAAAAAGGGCGCAGAAGTAAGCCCTATGAAGTCATATTGAAAATGGCGGGTAACTCGAAATCGGAATACCGCGTGATAAATGCTCATATTCCATCAATCGGTGCCGCTGCGACCTACTGGTTGATTCGCTTCTACCACAAGCATCCAGAACTGCGTGAAGAACTTGCCGACCACCGAGCCGTTGATCGCATTCGAGATTATCGGTTGATTGATCAAGACGACTGGATCGTCCGAGGCTCGTAAGAACCCGGACAACGCGACAAGGAGTCGAGTTGCGATTAGCTAAAAACAGCCGAGACGACGATGCTGGTAAATCGGTAGCGAGAAAGCCCTTCCGCTGTGAGTTCGCCTAAACCAAGTCCGGACCCTTATGCCGACTTTCCTCCCGAGTATCTCGCCATCATGGCCGATGCTGCACGCAGTTCTAGTGAAGCAGCATCAGTACCAGAGTCTGCCGAACATAGAGTTGACGCAGCTGAACAAGAGAAGACGCAGCGTCAACAGGAGTGGCTGATTGAGGACGACTATCGGCCGATAATAAGCTACTCCCTGTATAAGCCTGACTGCTGAACTGGGGCTACCGCAGCAATTGCTGTCGTAGCGGGCATCATTACTGAGCCTCCATCATCGGGTGGGGTTGACGACTTCGTTCGGCAGCGCGACCACACCCGCGACCCATGCCTACCAGAAGATGACCGAGGCAAGAGAGAGCATTTAGTCCGTCTCGATGTTGAGCATCACCAACTAGGCGGGGCTAGTCCGATGAGTTATGCGGCGAGATCAGCAGCGTCAGTCTCGGCGCTCGTTGAGGCCGTCCGTGAACCCTTGACGAAGCGTGGCTTCCACATCGTAGAAGATGGCTGCACATCGTCTATGCTGTTCCGGCACTACCGATATCGACCAGCATGGGGGGACAGTGGTTCAGGTCAGCGTGGGTCAAGCCTTCGCCGAATTCACTCTCGACGGTCTTCTCGGCAAGGGCGGAATGGGCAGCGTCTATCTTGCCCGACATCCCCGTTTGCCTCGTCGGGTAGCACTGAAACTCCTTGCCGCCGAAGTTTCCACGGATCCGGAGTTGCGACAGCGATTCGACCGTGAGGCCACAGCTATTGCACGTTTGGACCACCCCTGCATCGTCGGCATTCACGACCGCGGAATGGACGACGGTCACCTGTGGATCGCTATGCAATACATCGAAGGCGTCGACGCCTCCCGCGTCGATCCGCGCGAGATGACCGTGGAGCGGGCCTTGCGCATCGTCACCGACACGGCATCCGCCCTGGATTACGCACACAGCCAAGGCGTCCTGCATCGCGATGTGAAGCCGGCCAATATCCTGCTTTCCGCCGCTCACACTGGCCGGGAGGAACGTGCGATCCTCACCGATTTCGGCATTGCCCGCCTGGCCGACGCGAACACCCAGCTCACCTCTACGGGACTGGTCACCGCGACCTTGGCGTTCGCCTCTCCCGAGCAGCTGTCCGCGGAACGAGTTGATTCGAGATCGGACCAGTACTCGCTGGCCTGCACGTTTTTCACGCTGTTGGCCGGACAGCCGCCCTTCGCATCGACGAATGCGGGACAGGTTGTCGCCGCGCATCTCAGCAAGCCGTTCCCGCGGCTCAGCGGTTTCCGAGCGGATGTGCCGCCGATGCTCGATGACGTGTTGGCGCGTGCCGCCGCCAAGCACCCGGACGGACGGTTCGCCAACTGCTCGGAGTTCGTCGCGGCTGCGGCCGCAGCGCTTGCCGGGCAAGCACCGGTGCTACCCACACCCCCCAGCCCGCAGGCTGCGCCGGGTTTTGGGCGGAACCAGGTTATGCCGGGATTCCCCGCGCCTCCGCCGTACCCGCACTCCGGCTCACGCCCGGCCGCTGTGGCTGCCGCTGCTTTCGCGGCAGTCGCGGCCACCGTTGCCGCCGCGGGTGCGCTGCGACTGTGGGTCATCTACTCCGGCATGAAATCCGAGATCAGCCAACTCTCGGGCTACGACAGCGACAAGTACCCACTGGCCTACTTCGGTGTGGGTACCCTTGCCGCGACGCTCATCGCGTTGCTCCTGTTCGGAGGTGCGGGCCTGCTGCTCGCGCAGAAGCCCGCCGGACGTCCCCTTGTGCTGTCCGGAAGCGTGAGCTACGCGATCGGCGTATTGCTGGCGCTGACGGCCGACGACCGAGCCTTCACGGCATTCGACCTGACGATCGAGAGGGCGGTGTGCGTTGTCGGACTGATCTTTTCGATCGTCGCGGCGATATGCGCGCTATTGCCCTCGGCGGCGCTCCCGCGGGATCCCCACCGATCCCACAACCGCGCCGCGTTCGGGCCGGGCGTTATCACCGCGGCGATATCGTCTCTGCTGTGCGCGGTCATTGCCGCAGCGGCCACATGGCGGATCTCGGACACCTTGGAGTGGTACAGACAGAACTCCGCCTTCAATCACCGTGTGTGGTTGATTCTGGCCGCGGGTACCGTGCTACTGCTGCTCGTGGGCGTCATCCTACTGTTCGCCCGGTTGGCCGCCGGACGATTCCTCGTCACCGCGGGTGGTGTGTGCATGATGCTCATGGCCTCGGTTCAGGTGTTTCTCCCCGAACCTGAGGTTGCTCTGATCAGCAAGCCGTTGCCGTACCACGGCATGCCTCTGATTACCGCGGTCGGTGTTGTCGCACTAGTGCTTTCGATCACCGCGGTCCTGAGTTGCCACGTTCGGTCAACGGTTCGCGCGATGACCGGTTGACGGGGTCGCTCAGCGTGGAATCACCGTGAGCTGCCCCCAACCCTTGGCGTACAGCGTTCGAGTCTTCGGATCGAAGGCCAGCCCGTCCGGCGTCTCACCCACTCGCTCGATCGTGGTGGTCACGACGCGCGCCTGTGTGTCGATGACGACGATCGAATCCAGTACCGGCCCGTCCTCGCTGACCGCATAGGCGGTATGGGATGCCGAATCGACGACGATTCCTCCATGTCCGGAGTTGTCCAGAACCGTCGCCATCGTGTTGTTCGCCAAGTCGAACACCGCGATCTTGTCGCGGCCGGTCGCGTAGCCGGTACCGGTCTGCGGGTCGACGGCGATATGGACCAGATGGGTGCCATCGGGTCCGGCGATGGCACCGCGCACTCGGTTCGTCTCGAGGTCGACCGCTACGAGCCCCTTCGTCGCTTGCCCCGGATGCGATTCGTAGTAGCTGCCAACGACATAGGCGCTGCGGGTATCGGGGTCGATACTGACGTCCATCGCGTTGCGCCCGACGGGGATAGTTGCTTTCACCTCGGCCGAGTACGGATCGATCACCGACAGCGTGCTGCGCCCATTGGGCGCACTCTGGTCATCGAATCCGTTCACGTTGGTGACATAGACGTTATGCGTTACCGGGTCCACGGCAACGCCCCAAGATTCCTTTCCTGTGGGGATCGTCGCGGTGACCTGGTTGGTCGTGGTGTCGATGATGGACAGGGTACCGACCTCGGAGCTGTCGGTAGTGGTGCCTCCGCGCCCCACGACGTAGACCTGGTTCAGTTCGGGGTCGATCGCGAGGCCTTCCAGATTGTCGGAAAGCTGGATCGTCGCGGTGACATTGCTGCCTGCGGGATCGACGACCGATACGGTCCGGTCACTCTCGTCGGTGGCGTAGACCAGGCCGGTCTCGGGGTGGACCGCGACGTAGGTGCGGTCCATGGATTGCCCGAGCGCGATAGTCTCGAACGCTGCATCGGTGTCGCCTGTCCAGTAGGTGAAGCCCCCGGCGAACACGACAACCGCTACGGCCACCGCCGCCGCCAAACCGGCGAAGAGCAGCCCACGGCCACGAGAACCGAGACGCCACCGCGTCTGCGCGGACTGCGTTCGAACCACACCGGGATCCACGGCAGGACCGCGCTGGAACGGTGCGTCCGAGAGATCGGTCCGCGCGTCGAACGAGCCACTCGCCAGACCTCGTATTGCCGCCAGGACGACGGGTTGTCGCTCCTGGTCGCCGGTTAGCGGTTCGGGCACGGCACGGATGCGTTCCTGCGGAAAACCGACCCTGACCGCAGCCTCGATCAGTATTCCGACCTGCTGGGCGGACCATGACCGCGGGTGAATCAGAACGACCCCGGTCGGCCACCGGCCCGCGTGCACAGACTGCGCCCGCTCGACCACCGCCGCGAGGATGGCGGCGAAGATGGCGGGCGCCGGTATCACTCCCGCACCGATCTGAAAGGTGGTGTGTCCCACGTCGATCCAGCTTCTTGGTTCCGCGATGAATCCGACCCCATCGTTCGTGCCGCGCTGGACGGCCACGTCACCAACCTCGATTCGGGCCGGCGATTTTACGAAAACCGCTGCGGGCATCGAATTCCCGGTACTGGACAAGGGCAGCACGTGGGGCTGCCCGTAGTCGTCGGCCAGTGCCGCTGCGATGTAGGACCTGCCGAAATCCACAGCCAGCCAACCGGCCGGATCAACGCCCACCACTGAAGAACCCCCTCTAGGAACTGCATGCGGCACCGATCGTAGCTTCTGGCTCTCGCGCCCGGGATGGCGGCAGCCGTCAAGTTCTGGCGCGAGCCGATCCGGGCGCGGTCAGCGGGCGGTGGCCAAGCGTGCGTGTCTCGGGTGTGTTCGCGCGGAGACAGCGGTTGACCCCATCGAGCGCGCCCCACCCTCGGCGCGGCGCTCGCGCTCCAGGCGGGCGATGATCGCGGCGACGGTCCGGTTCTCGACCGGACGGGGCGAGAGGCGCGTTGTGAGCGTGGGTGCGAGCCAGCTCACGATGCCGCCGGTGGTCGCACCGATCAGGAACGGCAGCCAGTACGCGATCATGGTGTACTTCTTTCTGATTCGGGATCGTGGGTGGTCTCCATTGTTCGGGCCGCCTCACCGAGGTTCGGTAGGAGCACGGAGAATGCTCTGCGCCGCGCGCAGGGTGCGGCATTCGTCGGGAGGGCAGGCGCGGTGCAGCGCGCGCCTCGACCGCTTCGAGATGGTTCATCGCGCCGTCGTAGTCGCATCCGGCCAAGGCCAGTGCCCTGGGGGAGACGTATTCCATGGGGTTCGGCCTTTCGATGGTGCGGGTGGTGGACCACCGTGGTCAGTGCCGCGCTTCGGGGTGGTCGGGGGAGGCCAGGCGGGTTCTGATTCCCGGGATGAAGGAGTTCGGGCGGCTGAAGACCACCTCTTCCGGGCGGTCGGCGGATTGCATCGTGCGCAGCAGGTACCGTGTGCCGCAACGGAGTTCGATAGTCGTGTCGGTAATGGACTTGATTCTGGTGCGGGACAGCACGATGCCACGGGTCTCGGACAGCTCGACTACGTGCGCGCCGATTGTCACCCAGGTGGGAAGTGGGTCGGCCGTCATGATCGAATTCCCGCTTTCGGTGTCGTCGAAGGTGTGGTCCACCGGCTGAGCAAGCCCGAGGGATCGGCCGCTGAGACCGGGGTGGATTTGCCTCCGGGCCTGCGGTTTCCGGTTGTTGAACACCCTCGAGTAGACACCCGCCCGGGCTATTCTGGAAGCTCCGCATCGAAGTTGATCCGTATCTCGTTCGGCAGCCAGCACGGTGCCGCCAGAACGGAGTGACCCGGATAGCGAGGCTAACGATATGGCGGGTTCCACCATCCCCCGGAGAGCGTTGGGCCGGATATTGCACCAACTGCGGATACAGGCCGGGAAGACTCAGTTGGCCGCAGGATTGATCATTGATGTCTCCCCACAGGTCATCGGCAGAATGGAGGACGGGATACCGGTCAAGGTCAGCGGCGTGCAGGTGAAGGAGCTGCTGAGATGCTATGGGGCAGAGCGAGAATTGGCCGATCAGGCGCTGACGCTGTTCGAGGAGGTGAAGGCGGCCAAGGGCGACCCGCGGGGCGGGTGGTGGCGTGCGTACAAGGATGTGACGAGTAGCCATTTCGACCACTACATGAATCTGGAAGAAGCCTGTACCCGGTTGACCACCTTTCAGATGACCCTGCTGCCCGGCCTGCTCCAGACTCCCGGCTACCGCAGGTCGATGATCCTGGTGAAGGAGCCGGGGCGTTCCGCCCTCGACGTCGAGCGGGAGATCGAACTCGGTATTCGGAGACGGATGCGTCTCCTGGACGACCGCGATTTCGAGATGAATGTGTTTCTGTCCGAAGCGGTACTGCGGCACCGGGTAGGCGGTCCGGCGGTGATGGTCGAACAGCTCAGGCACCTGGCCGATATCGGGCAGTCGCCGAACGTGACCATCCGGGTCGTGCCGCGTGCCGCCGACGGCTACATCGGCCTGGTGGTCGGACAGTTCACCCTGTTCGAGTTCCCCGCACTGCGGCACAGCGGATTACAGGAGCCGCCGGTCGCCTTCGTCGAAGTCTTCACCGGCGCGCTGTTCTTCGAGGACGACGAGATGATCGAGAAGTACCGCACGGCGGTGGCGGACATCGCCGAGGTGGCGTTGGATGAGGGAGATACCAGACACATGGTTCTAGATTTCGCGAAGGAGTACTCGGCGTGAGTGAGACCCCATCCGCAGTGCGGTGGTTCAAGAGCAGCCACAGCCAGCCGCAGGGTGACTGTGTCGAGGCCGCGCACCTTCCGGGGGGTGAGGTCGGGGTTCGGGACAGCAAGGACGCAGCCGGTGCGGTGCTGGTATTCGGCGGTCTCGAGTGGGACGACTTCACCGCGGCCGTCCGGTCGGGTGCGTTCGATCTGCCCGCGTGAGGCTCTGGCCAGCGGAGGCACTCCCATAGGGAAGGCCTCCGCTGAGGGCGGGCCTACAGGCTGACTTCCAGTTGCAGCCCGAGTTCGTCCATGACCCGGTTCGCGGCCTCCCGGACCGGGCCACGCTGGGTGGAGACCTTCCCGTCGCTGGACACGATGTTGTTCCGCCAGATCGAAGCTGTGCGCCGCCAATCGATTTCGGTGGCGAGCCGCTTGTACTGCTCGAGCCGCCAGTCGAGGTCCGGGCTCTTGCGGACCTCGTAGGCCACGCGGCCGATCACGATGAGCCCCGTCGCGGTCAGGTTGATGTACTTCTGCCGGAAGTCGGCCACCTGGTTGGCGGGTCCACCGGTGGTGGGCAGTTCGCAGATTTCCCGCCACGGGTCCATATGTTCCGACATCGTTTCGATGAGCGTGACCGCGTCGGCGACGAACTCGTTGCGGGCAGCCGGATCGCCAATCAGCAGCGTGCTCTGCTTGGAGACCGAGTCCTCGTTGAGCGCATGGTCGTTGAACAGCAGTTCCTTGACGAACTGGCGCACCTGATTGAGCAGGAACACCGCCTGCGAGGCTTTGGGCAGCTTGGTCGAGGTGGCGTCGACACGTCCCCGGAACAGGTGTGTCCTCTCCACGAGGTCGGCGAGCACGCCATTGATCGGTTCGCGCGTGTTGTACACCGCGAGCAGGCTCGCCGGAATCTGCTTGGTCTGCGCGGCATCCGCGAAGTCCTGGTGGATGCGTTTGAGGTCGTCCTCGACGACGATGAGCACCGCGAGGCTGTCGTCCTCGAAACCGGCCTCCAGGTCCATCAGCCCGGGGGTCGCCGCCCGCCCGGTGCCGTGCCCCTTGATCGCGGTGATGCGATGCTGCCCATCGGTGACGTAGAACCGCACATTGTCGCCGATCACCATGAACCTGAATCGCCCCGTGTTCTGGTCTATCCCGGGTTTTTCGGAGGCGGGATGTTGGATTCTTGTGCCACCCTGATGAGGAGGAGTGGTATGGGACGGCGCGGGTATCCACCGGAGTTCCGGCGGAAGGTGCTTGATCTGGTCGAGGCCGGCCGCAAGGTCGCCGACATCGCCCGGGACTTGGACATCAGCGATCAAACGATCTACACCTGGCGTCGCCAGGACCGCATCGACCGCGGCCTGGAAGCGGGCCTGACCAGCGCGGAGAAAGCCGAGCTGATAGCGGCGAAACAACGTATCGCGCAACTGGAAGCCGAGTTGGCGGTGCACCGCCGGGCGACGGAGTTGTTGAAGGGGGCGGTGCGCCCAAAAGCCACCTACGCCGCGATCGCGGCGATGGCTGAGGAAGGACTGTCGATCCAGATCGCCTGTCGGGTACTCGGAGTCTCCGAATCCGGCTTCTACGACTGGCGTTCCCGCCCGCCGTCGCAGCGGGAGGTCCGTCATGCCTGGTTGACCGAGCTGATCGCCGAGATCCATCAGCGTTCTCGCGGTGCCTACGGCAGCCGCCGGGTACACGCCGAACTCCGACTGGGCCGCGGCATCGTGGTCGGACACGGGGCAGTCGAGTTGCTCATGCGTCGCGCCGGGATCGTGGGCGCGATCGGTCGGCCGAAGTGGAAGCATGCCAAGCCCGATCAGATCGCCAGCGACCGGATCAACCGAAATTTCACCGCTGAAGCGCCAAATCGCAAGTGGCTCACCGACATTACTGAACATCACACCCGCGAAGGAAAGGTCTACTGCGCGGTGGTGCTGGACGTCTACTCCCGGCGGGTGGTGGGGTGGTCGATCGATTCCACGCCGAACGCCGCCCTGGTGACCAACGCGCTCGGGATGGCCATCGACACTCGCCGCCCTAGCGTCGGGACGATCATTCATTCCGACCAGGGCACGCAGTTCGGGTCATGGGCATTCACTCAGCGCGCCAAGGACTCTGGGCTCGTTCCGTCGATGGGCAGTGTCGGTGACTGCTACGACAACGCGATGATGGAATCGTTCTGGTCGCGGATGCAGGTCGAACTCCTGGACCGTCGCCGTTGGAACACCCGCGTCGAGTTGGCCAACGCGATCTTCGAGTACCTCGAAATCTTCCACAACCGACAACGTCGTCACAGCAGCCTCGGCATGCTAGCCCCGATAGAATTCGAGAACACAACCATCGTGGCATGAAGTCCAGCAACCCGGCTCCGAGAAACCCAGGGCAGACCACGGTGCGCACGGAACCCGGGGAGATTCAACCCGAGGCGGTTCTTGAAGTTGCCCCGGGGCACGTGCAGTGCCGGCAGTTGGCGCGCGTTGAGCGTGACGGGCGGCAGGATGTAGTTGTCGCGGTTCTCCCGGACATAGGTGTTGATGTTCTTCACGTGGTCGGCCATGAGCGGCCGGTTCGTGGTGTTCGCGGGGTCACCGCCCTTCTCGGCGGATTCGGAGACCACCTGCCGGGCCAGGAACGCGTAGGGGAACGAGGTGGAGATCATGGTGCGCTTGCCCTGCTGGAAGACGGTGCAGGGGAAGACGCGCGCCCCGGCCGCGGCGGCATCGGCGGACGCGGCGGCGAGGGCCCGGTCGAGTCCGTCGTGCTCTGTGAGTCCCATGTGATTGTCGATCATGGTGCGATTCCTTGTCTTTCGCTTTCGAGGAGATTCGTTGGCGTGACCGGGCCGGCTTGCTCCGACCCGGTCGTTGGTGAACGAATTGCTATGGCGCGCTGCCTGTGCGCCCCGAATGTGGTCAGCGTGCGGTGACGGTGTAGATCGTCGCGACGGGAGTGCTGTAGGTATCGCTGCTGACGTGACCGGTGACCACATCGGCCTTGGCGCCCTTGACCTCGAGCGAGTGGACACGCTCCCAGTTCGTGCCTTCATCGATCGCGATCGTCACGCGATAGGACTTTTCCGGGTCGAAGTTGACCGGTCCGAGCGAGGTGATCCGGAGTTCGTACCTGAAGATGCAACCGGCGGAACCGAAGCATTGCTTCTCGGTGACGGTCAACTCCGGAGCGAGGTTGGCGACGCCGGGGACGTCGTAGACGACAGCTGACGCCGGGGCAGTCGTGCGGGCGGTCCGGGTGGCGGCCGCTCCGGTGGCGGTGGTCGTGGTGGCCGCGCTGTGTTTATCGTCGCCGACAGCGGCCCCAATCGCCCCGAGTAGGACCAATCCACCGAGTACTCCGCCCGCGATAAGGGCGACGAGCTTTCCCTTGCCGACCGGTGCTGGCGGCGGTGTGGCGGTGGGATAGGGCTGGTAGGTCATGATGACTCCTGAGTGGTGCCCGGCGAGATCAGCCGGGCACGGTGACGGGAACTCGGTCAGGGGGTGTAGGACTCGTGGATCCAGGTGCAGCCGTCGACGGTGATGACATCGCCTTCGTCGAGCCGTACGTAGGAGGGACCTTCGTAGGCCTGGATATCGACGAGTTCAGATGAGGTGGCGCCCTTGTACGGGAGCCATTCGATGAAGCAGTAGCCGAAGTCGTCGGAGTCCGGGCCCGTGGTGCTGTAGAGGCCGGCCAGTACGTCCTCGCCGACGACCTGGGTGCCCTCGTTGAGCCAGGTGCGTGGGGCGGCGTGCGCGGTGCCGGTGGTGATCAGTACCGCCGCCGATGCGGCGATGATCAGGGTGAGGGTTCTACGAATCATGTGGATCGCGTCCTTTGTGCGTAGGGGTGATCGGACCGCGACCCATCCGGGGAACACGGTCGGTGAGGTAGGGCAGCCTGCCGTCGGGGCAATGCCAGTGGCTATGGCAGCCGGTTGAAGTTGCCGGTTGTGGAGGAGTGCTCACTTCGGAGCGGCTGACTCGTCAGATGCCAGCCACCGCAGCTAGAGCAGTGGTAGGTGCGCTGTTCACGTCGTCGGGGATCGCGGTGATCGATTCCGGCCAGCGCCAGTTCCGCGGTCTGTGGGTCGAAGTAGCGGATCTTCCCGGTCGACTCGCAGTGGGATCGACGCGGTAGCGGCGGCAGATCCCGTAGATCGTCGCCGTGCCGGAGGCGAATGGGCCGGTGACCACGGGCCGCGAGCCGGCGGCGTGTACCCCGGCCTTGCTCACGGTCGGTGCGCTGATCGCTGCGATGCCCCATGGCAAACCTCCTGTGACACAACCTGATCGAGATGTGTAGTGCGGAGAACCGGGTCGGCATCCGCTGATACAACGCAACGGTAGACGTAGAGTGAAAACATTGTCAATCAGAACTTTGGAGATTGACTTTAACGCCACCATGGGTGAAGCTGTCCAGACGAGAAAGGAGGCGTATGTCAGACAGTGCCCCGCTGGTCACCGCTGCCGAGATCTCCCGGCTGGCCGGTGTCACCCGAGCGACCGTCAGCAACTGGCGCAGGCGGCACGCCGATTTCCCGCCTCCCGTGGGCGGCAGCGAATCGCGGCCGGTCTTCGACCTGGGCGATGTCCGGAACTGGTTGCGGGAGCACGGCGTGGAATCGGCGGAGTCGCCATTGCGGGAACTGCGCACCCTGCTCCGCGCACAGGTGGCGCCGCAGCAGATTCCCAGTCTCCTGGACGAACTCACCGCGATCTCGACGTCCAATGGGACTTCGAGGCGTGGGAGAACCGACTCCGAGATCCTGAGGACAATGCGTGCCGCGGTGAGGGAGGTGGGTATGGCGGCAGCAGTGGAGGCCCTGGCCGAACGCGGTTTGGAAGAAAGCCCCACGACAGGCGTCTATCTCACCCCGGATGGGGTCGCTGATCTCATGGCGGAGCTCGCCCGTCCCACAGGGGACGCGCTCCTCGGCCGGGTGCTGGATCCCGCATGTGGGAGCGGCGGCTTGCTGGTAGCAGCCGCCCGGGCCGGCGCCCATGCATGCTTCGGTCAAGACGTGCTGCCTGTGCAAGCGCAGCGAGCCGCCCTCCTGCTATCGGTGCATGCTCCGGACACCGAGGCCGCGATCGCCGCTGGCGACAGTCTTCTGAACGATGCGTTTCCGGGGCTCGAAGTGGATGCGGTGCTGTGCAATCCGCCGTACCAGCAGCGCGACTGGGGGGCGGACGAACTGTCCCTTGATCCGCGGTGGAAGTTCGGAGTGCCATCGCGTGGGGAATCCGAGCTGGCCTGGGTGCAGCACGCACTGGCGCACTTGCGGCCGGGCGGCACAGCTGTGCTGTTGCTTCCTCCGGCCGTCGCGTCGCGTGCGACTGGCCGCCGGATCCGCGGTGAGTTGCTGCGTCAGGGTGCCCTCCGTGCGGTTGTCGGGTTGCCCGCGGGTGCGGCGCCGCCGCGGCAGCTGGGCTTGCAACTGTGGGTTCTGCGCGGTCCCACCGGTGGCGGTGTCGCCGATGAGGTGCTGTTCATCGACGCGACCAGGCACAATGCAGCCGCGGCCAACGCGGGCGAATGGCGGGAGTTGTCAGAAACCGCTGTCGAATCGTGGCGGGCATTCGATCGGGGTGATACCAAATCCGCCGCCACCTCCGACGTTGCGGCTGTGGTGCGTGTGATGGACGTGCTCGACGAGGACGTAGACCTGACGCCCGGGCGGTATGTCCGTGCGGTGGTCGATGCCGACCGGACGGTAGATGCGGTCGAGACCACGGTCCTTGAATTTGCGGGCGATCTCGCGGCCCTCAGCGGTGCGTTCGACGAGTTGCCGGAACTGACTGGAGCCGAGGAGAAGCCTTGGCGCACAGCGACGGTCGCCGATCTCGACAAGGGTGGCGCGTTGCGGTTGCTCAGCTACCGTTCACGTGATGAAAAAGAACCCGTGGCCGATGCGGATCTGGGTAGGCCGGTGCTGACCGGTCGTGATCTCGTTACCGGCGCCGCGCCGTCGGCGGTGGTCGATGCGGACTGGTCTGGCTCGGTGGTGGTGATCGAGGCCGGTGACGTGGTGATCCCACAACTTCGCGGCAACCGCGACGGTCAGCTCGGTGCCAGGGTCGCGGGCCGCGCCGACGCGGGTGCCGTCCTCGGCCCCAACGTGTTCCTGCTGCGCCCCGACCCCTCCCGTGTCGACCCGTGGTTCCTCGCCGGATTCGCCGCGGGTCCAGATAACGTGGCCGCGATGATGGGTGCGACAACTATCCGCGTCGTCCCCACCCGCCTGCGCATACCGTTGCTGCCCCTCGACCAGCAGCAGCGCTACGGCGCGGCCTTCCGACAGCTACACCGAATACGCAGCGCCGCCCGCCGCGTCGACGACACAGCGGGCAGACTGACCGAACTCATGGCCGCCGGCCTCACCGTCGGAGCGCTTGAACCACAACAACACTCCGCCGATACCGCGGAATCCACCTCTCGGAAAGGTAGGAAGTGAACACCAATAAGCACACCGAGCTGGCCAACCACGCATGGTCGGTCGCCGATCTGCTTCGCGGGGATTACAAGCAGTCCGACTACGGCAAGGTGATTCTGCCGTTCACCGTGCTCCGCAGGCTGGAGTGTGTGCTGGAGCCGACGCGGGAGAAGGTGCTCGCGGTGGTGGAGGCACGCGAGGACAGTGATCTGGATCTTGATCCGTTCCTGAAGAAGGCATCCGGTGTCCGCTTCTACAACCGTACGCCGCTGACCTTGAAGTCCATCCTGTCCGACTCCGGGCAGGTAGAGAAGAACATGATCAGGTATGTCGGTGGGTTCTCCGACAACGCCCGTGAGGTGCTGGAGAAGTACGAGTTCGCCCAGCAGATCAAACGGCTCGACGGGGCCGGGCTGCTTTATAAGGTGATCGGGAAGTTCGCCGATCTGGATCTGCGGCCCTCCGAGGTATCCAACCACAATATGGGCTACGTGTTCGAGGAACTGATCCGGCGTTTCGCGGAACAGTCCAATGAGACCGCCGGTGAGCACTTCACCCCGCGCGAGGTCATCGAACTCATGGTGAACCTGCTGATCGCACCCGATATCGATCTGGTCGGCACCCCCGGTGTCACCCGCAAGGTGCTCGACCCCGCATGCGGCACCGGCGGCATGCTCAGTGCGGCCGAAGACCACATCAAGGCATTGAATCCGCAGGCGCGCGTGGAGGTTTACGGCCAGGAGCTGAACCCCGAATCGTGGGCCATCTGCCGCTCGGACCTGATGATCAAGGACCAGGACCCCGACAATATCGTCTTCGGCAACTCCTTCAGCGACGACGGCCACAAGCACCTGCGCGCCGACTACCTGCTGGCCAATCCGCCCTTCGGTGTGGAGTGGAAGAAGGTCAAGGACGCCGTCGAGTGGGAGCACAAAACCCTCGGCGACGCCGGCCGTTTCGGCGCGGGCCTGCCTCGCATCAACGACGGCTCCCTGCTGTTCCTCCAGCACATGATCTCCAAGATGAAGCCCGTTGGCCCGAACGGCGGCGGTAGCCGCATCGCCATCGTCTTCAACGGTTCCCCACTGTTCACCGGCGCCGCCGAATCCGGCGAATCCAATATCCGCCGCTGGATCATCGAAAACGACTGGCTCGAAGCCATTGTCGCTCTGCCGGATCAGCTGTTCTACAACACCGGCATCTCTACCTACTTCTGGATCCTCACCAACCGCAAATCACCCGACCATGAGGGCAAGGTGATGCTTCTGGACGCCCGCGACTATTGGGAGAAGATGCGGAAATCCCTGGGCGACAAGCGCAAACGCATCGGTGACAACCAGATCGAAGAGATCACCCGCCTCTACCGCGACGCCCTCGACGTCGCCGCCGACCCCGACCACCCCCTGCACGGCAAGGTGAAGGTCTTCGCCAACAGCGATTTCGGCTACCAGCGCATCACGGTCGAACGCCCGCTGCGCCTGCGCTTCGAACTCACCGAGGACGCCCTCGACCAACTCACCGCATCGGCCCCGGTCCGCAAGCTGTACACCGACCCGACCGCCTTCGCGGACCTACTGCGCAATCTCCTCGGCAAGACCTGGAATACCAAGGCCGATGCCATTACCGCGCTCAAGGACGCGGTAGCGGGTGCCGGTGAACCCTGGCCCACCGGTACTCCCTTCGCCAAAGCCTTCCGCGACGCCCTCGGCGTTCGCGACCCCGAAGGCGAAGTGCAGCTCGTCAAGGGCGCCCCCGAACCCGACACCGAACTGCGCGACTACGAGAACGTTCCGCTCGAAGAGGACGTGAACGAATACCTCGCCCGCGAGGTCCTCCCACACGTCCCCGACGCCTGGATCGACCACAGCAAAACAAAGATCGGATACGAGATCCCCTTCACCCGGCACTTCTATGTGTACACACCGCCGCGTCCGCTGGAGGAGATCGACGCGGAGCTGAAGGCGTTGGAGACAGAGATTCAGGAGCTGTTGGGGGAGGTGACGCAGTGAACCCTGTCGTGGAAGCTCTCCCGCCGTCATGGCAGTGGACCCGGTTGGATCGAGTTGCCTCCGTTAACGCCCGAATTGGCTGGAAGGCTCTGACGGCGTCAGAGTATCAGCGAGAGGGATTCGCATTCCTTGCGACACCGAATATTAAGAAGCGGGACATCGATTTCGCAAACGTCAACTTCATTAGTGAGTATCGATATCACGAGTCGCCGGATTTGAAGTTGCGGCGCGGAGACGTTCTGCTAGCAAAGGATGGCAATACTCTCGGCATTGTGAATATCGTTCGGGACCTGCCGAGGCCTGCGACAGTGAATGGGTCAATAGCGGTCATTAGATCGCACAGTATTGAATCGCGGTTCTTACGATACGTAATCGCCAGCGATTTAATCCAGGGAGAGATTGGCGCAGTTAAAGGAGGCATGGGTGTGCCGCACTTGTTCCAGTGGGACATCAAGCGGTTTCGTCTGCCGAGCCCGCCATTTGACGAGCAGCGCCGCATCGCCGACTTTCTCGACGCCGAAACCTCCCGCATCGATCGGTTGGCTGAATTGCGGCGTCGACAAATCGAATCTTTGGCCGAGCGGTCGCGCGCGATCACTTCAGAAGTGCTCGTTCCGGGCATCCTCTCGGAGTCGAGGGGAAGGTGGCCCTGGCCGTGGTTGCCAGATCTGCCCGATGACCGTCCACTGGTTAGGCTTGGCTATGTCTGTAGAATCCAGAACGGGCTTACTGTGGATGGGAAGCGTCAGGCTTCGGCCGATTGGGTGACCAGGCCGTACCTCCGGGTCGCGAATGTTCAGGCTGGCTACGTTGACCTCGGCTCAATCACGGAGATTGCAGTTTCGAGAGATGTTGCCGCTCGCACGGCGCTCCGGCAAGGTGATGTGCTCATGACTGAAGGGGGCGATCTGGACAAGCTAGGCCGAGGTACGGTCTGGCATGGGGAGATTGACGGCTGTCTGCACCAGAACCATGTATTCGCCCTACGTCCAGAACGTGACCGGCTGGATGGCGAATTCCTGGCACTGATGACTCAGACTCTACACGGTCGTTGCTACTTCGAGAGCACGGGCGTGAAGACGACAAACCTGGCATCGACTAACAGTAGCAAGATTCTAGGCTTCCCAATCCCGCTGCCCTGCATCGAGAAGCAGCGGTTTTTGGCCGCACAAGTGGCGAACGCGCAGTTGATGATTGGAAATGCTGTACGCGTCCTCGAACGGCAACATACGCTTCTCTCCGAACGCCGCCAGGCTATCATCACTGCCGCCGTAACCGGCCAATTCGACGTAACAACCGCCAGCGGCCGAAACACCACCCAGGGGGTATAACCGCGATGAGCCCAGTCCATGACGAACTCACCTTTGGCGACTCCATCGTCGCCGCCATGCTCGACTACGGCTGGCACAAGGGCAATCCGCATGAGTACAAGCCTGAGCTCGGTGTGGATATGGGCGAATTGCTGGCCTTCATCAGGGCTACCCAGAACGACGAGTGGGATGAGCTGGTCTCCTTCTACGGGGGAGACCGGAACGCCGCCGAGCTTGGTTTTGCCAAAGTGGTGGATCAGCAGATCGGGATCAAGGGGTTGATCGAGACCCTGCGGTCGGGGGTGAAGGATCGGGGGGTGCGGATTCGGCTGGCGTATTTCAAGCCGAATTTGGTGACGTCGCCGGATGATTTGCGGGACTATCGTGCGAATCGGTTGACCGTGGTGCGGGAGCTGCCGTACGCGACGAAGCAGGCCGATGCCAAGCATCGGATCGATCTGGTGTTGCTGCTCAACGGGATTCCGGTGGCCACGGCGGAGTTGAAGAATCCGCTGACCGGGCAGACGGTGGAGGATGCGAAGGAACAGTATCGCAGCGAACGCGATCCGAGTGAGCTGATCTTCACACGGCGGGTGATCGCGAATTTCGCTGTCGACCCGCACCTGGTGTTCGTGGCGACCCAGTTGAAGGGGAAGAAGACACGCTTTCTGCCGTTCAACACCGGTTCGGAGGGGCCGGGGGAGGCCGGTGGCGCGGGTAACCCGGCCCCGACGGTGGCGGGCAAGTACGCGACCGCCTATCTGTGGGAGCAGATCTGGCATCCGGACAACTGGCTGGATCTGCTGGAACGGTTCGTGCACACTCACGAATCGAAGGGGCCCGGCGGGCGGGGGAGCCGGACGATCATCTTCCCGCGCTACCACCAGTGGGATGTGGTCAAGAAGCTCACCGCGCATGCGGCCACCCACGGTGCGGGCCACAACTATCTGGTGATGGCCTCGGCCGGTTCGGGTAAGTCGAACACGATCGGGTGGCTCGCGCATCGGCTCACCGATTTGCATACCGCGGCTGATCCCCGACTGCTCGACCCGGCGGCCGGATTGACGCCCGGTACACCGGTTTTCGACAAGATCATCATCATTACCGACCGCCGCAACCTGGACAGCCAGCTGCGCGAGACGGTGGGTAGTTTCGAGCGGGTGCACGGCCTGGTCGTCAAGATCGACGACCGGCAGGGCGCGAAGTCCGAGCAGCTGGCGCAGGCGCTCACGCAGGAATCCGGGAAGATCATCACCGTCACCCTGCACACCTTCCCGGCGCTGCTGGATTTCCTGCGCCGCAACCCCACCGAGCTGCGCGGCGGCAAGTTCGCGATCATCGTGGACGAGGCGCACTCCTCGCAGTCCGGTGACGCCGCCACCGCCGTCCGCGCCGCGCTGCGCGATCTCGGCCTGGACGCCGACGACGAGGAGGGCGGTGCGACGGAACTGAAGCTGGAACAGCGCCTCGACCGCAAAGCCGCCGAACGCGCACACGCGGCGAACCTGTCGTACTTCGCGTTCACCGCGACCCCCAAGGCCAAGACACTCGAATCGTTCGGCACCCTCGACGGCGA
The DNA here is from genome assembly GCF_030766805.1 of Nocardia sp. CC213A. Classification (NCBI taxonomy): domain Bacteria; kingdom Bacillati; phylum Actinomycetota; class Actinomycetes; order Mycobacteriales; family Nocardiaceae; genus Nocardia; species Nocardia sp. CC213A. The sequence goes on from NZ_JASFXA010000003.1 coordinate 333,948, forward strand.
CCGGTATCGACCGTTCCACACCTACTCCATGCGGCAGGCCATCGAGGAGGGCTTCATCCTCGATCCGCTGCGCAATTACGTCACCTACAAGACGTTCTACCGCCTGGTCAACGAAAACCCCTCCGACCGTGAGGTTCCCGAATCCAAGGCCAAGACGATGCTGGCCCGGTTCGCGCTCACCCACCCGTCCACGGTCGTGCAGCAGGCGCAGGTGATCGTCGAGCATTTCGTGGAGCACACCCGCGAGTTGCTCGGCGGGCGAGCCAAGGCCATGGTGGTCACCGATTCCCGCAAGAGCGCCGTGGCGATGGCGCGGGCCATCAAGCGGCATCTGGCCGATATCGGCTACGACAGGAAGTACCCGGATATCGGTGTGCTGGTGGCCTTCTCGGGCGCGCTCGACTACGAGGGCGAGGAGACCACCGAAACCAAGGAGAACGGCGGCCTGCCCGAATCCCAGCTGCCGAAGGCCTTCGCCTACACCCGTGCCGACGATGTCGCCACCCGCTCGGGCGGAGCGGGACAGCGCGAGTACCGGATACTGGTGGTCGCCGAGAAGTACCAGACCGGATTCGACCAGCCGTTGCTCACCACCATGTACGTGAACAAGAAGCTGCACGGTATCGCCGCCGTGCAGACCTTGTCGCGGCTCAACCGCACCCATGAACTGAAGACCCAGGCCGACCTCGCCGTGCTCGATTTCGCCAACGACGGCGAGGACATTCAGAAGTCGTTCCGGCCCTACTACGAACTGGCCGAGACGATGCCCACCGACCCGAACCTGCTGTATCTGGCGCAGACCAAAGTCATGGCCGCCCCGATACTCATCGAATCGGAGATGCGCGCGTTCGCCGAGGCCTACCTGACCGCCGAACAGCAGGCCGCCGGATCACAGGCGAAATGGCAGAAGCTACATGCCGAGCTGTACCGGCACCTCCAGCCAGCCGTGGACAGGTTCACCGCACTGCTGCACGGCGACGAGGAATCGGACGTGGAGCTCGCCGAACAGTTCCGGATCGAGCTGCGCGACTACGTACGCAAGTACGGATTCCTCGCCCAGATCGTGCCCTATCGGGATGCCGAGCTCGAGCTGCTGCACCTGTACGGCAAACATTTGCTGAATGTCCTGCCGCGGCGAGCCGATGGTGGGGTGGATGTCGGAGAGGTCGATCTCAGCCATGTCCGCGTCCAGCACATCGGGGACCTCGATCTCGGACTTGCCCCGGAAGGCCCGGCCACGCTCCGCGGATTCGGGGAATCGGCCGCCGCACCGAAGGAACCGGAGAAATCGTTGCTGTCGGAGCTGATCGACCAGCTCAACGAACGCTTCGGCACCGAATTCGACGAGGGGGACCTGGCGAAGCCCTACCAGGAGGCGATGGCCGATCCCGAGGTCCAGTTGGCCGCCGTCGCCAACCGCAGCGAGGACGAGTTCCAAGGCAAGTTCGTCGAGGTGTTCCAGGACAAGATGATGGAACACCTCGACACCGTCGCCGACCTCGGCAACAAGTACTTCAGCCGCTCCGAGCCCGCGTTCAAGGAAACACTGAACCGGCACGCCAGCCGGGCGGCGTGGCGAATGATCCGGCGACAGCACGGTCTGGACGGAGTAGCGTGACCGATTTCCCGAACCCCGTTCCCGGTCGCGACGCTGGAGTACTCGGCCCGGCTCAAACTGGAGGTAGGCAGATCGGCGTGTGCGGACGTCTACCGGTAGTGACGTAGGGGAACAGGGGGAACGACCTATGCGGGTGCGGCGGATCGACAACCGCTACGAACTCACCGAGCAGCTCTCATCCGGCGGAATGGGCTCGGTCTGGCGCGGCTACGACATCGTGCTCGACCGGGCGGTCGCGGTGAAGACCATACGCGTCGATCAGGTGGTCACCGCGGAGCAGGCCGAGGAGTTCACCGAACGATTCCGCCGCGAAGCTCGGGTCACCGCCCGTATTCGACACCACGGCGTACCACAGGTATTCGACGCCGTGCTCGACGCGTCGTTCGAGACGGTGTACCTGGTGATGGAGCTCATCGATGGAGTTCCGTTGCAGAACTACATCGACCCGGACCACCCGCTGCCGCTGTCATGGGTGGCGTCCGTGGCCGCCCAGATCGCCACGGTGCTGTCGTACGCGCACGCGCTGCCGGTGGTGCACCGCGATCTCAAACCCGGCAACGTGTTGATCACCCGCGACGGTTCCGTCAAGGTCATCGATTTCGGCATAGCCGCCATCCTCGACGGGTCGGCGCCGAAGCTGACGGTGACCGGACAACAGATTGGCACGCTCCGGTACATGTCACCCGAACGGGTCCACGGCCGCCGGGTCACGCCGCTCAGCGACCTGTACGCGCTCGGCTGCCTGATGCACGAAATGATCAGTGGCCGACCGCTGTTCGAGGCGGATTCGGAGTTCTCGATCATGATCGCGCATGCCGAACAGGCACCGACTCCGCTCCGGCGGCTCGGTCTCGACGTACCCGCCGAGTTCGAGCAGCTCGTACTCGACTTGGTGGAGAAAGACCCGCACCGGCGGCCCGCCGACGCCTACTCCGTGTACGAGCGCCTGCTGCCGTTTCTGCCCGGTCCCGGCACACCAATCCCGCCCACCGAGCTGTACTTGCCCGGATTCCCGGACCCGACACGGGTATTTCGGCGGCCGAACGCGCCCCTGGAAACCGGCCAGATCGAAGCGACTCGCCTCCGCCCGCAGGCGGCAGCACCCACCGCGCCGATGTCGGCGCAGCATTTGCAGACCGCGATCACCGACGCCGAGGATCGATACGTGCAGCTGGTCCGAGCTGGACGCTACACCCAAGCCGCAGATGCGTTGAGGGCTGTGATCGACAGTGCCGCAGCGGCATTGGGCAAGGAGAATGTCCAAGTGCTGACCCTCCGCAAAGATGTGGCCGCCGCCTGGGCACTGGCCGGTGAAGACCGCCGCGCCTGCCGCGAGTTCGACTTGCTCGCCAAGGCATACCAGCGCGCCGAGGGCCGGTTCAGCCGCTCGGCCCTGGAATGCCGCGCCGGCGCCGCCCGTGCCCGGATGGCGCTCGGCGATATCGAGAGCGGTTTGGCCGAACTCGAACAGATCCTCGCCGAGGTGACCACTGCCGACGGCAGTGGCTCCGAACTGGCCCTCGACCTGCGCTTCGAGATCGGTGACCTGAAACGCGAGATCGGCGACCTACCGGCCGCGCGCACGATGCTGCAAGCGCTGCTGGACGATCTGATGATGATCAGAGGTCCCCGCGACTCGTTCACCGTGGAGGTGGGGGAGCTGTTGGACACGCTCTGACGCTGTTTCAGCGGCGGAGCGGCCTCAAATACGTCGTTACACGTCCTGACAAGACCCTTAGAGCTCCTAACAGGTTCGGTCCGGTGGCGGTGGGTTTGATTGCAGTGCACTATGTTTCGTCGTGGCAGCACCCTGGATCGTGGATGACGAGTTGTGGGCGGTAATCGAACCGCTACTGCCGGTGAAACCGGCCGGTACGCCGGGACCGCCGCAGATGGACTCGCGTCTGGTGCTACAGGGGATCTTGTTCGTGCTGATCACCGGAATCGGATGGGAGGACCTGCCCCAGGAACTCGGATTCGGATCCGGGATGACCTGTTGGCGCAGGTTACGGGACTGGCAGGCCACTGGGGCATTCGAGCAGATCCATCAGGCCGTGCTCGCCCGCGCGCACGCAGCCCGATTGATCGACTTCGACCGGGTCATGGTCGACGGCTCGCACGTGCGGGCGAAAAAAGGGGCGCCGCAACAGGTCCCAGCCCGGTCGACCGCGCCAAGACCGGTTCCAAGCACCACATCCTGACCTGCGCGAACGGATTCCCGCTCGCGGTGGCGCTGTCCGCGGCCAACGTCAACGATCACCTGGTGCTGCCCACACTGCTCGACCGGGTCCGCCCCCTGCGCGGCCGTGCGGGCCAACCCCGACGCCGAATCACCAACCTGATCGCCGACAAGGGATACGACTACCCCAGTGTGTATTCCGAACTCCGACAACGACATATCACCGGCTATATCGCCCGCCGAGGCACCGGTGACAAGATCACCGCCGGCCGCTGGATCGTCGAGCAGACCTTCGCCCTGCTGCACCAGTACCGGCGGCTGGCCATCCGATGGGAACGACGCACCGACATCCATCACGGATTCCTCCACCTCGCCGCCGCCCTGATCTGCTGGCGACGACTCAGCAACCGAACCCGATAGGAGCTCTTATATGGCCCCCGCTGCGTGGCCTAACCTTCGATCAGTCGCGGACCTCGCTGCATTATGTAGCGAGCTGGTCGTTTCTTCTCGTGGCATAAACGGCTGTCTGTGACGCCCCTCCTGCTCTATGCGGGATTGGATTTCGGCAACAGTTCGGCCTTTGTTCGAGCCTGAGGTGCATCCTGCGTTGCGAACTGCGCTGATCGACCACGCAAGGAGCATCCCGAGCGCGAGGTAGATGAATTCTCCGAACATCACCGCTCCTTACATCCGGGGTCTGTAGTTGGTTGCGCGATGAGCGGGCCTTCCCGGTTTGACCCGAGGATGAGATAGGGGACCAGATCGGCGAAGTAGCGCCTCGCGCCGCAATCGTCGCCGCACTCTTGGTGCCTGGCCAATCCGCGTTGCGCCACTTCGGGATTCAGGATCGGGTAATCCGGCATTCGGTGGAAGTAGGAGTCGTCGTCCATGACCTCAGCTCCCCACGTGTGGAGCATCGGCAGGCACGAGCTTTCCGGCCAGAATCAGCCTTCGCTTCGCCTGTGCCTTCGCTGCGCAGACCGAAGCTGGACAATGCCTATGGTCCTGCATTATCCGATGGGCGCGCGCGGTCGTGAGTGTCGATTCGGGTACCGCGTGGTGGTTGATCAACGGAAGGCCGGTCATCGTCGGCCACCTCCTTACGCTCGAACTGGTTGCTGCGGACAGGTTCCAGTAGACGCGCAGGTACGGCGGCCTGACAGCGTGTTTGGCTCATCCAAAGAGATTCATCCAAAGTGCCAGCAGGGCATCCATTGAGCGCGGAGAATAGATCCAGCAACTGGTGCTGCACCGTCCACTGATCGGTCCACCTACCATCCAGAACTCGGGAGCAAAGCTAATGACCGGCAAGAACCCGACGACGATTCCCCGGCGGCAACTCGGTCGACAGCTGCGCGAGATGCGGCAAGGGGCAGGGCTTTCCATTGCCGATGCGGCTCGTCTGATCGAGCGCGGGGCCGGGACGCTTCAGCGGTTGGAGAAGGGGGAGAACCCTCGCATTCGATTGCTGGACATCGAAGCGCTGTGCAGGCTGTACGACGCGTCCGAGGAGAAGTTGGAGGTTCTGAAGGCCCTTGCGCGGGAGGGAGATGAGCGGGCCCGGCCGACCGATGAGCGAGTGTGGTGGCATCGCTACGACGACCTGATACCCAGCGACTTCGAGACCTATATGAGCCTGGAAGCCGCAGCGGCACAGGTGATTATGTACCAACCCGACGTGGTGCCGGGGATCGTTCAGACGGCCGAGTACGCACGTGCTCTCGAGCGGGTGTTCTTCAGCTCGGATTCGCCCATGGAGCTGGAGCAACGCATCCAGGTGAGGATGCAGCGACAGACCGCTATCACGCGCCGATTGGCCCCTGTCGAGGTAGATCTGCTCATCGACGAGGCGGTCATTCGGCGTGTGGCCGGCGCCCGACAGGTGATGGCGGCACAGCTCCGCAAACTCGCCGACACCCCGACGAATGTGCGTGTCCGGGTTGTGCCCTTCTCCGTCGGATTCCCGCTCGGCTGCGCGCCAGGCCCGTTCGTGATCCTCCGATTCCCGATGGATTCCGGCACGAAAACGCCTGTAGAACCGACGACCGTGTACGTCGAGTCCTACGGGTCCCGCCTCTATTACGACCGCACCGATATTGTGGATCGGTACGTCGGAGCGCACGAGCAGTTGGGTGCGGTGGCGTTGAGCGAAGCGGATAGCAAGCACCTGCTCCGGCAGGTGGCGAAGGAGTTCGAAGCGTGAGCGATCTAACTGGGGCGCGTTGGTTCAAGAGCAGCAGGAGTCAAGGTGGCGAAGCGTGTGTCGAAGCAGCTCACCTGACCGGGAGCAGGGTCGGTGTTCGGGACTCGAAGCTGGGGGCTGACAGTCCGGTTCTCGTCTTCGATGGCCCGGTCTGGGACCAGTTCGCATATGCCGTTAAGGCAGGCCACTTCGATCTGACGTGAGGTCGGGTTAGGCTGCGGCGGTACCCGCCCAACGCGGGTCCCGCCGCACCCTGACCATCGCTCAGTCGCGAACCTCGCGGAACAGCGCAGCGAGCTGGTCGTCCATCCAGTAGTAGCAGCGGCCGTCGTCGAGATACTCCCACCACCACAGGTAGTTTCGTCCGGCGTCGGCGCACAGCTTTCCCGGTCGGCTCAGCATGGCGGCTACCGACTGGCTGTTGGGCAGGCCGAGTAGCTCGGCCAGTTCCTCGCCGGAGAATTGCCGGTCGGGGTGGTCGATGAGGAGCGAGAACAATGAGCGGGCACGATCGGTCAGTTGGCTCCACAACTCCACTGCCAGGTCGAGATCGTCGGCTTCCCAGGGACGTCGACCGTGCCGGCGTCGCGGGTTGTCCGACTGGTCGGCCGCTCTTGCCGGGCGGTTTCCCGGCGTACTGCGGTCGATGGAGCCCCAGTGCTCCTCCTTGTACCGCTCCATGGCATCACCCTGGAGTTGCACCGTCGCGTTGCCGCGTCGAACCCAGAACTCTGATTCGCCCTTACCGCCCAGACGTTTTGTCCGCGTGACGAACACCGGCCTGACCGCGGGCGTCACGATGACCTGGCAGACCTGCGTGCCCGAGATCGAGGGGAACTCGACACGTACCGTCGCGGCGGTGGTCGTGGAGAGGTTGTTCTCGATCACCTCCCGGACGCGCAGCTCGTATTTGTCCGCGTCCGAGACCTTGATGGATCGCATATCGCCCAGCAGGCCGACGGGGTTGGCGTTGTCCTCCACTCCGATGAACAGTGACCCGCCGTCGGCGTTGAGCAGACCGCACACGGTCTTGACAATGATGTACTGCCGATCCGGCTCGGCTTGATTGGTCTTGAGATCCAGGAATGCCGATGCCTTGAACTCGACCGTCTGGCATTCACCGCGCGAGACGAGCTCCTCCGGCGGCACCTGTTCAGGTTCTTCCGGCTGCGCGAATCCGCTGTCCATCGCGGTGGAGATCAGATTGAGCAGGACGGACTCGCGTTGTCCGATGAAGGTGTCGAAGTCGTTGTGCAGCAGCACGTCCGGATTGATCAAGTGCGTGGACACATGGGAACGCAGTGCGGGCGCGTCGACGGCACCCATGCTGGTCAATTTCGCCAGGTACTTCGACGGAGCCGACCCGCCGAGGATGTGGCGGTTGGTGTATGCCGACAGTGGGGTCTTGTTGATCACCGAGTCGTAGATGGCGCGGTCGAGACCCTGCTTGGCGCACCACGCCTGCGGGAATACGTGGTGAATGTCGACGGCGTCATCGAAATATGTTGCGGCATTGATGGGGTTGCCGCTGCACCAGTCGCGAGCGCCGTTGGCCAGCAGCAAGGCGTACACGCCCTTGTACGCGGCGCTGTTCCGAGTCCGCAATGTGCGCAGGCGGCCCGGAGCGAACTGGGCTTCGGCGACCGTGCGAGGTTCGGACGACGTACGCCCGAGGGCCCAGTCCACCACCTCGGGAAGGTCTCGGGCGAAACGGGTTTCGGTTGTTCCGCTGTACAGCTCGCCGAACACGCCGCACCAGTACCAGCGCGCGACCTTCTGCTGGACGTCATACCGGTGCCACGACTGGCCGAGCGCCGCGCAGACCGCCGCCAAGGGGATCAACTGCGCACCGTAGGGCACGAATTTGACGTCGAAGATACTGCGGTGATGGAGGAACTTCGCGGCCATGAGCAGGCCGCTCACGATCTCCTCGCTGCACTTCTTGTAGTCGTCCAGCGGCAGCCGCAGCATGTCGACCCGGCGGCAGCCGATGCGGGGACCGCCCTTGGGGTCGGACGTTCCATTGGTCTCGCGTCGCCGGAAGGTGGCCTGCAGTGTGACGGCTTGCAGGAAATCCGTTTCCGAAACATCCGATAGCACACGGAATTTGCTGTCGCTCCACTGCATCCGGCATTGGTCCCAGTGCTCGCGCAGGTTGAATTCGTCGGCCGCGTAGGTGGCCGTGAGCAGTTCGAAGACAGTGAGGGTGACGCCGCCGGTATTGACCTTCTCGAACACCTGGCAGACGGCTTCCCGCGGGGTCGTGGCGGAGAGCTCGATGACCGGGACCAGATACTGCTCGAACCGCTTGATGAACCGCCGGTTGAAGTTCTGCCAGCGCTTGAACGCGGCCGCCGTATCGTCGTGCAGTTCGGCGTAGCGGTAACCCCATTCGTCCGCATCGAACACGTGGGTCATGGGGAAGAGTCCGGCCTGGCATTCCCCGTCCATAGTGGACAGATCCAGTTCGGTGCGGCCGAAGCTGGCACGGACCTTGCGATCCGCCGGAATGAACCGGAAAGCCTCGTCCTGGTCGGTTTCGTCATCGAGCGCCAGGTCGATATCGACGTAGAACCACCCCGAGACCTTCCGCCGCCGCTCGTCGATCGTCGCCACCGGCCGGTCCAGCATCAGCGCCTGGTACAGCGATGTGATCCGCTGCTGCCCGTCCAGGAGCAATTGCGTCGCGGGCACGTTGCCGGGCAGCTCGACGCCTTCGATGGGGCGCTGCTTGAAGCGGGTGTGGCCACCGGCCTGGAGCATCATCAGCGTCCCGACGGGGAAACCACGTGACACCGACCCCAGCAGGCTGCGGATATTGTTCTCCGGCCACACCCAGCCGCGCTGGAACTCCGGAAGCTGAATCTGGCCTTCCCTGGCCTGCTCGAGAAGATTGCGCAGGAACGGCTTCTTGATCTCGAAGGCCTCGACACTCACCGATGTAACCCCTAGTTGTGCACCCGCCGCCCCCGTGGCCCCGGGCCTCTGGACAGTAGCAGTGCGGGCTGTGAGATGCCCTGCGGTTCAGCAGGACTGGCGCAACTTGTCATAAGCTGGCGGAGCCCTGCGGGCTCGGCTGACGGGATTACGGCAGCTTGCGTGACTACGTGCTTCCCAGTGGTAGGACGTCAGTGCATGCGGGGCGGCGTGTACGGCGTGTGTTCTCGGTGCGGGCACTGAGCTACCCTCGCGGTCGATGGCGCACGACAGAAAGTCCCCGATGCCCACAGCTCTCCTCGGCCGCTGGCGGATCGCCGAGATGGACAACTGGGATCTCGACGCGATCGAACTCGCCGGTCCCGGATACATCGAGTTCCGCCGGGACGGTACCGGCGCGTTCTCCTTCATCTGTGTGACCGGCGAACTGGACTGCCGCCCCGAGCGGCCTAGCGGCCGCGACGGCGTCGGATTCAGCTGGGAAGGGTTCGACGAGGGTGATCCGGTGAGCGGGCGCGGGTGGGCGGTGCCGAGCGTGGACGGTGGGGTGGACGGGTATCTGACCTTTCATCTCGGTGACGAATCCGGTTTCCGCGCAGTACCGTTCGAGGACAGCGCGACCGAGGGCGGGGGATGAGCGAGTACCAGTACTACGAATTCGTCGCCATCGACCGACCGCTCGACGATCGGCAGTTCGCGGAGGTACGGGCGCTGTCCACCCGTGCGCGGATCACGGCGACACGCTTCGTCAACGAGTACCACTGGGGTGACCTGAAGGCCGATCCCCGGCAGTTGGTCGAGCAGTATTTCGACGCGCACCTGTATGTAACCGATTGGGGCACACACCGATTCCTGTTCAAGGTGCCGCGTGCGCTGCTGGATGCGGAAGCGGTCGAGCCATATCTGCTCGACGAGTGCGTGAGTGCCTGGATCGCTGGCGAGAGCCTCGTTATCGACCTGACCAGCGACGGCTATGACGGTGATTGGGAGGAAGGGGCGGAGGATTCGCTGTCGGTGCTGGTCGGCGTGCGTGCGGAGTTGGCCGCCGGGGATCTGCGCGCGCTCTATCTGGCCTGGCTGGCGGGCTACGGGACGTGGGAGTGGGACGAGGACGCGTTCGGCCGTGAGCACGATGACGAACTCGAGCCGCCGGTGCCCTCGGGGCTGCGGTCCCTCACCGCACCGCAGCGTGGGCTCGCGGACTTCTTGCGACTCGATCCGGATCTGCTGGAGGTCGCGGCGGAAGCGAGTCCGGATCTCGCGGCTGCCGCCGAGGAGCCGGAGGAGCTGGCCGCCTGGATCGCCGGGCTACCGCCCGCCGACAAGGACGAACTCCTGCTGCGGGTGGCTCGCGATGACGCCGCGCTCGTGCACCTGGAACTGCTGCACCGATTCCGCGCCGTGACGCCACGGCCGCGAACGGTCGGGGAACGGACGGTCGCCGATCTGCTCGGCGAGGCGGCGCGACGGCGTGCTGTCCGGGAACGGGCTGAGGCCGAAGCGGAGGAGCGGGAGCGCGCCCGCGTGGCGGCTCGGGCCGCCCGCGACCGTGAGCGGCGGTTGGAACGGCTCGCCGCCGAGGGCGAGGCGGTATGGACGCGGGTGGAGGCGCTGGTCACTACCGCCAAGCCGCGTGACTACGACGCGGCCGCCGCGCTGCTCTCCGATCTCAAAGCGCTCGCTGACCGTGACGAACGCATGGACCGGTTCGATATCCGCGTCGCGGACCTGCGTACCCGATACGCGAACCGGCCCGCCCTGCTTCGACGTCTCGCGACGGTGTGAGGGACTTGCCGGGGGTTCGGGGGCCGATCGGTGCTTGCCCGGGATGTCGGCTTCCCGCGTGGGCCGGATCGCCGATCTGTCATAGCACCCGCCTACGATGCGATGGCACCACCCGGTACTGACGAGGACATATCGCCATGCACTACGAGCAGCTCGACGCCCTGCGTCGGCAGCATCCCGCGTGGCGACTGCTGCGAGCCGACAATGCGCCGCTGGTGTTGTCGTTCCTGGGCAAGGTGTTCGTGGAGGAGAACATTCGCGCCATCTCCGCCTCGGAGCTCGAGAGCAGACTCGATGACGAGCTGTACGCGCTCAATCAGCGGTTGGCGAGGGCACCTTCCCGAAGTCGCCGAAGACCTATCTCAACGATTGGGCCGCATCGGAATCGGGGTGGCTGCGCAAGTACTACCCCGCCGATTCCGACGAGGTGCACTTCGACGCGACACCGGCGGTGGAGAAGGCGCTCGGGTGGGCGAAGGCGTTGCGGGAGCGGTCGTTCGTCGGGACCGAGTCGCGGCTGAATACCGTGTTCGAGCTGCTGCGGCAGATGGCGTTCGGGGCGGAGGGGGATCCTCGGGTGCGGCTGGCGGAGTTGCGGCGGCGGCGTGACGCGATCGACGCGGAGATCGAGGCGGTGGCTCAGGGGCGGTGCCTTGTCCACCGGTCGATACAGCGGCCGTTCCATCGGCAGCACCACCTCCGGTGCGGTCGCATCGAGGCCCATCACGACATCGGGCACCCGAATCTCCCTGAGGCGCAGCGTATTCGCCTCGATGCCCCGCAGGATGTCCATGACCCGCCGGTCACCTACCTGTCACTGAGCGATCCGGGTTTCGAGGTCGTCTTCGATGACGGGCAGCATGAGCGGGTGCGGTGGTGCGACACCGATGGCGTGCAGCGCAGCGCCCGGATTCCGCGCGTGATCTTCACGCGCGCCGCCGCGCCGGAGGAACCGCGATGACCACACCGACCGCCGAACACGAACTGTCCGTGGTCGTCACCCAGTTGATGAAGGGCGTGCTCTACCAGGACACCCATGAGCGGCAGTGGCGGCAGTTGCTGGCGCTCCAGGCGCAGGTGCGCGACTATGTCCGGGTCATCGGGCTCACCGTGTTCATCGACGAATCGGAGGGCTACGCCTTCCTGCGCTCTCGGCCCGAACTCGAGGAGGACGACGGACCGGCGATTCCGCGTCTCGTGCCCCGGCGCGCGCTCGTTCCCGGTGAGCCTGTTACTGGCGCTGCTGCGGAAGAAGCTGGCCGAGAACGACGCCAAGGACGCCGACGCCCGGCTCATCCTCACCCGCGACCAGATCGTCGAGACGGTGCGGACCTTCCAGCCGGAGAGCAGCAACGAAGCCCGGCTCGTGGAACAGATCGACACACAGATCAACAAGGTGATCGAGCTCGGTTTCCTGCGTCGGCTCAAATCCTCCGCCGCTGCCGATACCTTCGAGGTGCGGCGCGTGCTGAAGGCGTTCGTCGACGCGCAATGGCTGGCCGACTTCGATCGCAGACTGGCCGAGTACGCGGCCACACTGGGTGGGGAGGACAGGTGACCGACGAGGACCGGCCCGGATATCGGCTCGACCGCCTCGAGCTGTACAACTGGGGCACCTTCGACCAGCGAGTGTGGCGCTACGAGCAGCACGGTCGCAATGGCCTGCTCACCGGCGATATCGGATCGGGCAAGTCCACGGTGGTGGATGCCATCACCACGCTGCTGTTGCCCGCGCACCGGATCTCGTACAACAAAGCGGCGGGCGCGGAGACCCGGGAGCGTGATCTGCGCTCCTATGTACTCGGGCATTACAAGTCCGAGCGCAATGAAGCCCTCGGGACCAGCCGACCGGTGGGGTTGCGGGACCGCACCTCCTTCTCGGTGATCCTCGGCGTCCTCGCCAACCACGGATTCGATGCGACGGTCAGCCTGGCGCAGGTGTTCTGGTTCAAGGACCAAGCCGGTGCGGGGCAGCCGGACCGGTTCTTCGTCACCGCCGACCGCGCGCTGAGCATCGCTGGTGACTTCGGCGACTTCGGCGGCGACATCGCGGCGTTGAAGCGGCGGCTACGCAAGGCCGGTGCCACGATCCGCGACGCATTCCCGGACTACGGCAAGGACTTTCGACGGCTGCTCGGCATCGAGTCCGAGCAGGCGATGGAGCTGTTCCATCAGACGGTGTCCATGAAATCGGTGGGCAACCTGAACGATTTCGTGCGCAACCACATGCTGGAACCCTTCGCGGCCGACGCCGCGATCAAGGGTCTCGTGGATCATTTCGAGGATCTGACCAGGGCGCACGACGCCGTGGTGCGGGCCCGCGACCAATTGGCGCTGCTCGATCCGCTGCTGACCGACTGCGACGAATACGGTCGCAGAGGTGCCGAGATCGATGCGGTGCGCTCGCGGCGCGACGCCCTGCCCTACTACTTCGCCGATCGCAAGCACGGCCTGCTCACGGTGCAGATCGACGCATGGCGGGAGGAAGCCGATGCGCTCGGTGCGGACCTGGACAGCGCGAAAGACAAGGTCGAACGCCTGCGCAAGGAACAGAGGCGGCTCGAGCTGAAGCGGGCCGGGCACGGTGGCGACCGGATTGCCGAGATCGGTCGTGAGATCGACGAGTGCGCCCGAGTCCGCGACGAAAGACAGTACCGTGCACAGCGATTCGCGGAGCTGCTCGGGGACATCGGTCTGCGGCCGGCGGAAACGGCCGAACAGTTCGGCGAGCGACTGCGCGAGGTGCGCCGACGAGCGGCGACGCTGGACGACGAGAAGACAGTGCAGCAGAACATTCTCACCGAGGTGGCGGTGCGGCTGCGCGACGCCGACAACGATGCCCGCGATATCAACACCGAACTGCGCAGCCTGCGAGAGCGGCCGAGCAATATTCCCGCGCGGCAGCTGGAGCTGCGGCGACGCCTGTGCACCGAACTGCGCATCGACGAGGCCGACCTGCCCTACGCGGGCGAACTCATCAAGGTGCGCGACGACGAACGCGACTGGGAGGGAGCCGCGGAGCGGCTGCTGCACGGATTCGGTCTCGCCCTGCTGGTGTCGGGCGAACACTATGCGGCGGTGTCGGATTGGATCGACGGCCACCATCTGGGCGGGCGGCTCGTCTACTTCAGGGTGCCCGGAGCCACCGTGGACCGCCTGCCCGAGATCGGCAACCGCGCGCTGTATTCCAAGCTGGAGATCAAGGATTCGCCGTTCGCGGAATGGCTGGATCGCGAGCTGCGCCATCGCGCCGACTACGAGTGCGTCGACACCATGGCGGAGTTCCGCCGCGCCCGCACCGCCATCACCCGGGCGGGCCAGATCAAAGGCGGGCGTGGACGGCACGAGAAGGACGATCGCCATCGTATCGACGATCGACGGCACTACGTGCTCGGCTGGAGCAATGCCAGCAAGATCGAGACACTGCTGGCCGAAGCCGAACGGCTCACCCGGGTGCTCGCGGAGCTGAACGCGACGCAGAGCACCGCGAAAGGCGCACTCACCGAACTGGACAGGTTCGCGGGCACCGCGTCCAAGCTGGTCGAGTTTCGTGGCTACTCCGACATCGATTGGCGGGCGATGGTGGGGCGGATCGCCGATCTCGACGCCGAGCGCCATCGCATCGAGAGTTCCTCGGATGCCCTGCGGGAGATCGCGACACAGCTCGAGGACGTCGGGAAACGACTGAAGATCGCCGATGGCGATGTCACGCGGATCAGCACCGGGTTGGGGGCGATCGACCGTGACATATCGGTTGCCGAGACAACCAGCACCGATCTCGGCCAGCTGCTCACCCACCCGGACTACGAGGTGGCCCGGATGCAGTTCCCCGAGCTGGAACGGGCGGCGAAACGGCACGCGACCGACACCGTGCCGGCATGCGATCACGCACAGGCCCGGCTCACCGCCGAGTTCACCACGCGCGCCGAGAACCTGTCGAAGGAGCAGCGGGCCGCGGGCAACCGGGCGATCACGAAAATGGCCGGATTCCGCGCGAAGTACCCACTCGAAACCGAGGAACTCGACGACAGTCTCGAATCGGCGGACGGCTACCGGCAGCTGCACCGCCGCTTGGCGGACGACGATCTGCCGCGCTTCGAGGCCGACTTCAAGACCTATCTGAACACCAATACGATTCGCGATATCGCGGGCTTTCACGCACAGCTCGGCAATCAGGTGGAACTCATCCGGGAACGCGTCGAAACCATCAACAAGTCCCTGTCCGGCATCCCCTACAACCCGGGTCGCTACATTCGGCTGGAATTGCAGCCGACGTCGAATGTGGAGATCCGGGATTTCCGCACCCAGCTGCGCGAATGCACCAGCGGCGCGGTCGACGACGGTGGCGACCAGTACTCGGAACAGAAGTTCCTCCAGGTGAAGTCGATCATCGAACGTTTCCGGGGCCGGGAGGGACAGACCGAGGCGGACAAGTCCTGGACCCGGCGCGTCACCGATGTGCGCAACTGGTTCGTCTTCTCCGCATCCGAGCGCTGGCTCAAGGACGACACCGAACACGAGAACTACACCGACTCCGGCGGCAAATCGGGCGGACAGAAGGAGAAACTCGCCTACACCATCCTCGCGGCGTCCCTGGCGTATCAGTTCAAACTCGACTGGGATGCGGTGCAGTCCACGACCTTCCGGTTCGTCGTGATCGACGAGGCCTTCGGCCGTGGTTCGGACGAGTCCACGCGGTTCGCGCTGGGCCTGTTCCGTCGCCTCGGGCTGCAACTGCTGATCGTCACGCCGTTGCAGAAGATCCACGTCATCGAGCCCTTCGTCTCGTCGGTGGGATTCGTCGACAACAAGACCGGCGCCTACTCGCGCATGCAGACCTTGACGATCGAGGAGTACCGGCAGCGGCAACTCGCCCACGTGCTGGCCTCCGGGGACGCTGTGGAGGGACGGTGACCGGCTGGACCACCCGCGCCGATGTGACGCGAAAGCTGCGGCGGCGCTGGGACTCCGGTGAACTCCTGGCGGCGTACGCCACGGGGGAGGCGCTGCTGCCGATCGAGGTATCCCTGCGCAGACCCGGCCCGCGAGATATCGCCACCGACCTGGCCGCCGTGCGGGAATGGGCGAACCCGTGGCGTGTCGGCAACGGACTGCGGGTGGAGTACCAGGCGGTGGGCGGCAGGATCGTCGGGTCCAACGAACTGCCGCGACGGGTCTGGATCGACGAGTGGCCCCAGCTGTGGGCATTGCTCGGCGTCGGTGGCGCGGTACGCCGATTCCTCGACCTCCTCGACCACACCCGCGCCGCCGCGCCCGCACTGACCGACTGGATGCTCGGCAAGCCACACGACGTGCTCACCCTGGCCGACGACTGGGTGAAGATCGTGGACACGGTGCGGTGGATCGACGCCCGCGCCGCCTCCGGAAGCTATCTGCGTCAGGTCGACGTCCCCGGTGTCGACACCAAGTTCATCGAACGCCACCGGACCGTGCTCTCCCGCCTGCTCGACCGTCAACTCGCCGAACACCGCATCGACACCGACTGCCCGCCCGCCGATTTCATCGGACGGTACCGATTTCGGCGCAAGCCGCAGTACGTGCGCTACCGTTGGCTCGACCCGCTGCGCGCCACCGCGGGCTTCACCGAACTGAATGTTCGTGTCGATGAACTGGCGGCGGCGCCACCGGAGGCCACGACGATCGTCATCGTCGAGAACGAAACGACCTACCTGGCGCTGCCGCCGGTGCCGGATGCCATCGCCATATTCGGCGGCGGCTACGCGCTGACCAGGCTGAACGCTCTGTCGTGGCTCGCCGACCGCAGGGTCCGCTACTGGGGTGATATCGATACCCACGGCTTCGCCATCCTCGACCGCCTCCGGCAGCGGTTCCCACATGCCGAATCCCTGCTCATGGACCGCGACACCTTGCTGTCGCACGAAGGTCAATGGGTGCGCGAGGATTCGCCGACGGTCACGGTGCTCGACCACCTGCGGCCCGCCGAACTCGATCTGTATCGGGATCTGGTGGACGACACCTTCGGGCACGCCGTGCGCCTCGAACAGGAGCGGGTGCGGTACTCGGTGGTGGAATCGACGGTGCGGGATCGGTGATGGCGTACGTATCTCGTCGAGTCGGTGGAGCGCGGGTGGGTGTTGCGCGAAGCCGTCGTCGCCTCGCCAGTGGTGCCGGCTGATCTCGGTCGAGCGAGCAGTGGTTCGGGGTCGGCGGCCGGGTAGCACGTCTGTGCGGCCGGACTATGTTCGCCGTCCATGCCGTCCATGCCGTCCATGCCGTCCATGCCGTCCATGCCGTCCATGCCGTCCATGCGTCCCGGCGACAGTGTGAGCGCCGAAAGCCGGTGCGAATGGGCGATTCTCCGCACATCAGATGCGGTCGTCGGGCAAGCTGGTATGCGCTGTGGTCCTGAGAACGAGGATCTGTTCGGAGTGTTCGCAGCCGTTGCTGAGTTCTATGAAACCGTCTGTCCGGAACTGATTTTGGCGAGAGGGTACCGCGGAATTGGCTGAGACTTGGAGCGTGTTCGAGTCTTGTGGGTTGGCGTGGCCGGTGACGGTCGAACGTGGTGGGGTGGGAGATCGCATCCTGCCGCCGTGTGTGGTGCGGTGAGGGTGCCCGGCCTGTCGTTCGCGGCGCTCGACGTGGAGACCGCGAACTCGGCGCGGGGGAGTGTCTGTGCTATCGGGGTTTCCGTCGTATGGGAGGGGCGTCGGGTTGGTAGTCATTCGTGGTTGTGTCGGCCGCCGG
The DNA here is from genome assembly GCF_030766805.1 of Nocardia sp. CC213A. Lineage (NCBI taxonomy): Bacteria > Bacillati > Actinomycetota > Actinomycetes > Mycobacteriales > Nocardiaceae > Nocardia > Nocardia sp. CC213A. The sequence goes on from NZ_JASFXA010000003.1 coordinate 351,399, forward strand.
GGGCCGTGGACTTCTTTGCGCGGCACAACGTTCGTGTGCACGGGATTTCGGCTTCTATGGTGGCCGGGGAACCGGCGTTCGGAGAGGTGTGGCCCGAGGTGGTACGGGTGGTTGGTGGGCTGCCGGTGGTGGCGCACAATGCCGGGTTCGACAGCGGAGCGGTGCGAGAAGCGTGTGGGCACAGTGGGATCGGCGAGCCGGGGTGGGACTTCCGCTGTAGCTTGGCGATCGCGCGGCGGCATCTGGATTTGGAGAGCTATCGGCTGCCGGATGTCGCGGGAGCGCTGGGGGTCGAGTTGATCGCGCATCACGATGCGGGGGCGGATGCCGCGGCGGCGGCGGATATCGTGGTGGCGTTGGCGGCGCGGGCGGGGGTGGACAGTCTCGCGGAGCTCGAGCGGTTGGGGGAGGTGCGGCCGTACCGGCGGGCGAGCAAGGGTACGGGGCGGCGTCGGCGGCGCTCCGGGTACCCGCGTGCGGAATTGGTGATGCCGGAGGTTCGTGGTGGGGATCCGGGGCACCCGCTGTTCGGACAGGTGGTGGTGTTCACCGGGGAGTTGGCGGCCATGAGTCGGCAGGAGGCGTGGGATGCGATCGCCGCCTGCGGGGCCACCCCGGCGCGGAATGTCACCCGGCGGACCACCTGCCTGGTGATCGGGGACGGGTTCGAAGGGGTGGAGCCCGCGGCATTCAGCACGGTCAAGGCACGGCGGGTCGCGGAGTTGCGGGCGAAGGGATTTCAGGTCGAGGTGATGGATGAGCGTGGCCTCCTCGCCTGTCTCGATCTGGAGCGACACACGGTCGAGCCGGGCGCGAAACGGATCGCGGTGATCTCGTAGCAGGATGGGGTGATCATGGAATACGACGACGATGCATTTCGCGAGTACGTGGCCGAGCGGCTTGCCGCACTTCCCCAGGCGCGGGCGGTGACGCTCGGCGGATCGCGTGCGCAGGGCACGCACTCGCCGGACAGCGACTGGGACTTCGGCGTCTACTATCGCGGCGCGTTCGATCCTGACGATCTGCGGGCGATCGGCTGGGAAGGCGAGGTATTCGATGTCGGCGCATGGGGTGCTGGTGTTTTCAACGGCGGTGCGTGGCTGATCGTCGACGGCCGACACGTCGACGTGCTCTACCGCGACCTCGACGTCGTCGAACGCGAACTGGAGGAGTCCCGGGCGGGGCGATTCCATTGGGAACCGCTGATGTTCCACCTCGCGGGGATCCCGAGCTATCTCGTCGTGGCGGAACTGGCGGTGAACGAAGTCCTTCGCGGAAGCCTGCCCCGGCCGGAGTTTCCTGCGGCACTGCGGGAGTCGGCACCGAAGCAATGGCGAGAACGAGCGAATCTCACGATGATGTACGCCAAGAACGCCTACGTGACGCGCGGCCGGGTGACCGAGGTCGCGGGCGCACTGGCGACGGCCGCGATGTACACCGCGCACGCCGTACTCGCCGCCCGTGGCGAATGGGTGCTCAACGAGAAGCGGATGCTCACCGATGCGGGTCTGCGGGACATCGATCACATTATCGCGGAACTAGGTCCGGATTCGGGTTCCCTGGCTCGTGGGGTCGCTTCGGCAGAACAGCTCTTCGCCGAGACGTAGTCTCCGGCTGGAGGTCAGCCTGTGTATGTGGTGACACCCGTCTTGCGAATGTCCTCGAGGGCTTGTGGTGTGTAGAGATACGGCTCAAGGTGAACCATATAGCGGAGTAGCGGTTTGCCATGCTTCAGATATGCCTCGACCGTCACTACCAAGCCGCTGGGGCCGATGCCCGAAGACACGACCTGCTGATAGTCAGACTCTTCACGTGAGTTCTCTTCCCACAGATCAACCTTTCCCGCGTTGAAGCCCCAGCGAGTTATACCCTCGCGGAGTTCATCGTTCGCCTGCTGAGCTGTGTCGAGTGGCCGGAAGAAGACGATCTCGTCGTACGGTGCCTCGGCGGGACCGGTGGAGACGAAACCGATGGTGTTCGTCTCCACCGTTTCGGTCCTATCGGGTCCGAGGAATTCGAGTGTGATCATGGGCTGATCGGGACCGCCGATGATCGGGCCCATGGTTTGGCCTTCCATACCCGCTGCGGCTTTGGTGAGTTCGCGGTTGCGGAGGTCGAATCGGGCGTGGCCGGTCTGCTTGATTTGTTCGATCCCGGCCGGGGTCAGATGTGAGAACTCTGTGGTGCTGGGCACGGGCTCCTCCTGGCTCGACGGGGTGGAGCAGGCGGCGGTCGAGAGCAGCAGTGCTGCGGTCGCCAAGGCACGGCGTGACGGTGAATTCATCGCTCGTATCCCCACTGTGTCGCGAACTGTTTCATGATGTCGTCCCACCGATTGGCGAGCCGCTGCTCGTCCATGCGGGTTTCGAAGTCAGAGGCGATCAGCTGGCGTGCGCGGGCCGGATCGTCTGCCAGCAGACGCTGATATGCGGGCAGCGTGTCCTGCGTGATCAGCTCCCACCGCTGATCACGGTAGGAGATGTTGCCGTCGGGAAGTGGTGTGACGATCGTGCCCGGTAACGGGCCGGGCGCGTCGACGGACTTGGGGAATACTTCAGGGAACGATTGCGCTCCCGGGATCGACGGCGCGCCGACAGCGGTCATACCCCAGGTGACGAGCTCACCGGTGGCCGGACGTTCACGCATGCGATCGTAGTCGTCGGCGATGATCTGCCACTGCTCACGCCAGAGCAGCTTGTGGTTGCCCTCAGCGATCAGGCTCTGGTCGTTCCGCACATACCCGTCGTGGATCTGATGCCATGCACCGGTGGCATTGGGATCGAGCAGACCAGCCCGGGACATGCGGTCGATCTCGGCCGTGCCGCCCGTTAGATATGCCTCGTGCATAGCGGCCTGGTCGGTGAAGATCTCCTTCTGCATGCCGAGCAACGTGGACTCGTAGAACCGGATCTCTTCGGCGGGCAGTCCGGGGCCGCTGTCCGTTCCCAGCATCGGCGGCAAACCACCGATCAAGACCGGCAGCGGTGACCGCCCCTCGAGGCTGGTCAGTTCCTGCATCATGTCCAGGTCGAAGAACCCGCCCGCGAACGACGGTCCGATCATGTTCGCCATTCCCGCCCACTGGAGTTCGGGCCGGTCCAGGAACAGGCGGCCGTAGTACTCGTAGACCTTGACGATGGTGTCCTTGTTCGCCTCCGCGCCGAGTTCGGGGCGCCAGTCGGCAGGGTCGATCCCGGCTTGCTCCAATGCTTCTCGTTGCCAGTAGCCTCGCAGGAACGAGCTGTAGAACTTCGTGGCCGGATCGAGTTTTCCGGAATCGACGGCCGCGTCGAGTAGCGCCTTGGCCGCATCGGGATGGTGGTCGACCCACTCGCGGAACTGTGGATCGTCGATCAGCGCTTGGACTTCCGCCGCCGACATCTGGGCCGTCGAGGCGGGCGGGACGTATTCGCGCCCCGTCGCGGCGTCCTCTCGGAGCGCTCTGACTTCGTCCATCTTCGCGTCGAGTGCCATCGCGACGGACCGGTCGACATCCGTCAACTGGCGGAGAGCGCCCGAGATCCAGGCGATGTGGTTTGCCCGCAGGTCTTCGCTCTTGTCCTGCGGTGTCGGTCCGACCTGCCAGTCGTCTCCCACCGTGAAACCGTCGGCGATGGCCGCGTCCACGGTTCCGATCGCATGATCGCGCACCGATCGCAGGCTGGCGGCCGCGCTGCGCAGGGCGTCCACTACATCGCGGACGGCGGTCACGATCCGCATGCCCATCCGGTACTCGCGCTGGATCCGCTCGTACGCCGCGGAACCCGCCTCCCCGGTCCACCCGCCCGAGGCGATCTGATCGGCCTCCCGCCACGTCGCATCCAGCGTCTGCATCATGTGGTCCGCACCCGTGGCGAGGATCGTCGCCCGTTCCGTCAGTGATTCCGGCCGCCAGCTGCGGACCGCGCTCACCGTGTAGGTCATCGGCGGCCCATTCTCGCCAGTTGTTCGGCCCAGAACCGGTCGGTCACCTGGTAGGTGTCGTTCGCGCCTCGGGTCAGCTTCGCCAGATCGTCGAAGTGGTACGCCAGTTCCAGGTACGCCTCGTATACGTCGGTGCCCATGTCGGCCACGGCTTTCTCGGCGAGGGACTGCGGCAGTTCGGCTTCGAGGTCGGCTATTCCTTCGCGGGGGACTGTCTTGACAGCGCGTGACGTCTCCAGCCACGCCTTTTCCAGGCGGTGCAGCAGTTCGATGTCGACGTACACGGCGGTATCTCCCAGGTAGCAAATCCTCGGCAGACTCTAGCGCAGTGTCATGGGGCGATAGCCGAGTGTCATCACTATCGACGCTGGTGAGGCGGTTTCGGTTCCCGCCGGGCCGTGATTCGCGGGGGTGGCCGATAAGCTCCTACCCGTGACCGACGAGAAGCTGCTGCAGGGACCCATCCACGCCGTTCATGTCGAGCTCGGCGCTACCTTCGCACCGTTCGGGGGGTGGGAGATGCCGGTTTCTTATGCGGGGACCGTGGGGGAGCACACGGCGGTGCGGACCGCGGTGGGGCTTTTCGATGTGAGTCATCTGGGGAAGGCGACCGTCACGGGAGAAGGTGCGGCGGCGTTCGTGAACTCGGCGCTGAGCAATGATCTCGGGCGGATTCGGCCGGGGAAGGCGCAGTACACGCTGTGCTGTACGGCCGAGGGCGGGGTGATCGATGATCTGATCGCCTACTACGTGTCGGATGACGAGATCTTCCTGGTGCCGAATGCGGCGAATACGGCGGCGGTGGTGGCCGAGTTGGCGAAGGCCGCGCCGGACGGGGTGACGGTTACCGACGAGCATCGGGAGTACGCGGTGTTCGCGGTGCAGGGGCCGAAGTCGGCGGAGGTGTTGACGGAGCTCGGATTGCCGACCGAGATGGAGTACATGGCGTACGCCGACGCCGAGTGGGAGGGGCGGCCGGTTCGGGTGTGCCGCACCGGCTACACCGGGGAGCACGGGTACGAATTGCTGCCGCGCTGGGCGGATGCCGAGGCCCTGTTCCGGGCGCTCGTCGCGCAGGTGCGGGCCGCCGGCGGGCAGCCGGCGGGGCTCGGTGCGCGCGATACGTTGCGCACCGAGATGGGGTATCCGCTGCACGGGCACGAACTGTCCCTCGAGATCTCGCCGGTGCAGGCCCGCGCCGGGTGGGCGGTCGGGTGGAAGAAGCCGGAGTTCTGGGGCAAGGCCGCGCTGGAACAGGAGAAGGCGGCCGGGCCGAAGCGAATGCTGTTGGGGCTGAAGGCACTCGATCGGGGTGTGCCGCGGCAGGGGCAGGCCGTCATGCGCGGTGACGAGCAGGTGGGGGAGACCACCTCCGGCACGTTCTCGCCGACGCTCAAGATCGGCATCGCGCTCGCACTGCTCGACACCGCGGCGGGGCTCGCGGAGGGGGACGAGGTGGAGGTCGACGTCCGTGGGCGTCGGCTGCGGTGCGAGGTGGTGCGGCCGCCGTTCGTGCAGGCGAAGACTGCCTGAACGGTCGCCGGACCGGAGGGCGGCGGGCGAAGTCGGTGATCGCGGCCGCCACCTCGCGGGGTCTGGTGAGGGTGAGGGAGTAGTCGGCTCCCTCGAGTCGAAGGCGGCCTGCCTCATCGCCGGGGCGACCGCGCGAGAAACGGCGCCGTCCGCCGGGACGACAGGCCGGTCGAGAGCGCGCCTCGTCGGTGATAATTTGGTTGTCGCGCCGCACCCTTCGCCGCGAAACTCATGGTCATGTCGCGAGTGGACGAGGTCTGTGACGGGCGGTTGGCGTGGACGACGGTGGATCTCGTCGTCATCGAGGACTCGTGTGCGCAGCCATTGCGAATCGCGCTCGAGGAGTGCGGGATTCAGGTCAACTACCTGACCATCGGGCAGGCCCGGCATCTGGTGGCCGCGCTCGGGGGTGAGCGCCCGGTCGCGCCCTATGTGGTGCTGTGCTGCCACGGGATCGACGGGGCGATTCTGCTGCCGGAACTCGGGGGTGAGATCGCCGCCGCGCAGCCGTTCGATCGGCTCGGGCCGGAGGAGGTGCGCGGACACCTCCGATTGGCGGGCAGCACCGTGCTCTCGCTCGGCTGCGAGACCGGCGACGAAAAGCTGGCGCGGGCGTTCCTGGACAGCGGTGCCGCGGCCTATATCGCCCCGACCGACGCGCCGTACGGGCACGCCAGCCTGTTCGCGGCGCTGTACCTGTTCTACGAACTCACCCAGGAACGCCCGCTCGACGCGGCCGTCGCCAAGCTGCGGGCGCACGATGGGGAGCTGGCCATGTGGGAGTTTTTCCGAGGCGACACCGGCGGCTCCGGACGGGCGAATTAAACTCCCGGTCATGACTGTTGCCGCGCACTTCTCTCGCACCTCGCATCCGGCTCCCACCCCGGTGGAGCGGCGACAGGAGATTCTCGCGGCGCCCGGGTTCGGGCGGTACTTCACCGATCACATGGTGTCGCTGGACTATGTCGACGGGGAGTGGGTGAACGGGCGGGTGCAGCCGTACGCGCCGCTGTCCATGGACCCCTCCACCATGGTGTTCCACTACGGGCAGGCCATCTTCGAGGGGCTGAAGGCGTACCGGCAGTCCGATGGGAGTATCGCGACCTTCCGGGTGGACGCCAACGCGCAGCGGTTCCAGCGTTCGGCACGCCGGATGGCCATGGCCGAGCTGCCGGAGGAGCTGTTCATCGAGTCGATTCGGCAGCTGCTCGAGGTGGACGGCGAATGGGTGCCGCCCGCGGGGGGTGAGGAGTCGCTGTATCTGCGGCCGTTCATGTTCGCGACCGAGGTCGGCCTCGGTGTGAAGCCCGCGGCGGGGTACAAGTACCTGCTACTCGGGTCGCCCGCGGGTGCGTACTTCGCGGGTGGGCTGAAGCCGGTGCGGGTGTGGCTGTCGACCGAATTCGTGCGCGCCGCTCCCGGCGGCACCGGTGAGGCCAAGGTGGCGGGCAACTACGCCGCCTCGCTGCTGGCCCAGCAGGAAGCCGCCGCCAAGGGCTGCGATCAGGTGGTGTGGCTGGACGCGTGCGAGCGCAACTACGTCGAGGAGATGGGCACCAACAACCTGTTCTTCGTCTTCGGCACCGGCTCCGACGCCCGCCTGGTCACCCCGGAACTGTCCGGTTCGCTGCTACCGGGCATCACCCGCGATTCCCTCATCACCCTGGCCGCCGACGCGGGCTACCGGGTGGAGGAGCGAAAGATCTCCGTCGACGAATGGCGCAGCGGGGTCGAATCCGGGGAGATTACCGAGGTTTTCGGCTGCGGCACCGCCGCCGTGGTCATCCCGGTCGGATCGGTCGTCTCCGCCGAGGGCGAATTCACCATCGGCGACGGTGAGCCCGGCGAGGTCACCATGGCCCTGCGCGACACCCTCACCGGAATCCAGCGCGGCACCTTCGCCGATCGCCACGGCTGGATGCGCAAACTCGCCTGAACGTGTGATCAGGGGGAAATGCTGGCGGTATCGGCCGAGTAGCCGCCACCGGTTCCCCTCGCATCAGCCCTGGTCGGAGGAGCTGGCGGAGCCGCTGGAGTTGGCGGCGGAGCCGGTGGGGAAGGGGAACTGGGCGGTGGTTTTCAGCTTCCAGGTGCCGCAGCCGACGGTCTAGAAGGCTACGTCAGGACCGCGCGGTGCAGGTTTCGTGGAAAGCCGATCAGCCGGGCATGAACATGTGCCACTGCTCCAGCGTCTGCGGGCGCATCACGTAATTGCTATCGCGCACGGCGGAGAGGGCGGCGCTCGGCTCCTGGGAGTACCAGTGGCCGGGATACACCACCGGGTCGCCCTTCAGGCCGGCCAGGTAGCGGAGGCTGTGGAACATGGCGTCGGAGTCGCCGCCGGGGAAATCGGTGCGGCCGCAGCCGTCGACGAACAGCGTGTCGCCCGCGATGAGGCGGTCGTCGAACAGGAAACACTGGCTGCCCGGGGTGTGGCCGGGAGTGTGCAGCAGTTCGATCTCCAGGCCGCCGATCGCGACCTTGTCGCCGTGCTCGTGGCCGGTCAGCTCACTGGGCGCGATATCGGTGACCTGCGCGACCCAGGGCAGCTCCTCCTTGTTGACGTGCACCGGCACGTCCACGTTCTCCAGGAGTTCCTTCACGCCGCGCAGGGTGAAACCGAGCATGGTGCCGCCGACATGGTCGGGGTGGTGGTGGGTGGCCAGCACGCCGCTCAGGCGCATGCCGTCACCCTCGGCGATCTCGACCAGCTCGTTCGCCGCGTATGCCGGATCGACCACCACGCACTCGCCGCTGTCGCGGTCGCCGATGAGATACGCGAAGTTGCGCATCTGGGTGGCGATCGGATCGCCCACGGCCCAGTCGCGGCCGGAGAGCAGTTGGCGGAAGTACACACGGTCGGATCCCATACCGGACACCCTATGGGGCGGGCGGGATCGACGGGCGGGGACTCCCGGCGCCCGCGGCCACGCCCACCGTATGAGGTTGGAGCGGCGCACACGGCTCGCGCCGCCGGGAGCAGGTTCCGGACGCGAGGCAGGGTGGTGCCCCGCAACGGATAGCGCTGTGCCCATGCGCGGCCTGGTGGATGTGCTCGGTGGCGCGCGGCGATCCGACCGAGGAAGCCGGCACTCGATTGCGGTGCGGTTGCCCGGAGGGCCGGATCTGCTGTGCGCTAGTCCTCGAGCGCCTCGCGGAGGGCGGCCGCGAAAGCTTCGGGTTCGCCGGTCTGGCCGTATTCGCCGCCCAGGAAGCCGCCGTGGTCGCTCGGGAAGACGACCATCTCGGTGCCGAGGCGCTGGGCTACGGCCTCGCTGCCGCGGCGCGCGAGCTGGCCCTCGGATTCGATGCCGCCCACCAGCACGATGCGGGTCGGGGCCGCGCGCAGGGCGTCGAAGTCGTGCTCGTAGTAGGCCAGGCTGGCGAGGTTCTGCGCGAACATCACGTCGTCGCGGCTGCCGTCGTCCTCGGTCGGCATGCCCAACTCGGCGGGGTCGGGGGTGGGCCACTCGGCGAAATCGGCCGGCACCTCGCCCCGATGGCTGGACAGGATGAGGAATTTGGCCATGGCCGGGCCGAAACCGTGTTCGGTGTAGGTGCGGCACACATCGGTGGTGGCCGCCAGCGCGTGCTCACGGTCCGGGAGCGCCTGCGCGGCGGGCGGTTCGTGCGCCACCAGGGTGCGCACCTGTTCGGGATGCTGCGCCACCAGGGCGAGCGCGTTCACGGCGCCGCCGCTGCTGGCGAACAGGTCCACCGGGCCGCGATCCAGGGCGGTGATGAGTCGATGCAGATCGTCGGCGTGCTGGTCGGGGGTGGACTCGCGGGCGCCGTCGGTGCGGGTGCTGCGCTCCACGCCGCGCGGATCGTAGGTGACCACCGTGCGATCGGTGAAGTATCCGGCCAGGGTGCCGAAACCGGCCGCGCCCATGGGGGATCCGATCATCAGCAGGACGGGACCGGCACCGGTCTCGGACTCGCGGATGTCGTAGGTGAGGATGGCGCCCGGAACCTCGAGGGTGTGTGTTTTCGGCTCGGCCATGATTCGCTTCTTCCGCAGGGGTGTGCTGTGTAGACGAACCGGCGGCGCGGAAATCATCGGCGCGCTGGCGGGTCAGATCGAGGGGATCGGCTGAGGTGCGGGATCTGCCGGGGCTGCGGCGGTCGAGCGGGCTTGTGCGACGGCTCGAATCCAGTTGGCGAAGAACACTTCCGCGTCGGCGGTCCAGTCGGCCATCACCTCGGAGTGGTGGGTCGGCAGCGGGAAGCCGTCGAGCAGGGTCGGGTCGAAGGTGGTGCGGAGGCGGACGGCGAGGTCGAGGAGGGTTTGTTCGGTGTCGTGCGGGAAATAGCGCGACGGGATGGCGGGGAAGGGGCGCATCGGGTCGGACAGCCAGCGGCGCAGGTCGCGGCGGTGTTCGCGGGCCATGGTGTCGGGGAGGTATTCGGGGTGGCCCTGGAGGAAGACGTGGCGCAGGCCGTCGGGGCCGGTGGCGAGGTGCCATTCGGCTTCCTCGGAGTCGAGCAGAATGTCGACGCCCGCCTCCCGGAGATCGGCGGAAGTCATTGCGTTCCAGCGGGAATGGGGCACCCGCACGGGCGTCGCCAGACCTTCGACCAGTGCGGTGCCGGGATGCGCGCCCGGCTGCACGCCGCCCATGCGGTCCAGGGCGGCACCGTGTACCCAGTGGTCGAACGCACCGTGTGCGCGGTACGGCAGACGGTGACGCTCCAGTCCGTGCAGCAGATGCAGTGCGGCGTGGGCGGATTGGCAGGAGAACAGCAGTGAGGTAGCGCCCGAGCAGCCGCGCAGGATGCGGTCGACCACCGCGAGGCTGGGCTCGGCGGCGATATCCGCGGCCTTGGGTTCGCTGCCGCTGATGATGAGGGCGTCCATGGCGGCCAGTGCGGGCCAATCGACGTCGGTGCTCGCGCGGAGTGGGTCGATGCCGAAAAACGCGACCGCCACTTCGGATTCGGTCGACTCCTCTGAGGATGCCCCAGTCGCGGAGGGTTCGGGGGCCGGTAAGGGCTCGGTCGCGAACGACTCCGCGCCGTAGGGACCGGCTGCTGGGCGTTCAGCAGCCACTCGGCCAGTCGCCTCGGACCGGATTCCCGAGGGGCGGCCGTCCGGGCGACAGGTCGCCGAGGACCCGTCCGACGAGCATCCGGTCGCCGATCGTCCGGACGCGACGCTCGCCGACGGGCCACCGGTCGCGGCACCGAAACCCGTTGTCCGCCAGCCCAGCCGCGCCGCGCCCGCGGCCACTGCGGCGGCAAAGACTCTGCGAGTCATACTCTCCGGCCGCAGCGACATCAGATCCACGATTCCGATTCGCACGGCTGCACCGCCCGACCGCGGTGCGTCCGATGACGCAAACACTTGTTCAATCCTTCGGAACGGGCGCGATCGGCCGACCGCGTAGATCAGTACAGAGCAGTGATCGGACAGGCGAAATGTCCGCGCAGACAGGTGCCCCGCACACCGATCACGCGATCAGTGTGCGGGGCTCAGGCGTCCGGCAGGAAACCGGCGGGTGTCAGCGAAGAATTGTTTCGATTTCCGCCGCGGCCTCCGGGCCGTAGGCCGCGCGCAGGCGCTTCACGGCCACATCGTGGTCCAAGGTCCATTCCTGGGTGCCCACGGTTTCCAGAATGTGCACGGCGATAAGGGATCCCAGCTGCGCGGAGCGCTCCAGGCTCAGACCGGCCGTGTGGCCGGTGAGGAAGCCCGCGCGGAAGCCGTCACCGACGCCGGTGGGGTCGACCTTCGAATTGTCCGGCACCACATCGACATGCAGTTCGGTGCCGTCCTTGTCGACCACCAGCGCGCCCTTCACACCCAGGGTGGTGACCCGGATGCCGACCCGCTCGCCGATCTCCGCGGCGGACAGGCCGGTCTTCTGCAGCAGCAGGCCCCACTCGTACTCGTTGGTGAAAAGGTATGCGGCGCCGTCGATCAGGCGCAGCGCCTGTTCGCCGTCCAGGCGGGCCAGCTGCTGGGAGGGGTCGGCGGCGAACGGGATCCCGGCGGTGCGGGCCTGCTCGGTGTGCAGCAGCATGGCATCGGGATCGTTCGCGCCGACCAGCACCAGATCGATGGCGCGGGTCCGGGTCAGTTCGCCGATGGAGATCTCGCGGGCCTCGCTCATCGCGCCCGGGTAGAAGGAGGCGATCTGCGCCATGGCCTCATCGGTGGTGCAGACGAAGCGCGCCGTGTGCGCCTCGGTGGACACCTTCACCGCCGAACAGTCCACGCCATGGGATTCCAGCCACTGCCGGTAATCGGCGAAGTCGGGGCCGACCGCGCCGACCAGCAGCGGATTGCGGCCCAGCAGACCCATCGCGTAGGCGATATTGCCCGCGACACCGCCGCGGCGAATGACCAGATCGTCGACCAGGAAGCTCAGCGAAACATGTTGCAGCTGATCGGCCAGCAGCACATCGGAGAACTTGCCCGGGAATCGCATGAGGTGATCGGTCGCGATGGAGGCGGACACGGCGATGGTCACGTGCGGAATCCTTCGGTGTCGTGCGCTGTGTTCAAGGCCAGGCGAGGGCACACCTGTATGCGGGACGACAGACGCGGGGGCGGTGGGATCGGCGGCCGATGCTCGGACGCCCTCCAAAACTACACTGTCCGAGACGGACGACTCCACCCCCGAGCGGGGGATCGGCGTGCCGATCCGGGGCCGGGAGCTACGGGCTCGGTCGCGGCTGGACATGCGTCAGCGCGGAACCCCGTGGCTGGGGTTCCGCGCTGACGGCGGGACTCAGTTGAAGCTGTCGCCGCAGGCGCAGGAGCCGGTGGCGTTCGGGTTGTCGATGGTGAAACCCTGCTTCTCGATGGTGTCGACGAAATCGATCGCCGCGCCCTGCACGTAGGGGGCGCTCATGCGGTCGACCACCAGGTTCACGCCGCCGAACTCGACGGTCAGGTCGCCGTCGAGGCTGCGGTCGTCGAAGAAGAGCTGGTAGCGCAGGCCCGCGCAGCCACCGGGCTGCACGGCGATCCGCAGCGCGAGGTCGTCGCGACCTTCCTGATCCAGCAGCGCCTTCGCCTTCGAGGCGGCGGCGTCGGTCAGCGTCACCCCGTGGGTGGTGGTCTCGTTCTGCACAGTCATGAACTCTCCTAGGGCACCGTGTTCAACCGTGAACTGTGCACGGCTCAAAGGCTGTCAACGCCGCTTCCCGGGCGGCTATTCCTCATCCTACGCGGGACCCGGCGACTCATCCGCCCTACCCACCCGGAGATCCGGCGGTGCGGGCGGCGCGAGCCCTCGAGCTGGGCGGTAAGCCGCGACCATGGTCGTGACCGGGCGGGATGTCCGTCTATCCGGCTACCGGCGCCGCCGTTTCAGCCCGGTCGGGGCTAGGTTTCGTGTGGTCGACGACACCGGAAACGGACCACGTTTTCCGGACGAACGTGGGATCGAATAGCCTGGTCGGCGTGAAGTTCCTGCGCCGCGGCGAGTCCAGCACCACCGACGACACCACCTCCGCTTCGTCGAACGGCGATTCGGCGACGGTTGCCGAGCCGAACGTCACGCTCGGCAAGGGCCGTCCCACCCCCAAGCGGCGGGACGCCGAAGGGCGTCGGCGCGGTCCCGTGGCGCCCGCGCCCATGACCGCCAAGGAGGCGCGCGCCCGGCGCAAGGCCAATCGTGGCAACAGGGAGCAGCGCAAGGTCGCGGCCGCCCAGCGGCGCGCCGAGAATGCGGACCGGCGCGCGCGCATGCTCGCGGGTGAGGAGCAGTTCCTGCTGCCGCGCGACCGCGGCCCGGTGAAGGGGTACGTGCGTGATGTGGTCGACGCGCGGCGCAATCTGCTCGGACTGTTCATGCCGCTGGCGCTGGTGCTGATTCTGACCATGTTCCTGTCGCCGGTACTGCAGGCGTACGTCACGCTGGCCATGCTGGTCATGATGGTGTTCATGATCGCCGAGGGCTTCGTGCTGGGGCGGATCGTGAACAAGCGGGTGCGGGAACGCTTCCCGGACGCCGAGGATTCCAGCTTCTCGCTGGGCTGGTACGCGTTCGTGCGCGCCTCGCAGTTGCGCAAGATGCGCGCTCCCAAGCCGCGGGTGCAGCCGGGCGCGAGCGTCTAGGGGGATCGACGCGGGCGGCCCCGCTCCGAGTATCGACTCGGAGCGGGGCCGCGTGCTTTCGGGGCCTATCCGTGCTCGCGGATGGTGCTGATCGCATTGAGTTCGGCCAGTGCCCGCTGGGTGTCGCGGTCGACGACGTCGTAGGAACCGGCCCGCCGCGAGCCTTCCTCGCGGTGGAAGGGTACGGCCCGCCCGGCGGCGGCGAACAGGGTGAACGCGCGGCGGAACAGGGTGATCGCCGTGGCGATGCTGCGACGCTCGCCGCGGGAGACGGTGCTGGCGGGGGTGGTGATGGCGGTCATGGCTTATGCCTCCTGCTCGTCGGAAGTCTCGGTGCCGCCGGCCATCGCCGCGCCGGTGACCATTGCCATGGCGGTCATAACGGTTGCGGCTGCGAGTATTGCGGTGACTGCGTGCATGGCAGTAAGTTTTCTCTCGCGAGCTTTCTGCCAACAGTGGCAGTACTGACATTGTTCGCAAAGATTCGGCCAGATAGGCTGGGGCTATGTTGTCCAAGGTCGCCGTGGTGCTCAACGAGCGCCTCGCCATGTTCGAATTCGGCGTCGTCTGCGAGGTATTCGGGCTGGACCGGCGAATGGACGGGCTGCCCTACTTCGACTTCCGCGTCTGCGGGCTCGAACCCGGCAAGCCGCTGGGCAGCAGCACACCCGGCATCACGGTCACGCCCGAATACGGGCTCGACGAGCTGCGGAACGCGGATCTCGTTGCCATACCGGCGTTTCCGTTCGGTGTGCTGGAACAGACCGATCCACGGGTGATCACCGCGGTGCGGGAAGCCGCCGAGAACGGGGCCACCGTCCTCACCGTCTGCTCCGGGGCGTTTCTCGCCGGAGAAGCCGGACTGCTCGACGACCGCAAATGCACCACCCACTGGAAATACGTGGACGATCTCGCGCAACGGTATCCGAAGGCGACCGTCGACCCGGATGTGCTGTTCGTGGACGAGGGGGATCTGATCACCAGTGCGGGCACCGCCGCCGGGATCGACGCCTGCCTGCATCTGGTGCGGCGCGAACTGGGCAGCGCGGCGGCCAATGCCATCGCACGGCGCATGGTGGTGCCGCCGCAGCGCGACGGCGGACAGCGTCAGTTCATCGAACGCCCGGTCCCCGAATGCACTTCAGACAGCCTCAGCGACACCCTGAACTGGATGAACGAGCACCTGGAGTTGCCGCATACCGTGGAGGCCCTGGCCGCCCGCGCCGCCATGTCCACCCGCACCTTCGCGCGCCGCTTCGCCGCCGAAACCGGGACCACGCCGGTGAAATGGCTGACGGGACAGCGGATTCTGCTGGCCAAACAGCTGCTGGAGGACACCGAACTGGATCTGGAGTCGGTCGCGCATCGGTGCGGATTCGGATCGGGGGCGTTGCTGCGCCACCACTTCCAGCGGCTCGTCGGCATCGCGCCCACCGAGTATCGCCGGCGCTTCGGGGCGCATCCGGACGAAGTGGGAGTCTAGGGGGGCTCGGCCCGCGCACCGCCCGCGCCGGGGGTGTTGCCGGAAGCGGTCGCCGGTTACTGTGCGGGAGATGAGCATCGAATTCCTGCTGACGACGCTCGTCATCGTCGCAACGCCCGGAACCGGTGTGCTGTTCACCCTCGCGGCCGGGCTCGCCAGGGGCACGCGGGCGAGCGTGATCGCCGCGTTCGGCTGCACCCTGGGCATCGTTCCGCACATGATCGCCGCCGTGACCGGTGTGGCCGCGGTGCTGAACACCAGTGCCGTGGCCTTTCAGACGCTGAAGTATCTCGGCGTCGCGTATCTGCTGTACATGGCGTGGATGACCTTCCGCGACAAGGGGGCGCTGACCGTGCCCGAGCAATCGGGCGCCGCCCCGGGCGCTGGGCGGGTGATCGGCGCGGCCGTACTGGCCAATGTGCTGAACCCCAAGCTGACCATCTTCTTCTTCGCGTTCCTGCCGCAGTTCGTGCCCGCCGGGTCCGCGAATGCCGTGCCGCGCATGCTCGAGCTGAGCGGCGTGTTCATGCTCGCGACTTTCGTGGTGTTCGCGGTGTACGGGGTGGCCGCGGCGGCGGTGCGGGACCACATCATCACGCGGCCCGCCGTGGTGATCTGGATGCGGCGGGTGTTCGGGGCGTCGTTCGTGGCACTCGCGGGGCGGCTGGCCGTGCAGAACCAGTGAGCGGACGGGCCGGGTAGATGCGCCCTCCGGGGGCTTGGGTCCGGGCGGGTTCACCGGTGGCTGCGTTGTGCCGGGCGGCATTCGGGATGGGGCCGGGTGCGGCGTTCGGAGAGTCGGAGGCACGTCATCCGTGCTGAGACAGGTGACCGCGGCCAGGCGGGATGGCTGACCGCGGCCAGGCGGGATGGCTGATCGTGCGCCCGGTCGGTGCGTGGGGTGCCGGGGTCGAGGGCGGCATTCGGGTGGGGCCTTGGCGACGAGGTCGCGCCGGTGCGAGAACGCATGCCGCCACCATGTGCGGGGCAGGACTACGGACCCTGGGTGCGCGGGGAGGGACCCGGTCACTCATGTTCACCGGCTCGGGCTGGTGTCGGCGTGGGTTGGGGAGCGCCGTGTGGCGCGGTGATTGATACCGTGCTGACCGTGTCGCACACTGCTCACTCAACCGATCGGCCGCTCCGCACACTGGTGCTCGGCGGGGCGCGGTCCGGAAAATCGGCGTTCGCGGAACAACTGGTGGCCGCGGGGCCGGTGCGGTACATCGCCACCGCCGTGGTCGATCCGGCGGATACCGACTTCGCCGAGCGGATCGCGGCGCATCAGGCGCGCCGCCCCGCGGACTGGACGGTGGTGGAGGGCGACCCGATCGCGGGCCTGGGCCAGCCCACCCCCGCGACCCTGATCGACGACCTCGGCACCTGGCTCACCGCCCGCCTGGACGCCCGCAAGGCGTGGGAGCTGCCGCGCGGCACCGTGGGGCCGGATCTGGACGCCCTCGTCGCCGCCGTCGCCGGCTATGCGGAGCGGCTCGTGATCGTGAGCCCCGAAGTCGGGTTGGGCATCATTCCCGCCACCCGTTCCGGACGGCTGTTCCGGGATGAGATCGGCACGCTCAACCAGCGGCTCGCCGCGGTGTGCGATGAGGTGTATCTGCTCGTCGCCGGGCAGGCGGTGCGGGTCAAGCCGGGCGTGGATGGCGCGGACAGTGGTGCCGCCGGTGAGCGGCGGGCGGCGAGGGATGCCGGGGCCCATGCGGTGCTGGTACCCGTGTCGCACAGCGCCGGTGCGGGAGCCTCTGTCCGTGAGGTGATGAAAGCTGAAGCCGCGCAAGATGATTCGGTCGCCCTCTCGGTGCCTGCCGCAGTGGGGGGAGCTCATTCCGCGGCGGCGGGCGTCGATGACGAGCCAACCGATGGTGGTGCCGGGCAGGTGGACGGGGCTGCCGGGGGCGCAATTGCTTCCTTTGACGGCGAGGGTGCGCAGCGGCGGGTCGGATTGTCGAAGGGGGGTGCGGTGGCGGTGGAGTTCGGGCCGGTGGCGGGACCGGATGCGGCGATGCGGGCGGCCGCGGGGGAGCGGCAGGGGCAGTTGACCAAACCGGCGGGGGCGCTGGGGCGGCTGGAGGCGCTGGGGAACTGGGTGGCGGCATGTCAGGGGGTGTGTCCGCCCAAGCAGTTCGAGCGGGCGCGGGTGGTGGTGTTCGCGGGGGATCACGGGGTGGCGCGGCACGGGGTGTCGGCGTATCCGAGCGAGGTGACCGCGCAGATGGTCGCCAACTTCCTGCACGGCGGCGCGGCCGTGAATGTGTTGGCGCGGTTGGCCGATGCCACCGTGCGGGTGGTGGATTTGGCCGTGGAGGGCGATACCGCGGCGGAGATCTCCACCTTCAAGGTGCGCCGCTCCAGCGGGTCCATCGACCGCGAGGACGCCCTCACCGAAGACGAGACCCGCACCGCGCTGCACGCCGGAGCGGCCCTCGCCGACGAGGAAATCGATTCCGGCGCGGATCTTCTCATCGCCGGAGATATGGGCATCGGCAACACCACCCCGGCCACCGTGCTCATCGCCGCCGTCACCGACACCGAACCGGTGGTGGCGGTCGGCCGCGGCACCGGCATCGACGACGCGGGCTGGATGCGCAAGACCGCCGCCGTGCGCGACGCCATGTGGCGGGCGCGCCCCGTGGTCAAGGACCCGCAAGCCCTGCTGCGGGTCGCGGGCGGCGCGGATTTCGCCGCCATGGCCGGATTCCTCGCGCGCGCCGCCGCCCGCCGCACCCCGGTGATCCTCGACGGTGTCGTGGTCACCGCCGCCGCCCTGATCGCCGAACAGCTCGCGCCCGGGGCCAGCGCCTGGTGGGTGGCGGGTCACCGCTCCAGCGAACCCGCCCACCAGATCGCGCTCGACCGACTGCGCCTGGAACCCCTCGTCGACCTGACCATGCGACTGGGCGAGGGCTCCGGCGCGCTCACCGCACTCCCGATCCTGCGCGCGGCCGTGGCAACCCTCGGCGAGATGGCCACCTTCGCCGAAGCCGGTGTGAGCACGGCTGATTCATCGGACGGTGGTGCGACCGTGGGTGGTTCTTCGGAAGCGGGTGCGAACGCGCCTGGCGCATCGGAAACGGGTGCGAGCGTGGGTGGTTCGTCGGGAGCGGGTGTGCGCGCTGGCAATTCGACAGAATCCGGTGGGGGCGGAACTACGTCGTCCGAAGCCGGGGTGGGTGCAGCCGACTCGCCGGAAGCCAGTGCGTAAGGGACGGCTCTCACGCGGGTGCCGCCCACTGCGCCGGTGCCCCGGACCCGCCGACCCGTGCGATGCGGACCAGGCTACGGCGGCTGATATCCGGACGTGCCGCGGTCCTGCCGCCAGCGCGCGGCGGTACCGCCCTGCGCACGCAATGGAGCCCATCCGCCGTCGCCCCCACGGTCATCCTCATCGCGAGGGGGGACTGGTGGCGGTGGCCACTCGCACGACGCCGCCACCAGTTCCCCCTGATCGTTCGTCCACCGGCGGTGATGCGCGGACGGTGAGGAGCGGCCGGGTCGGGGCACGGGTTCGCGGTGCCGTCGGCTCGGCGTGCGGCGTAATGCGGGAACCTGCATGCCGGAGGAGTCGGTGAAGGGGCTCGCGCTGGCCGTGTCGTGGCTGACCGTGCTGCCGGTGCGAGGGCCGGAGCAGGTGGATAGGCGCGCGGCGGCGGGCGCTATCGCGTGGGCGCCCGTGGTGGGGGTGCTGCTGGGCGCGGGGGCCGTCGCGGTGATGTGGGTGCTCGCGGTCGCGGGGGCCTCGTCGCTGCTGGCTGGTTTGGTGGGCGTGGCCGCGCTGGCGTTGGGGACGCGGGGGATGCATCTCGACGGGCTCGCCGACACCATGGACGGGCTCGGGAGTTACGGCCCACCCGAGCGGGCGCGGGAGATCATGAAGAGCGGTGGGGCGGGGCCGTTCGGGGTGGCGGCGATGGTGTTCGTCATAGGGATACAGGCGGTTTCGTTCGCGGCGCTGGTGGATGCGCAGCGGTGGCCGGCCGTGGTGGTCGCGGTGGCGGTGGGGCGGGTCGCGGTGGTTCTCGCGTGCCGCAGCGGGATCGACGCCGCCCCGGGGGCCGGGTTCGGGGCTTTGGTCGCGGGAACGCAGGGGCGCGCGATCGGATTCGCCTGGGCCGCAGTCGCTCTGGTGGCAGCGGGATTCGTCACCGATGCGTGGTGGCTGGGGCCGATCGCCGTGGGAGCCGCGCTGGCGGCGGCCACCGCGCTGGTCCGCCACGCTGTTCGCCGGTTCGGCGGGCTCAACGGGGATGTGCTCGGCGCGGCGGTGGAGGTGGCCACGACGGTCGCGGCCGCGGTATCGAGTCTCGCGCTGTAATCGGACGGGGAGATTCGACCCTCATCGGCATCGCGGTGACGGGGGAGTCGCCGCCGAATAATTCGGTTGCGGCGGGAGTCATGTGCTCCCTACGGTTTCTCGCATGACATGTCACTGCGCCCCCTACTTCATCCGTATGCGCTACGGCCGGGCTCTGGCCCGCTAGCGGACGCGGATTCTTCTCTCGGCGTCCGCAGGCGCGCCCAGGGCCCTTCGAGACTCATTCGACTCGAGGACCCGAAAGGGCACACGCTGTGGCGCAAGATTTTGCACACCGAAACTACTCGCATACCCAGCGCAAGGTCACCAGCGGCAGCGGCGCTCGCACGCCGCGTGACCATGCCAGGCGCACCCTCTCGCAGAACTTCCTGGTGAACCGCGACGCCGTCCAGCTCATGGTGGCGGTGGCCGAACCGACCGGGCTGGTGCTCGAACCCGGCGCGGGCGAGGGCGTACTCACCACGGAACTGGCTCGTCGCGGCGCCCGGGTGACCGCATACGAGATAGATCCGCTGCTGGCGATGAAGCTCTCCGCGCGAACCCGACGCGAGAGCGGAATACGCGTCGTCCGAGGTGATTTCACCAAGGCGAGGGCTCCGCGCGAACCGTTCGCCGTGGTCGGCAACATCCCGTACTCGGTGACCGCCAAGATCGTCGACTGGTGCCTGACCGCACCCGCTTTGACCTCGGCGACCCTGCTCACCCAGCGGGAGTACGCGCGCAAGCGTACCGGCGACTACGGCCGCTGGAGCCTGGTGACGGCCGAAACCTGGCCGTGGTTCACCTGGGAACTGCACGGCCGGGTCGACCGGACCAGCTTCCGGCCCGTCCCCTCGGTCGACTCGGCCATCCTGCGGATCGTCCGCCGCCCGGAACCGCTGGTGCGGGAACGGAACTCCTACCTGGAGCTGGTCCGGACCGGCTTCACCGGCCTCGGCGGCTCCGTCCGCGCTTCCCTGCGCACCCGCTATCAGGGCGTGGACGAAGCGCTGGCCGTCGCGGGCATCGACCGCGACACCGTGGTGGCCTACGTCCACCCCGACCAATGGGTGACGCTGCACCAGCAGCTCACCGCCTAACTCGGTCCGGTGTCGCCGCATTCGCGGCGACACCGGACCGATCGGGGTCATCCAGCCATACACCAGGTTGAGCCGCCGTGATACCGGCAACTCCCACGGCACCCCACCTCCGCCGCGAACCCTTGCCATTCACCGCAACCCTCCCGGAAAATGGATCGCATCCAGCCGTTTTCACAAACCGACGGTTCATCCGTTAAAGTTTTCGAGCAACACCGGTCCGGGTGGCGGAATGGCAGACGCGCTAGCTTGAGGTGCTAGTGCCCGTATTAGGGCGTGGGGGTTCAAGTCCCCCTCCGGACACCGCGCATTTGTAGCATGCCGTGCCGATGCCCAGCCTCTTCGCTAAGGCGCATCGGCGGAGGTTCCACGCATGATGGGACCTACGCCGCTAATCCCATATCGCTTTGGCGGACGAGTAGCAAGCACTCGCTGCTCCCGGGGCGAGCGTCGAGAGAACCCTGGACTTCTCGACTCAAAGGCGGCTGAACGATCTCGGAACGCGCAGTACGGCGGGGGTGGACCGGTCGGGTTGACTCGACGAGTGGATTTTCAGCCAGCGCCGGCGATTGTCACGACCCGGGGCGAGCGTCGGACCGGGGGCGAGCCTCGTCAGGTGCCCAGCCTCGTGTCGACGTGTAGTGGTGGTCGCGACGGGCAGGCTGGCAAACTGTTGGCAATCGCGATAGCCTGGTGTGCGCCTACGGTGCCGGCGCTTCCCCGGTCGGTGATCGTTTGCGAACTCGTCCAGACGGTCGTGGCGAAACTGTGACGCCTACACACATCTCGCGTATCTGGGCGATTTCGTGTACTGGGAGATGCTGCCCGGTACGGTCGGTATCCGCTGTGCCGTAGAGCTATGCGGGTGGTGGGGCGAACCGTTTGGCGTATCGGACGACGGGGGCGGATTCCATGCGGTCGACACCGTCCAGTGCGCCGATTCGGTACGAGACGTAGTCGAACAATTCGTCTGCGTTGCGGCACACGATGATCACGAACAGATTGTGGGTTCCGGTCGTCGCTCCCACGAATGCTGTTTCAGGGTCGCCGATCAGTGTGCGGGACACATCGACCAGATTCGTCGGGGCGACGCTCAGCCACAGCAGACATTGTTCGGTGAATCCCAACCGGATCGGATCGATTTCGACGTCGAATCTCAGGATGAGTGAACGTCGCAGCTCTTCCAGCCGACGTCGCACAGCCGACTCCGACCAGCCGACCGTGCGAGCCAGGGTGGGATAGCCGACGCGGGCGTCGGCCGCCAGCGCCGCCAGCAGTCTGCGGTCGAAGTCGGTGAGCTGGGCCGGCTCGGAGGTCGAGATCAGGGGGTAGTGCGGGGTCAATGCGGCGATCTGGTCGGGGGTCAGTGCGGAGGTGCGGCCGAGCCACGGGCGATCCTTCAGGTGTCGCAGCAGGCGCTGTGCGTCCACGTGGAGGATCTGAGGATGGCGGGCCAGGGGCTCCAGCGGCGCGGGACCGCCGTTCGCGGTGCGCAGCAGCAGGACCAGTTCGGTTCCGCTGGAGAGCGGAGTCACCCAGGCGGTATCGGGCCGGGCCGCGAGCACGCGCGCGACGCCCGCCGTCGCGTCAGGGGGTAACCGGAGCCGCACCAGCCATTCGGCGTGGCCGGTCCGTCGGCTGTTGAGGGCGGTGGTTATCCGTGCGGCGCGGGTCGAACGCAACCGCCCGTAACGGCGGGCGAGGGTGCGATCGGAGACATCGAGGATGTCGGCGATCTTGCTGAACGGGGCTCGCGCGTCGAGCTGGAGCGCATGCAGTAGTTGCCGGTCGAGGACGTCCAGCATGTCCGAATCCACCCAGACAGACTAGAACGGTGTCGGAATCCGGCGTGCTGCCGGTCCGTTGTGGTCGGAAGGCGGTCGGCGGCGCCAGCATCGGTGTCATGACGAACGACATCAACGGCATTCACCAAGGCGGCATCCTCACCCGAGATCTCGACGATTCGACGAAGGAGATCCGCCGATGAGAAACCGATACCTGGAGGGTGTTTTCGCTCCCCTCGAACAGGAGCACACCCTGACCGAGCTGCAGGTGATCGGCGACATTCCGGAATATCTGGATGGCCGCTATCTACGCAATGGCGCCAACCCGGTCGGAGAACTCGATCCGGCGTTCTATCACTGGTTCGTCGGGGACGGGATGGTGCACGGTATCCGCATCCGCGACGGCCGGGCCGAGTGGTACCGCAATCGCTGGGTCAGGGGACCGGAGACCTCGATGGCGCTGGGGGAGGCACACGTACTCGGCGACGGCGCGGTCGGGATCGGCGCCAACACGAACGTGATCGCGCACGCTGGGCGCACCCTCGCACTCATCGAGGGCGGTGGTACACCGGTCGAGCTGAGCTATGAGTTGGAGACCGTCGGGATCTGCGATTTCGGCGAGCAGGTCCGGGGCGGCTACACCGCCCATCCCAAGCGTGATCCGGACACCGGTGAGCTGCACGCGGTGTCGTATTCGTTCGATCGCGGAAATCGGGTGCAGTACACCGTCATCGGCACCGACGGACGAGTACGCCGGGCCGTTGACATCGAGGTCGCCGGCATGCCGTTGATGCACGACTTCTCCCTGACCGAAAACCACATCGTGCTGTACGACCTTCCGGTCACGCTCGACCCGCAAGAAATGGGGGGACTGTCCGATCAGGCTGGTGCGCTCGTCGGAGCGCCGATGCCGGAACCAGCACGGCTGGTGCTGTCGGCGATGCTCGGCCGGATCCGAGTGCCCGACCCGCTGGCCGCGCGCCGGACACGTGACCTTCGGCTGCCCTACGGCTGGAATTCCCGCTATCCGGCGCGGATCGGCGTCATGCCGCGCGCGGGCGGCAATGACGATGTGCGCTGGTTCGAGATCGAGCCCTGCTGGGTGTTCCACCCGATGAACGCCTACGACGACGGCGACACCGTGGTTCTCGACGTCGTGCGGTACCCGGTGATGTTCGACCGGGACCGGACCGGTCCCGAGGAGGCATCGCCGACCCTGGACCGATGGGTACTCGACCTCGTCGCGGGCACCGTCCGCCAGGACCGCGTCGATGACCGGGCACAGGAGTTCCCGCGCGTGGACGAACGCCGGGTGGGCCGTCGTCACCGGTTCGGCTACGCACCAGCGGTTGGTCCGGGCGCCACACCCGGATCCACCCTGCTCAAACACGATCGGCTTCATGGCACCACCACTGCCCGCTTCTTCGGAAGACACGCACGGGTGGGCGAATTCGTCTTCGAACCAGCGGCGCCTGACGCGCGCGAGGACCAGGGGGTGCTGATGGGATTCGTCCACGACATCGGCTCCGGTCGCAGCGCACTGGTCATGTTGGACGCGGAAACGCTGGAAGACGTCGCCTCGATCGAGCTACCCCACCGGATCCCGGCCGGATTCCACGGCAACTGGATTCCGGGCGACGGGTGAAGACCACCGCATATCACCGGACGGCAGCGAATGCGGAGCGTTCACGCCGTCGACACTCGATCCCCATCCCTACTCGGAAGGAGTGAAAATGCTGGGCGGGGCGGTGGCGGGCCGGTCGAGCCGACCACGGCCGCGGTGGCCGCCGCGGCGACGAGGCCTTCTGGGGGCACGGCGCTTGCTGACAGGTGAGATATTCGGTGTGACAGCGATTCCCGCGACGACGCGCGGTACCGGGTGGAGGGACCATGGTCCTCGATGTGCTCGACCGAAGGCCGTAGCGGCACGAGGTCGCGGCGACCACGATGGTCGGCATGACCGGGTACGACGGCCTGGAGGCCGATGAGATCGTGGCTCGGCTGCTGGATTCGCCGGAGCCGTCGATCCGGTGGCGCGTGCTCACCCGGCTGCTCGGAACGCCCGCGGACGATCCCGCGGTGCGGTCGGTGCGGGCGGATATCGCTGTCAGCGCGCGGGTGCGAACGCTGCTGTCGGAACGTAGGGACGACGGGACGCTGCCGTTCCATCCGTACGGCGCCACGTGGTACGGCGCACATTGGGTGTTGGTCGCACTGGCCGAGCTCGGTTATCCCGGCGGTGACGAGTCGCTGATCCCGTTGCGGGAGCAGGCGTTGGGGTGGGTACTGTCCGCGGAGTACCGCACACGCCATATCGGACAGGTGCGGGGGCTGCCCACGCTGCATGCCTCCATCGACGGGAATCTGCTGTGGGCGTTGCTGAGTCTCGGGCTCGCCGACGAACGCGCCGAGGAGCTGGTGACCCGTCTGCTCGCCACCCAATGGCCCGACGGCGGCTGGAACTGCGACCGGCACGCGAGTGGGCGCGTCTCCTCGTTCGTCGAAAGTCTCATTCCGCTGCGCGCACTCGCGCTGCACGCTCAGCGGACCGGCCGGGAGGACAGCCGAGACGCGGTGGTCCGGGCCGGTGAGCCTTTCCTGAGCCGCCAGCTGTTCCGGCGCATCAGTGACGGCACCGTGATGGCGAAATCGTTTGTACAGCTGCATTTTCCATGCTACTGGCATTACGACTTCCTGTTCGCGCTCACCGTGTTCGCGGAGGCGGGGCTGATCACCGACCCGCGCTGCGCCGCCGCCCTCGACCTGCTGGAGTCCAAGCGGCTGCCCGACGGTGGCTTCCCCGCCGAAGCGCGCTACTACCAGGTTCGTGCCGCGCCCGGCGGTAGATACCGTTCGCTCGTCGACTGGGGGCCGACGGGTCGGCATCGGTTCAATCCGTGGGTGACCTGCGCCGCGCTGACCGTGCTGCGGGCGGCCGATCGCCCGCTCTCACGCATCGATGAAATGGTGGAACCGTGAGGATTTCGGCAGACGCGAGGATATCTGGTCCTCAGCCGGATCCGATATCGCCGCGATAGGCGAGTTCAGTACCGGTCGGCGCGCGACGACAGAGATGTCGGCGCGAATGATCATCGACCTCTTACGGGTAGCGCTCCCTGCCGCGCCCAAGGCGGAATCGCGAGATCGGTCATGTTGTGGCGGTGCGCGAGTCATGATGGAAGGCGAACATCAGCGCTGTCGGAGGTTGTGGTCATGCGCGAAGCGTCATCGGGGAACGTGGAGAGTTTTGTTCTCGGTGACGTGCTCGCGAATCGGGCCGTTACGCACCGGACCGAGCCGTTTCTCCGGTTCCACGGCGGGCACATCGGCTATGGCGAGGTCGATGAGATGGCCAATCGGGTTGCGCGGGGGTTGATTTCGTCGGGTGTGCGGCCGGGGGACCATATCGCGGTCATGCTGGGGAACTGTGCCGAGTTCGTGTACGTGATCTTCGCGTTGGCGCGGTTGCGGGCGGTGGCGGTGCCGGTCAATACCGCGCATCGAGGGGAGATGCTGCGGCATGTGCTGGTCGGCTCGGATGCCGCGCTGTTGATCGCCGACAGCGATTACGTCGAGCGGTTGGTTCCGTTGGCGCGCCGGGTGCCCGGACTGCGCACGGTGGTCCTCGGGCCGGGAGCCGCCGGAATGCCGGAGCGGGCCGACGATATCGGGATACCGGTGCTGCCGTGGTCGACCCTGCTCGATCACGGTGCGGAGCCGCCGCGCGTGGAGGTCGGCTTCCATGATCTCCAGGCCATCATGTTCACCTCCGGCACCACCGGACCGTCCAAGGGGGCGATGTGTTCGCACGCGCTGGCCTTGACCTGCGCGTACGATTCGCTGAATTATCTGGACCGGTGGGGAAAGTCGATCTATTGCCCGCTGCCGCTCTTCCACGCGGCGGGGCTGTGGGACGGGGTGCTCGCCGCGCTGCTGTGCGGTGGGTCGATCGCGATCGTGGACCGCTTTCACGCGTCGACGTTCTGGGACGATGTGCGCCGCTTCGACGCCGCCGTGGTGATGAGCGTGTTCTCGATGATCCCGATCCTGCTCAAACAGCCGCCGTCCCCGCGCGACAAGGATCATCCGCTCGAGATGTTCTATATGGGCAAGTCGAGTCTGGATGAGCCGCTGCACAAGCGATTCGGGGTGCGCTCGGTGGAGACCTACACCAGCACCGAGGCCGGGATCGCCACCGGCAGCCCGTACGGCCAGTGGCGGGTGGGTTCCTGCGGCACGGTGCACGATCGGCGGTTCCATGCCGCGGTGGTGGACGAGTACGACCGTGAGGTGGGGCCCGGCGAGCCGGGGGAACTGGTGCTGCGGCCGAAACAGCCCTATGTGATCACCACCGGTTATCACAAGGCACCGGAAGCGACCGCGCGGTGTTTCCGAAATCTGTGGTTCCACACCGGTGATCGGGTCTGGCGTGACGAGGACGGGTATTTCTTCTTCCTCGACCGCATGACCGACTCCATTCGGCGTCGCGGCGAATCGATTTCGGCATTCGACCTCGAATGCGAGGTGAATATGCACCCCGCGGTTCTGGAATCCGCGGCCATCGGCGTGCCGTCCGAACTCGAGGAAGAGGACGTCAAACTGGCCGTGGTGGTGCGTCCCGGCGCGCGACTCGACGTGGAGGAACTCGTCGAGTTCTGTCAGCGGCAGCTGCCCGGTTATATGGTGCCCCGCTATATCGAATTCGTCGACGCGCTGCCGCGTACGCCGACCGACAAGGTCGCCAAATACCGGCTGCGCGAACAGGGTGACCACGGCGTCACCGCCACCACCTGGGACCGGCAGGCACAACCGCCCGCCGCCCGGCCGACCACTCCCGGTGACCGCTGTGCACTGGGGTGATACACCGGAGCAAGCCGCATTCCGCGCCGAGGTGCGGGCGTTCATCGCGGCCGAATTCCCCGCCGAGTACCGGCCCGACCCGGATGCGCAGCACAGTCTGGAACCCGAGGACGTCTGGGGCTACAACTGGCCGGTCGACCGGGTGAGCGCCGATCCCGACCGGGCGGCCGGGGCGCGGCGGTGGGCGGCCGCACTCGCCGCCCGGGGGTGGATCGTTCCGCACTGGCCCGAGGAGTACGGCGGCGCGGGGCTGACCGCGGTGGCGGAGTTCATCCTGCACGAGGAGATGATGCGGGCCGGGGTGCCGACGGTGAACGGGATCGGCGCGTTCCTGCTCGGTCCGACGCTCATCGCGCACGGCACGCCGGAACAGCGGGCGCGACACCTACCGCCCATCGCCAGCGGTGAAAGAACCTGGGCACAAGGCTTTTCCGAGCCCGGCGCGGGATCGGACCTGGCGTCGCTGCGCACCCGGGCGGTGCGCGACGGCGACGACTACATCCTCGACGGGCAGAAGGTGTGGACCTCGCTGGCCCACTGCGCCGACTGGCTGTTCGTGCTGGTGCGCACCGACCCGGACGCGCCGAAGCACGCGGGCATCACCTTCCTGCTGGTGGATACGGCCACACCCGGTGTGACCATCCGGCCGATCACCGATATCCGCGGCGACACCCCGTTCGCCGAGGTGTTCTTCGACGGCGCGCGAGTGCCGGTGCGCAACCGGGTCGGGGCCGAGAACCGCGGCTGGTACGTGGCGATGGACGCGTTGAGCTTCGAACGGGCCGGAATCGGCGCGACGGTGAAACTCGAGCGGGCGCTGACGCGACTGGTCGAGCAGGTGCGCGCCGACGGCGGCTCCGCGGTGCTGCGGCACGAGATCGCGCGTCGCTATATCGAGCTGCGGGTCCTGTACAACCTTGCCAGGTATACGGTTTCGCGTCAGGCGCACGGCGGCGTGCCGGGTTACGAAGCATCGGTGAATCAGCTGTTCGGAGCGGAACTGGCGCAGCGGCTGGCCCGCACCGGCACGAAGGCGTTCGGCGAACTCGCCCAGCTGACCGCGCCGGGCGAGCGGCATCCGCTCGCCGCCGAATTCACCCGCCTGCGATTCGACGCGGTGGCCGCGACCTTCCTCGGCGGCACCACCGAGATCCAACGCAATGTCATCGCGACCAGAGGTCTGAACCTACCGAGAAAATAGTCCCCCGGGAGAAGGTGCCGATGTACGAAACCCTCGACGTGACAATCGAAGAACGCGTGGCCTGGCTGACGCTCAACCGCCCGCAGAAACTCAACGCCCTGACTCCCACCTCCATGGCCGAACTGCGCGAGGTGTTCACCAGGGTGGACGACGACGAGGACGTATGCGTCGTGGTGCTGCGCGGTGCGGGCGATCGCGCGTTCTGCGCCGGTATGGACCTGGGCTGGTCGGAGGGCCTGACGCCCAAAGAGCGGGTCGAACAGGGCCGTCTCGGTGAGAAGACCTTCGCCATGATGGAGCGGCTGTCGATTCCGGTCGTCGCCGCCGTGCACGGTTACGCGGTCGGCGGTGGGCTCGAACTGGCGCTGGCCGCCGACTTCATCGTCTGCTCGGATGACGCGAAGCTGGGACTGGTGGAGATCACGCTCTCGGCTCGCCCGCCCTACCAGCCGAAATACATGAACGGCAGCGCGGACCCCGACCAGCCTGCCGTCGGCGGCTCCGCGCCCGGCTGGGGTGGGGTGAAACGGCTGCCGGAACGCATCGGCAAGGCCCGCGCCAAGGAACTGCTGTTCACCGGCATCCAGGTGGACGCGCAGCGGGCACTGCAACTGGGGCTGGTGAACAACGTCTTCCCGGCCGCGGAATTCGACAAGCACGTGGGCGAACTGGCCGAGCGGATCGCCGCCATGAACCGCTACAACCTGCGGCTGGTCAAGGAGTTGGTGTCCAGCGGCTACGACTGGATCGAACCGCACCCGAGCTGAGGAGGCGCCGTGCGCATCTACCGAATCGACCACATCGCCCAGCTGGTGCCCGATCTCGCCGCCGCGACGCGGAAATTGGAGGGGCTGTTCGGCTTTCGCCGCACCAGCAGCTGGGACAACCCCGAGCAGGGCGTCACCGGGGTGCGGCTGACGGTGCCCGGCAGTTGGGGGCAGGACTGGGTGGTCATCGCTCCCTCCGGTGACGACTCACCGCTGCACGCCGCACTCGAGCGGCAGGGCGGCCGACCGGCCGTCCACCACATCGGCGTCGAGGTGCCCGACCTCGAGGCGGCGCGCGCCGAACTGCACAAGCTGGGGCTCGAACCGGCCGACGGGCCGGGCTGGATCGAGTCGTCGCTGACTCCACCCGAGGACGGGCCGGGCGTGCGTTTCCGGCTGCGCGGGCCGGGCACCCTCGCCCTGGTCGGTGACGAGCACGCCACCGCCGCCACCCCCGCCGCCGCGACCGGACCGACGCTCGGCATCGTGGCGATCGACCATATCTGCCAGGCGTTCCGGGACCGCGAGGTGCTGGCGACCTGGTACGCCGAGCTGGCCGGGTTCGTGCCGGTGTGGAAGACGCCCATCGACGAATGGCCGGATATGGCCGACCTGGTGCTCACTATCCCCGGTTCGGCGATCTGCTGGGAGATCATCCAGCCGCGCGGCGAGGATTCGTTCATCGACCGGTTCCTGGCGAAGGACGGTCCGGGCGTACACCATGTGACCTTCCAGGTGGCCGAGTGGGACGCGGCGCTGGCCGCCTGCGAACACCATCACACGCCGACCTTCGACCACGATGCGGGCGTCACCGACGGTGCGGCGTGGCGGCACACCTTCATCCACCCCAAGCACGCCGGTGGCGTACTCGTGCAGCTGTTCTGGGAGGAGCGGCCGGGCGTCTGGGTGCGGTCGGACAAGATTCCGGCGAACAGCTGATGGACCTCACCCTGACCGAGGAGCAGGAGCTGATCCGGTCCACCGCCCGGGAATTCCTGAGCGCGGCCGAGCTGTCGGGGAAGGTCTGGACGGCCGAGCCGTCGGGCAAACTCTGGACGGCCGAGCCGTCGGGCAAACTCTGGACGGCCGAGCCGTCGGGCAAACTCTGGACCCGGATGGTCGAACTCGGTTGGGCCGGGCTGCCGTTTCCGGAGGAGTACGGCGGGCTCGGGGCCGGATTCCTGGAACTGTGCCTGGTGCTCGAGGAGATCGGCCGCGCGCGGGTGCCCAGCCCACTCGCGGCGACGGTGGCCTGCTGCGGGATGCCGGTGATGCGGTACGGCACCGCGGCCGAACGCGCCGCCTGGCTGCCCGCGATCACCGGCGGACGGCTGCTCACCCATGTCGAAGGCATTGCGGCGCAAGCGGGAACGCTGCACGGCACGGCGATGTTCGTGTCGCACGCCGACATCGCCGACACCCTGCTGGTCGTCGCGCACGCCGACCGGCCGCTGGCGGTGCTGATCGATGGCGCGACACCGGGAATCAGCCGCGAGCCGCTGGCGGTCGTGGGCGACGAATCGTATCGGGTGAGTTTCGACCACGTGCCGATCCCGGAGGGGGCCGTGCTCGCGGCCGGATCCGAGATCGCCGCCGCCACCGCCGCCTACGGTGCGGCGGCGACCTGCGCGGAGATGGTGGGTGGTGCGCAGGCGGTGCTGGATATGACGGTCGACTACGCCACCCAGCGCGAACAGTTCGGCCGGCCGATCGGCGCTTTCCAAGCCGTGCAGCATCATTGCGCCGATATGGCCGTCGAGGTGCTCGGTGCGCGGCTGCTGGCCTACGAGGCGATCTGGCGGCTGGCGGCCGGGCTGGACGCGTCGACCGAGGTGGCGCTGGCGAAATCGTGGGTGTCCGAGGTGTACCAGCGGGTGTGCGCCACCGCCCACCAGGTGCACGGCGCCATCGGGTTCACCGCCGAACACGGATTGCACCACTACACGCGGCATGCGATGGCGTGCGCACTCGCCTTCGGCGACACCGACCACCATATCGGCACGATCGTGCGGCACCTCGGTATGGGCGACTGACCCGGCCGGGGCCGCGACACCCGTCGGTCTCCGGGGCCTGCCAGGTGTTTCGCCTCCAGCCGGAACAGGTGTCGAAGGGGGAGTGGCGAGCGGGTGGTTGCAGTACCGTCGGTGGGCAGCGCCCGAACGACAGAAATGCGGTCTCCCATGATTGCTCGGCACGGCGGCGAGCAGCCGCCGATCCTGTTCCTGCACGGCGTTTTCGGGCGTCCGGCGCTGCTGCGCCCGTGGCTCGACCACTTCGAGCGGGCCGGTTTCGACTGTGTGGCACCGGCGCTGCCCGGACGCGATCCGGTCGATCACGCGGTACTGCGCCGCACCGGTATTCGCGACTGCGTGGAGGTGGCGCTGGCCGCCTACGACGACCTCGGCGAGGACGCCATCGTGATCGGACACAGTATGGGCGGCCTGATCGGGCAGCGGGTGGCGGCCGCGCGGGCCTGCCGCGCTCTGGTGCTGCTGGCGTCCATCCCGCCCGGCGTGCTGTGGCCGCAGCTCCGGCCGCTACCGCATCTGTTCCCGGTGCTGCCCGCCGTGCTGGCCGGTCGATCGTTCCTGCCGAGCGAGCGCACCATGCGCGAGGTGCCGCTCAGCACGCTCACCCGTGCGGAGCAGGAACGGATTGTGCCGCAACTGGTTCCGGACTCCGGGCGAATCTTCCGCGCCATGACCCTCGGGCTGCCGTCGGTCCGGGTCGACGCCGCGGCCGTCACCTGCCCGGTGCTGTGCGTCAGCGCGGGCGCGGACCGCAATGTCGCGCCGTGGATATCGGCGCGCATCGCGGCCCGCTATCGAGCCGAGCATCAGCGGCATCCCGGTCTGCCGCACTGGATCATCGCCGAATCCGCGGTGCCGCGGGTCGCGCCGCCGGTCCTGCGGTGGTTGCGCGACACCCTCGAACTGCCGGAGCAGCCGGGCAGCGCGATGTAGCGCGAGCAGCCGGACAGCGCGATGGGACCCCGGGCCGTTCGGCCTGTGATCAGGGGATGACGACCGGTTCGGGGTCGGCTGCCGGGTCGTCGGCCCAGCGGTGACCGGCCTCGCGCGGGGTGATGCCCGCATCGGTCCACGCGGTGAGCAGTTGCGCGACCTTGCTGTGCATGGTGGTGCGCAGGCGGTCGAAGGACGTCTCCGGGATGTCGTCGACCTGGCCGAGCAGCAGCCACCACGCCCAGGCGACGGCTCCGGCGTTGGCGACGAAGTCGGGGAGCACCGGGATGCCGCGGGCGGCGAGCATGGCCTCTGCCTCCGGTGTGGTGGCGGCGTTGGCGGCCTCGACGATGACGCGGGCCTTGACGTCGAAGGAGTTGTCGGGGGTGATCGCGTACGAGATCGCCGCCGGGACAAGGATATCGACATCGGCGGACACGATCGCGGTGCGCGGCAGCCGCTCCACATCCGCGGGCAGCCGGGAGCGGTCGATCTCGCCGAAACCGTCGCGCAACTCCAGCAGCGCCGGGATGTCCAGGCCGCCGGGGTGGTGCAGGGTCTCGGCGGCGTCCGCCACCGTGGTGACCCGCATGCCGGCCTCGTGCAGGTAGTAGGCCGCCGCACCGCCCATGGTGCCGACGCCCTGGATGGCGACGGTGGTATCGGCGGGGGCCCGGCCCCAGGAGACGGCGGCGGCGAGGCAGGCGTGCGCGACACCGTAGCCGCCGATCACGTCACCGAGTGCGAATCCGCCTTCCACCCGTGCGTTCAGGCCGTTGCGGACCCGTTCCAGGGTGGCGGCCGGGTCGGCGGCGCGCCGGATGGCGGCGTGATAGCTCTGACCAAGGCCGAGTCCGGCGAACACCTCGTCGATCAGGTGCTGCGGTACGCCCAGATCCTCCGCGGTCACCCAGTGCGCGTCGATCCACGGCCGCATGGCCGCGCAGAAGCGCTCCAGTACGCGCGGGGCGCGCGGGTCCTTGGGGTCGAAGTCGATGCCGCCCTTGGCGCCGCCGATCGGCAGGTCGAAGGTGGCGGTCTTGTTGGCCATGCCGCGCGCCAGATCCTCGACCTCGCTCAGTGTGCAGCCCGCCCGCATCCGGGTGCCGCCGGTGGCCAGGCCCGAACGCAGGGTGTGGACGACGAGGTAGCCGACCGCGCCGGTCAGCGAATCCGTCCACTGCATGCGCAGATACGGTTCGGGCCGGTGCGGTGTCGGTGCGACCGGCACCGGGGAGATGGTCGGAACCGGCTGTGTCGTCATCGGGACGCTTCCGCCCGGGTTCTGCATTGTCGTCATGACGAACCACCTCCTCGTCGTGCTCGTGTCGGTCATCACCGCCTACAGGGAACGCCACGTTGCGTAGTCGCGAGTCCGGGGCTTCGTGATCGCTCTCCTGATCACTCGCGTGCCACCAGAGTGCGGTCCCACCTGCCCGCGCGTCCATTTACGGTTCGTTCACGGGAGTATTCAGCGTTCCTGCACAGCATTTAGGCTCGGTCCCATGGACCTGTCTCTGCCCCGGCTGCGGATGCTGCGCGAATTGCACCGCCGCGGCACGATCACCGCGGCAGCGGCCGCCCTGCACTACACCGCGTCGGCGGTCTCGCAGCAGCTCGCGCAGTTGGAACGCGATGTGGGCACCCGGCTGTTCGAACGGCGGGGGCGGCGCGTGCAGCTCACCGACCTCGGCGTGGTGCTCGCCGAGCATGCCGAGGAGATCCTCACCTCGGTGGAACGCGCGACCCAGGCGCTCGAGGAGGCCGGTGAATCGGTGACGGCCAAGCTCACCGCCGGGGTGTGGGCGTCGGTGGCGGCAGGACTGCTGCCCGACGCGCTGACCGCGTTGGCCCGCACCCACCCGGGCATTCTGGTGCGGACGCGGGAACTCGCCCCCGAGGCAACCGCCGCGGCGGTGCGCGACGGCGCGCTCGACCTGTCGTTCGTCATCGACTACTCGAATTACCCGACGACGTGGGACAGCGGGTTGCAGCGCACGGTCATCGCGGTCGAACGGCTGTATGCGGCCGTGCCCGCGGGGGCGGTGCCGTCGGCCAGCGTCACATTGGCCGAACTGGCCGAGCACCCGTGGATTCTCGCGCCCGCGCGATCCAATTTCGGGCATGCGGCCCGGCTGGCGTTCCAGGCCGCCGGGGTGGCACCGCGCATCGACCACGAGGTGGAGGAACAGGCGACGGCCCTGGCCATGGTCGCGGCCGGTCTCGGCGTCACCCTCGTCTCCGACCTGGGCTTGGCCCTGCGCCCGCCGGGCGTGGACATCGTCGCCCTCGGCGACGCCCTCACCCGCACGGTCTCACTGGCCTACCGCACCAACACCGCCCGCCGCGCCGCCCTCCTGCTCGTCGTGGACGCGATCCGAACCGCCGCGGCCGAGAAGGGCCTGGGCGCCGACAGCGCCCCACCCGACACGGAACCCGCACCCCCGCCCGTATCCAACGGCAAGGGCCTCCGCCTCGGCTGATCGGCCACTCGCCCGGTCACGGATTCGGGCGTAGGTATCCGTTGTCGACGCGTGCCATGACGGTCTCGGGTTCGAGAGCGTCACGGTCGCCCATCTTCAGTTGCAGCCGGTCGCCGTACCACCGTACGGCGCGCACGAACTCCGCCCCGGCCGCGCCGCCACGCGGGTCAGCCTGCGACGGCGGCTTGCTCCAGGGTGGCGAGGTCGATCTTCTTCATGGACTCGAGGGCCTTGTTGACGCGGTCGGCGCGGGCGGGGTCGGTGGGGTCGGCGAGTTCGTAGTAGCGCTTGGGGGTGATCTGCCAGCTGACGCCGTATTTGTCCTTGAGCCAGCCGCAGGGGCCTTCCTGGCCGCCGTCGGCGGTGAGGGCGTTCCAGTAGTGGTCTACTTCGGCCTGGTCTTCGCAGTCGATCATCAGGGAGATCGCCTCGTTGAACGACCAGTCCATCTTGCCGCCGTTGAGGGCGGTGATCCGCTGGCCGTTGAGTTCGAATTCGACCAGCATGGTGTCGCCCGCCTTGCCGGGGAAGGCGTCACCGTACGGGACGACCGAGGTGATCTTCGAATTCTTGAAGATGGCGGTGTAGTAGCGTGCGGCCTCCTCGCCCTCGTCGTCGAACCAGAGGCAGATACCGATTCCACTCATCGTGACCGTTCCTTACTCGGTGCTCGGGTAGGTGCTGTTATGAGTTCGGACGGGTGGGGAGTCCGAAACTCATCGGTGGGCGGCCCGGTCGACGAGACCGCACCGCGCTATCTCGTGCTCCGGAACCCGGTCGATGCGGTAGGCGGCGTAGTGCGGCGACCGGTGGATATTGCGCAGGAATCGGTCCACGGTGAGCGGGGCGCGAGTGGCGGCCAGCAGGTCGCGGGTCTCGGGGCAGGTCAGGGCGGTGGCGATGCGGGACACCCAGCCGACGGTGACGGCGAGGGCCGCCGACAGCACGGGGGAGACGCGACGTGGTTCGGTTCGCGCGGTGGCGGATTCGAGCGGCAGCATCATGACGGGCAGCAGCAGGCAGAACAGTGGCGGCAGCAGCGTGCGGCCGTGCATGAAGTCGCCGCCGACGCGGATCTGATAGGCGAGCAACAGCATTCCGCTGCCGAGCAGGAGGGTGACCACGGCGGCCGGGGTGCGCAGCCGTGCCCGGTATCGGTGCACGCGTTCGCGTGGTGTGGGTCTCGCGGCGGCACCCGGCTCGGAGCGCCCTGCCCGCGCCACCAGGATCGTAGCCATGCCCAGCACCACCAGTGGTAGCCACAACCAGTACGGCCCGATCAGATTCCAGAGGTAGTCCAGGCCCTGCCGCCACTTCTCCCCGCCCGCGTCTTTGGCGACGGCCGTGTTCGGGTACGGCAGACCGTAATAGCCCATGCGCCAGATCTGGTAGGACAGTGGCACCGGGCCCGCCGCCACACCGATCAGCGCGCGGGATGCCCACGGCCGCAATCGGATTTCCGGCAGTGGAGCGCAGCAGATCATGAGCAGGGCCAGCGCGCCCACCACCGCCAGCTCCGGGCGCACCAGGGGAGCCAGCCCCGCAAGGAAGGACAGCGCGAACAGTGTTGCCGGAGACGGCTTGTCGGCCTGCGACCAGCGAATCATCCACCACCACAGCACGGCCAGCCAGCAGATGACGAGGCTGGACTCCAGGCCGGAGGTGGCGTAATCACGAGCTGGTGGCACCGCGATGTAGACGACGGCACCGGCGGGCAGCAGCAGCCGGGATCCGCTGCCCCACAACCGCGCCGCGCCCAGCATCGCGAACATCATGGCCGTCGCCGACAGGATCAGCGCGAGGCCGAGCACCACATACTCCAGCCGCACCTGCGTCATCCAACCGAAGAACCAGACGAGGAAGGTCCAGGCGGTACTGGTGTTGACCTCGACGCGCTCGCCGGCGTTGAAGACCGGCCCGTTGCCGGCCAGCAGATTGCGGACCGTGCGCGGCACCGTCAGTCCGTCGTCGGCGATCCAGCGCCGCTGCCAGCCGCCGATCACGAAAAGCGCGGTGGTGACGGCAATTCCGATGATGGTCAGCGTGCGAGACGGTCGAGCCGGGATGCGGGCGGGGCCGCGGTCGCCGCGGTCCACCGCGGGCACGAGGGCGATCGTCACCGGCTACCGCGTGCGGTACGGGAGCCGATCGCACACCCGCCGCGTGGTGACATCCGCCGTGGCAGCTCGCGCATGGATCTCCCCCATCGATACGGGCGAAGGGTATCGCGCGGTCCGCGTCGGATCCCACCCCCGAATCCTGAGGTCTGGCGGACCGCGCCTCGGCCGGTGGTGGCTACACGCGGTGGCGCATAAGCGATGTCGGTGCTGGTCCGGCGGCGGCACCGCTCACCTCGGTGGTTCGCGGTGGGCTTCGCCTCGCGCGTCGGGGGCTGCGCGGCGGAGAAGGCGGGCGATGAGGGGGACGGTGGCGACCATGATCAGCAGGCGGATGGTTTGCACGCTGGTGATCAGGGGCATGTTGGCGCCCATGCCCTCGCCGGTGGCGAGGACGGCGTTGATGCCGCCCGGGGTGGTGGCGAGGTAGAGGTCGGAGAGTTTCAGGTCGACGCAGCGCGACAGCAGGGAGGCCAGGGCGGTGACGGCGGCGGAGAGGGTGGTGACGGCCAGCAGGATGCCGGGGATCATGCGGGCCATCTCGGTGATGACCGCGCGGGTGAAGCGGGATCCGACCTCGAGGCCGATGAGGATGAACAGCAGTTCGCGCAGCAGGTTGGTGGGGGCGTAGCCGTGGCTGTGGCCCAGTGCGGTGAGCGCGGCCGTGAGCAGCATGGGGCCGATCAGGCTGGGGCTCGGGATGCGCAGTCGCCGGCCCAGGCGGATGCCGATGACGCTGAGCAGCACGGCGGTGCAGAGTCCGGCGATCTGGTCCCCGCGGCCGACGATCATCCAGTGCGGCAGTTCGGCATTGGTGACCCGGCTGGCGAGCCGGACGGTCTGGCCGCCGGTGTCGTCATCACTGAGCAGCGCGGTCACCAGCGGTGCGCTGACCGCGACCAGCATGACGCGCAGGTACTGCATGAACGCCACCTGTCGGGGATCGGCGTCGAGTTCGTCGGCGCAGGACACCACCGCGGCCGACCCGCCCGCGAGCAGGCCCAGGACGGCGGTGGGCAGCGCGACCCTGGTGCAGCGCGCGAAGAGCAGCGCGACCAGCACGCTCACCAGCAGGGTGGCCGCGGTGACGCCCAGCACCGGCAGCATGGCGGTGCCGATGGCCGACAGCAGCGGCAGTTCCAGATAGCTGCCCATGAGCACGCCCATCAGTGCCTGCACGCCGACGAACACCTGCCGGGGCAGCGGTCGGGGCAGTCGCCCGGTGAGCGCCAGTCCCGCGCCCGCGGTCAGTCCGAGGACCATCTGGGCGGCCGGGAAGCTCACCCGCTCCAGTAGTTCGGCGAGGGCGAGCAGCACCGCCAGCAGTGCCGCCCAGACGATGGCGTGACCGTGTACGCGGCGGACCGCGTCGAATTTACCGGTGAATTTCATAGCGGAATCCGCCCAACCTGTTCCCAGGTAATAGCGGTGATACTGTTCGCGTCGTTGGAAACCGTTCACCCGCTGTTTGTTCGGAGGTCGGCTTATTTCGCCGAGTACGCGGAAACGGTACTACCGAACAGTAGTTTCTGTCCAAGTGGAATGGCTTGAACCCGAGTTGTTCGCATTTAATCTCGTTGCGAACGAATTAAACGCCCGAATTGTCGAATTGGGTGAATGAATCGAAATCGACCCAATAAAAGTAGCTGAATATTAGCCGATGGGGAAGCTCGTCGGCTGCGCGGCGGGTCCGATCCGGTCCCGTGCGGATGTTTCCGACGGATGACACCCGTGAATCGCCTCTTGTAGAACTCTACGAACTGCCGGTCCGTGACCGCCGTGGTCTTCGGTCTTCCATCTCTAGCTGATCGCAGGCGGTGTGCTGTGTACTCCACGGAAGAGTTTGCAACAGCGAGGAGTAACCGTGACCGCACAGATCCGAGAGCAGAACATCCAGGAGCTGGAACGCGCCTGGATGGACGAGGCGATCCGGTTGGCCACCAGTAGCGTGGCGAACGGTGGCGGTCCGTTCGGTGCGCTGATCGCCAAGGATGGCGAGGTGGTCGCCATCGGGCACAACCAGGTCACCTCGACGCTGGATCCGACGGCACACGGCGAGGTGACCGCCATGCGGGCGGCGTGCCGGGAGCTGGGAACCTTCTCGCTGGAGGGCTGCGTACTGGTCACCTCGTGTGAGCCGTGCCCGATGTGTCTGTCGTCGGCGCTGTGGGCCAGGGTCGACCGGATCGTCTACTCCGCCGATCGGCACGATGCGGCGCTGGCCGGATTCGACGATCGCAAGTTCTACGATCTGTTCGAGAAGAAGCCGGAGTCGATGTGGCCGACCCGGATCGAGCAGTTGGATCTGCCGAATCGGACGGCTCCCTTCGACGCGTGGCTGGCCAAGGCCGACCGGATCGATTACTGATCCCGGTTCCGGGGTATCGGTCACCGGAATATCGCGAATGCCGAGGCGGCGGACGACCACAGGGTCGTCCGCCGCCTTCGCTGTATCACGCGAAAGTTCACATCGCTGTCAAAAGTGGTTCTGGCGCAGGAGAATACGAATGTCGTCCCGGTTGTAGAACTCTACGAAATGCCCGTCCCGGCCGGTGATCTTCTTCGTGCCTTCCGTCTCTGTCCGCCGTCACCCGTCCCCCGGTGTACTGGCTCACGCAGGTTGAAGCTTGAAGCAAGGGAATCCCCTTGCGGGACAAGGAGTTTTCATGGCGGTCCAGCGCAGGCACACGATGTACCACTCGACGGTCGTCGATGCCGATCCCGATACCGTCTGGGCCGTGGTGCGCGATGCGCTGCGGATGGTGTCGATCGTGTCCGGCGCCGCCGCCGAGAACGTGCACTGGGTCGGAGACGGCGGGCCCGAGCGGGTTCCGTCGCAGTACAACTTCACGCTGACCTTCAGCGGTGGCCTGGTGCAGCAGGAGGTCGCCGGACGCGACGAGGTCCGGCGGTCGCAGACCTACCGCTCCATCGAACCGACCATGGGCGTGCAGCGCTATCTCGCGACCATCCGCGTCCGCCCGATCACCAACGACCCGAACCGCTGCTTCTTCGACTGGACCCGCGAGCTGACCATCGCCGAGGACGCCGACACCGAGGTCGTCGAGACGATCATCGCCATGATGGCGAAGCAGACCGATGCCATCCGTGACCATTTCGCGCGGACCTGACGGAACCAGCAGCGGCGACAACGCGAAGAACGAAGGGAACAACCGTGACTGAGACGTCGTCCGGTCGGCACATCGATATCGCCTGGCCCGAGCTGGGTATCACCGTCACCGCGGAACTCGACGGCCGCAATCCGGAACTGGCCGACGCGCTGTGGGAGGCGCTGCCCTATCGGAGCCTGCAGGGACACGCGCTGGTGGCGGGCGAGCACCTGTACCACGTGGCGCCGATTCCCTCGCTGCTGCATCTGCCCGCGTCCACCCGGATCGCGGATCGGCGCGAGGCTCCCGACGGCACCGTATTCTGTTCCGCGCTACAGCATCTGGGCATCAAGTACGGAACGCTCACCGAACCCATGCCCGCCACCCCGGTGGGCCGGGTGCGGGAGGCGGACATGCCCGCGCTGGCCGCGGCCGGGCAGGCCGTCTGGGAGGCGGTCTACGCGACCAAGCGGACCATCCTGGTGGAGGTCCGCCGGGCGGGAACGGCGGGCGGCCACCGTATTCCGCATCTGACCGCCGTCGAGCCCGAGGCGAATCGCCTCATCCACGATGTGCACGCCGCCACCGAGCGGGCCTGGCTGACCGTGCCGCCGGAACTGGCGGATCTGCACCGGGGCTTGATTCCGTCCGGAGCAGGAAGCTTCGAAACCGTGCTGCCCACAGTACTTTTCGTCAATGGTGAGACGCGGCCGCTGGGGTACGCCAGCTACGGCGGGCTGGTTCGGGGTGCGGTGCAGGGTATGCCCATGGAGTCGCTGCGGCAGATGGCGCGGCTGCTGGTCGGCGTTCCGGCCGAATTCCTCGGCTACTGCGGGCTGGAGCGGCTGTGGGACTTCACCCAGCGTTTCCTGGCCTGCCTGGACCGGCTCGACCGCGACGACTTCCTGGCGGTGGCGAGTCAGCTGGCCCTCTACGTCAACTGCCTGGGCGGCTGGAATCTGCACCTGTACCCCTGGGACACGGGAGATCATCTGCGGCAGTTGCGTCCCGCCCAGGCCGGTCAGCAGTCGTGAGCGGGCTGCCCGAGCGCACCGATGCGCTCATCATCGGCGGCGGCGTCATCGGCGCCGCGGCGGCCAGCCAACTCGCCGCGGCCGGTGTCGGAACCGTACTGCTCGACCGCGGCGCGCTCGGATCGGGTGCGTCCGGGACCACGGCGGGCGTCTTGCGGACCTACTTCCCCGGCAACGACCTGACCAGCGCTATGGCCGTGCGCAGCCTGCTGGCCTACCACGAGTTCGGCGCCCGCACCGGAACCGATATCGGCCTGCGGCAGACCGGCTTTCTGGTGTTGTTCACCGAGGAACACCAGGTGGCGGACTTCCGGCGCACGCACGCCGCGCAGCGGGCCGCCGGGGTGCGGGTCGAACTCGTGACCGCGGCCGAAGCGGCGCGACTCAACCCGCTCGTCGATCCGCGCACCGTGCTGGCGGCCGCCTGGTCGCCCGATGCCTACGCCTGCGATCCGGCGGCCATCGTGCGCGGGTATGCCGGGGCCGCCGAGCGGGCGGGCGCACTGCTGCGCACGGATACACCGGTCACCGGCATCGATCCTGACGGCCGGGTGCACACGCCCGCGGGCAGCATCCGGGCCGACACCATCGTGTGCGCGGCGGGCCCCTGGGCGGGGGCCGTCGCCGCCATGGCGGAGGTGTCGCTGCCGGTGACCACCTATCCCGTAGAACTGCTGCTCACCGCCGCACCCGCCGGAATCGCCACGCTGCCCATGACTCTGCACCCGTCCGGCCTGCGGATACGCGGGTGGGATGACCGCATCCTGGTCGGCATGGGCCGCCCCGGGCCGGGCGAGACCAGGGAAACGTGGCTGGATCGCGTGGCCCGCCTGCTCGGCTCGACCTTCCCCGCGCTCGCCGGGAATCCGCTGGAGCCGGGGTGGAGTGGCGATCTCGATGTCAGCCCGGACGGCATGGCCTTTCTCGGCCGCGATCCCGCTCGCCCCGTCGTCTACGCGGCCGGCTTCTCCGGTCAGGGCCTGTGCCAGGCGCCCGCCGCCGCGGAGCTGGTCCGCGCTCTCGTCCGCGGTGAACGGCCCTGGACCGACCTCGCCCCGTTCACCACCGACCGCTGCCGCGCTCAGAGCGTCGGCTAGCCATCGCACACCGCGGCACGGGTCCGATGCCCGTGCCGGACAGCCACCGCCCGCCGCGACCGGGTAGTACAGAAAGAAGCCGCCATGATTGTCCTGGGGTGCAATGGATTCACCCGCGTCTCGGAAGTCTTCGCCGAGCGGTTCGGTGCGGTCGGCACCGATAAGCACTATCTGCTCGGCCACGATGCCGGGGCCGCCCTGCTGGTGGACGGCGAGGTGGTCGCGGCCGTGGAGGAGGAACGGTTCAACCGGGAGAAGAAGACCAGCGACTTCCCGATCAACGCGGTGACCTGGTGCCTGGAACAGGCGGGCGTGCGGTTCGCCGATATCGACCGGATCGCGATCCCGTTCGACTTCTCGCCGCGGGTCCTCGACGAGATGCTGTCGGGCATCGTGGCCGCGCCGCTGACGCCGACGGCGAAACTGGACCTGCTGGCCGCTATCGGCGCGCTGTACACCGAGGTCGTCGGCCATGAGGCGATCGCGGCGGATTTCGCCGCCCGCACCGGCCACACCCCGGCGCCGGATCAGTTGGTTTTCGTGCCGCACCACCTCGCCCACGCCATGACCGGGTATTACGTGGCGGGTATGCGCGATACCGCGTTCCTCATCAGCGACGGTCGCGCCGAAGTGCTCTCGACGCTGATGGGGGAGATCCGCGGCGGCCGCATCCATCTCTTCGACGAGACGGCGATCGGCGCGGAGTATTCGATGGGTCTGCTGTTCAGCGCGATCACGCGTTTTCTCGGATTCGTGCCCAACAATGACGAATACAAGGTCATGGGTCTGTCCGGCTATGCCCGGCCACCCGTGCCGAATCCGTTTCTCGAGGAATTCGTCGCATTGCACCCCGACGGGCGCTACAGCTTCGCCCGGCCGCTGGAGACGGATGATCCGCGCGGCCTCGATCCGCTGTTCGAGCGGTATTTCGGTCCATTCGAGGACACGCTCGAGTACCAGGCCCGGGTGGCCGCCGCCGCACAGGAGATGCTGGGCGTCGTCACCGCCCATCAGGTGCGCGCGCTGGAGGCCAAGACCGACCTGAATCATCTGCTGTTCGAGGGTGGCGTGGCGCTGAACTGCCTCAACAACACGCCGCTGTTCGAGGGCTCCCGATTCGACGATATGGCCGTGAGCTTCGGCGCCAGCGATACCGGCGTCGTCATCGGGGCCGCCGTGCACACCTGGCTCCGGCACGGTGCGCCGGGCGCCGGGCGCAGCACGCCATCCGTAACCCCTTATCTGGGACCGGAATTCGGCGATGCGGCGATCGAGTCGGCACTGCGGCAGCGCGGTGACCGAGTGGCCTGGACCCGCCTCGACGACGGCGAGATCGTCGATCAGGTGGCGAAGCTGCTCACCGAGAAGGTCGTCATCGGCTGGTACGAGGGCAGGCTCGAACACGGTCCGCGCGCCCTCGGGCATCGCAGCATCCTCGCCAACCCGCGGTTCCCGGATATCAAGGACGTCATCAACACCCGGGTCAAACACCGCGAACCGTTCCGCCCGTTCGCGCCGATCGTGCTGGAGTCGGATGCGCCCGCGATCTTCGACATGGGGCGCAAAACCCGTTCTCCCTATATGACTTTCGTCTTCGACGTGCGGCCGGAGTTCCGGGACCTGATTCCGGGCGCGACCCATGTGGACGGCACCTCGCGGGTGCAGACGATCACCGATCGCGACACCCCGCGGCTGGCGGCGCTGCTGCGCCGATTCACCGCCCTGACCGATGTGCCGTGCCTGATCAACACCTCGTTCAATGTGGCCGGTGAGCCGATCGTCTGCTCCCCGGCCGACGCGTTGAACTGCTTCCTGGGTACGGAGATCGACTATCTGGTGCTGGGCAACCACCTCGTCACGAAGCTATGAGCGTCGAATCCGGGGCGGCCACCACCCTGCTGCTGCTCCGGCACGGTGAGACCGCGCTGACCCCGCGGCGGCGCTTCTCGGGCAGCGGTGGCGATCCGGCCCTGTCGGATGCCGGGCGGCGACAGGCCGAGGCCGCCGCCCGGTCGCTCGCGGCGCGCGAGCCCGTGCACGCGGTGGTGTCCTCACCGCTGCGGCGCTGCCTGGAAACCGCCGAGGTGCTGGCGCGCCGGCTGGACCTGCGGGTGCAGGTCGAGCCGCGGCTGCGGGAGGCGGATTTCGGGGACTGGGAGGGGATGACCTTCGCCGAGGTGCGCGCGGACCATCCGGATGAGCTGGCGGTATGGCTGCGCTCGCCGACGGCGGTGCCGGGCCGTACGGGTGAAACCCTGGCGGCGGTGGCCGAGCGGGTCCGCACGGTACGGGACGCGCTGCTGGCCCGGTATCCGGGGCAGACCGTCCTGGTCGTCTCACACGTCGCACCGCTGCGCACCCTGATCCGGTTGGCGCTCGGCGCGCCGCCCGCGTCGCTGTTCCGGATGGAACTCGCGGCCGCGTCGCTGTCGGCGGTGGCCTATTACGGGAACGGGAATGCGTCGGTGCAATTGCTGAACGACACATCCCACCTCCGATGAACGCAACGACGCGTTTACCGTGAGAAACATTGCCGCCATATCCATTTGTGCGATCCATCGACGCGGACGGACATCGGCGGCACGTCCCTCGGAGATTCCTACAGACTGTGACGGGCCTTACTCGATCGGCTTGACCCGGGGGCCCGCCGCAACGTAGTTTCAAGCGCACCGACTCGTGAGCGGC
Organism: Nocardia sp. CC213A; assembly: GCF_030766805.1. Classification (NCBI taxonomy): domain Bacteria; kingdom Bacillati; phylum Actinomycetota; class Actinomycetes; order Mycobacteriales; family Nocardiaceae; genus Nocardia; species Nocardia sp. CC213A. Next base: position 395,914 of record NZ_JASFXA010000003.1, read on the forward strand.
TGAAAGGAGGCGATGTCGGATGTCTGCCATCTCCGATCTGCGCCGCCTCGCTCACCGGACCGTCTGGGTCCCGGGTCGCGTCGCACACGGCTGCTGAACAGCCCACTTTCCGGCGCGCCCGTAGGCGGCCCCGGTTTCTTTTCGATCTTCTGTCATCGCCCGCGGCAGGTCGCCGCGTGTGGATACGCGCTCCGGGTTCGCGAGCGGCGTCACCGAAACAGAAAGCTCCTGAAATGGCGACTAGGATATTCATATCGACCATGCACCGAAATGAGGTAGTGCCATGGTAGAGGCGCGGATCACGGTCAACGGGAAGTCCACGCCGATTTCCCCGGCCGCACCCCATACGACGGTTCTGGATTTCCTGCGGGAGCGCGGCTTCACCGGGAGCAAGGAAGGCTGCGCCGAGGGCGAATGCGGCGCGTGCTCGATTATGGTGGCCCGACCGGGCGTGGAACAGCCCACCGACTGGGTGGCCGTCAATGCCTGCCTGGTGCCGGTCGCGGCCCTGGACGGTCAGGAGATCGTCACCGCCGAGGGGCTCGGCACCCTCGACGCGACCGGAGCGCCGACCGAACTGCACCCGGTGCAGCGGGAGATGGCGGTGCGAGGTGGTTCGCAGTGCGGGTACTGCACGCCCGGATTCGTCTGCAGCATGGCCTCGGAGTACTACCGTCCCGGCCGCTGCCCGTCCGCCGCGCCCGCCGTCGCGGAAACCGCCGCCGATTCGACCGCCGCTGTCGCGGATTCCGCTGCGGCCGAACCGCATTCGCACGACGGTGAGCACGGCCCCAACGGCTTCGATCTGCACGCGCTGAGCGGAAACCTCTGCCGCTGCACCGGATACCGTCCGATTCGGGACGCGGCCTTCGCGCTCGGCGCACCGGATGCCGACGACCCGTTCGCGCGCCGCCGGGAACAGGCCGCACCCGCCCCGGTCGCCACCGAGTACACCCGGGACGGCCGCACCTTCCGGCGACCGGCGAGCCTGGCCGACGCGCTGGGGCTGCTGCGGGAGCGGCCCGACGCGGTCCTGGTCGCGGGCAGCACCGACTGGGGCGTGGAGGTGAATATCCGGGCGCGGCGCGCGGAGTACGCCATCGCCATCGACCGGCTGCCCGAATTGCGGGAGCTGCGCGTCACCTCCGAGCACATCGAGATCGGCGCGGCGGTGCCGCTCACCGAGATCGAACGCCGCCTGGACGGCCGGGTGCCGCTGCTGGCGGAGTTGTTCCCGCAGTTCGCCTCCCGGCTCATTCGCAACAACGCCACCCTCGGCGGCAACCTGGGTACCGGTTCCCCCATCGGCGACAGCCCGCCCGCCCTGCTGGCGCTCGGCGCGGCGGTGGTGCTCGCCTGCATGGACGGGGAGCGGGAGGTCGATCTGGCCGACTACTTCACCGGATACCGGCAGAGTGTGCGGCGGCCGGACGAGCTCATCCGGGCCGTGCGCATTCCGCTGCCGCTGGCGCCGGTCTCCGCATTCCACAAGATCGCCAAGCGGCGGTTCGACGATATCTCCAGTGTGGCGGTCGCTTTCGCGCTCGACATCGAGGACGGGACGGTCCGCTCGGCGCGCATCGGGCTGGGCGGCGTGGCCGCCACCCCGATCCGCGCCCGCGACACCGAGGCGGCCCTGGTCGGGCAGCCGTGGTCGACCGACACCGTGGAGCGGGCCGCCGGAGTGCTCCAGGCCGAGGGCACACCCATGAGCGATCACCGCGCCAGTGCCGAGTACCGCGCCGCGATGCTCGGCCAGAGTCTGCGGAAGCTGTACGCGCAAACCACCGAGGCGGTGCTGTCATGAGTCATCTGTCCGAACGTCCGGAGAAGCCCGTCGTCGGCGTGCCGCTGCCGCACGAGAGCGCGTCGCTGCACGTCACCGGGACCGCGCTGTACACCGACGATCTGGTGTACCGCACCAAGGACGTGCTGCACGCCTATCCGGTGCAGGTGATGAAGGCGCACGGCCGCATCACCGCCCTGCGCACCGAACCCGCGCTGGCCGTGCCCGGCGTGGTGCGCGTGCTCACCATCGCCGATGTGCCCGGCGTCAACGACGCCGGGATGAAGCACGACGAGCCGCTGTTCCCGGACGAGGTCATGTTCCACGGCCACGCGGTGGCCTGGGTGCTGGGGGAGACCCTGGAGGCGGCCCGCGAGGGCGCGGCGGCCGTCGAGGTGGAACTCGACGAGCTGCCCGCCATCGTGACGCTGCGGGAGGCGATCGAGGCCGAGAGCTTCCACGGGGCGCGGCCCACCATGATCCGCGGCGATATCGAGGCGGGGTTCGCCGCGTCGGCGCACGTCTTCACCGGCGAATTCGAGTTCAAGGGCCAGGAGCACTTCTACCTGGAGACGCACTGCGCCCTGGCCCAGGTCGACGAGGCCGGGCAGGTGTTCATCCAGAGCAGCACCCAGCACCCCTCCGAGACCCAGGAGATCGTGGCGCACGTGCTCGGCCTGCACAGCCACGAGGTGACCGTGCAGTGCCTGCGCATGGGCGGCGGCTTCGGCGGCAAGGAGATGCAGCCGCACGGGTTCGCCGCGGTGGCGGCGCTCGGCGCGAAGCTGACCGGCCGCCCGGTCCGATTGCGGCTCAGTCGGACTCAGGACCTGACCATGTCGGGTAAGCGGCACGGCTTCCACGCCTCCTGGCGGATCGGTTTCGACGCCGACGGCCACATCCAGGCCCTGGACGCCACCCTCACCGCGGACGGCGGCTGGAGCCTGGACCTGTCCGAACCGGTGCTGGCCCGCGCGCTCTGCCATATCGACAACACCTACTGGATTCCGCACGCGCAGGTGGCCGGGCGCATCGCCAAGTCGAATACGGTGTCCAACACCGCCTTCCGCGGCTTCGGCGGTCCGCAGGGCATGCTGGTGATGGAGGACATCCTGGGCCGGTGCGCGCCGCTGCTCGGACTGGATCCGGCGGACCTGCGCGAACGCAACTTCTACCGGCCGGGACAGACCACGCCGTACGGGCAGCCGGTCGGGCAGACCGACCGTATCGGCAAGATCTGGCACGAGGTGCGCGACACCGCCGACTGGGAGCGGCGGCGGCGCGAGATCGCGGAATTCAATGCCGCGCATCCGAACACCAAGCGCGCCTTGGCGCTCACCAATATCAAGTTCGGCATCTCGTTCAACCTGACCGCCTTCAACCAGGGCGGTTCGCTGGTGCTGATCTACAAGGACGGCTCGGTCCTGATCAACCATGGCGGCACCGAGATGGGGCAGGGCCTGCACACCAAGATGATGCAGGTCGCCGCGACCACCCTCGGCATTCCGCTGCACAAGGTGCGGTTGGCCCCCACCCGCACCGACAAGGTGCCCAACACCTCCGCCACCGCCGCCAGCGCCGGAGCCGACCTCAACGGCGGCGCCATCAAGAACGCCTGCGAACAGCTGCGATCGCGGCTGGAGCAGGTGGCCGGGTCGCAGCTGGGCGTGAACGCCTCGGACGTGCGCATCGTCGACGGCGTGGCGCGCGCCCTGGGCAGCGACGCGGAACTGGACTGGGACACCCTGGTGCGCACCGCCTATATGCAGCGGGTGCAGCTGTCGGCCTCCGGCTTCTACCGGACCGAGGGATTGCACTGGGACGCCAAGACCTTCCACGGCTCGCCGTTCAAATACTTCGCCTACGGCGCGGCCGCGACCGAGGTGGAGGTGGACGGGTTCACCGGCGCGTACCGCATCCGGCGCGTGGACATCGTGCACGACGTGGGCGACAGCCTCTCCCCGCTCATCGACATCGGCCAGGTCGAGGGCGGCTTCGTGCAGGGCGCGGGCTGGCTGACCCTGGAGGACCTGCGCTGGGACACCGGCGACGGGCCCGGTCGGGGACGGCTGCTGACCCAGGCGGCGAGCACCTACAAGCTGCCCAGCTTCTCGGAGATGCCCGAGGAGTTCAATGTCAGGCTGCTGCGCGACGCCACCGAAGAGGGGGCGGTGTACGGCTCCAAGGCGGTCGGCGAGCCGCCGCTGATGCTGGCGTTCTCGGTGCGAGAGGCACTGCGGCAGGCCGCGGCGGCGTTCGGGCCGGGCGGGGTGAGCGTGGACTTGGCATCGCCCGCGACGCCGGAGGCGGTGTACTGGGCCGTGCAGGCGGCGCGGGCGGGCAGCGGGCAGGTAGCTGCTCGTGCGGCCGGCCGGGTCGAGGGCGGTCCGTCCGCTGACGGATTGACGGTGACCGGGCCGAACGGCCGCGGCGGCAGCCGGGGCGAGCCGAAGTCGGTCGGCGATGGGCTGGCGGCTACCGGCCGGCATGGCTCCGGCGATGCTCGGGTCGAGCCGCATCCGTCCGGCGACGGACAAGCCGGCCACGGCACTGGTGGCCCGAGTCGACGCGGCGACGGGTTGCCCGTCGACGGTCGGCCCGGCACCGATCGCGCCGCGGCGGGCAACGGCCGCTCCGGCGCGAACGGGAATCCGGCCGATGCCGACGCTGATGCCGATGCGGACGCGCTCAGCGGTGCCTGAGATGACCTGGGTCGCCGCGGTCGCGCGGTTGCGAGCCCGCCGGGAACCCGGCGTGCTGGTGACCGTCGCGACCGTGCGCGGCCACGCGCCCCGCAAGGCCGGTGCCAAACTCGTGGTGGGGCGTGAGCACACCTGGGGTTCGATCGGCGGCGGCAATATCGAGGCCGTCGCCATCGATCGGGCCCGCGAACTGCTCGCGCCCGGTGCGGAGCCGGAGCTGATGGAATTCGCGCTCAACGACAAGGTCACCAACCGGCACGGGGTGCAGTGCTGCGGCGGTACCGTCACCGTGCTGCTCGAACCGCTGCCGGTGGTGCCCGCGGTGGCGATCTTCGGCGTCGGGCACGTCGGGTGGGAGTTGGCCCGCATCCTGGCCCGCCACGAACTCGATCTGCATCTCATCGACACTCGCCCGGACCAGCTCGCCGAGGATCGGCTCGGCGTGCTCGCGGACGCGGTGGCGCAGGTGCACGTGCACCACACGCCGCTGCTGCCCGAGGAGGTGCTCGCCGAGCTGCCGCCCGGGACGCACGTCCTGATCATGACCCACGATCACGCCGAGGACGCCGCCCTGTGCGACGCCGCCCTGCGCCTGCCCGAACTCGGTTCGATCGGATTGATCGGATCGTCGGCCAAATGGGCGCGGTTCCGCCAGCGCCTGGCCGCCGAGGGCGGGCACGACGCCGCCGCCATCGACCGGATCACCACTCCCATCGGCCTGCCCGAGATCACCGGGAAGGAGCCGGCCGTCATCGCGGTGAGCGTGGCGGCGGATCTGCTCCGCGCCTTCGACAATGATCGCCGCGCCGACAGTCGTGTTGCCGGAATGTGAAAAGCTCTGCGAAACAACAGTTTTGACGCGTACCGTAGAAATGGTCTCAGGGCGCCGGGACGACCCGCAGGGGAAGTCGATCCGGAAAGGGGGACTCGGTGCACGACGCGGAGAATTCGCGAATACTGCTGCCCACCATTCAGGTGCGCTGGTCGCCGGAAATGAGGGCGTTCGTGGCGTGGTCCGAACAATGCCCGGAACTGACCTACAGCGATCCGGCATCGTCCCTGGTGGCGTTGGACGGGCTGATCGATGCGGCGGTCGATACCGGTTGTTGACCATTGGATTGCATTGTCCCCGTTGCCGTATGGGTTTGTTCCTCGGTGTGCCGGGTATGAGAGGCACAGGTCGGAAAGCTACGCGACGCGACTCGCGGATGAGGAGTGGGCTTCCCATGGCGCAGGAGCTGTCCGCGCCGGATGAGTTGGCGCGGGGATTGGCCGCATTGACGGCCGTGATGGTGTCGGCACGCGACGTGGTGGCGACCCTGGGCGAATTCGCCGATACCGCTTCGAGAATGCTGCCGGGCCATCCGCTGGCCGGAGTCACCCTGCACCGCGACCCCGGTCCCGTGACGGTTGGTCCGAGTATCGCCCACGCGGTGCCGATCGCCGAATCCGCGCACGGCGACGGGCAGGGCCCGTGCCGGGAGACGATCGAAACCGGGAGACCGGTCTCTGTGCCGGATACGGCCGCCGAGCGGCGGTGGGGTGCGTATCCGGCGCGAATGCTCGCGCACGGCGTGCGATCCATTCACTTCGAGCCCCTGCGTACCGACGGCTCGGCCATCGGTGCGCTACATCTGTACTCCCCCCGCGTGCACGGATTCGACGAGGCGATGCGTGGGGCGATCGAATTGACCGCCACGCAGATCGCGGTCCTGCTGGATGCGGTCCTGGCCACCGCCCGCCAAGCCGAGTTGACCGCGCAGCTGCGGGAGGCGCTGGGATCGCGGGCCGTGATCGACCAAGCGCTCGGCATGATCATGATGCAGCGTCGCTGTGGCTCCGAGGAGGCGTTCGGAGTCCTGCGGACGGCCTCCCATCAGCGCAATGTCAAGCTCGCCCGGCTGGCGGCGGAGATAGTGCGCGTCATGACCGGAAGCGAACCGATCCCACCGCGTTTCGGTGTCGATCGCGCCCCGCGACCGCGTCGAGGTGGCTAGCGAAGGGGTGCACCGCGTGAATGAGCGCGTAGGATCGGGCACAAGATTTCACCGAGTCCGGAAGCGCGGCTGGCGAATCGCATCCGTCGTATTCACGCGCCCGTGACATCGGAGGCCCCCATGGCCGAACTCGCACCGCCCTTCCGTTTCGCCCCCGGTCCCCGCCTCGGAGAGGAAGGGGAGCCGCCGCGGCTGTTCGTGCCCGGCCGCACCGCAGATCCGGTCGTCGTCGAGGCCAGTGATCGCATGGTGCAGCACCTGTTCGAGGCTGGACTGCAATTGCATGGATTGCGTGCGGTATTCGACCGGCTCGACGCCGATCCAGCGCAGCTGTGTACCGCCAGCCTGGCGGTCACCGCGGTGCTCGACGAACTGGACGTCCTGATTCACGAGGCGAGCCTGGCCATGCTCGCCCACGCAACCGCGCGCCGCGGTTGCGGTGCCCCGGGGTCGGACGGCGCGGCGGCTCGCTGAACGGGCGGCCCGGAGGTCTGTCGGCGGTCATTTTCCGGCGCAGAAGCTATCCCATTCGGTGACCCGGATGAGCGGACCCGCGCCGCCGGCGTTCTCGCCGCGACCGGTGGAGGTCGCCGCGAAGGCTATGCCGCGCACGCACACTCGTGCGATATTCGGGAAACTGTCGGTATTGCGGAAGATCTCGACGTAGTCCACGTCGTAGATGGCGTCCGGTGGTCCGCTCCGATCACCGAGTTCCTCCTTGCCGCAACCGGTCAGGGCGAGCATGAGCACGGCGGACAGGCAACCGATCGTCAGGCGGGGCAGCATGACGCTCAGCCTGCTGGGTACCGGCCGTGGAGTCAATGGCGGGCTATCCGGGTGGGGCCGAAATACCAAGGGGGAGATGTGATCTACCCGCCCCGCGCCCCGCATCCGGCGCGGGGCGGGTAGTCGTGTCCTATCGGAGTCGGTCAGCGCGGGGTGCGGACCCGCGCTGCCTCACAGGCCGCCGAGCAGCAAATGCAGCAGGCTGCCAACGATGTCGATCAAACCGGCGAGCAATCCCATTGTTCTCTCCTTCGATCTCCGCTGTGCGAAAGGGATATCCCCTGTCGCCGGATAGCAGCCTAATCAAGGGGGTATTTCCGGATGGTAACACTTTGTCACGTCTGAGTTTCCTTGTGGGGCAATGGTTTCGGAGTTACAACCAGATCAATTACCCGTGCTTCTATAGCATTTATTCGACAGTGGCGAAGGAGTTGCGAACGATTTCATCGCCTGCTGACTCCAGTCGTCACCGAATTCGCGAAACGCGTGTTCGCCGCCGAGATCGATGCGGCGGTGGCCGTGGCAGAGTGTGGCGACCGACCTGGAGTCGCGGGTAATCGGGCGGCTCGGCCGTCCGCCCGATGAACGGGCGTGGAACACTGTGTGAATGGCGGGGTTGTGGACCGAATCCTCTCAGACGACAGCCGACGACGCTCCCGGCGCTCCACCGGGGCGGCCCACCGTGCGGGCCGTGGTGCGATACACATATCTGACGGCTCTGGTCGTCACGGTACTCGCCGGGGGACTGCCGTCCGGGCGGCTGGTGGAGGCGGCCTGGATTCTGACCGGGGTGGTGGCGTTCACCATCGACCGGCCGTGGCGTGACCACCTGCGGGTGCTGGTGGACTGGCTCCCACTGATCGGCGCGCTGGTGGTGTACGACGTCACCCGCGATCTCGCCGATACGCTCGGAATGCCACTGCGGATGGCGGAACTGGTCGCGGCGGAACGGGCGTTGTTCGGGGGCGCGCTGCCGACGGTCTGGTTGCAGGAGCACCTGGCGTCCGACGGGGAGCCGTGGTGGACGCCGATCATCGGCGTCGTCTACACCACGCATTTCATCGTGCCGTGGGCGGTGGCCGCCATCTTCTACGTGTACTCGCGGCCGCTGTGGGCGCGGTACATGCGGCGCATCCTCATCCTGTCCTACCTGGCGCTGCTGACCTACATCCTGGTGCCCGCCGCCCCGCCCTGGTACGCCAGCCGCGAGGGCGCGATCACCGAGGAGGTCCGCCGCATCTCCGGATTCGGGCTCGGGCTGGTGCCGTCCGACACCAGCGCGGGCTGGCTCGAACAGCACGGCAACTATGTCGCCGCGCTGCCCTCGCTGCACACCGCCTTCGCCGTGCTGGTGACCGTGACGCTGTGGCCGCTGCTCACCTCGTGGTGGCTGCGCGTCCCCCTGGCCCTCTTCCCGGCGGCCATGTCGTTCACCCTCGTCTACGGCGGCGAACACTATGTCGTCGACGTCCTGCTCGGCTTCGCCTACGTCGGCCTCACCGCCCTGCTGGCCGGACTCTGGGAGCGCCGCACCCGGCTGCGTCGGCGCGAACCGGTCGCCGAGACGCCCGCACTCGTGCACCGATAGCTCGAATCCGCATCCCTCGCACGGGGGACGGGCGAAACCGCCCGCGGGAGGGATGTGGACGCACCCGGTGCGCGCATAGCGTCGACCCATGATCGAGGCGCGGGGACTGACGAAGTACTACGGGCGGACGCGAGCCGTCGCGGACGCGACGTTCGTGGTGCGACCGGGGCGGGTGACCGGATTTCTGGGACCCAACGGCTCGGGGAAGTCGACCACGTTACGGCTGGTGCTCGGGCTCGACGCGCCTACCCGGGGGGAGGTGACGGTGTGCGGGCGGCGGTATCGCGACTTGCGGCGGCCGCTGTGCACCGTGGGCGCGCTGTTGGACGCGGGCGATGTGCTGGCGGGGCGCACCGCCGCCGCGCATCTGGCGATGCTGGCCGCCTGCACCGGGATTCGGGCGGAGCGGGTGGACGAGGTGCTCGGACTGGTGGGGCTGGCCGATGTGGCCGGTCGCCGGGTCGGCGGGTTCTCCCTGGGGATGCGGCAGCGATTGGGCATCGCGGCGGCGCTGCTGGGCGATCCCGGGGTGCTGATCCTGGACGAGCCGATGAACGGACTCGATACCGCGGGGATCCGGTGGATTCGAGGGCTGCTACGCGATATGGCCGACGAGGGTCGGACCGTGCTGCTGTCCAGCCACCTGATGAGCGAACTGGAACTGGTGGCCGACCACCTGCTGGTGATCGGGGCGGGGCGGCTGCTCGCCGACCAGCCGATCGGCGAATTCGTCGCCCGGGGAGCCGAATCCGTGGTCCGGGTGCGCAGCGCCGACCTGGTGGCGCTCACCGCCGCCCTGGGCGGGGCGGCCGAACTGCGGGGCGAGGTCGCGACCGTGCGCGGGCTGTCGCCGCGCGAGATCGGGCGGGTGGCGGCCGATCGCGGCATCGTGCTCGACGAGCTGACCCCGGTGCGCGCCTCGGTGGAGGACGTGTACACGGAGCTGGTTGCCGCACACCGGCAATACCGGCAGCGCGACGTCCGGGAGAGCGCATGACACGCGCCGTCACGCGCCTGGTTCGCACCGGGTACCCGCCGGCCGCGAACGCCCTGCCCGACATGCTGCCCGTCGACATGCTGTCCGCGGACATGCTGTCCGTCGACATGGTGCCCGTCGACATGCTGTCCGTCGACGTGCTGTCCGTCGACGTGCTGTCCGTCGACATGGTGCCCGTGGGCGTGGTGTCCGAAGACGCCGTGTCGGTATCCCTGGGAAGGAGGTCCCACCGATGACCGTCACGGCAGCGCCGCTCGCGCCCCTGCTGCGCGATCAGCTGCGCTCCGAGGTGATCAAGATGCGCTCGGCGCGCAGCCTGTGGCTGCTGCCGCTGCTGGCGCTGGCCGTGCCGCCGGTCATGGCCGCCGTGGTCGGGCTGACCGGCAGCCTGGAACCGGACGACACCGTCCTCGGCGGTGCGCTGACCGGAACCTCGTTGGCGCTGGCCGTGATCGGAGCCTGGGCCGCGCTGGTCGTGACCACCGAATTCGGATCGGGCACCATCCGGCCGGTATTGACCGCCACCCCGTGGCGGGATCTGCTGCTGGCGGCGAAAGCCCTGCTGGTGGTCACGGTGTCCACCGCGGTCGGCATACCCGCCGTGACGGCCGCCTGGCTGATCGGCGGCGCGGTCATCGACGGCACGAGATACGCTGACGGACAAGCATTTCCGGGGCTGCTCGGCATCTACTGCTGCTTCCCGGCCGTCGCCGCGCTGGGTCTGGCGGTCGGGGTGGCGCTGCGGAGTTCGGCCGGTGCGGTGGCCGTGATCACCGCACATGTGGTGCTGCCCCAGGTCACCGCCGCCCAGGCGCTGGGGGAGCTGCACCGGTGGGTGACCGTCGTCGCGCCCAGCGCGGTGGTGGCGAAGCTGTCGCAGAGTGCCGACGGGGCACCGGAACTCATGGGCTCGCTGGGTGGTTGGCCGCGCCTGGCGCTGGTGGCGGCGGGGGCGGTGACGGCGCTCGGATTGGCCAGGCGCACCCTGAACCGCGCCGATATCTGAGATCGTGGACTCATGCTCGAGCTGATCTCGGCAGATCTCGGCCGCTTCCGGTGGGGCCAGGCGCTGTCGGCCGCCCTGCTGGTGCTCGCGGCGCTGGTGTTCGCGGTCGTGCTGCACACCCTGCAATCCGATACCGGGCTGACGGACCGCCGCGCTGTCGGACTCGCCCTGATCCAGGGCCTCGCGGTGGCGCTCGCACCCCGCCTGTCACTGCCCGCCTGGGCGGCGTCGGTCATCGCGGTCGTGGTGGCGTCGCTGTGGGTGGACGCCGGGCTGTGGGTGGACGCCATGATCAACAGTCACCTGCTGGTGCTGGGCGTTCTCGCGCTGAGCGTGCCCGCCCGGCAGGCCGCGGCCTACTGGGCGGGCACGGTGGCGGCCGGTGCGCTGCTCGCCGTGCTGCTGCGGCCCCCGCGCGGGCCGATGGAGCTGCTCGAGGTGGCGGTGCTGGCGGCCCTGATCCTGGTGGCCGGTGCGGCGCTGCGCGCACTGGCGGCGGCCCGGCGCGGACTGCGCGACGAGCAGGAGGCGGCTCGGCGGCAGGCGGAACACACCGCACTGTTGGAGGAGCGGACTCGGATCGCGCGCGAGCTGCACGATGTGGTGGCGCACCATATGTCGGTCATCGCCATTCAGGCCGAGACCGCGCAGTTCCGCGAATCCGCCACCGCACCAAAGACTTTCGCCGCCATTCGGGACAGCGCCGTCACCGCGCTGGGTGAGATGCGGCGCATTCTGGAGCTGCTGCGCTCCGGAGACACCGGTGCGGCGCCGCAGCCCACCGTGACCGACCTGCCGTGTCTGGTCGACTCGGTGCGCGGCACCGGCACCCGCGTCGAACTCGATACCGACGGCGATCTCACCGCGGTACCGGCGGGCGTCGGACTCTCGGCATACCGCATCGTCCAGGAGGCGCTGAGCAACGCCGTCCGCCACGCCCCCGGAGCGTCGGTGCGGGTGCGCGTGCACTGCGACACCGATCGGATGCGGATCGACGTCGACAATTCGCTACCGGCCGGAGCCGGCGGCGGCCGGGTCGGACACGGGCTGACCGGTATGCGGGAGCGGGTCGCGGCCTACGGCGGCACGCTCACGGCCGCACCCGCCGACGGACGCTTCCGCGTGCGCGCGGAACTGCCGATCCGGGAGGAGCCGTGACGGCCATCCGGGTGCTCGTCGCCGACGATCAGGAACTGGTGCGCGAGGGGCTGACGGTGCTGCTCGACGCCCAGCCGGATATCGCCGTCGTCGGCCACGCCGCCGACGGCATCGCGGCGGTGGCGCGGACGCGGCTGCTGCACCCCGACATCGTCCTGATGGACGTCCGCATGCCCGGCGTCGACGGGCTGGAGGCCACCCGCCGCATCGTCGCGGCCGAGCACGACACCCGCGTCATCGTGCTGACGACCTTCGACCTCGACGAGTACGTCTACACCGCGCTGCGGGCCGGGGCGAGCGGATTCCTGCTCAAGGACGCCTCGGCCCACATTCTGGGCGAGGCGGTGCGCGCCGTCGCCCGCGGCGAGGCCATGCTCGCCCCCACCGTGACCCGCCGCCTGGTGGAACGGTTCGCCCGCACCGCCGACCACCGACCGGGCCCCGCACCCGCCGAACTCACCGCCCGCGAGACCGAGGTGCTGGTGTGCATCGCGCGCGGGTCGTCCAATGCCGAGATCGCGCGCGCACTGGTGATCTCGGAACAGACGGTGAAGACGCATGTGGCCCGCATCCTGGACAAACTGCACCTGCGCGACCGCACCCAGGCCGCGATCTACGCCTACGAGACCCGTCTGGTGCGGCCCGAGTGAGCCGGGTCAGCCCCAGAGATCGGTGGTGGGCAGGTCGCTGAGCTGGGGGTGCACATCGTTGTCGATGGTGACGATGACGCCGTGCCGCCCCAGGTCGTGGGCGAGCCTGCGGGCCACGGGCTCGGTGGCCCGGTATTCGACCACGGCGCCACCCTGGGGAAAGCGCAGGCGCACGTGGACGTCGTGCGAGGTGGGCTCGGTCACCGGAACAGCCGGTGGTCGATGGAATCCGTACGCGTGGTGACGGCATGGTGAGCGACGCCGTTGTCGTCAGTGCAGCGCCGAGTGGCACGGGTGCACGGGTGCCGCCGACCTTCCGGCGGTCCCGGTGACCGATGGTGTGCGCGGATGCCGCGTTCCCACAGCGTCGGATCGCCGATGCGGCGGTAGGAACGCCGGGACAGTCGACTCTGCGTCACCTAGTCGATGGTGGGTTGCCCACTTTGCGGCGACACCGGAAACTAGTTTGCGGTTGTTTGAAGATTCGCGGGCCGAAACCGCTCCGCCTTGCGACGCGTCGCTCCGGTAGGGAACCGTCGGCGGCATGTGCGGCAACGACGGAAGGTTTTCCCGACAGAGTGGTCGGGTACTCAAAGCTGCTGGGTCGTCCGCTCCGCGATTCGGAGGCGACAGGGCGTGACTGGTTCCGACGGCGGTGCGAGGGATGGACTGATGGGCGCGAACCTGCTGATCGTAGAGGACGACGACCGGGTCCGGGAGGCGCTGCGGCTGGCCATGGAGGACGAGGGGTACGAGGTCTCCGAGGCCGGTGGGGCCGAGGTGGCGCTCGCGCAGGTGCGCAGCCGCGGCGTGCCCGATGTCATGATCGTGGATCTGATGCTGGGGGCGATGGACGGATTCACCTGCATCCGTGAGGTGCGCCGCGATCACGACGTGCCCATCATCGTGGTGAGCGCTCGCGACGACACCCACGATGTGGTGGCCGCGTTGGAGGCCGGGGCGGACGACTTCGTGACCAAGCCGTTCGAGATCAAGGAGATCACCGCGCGCATGCGGGCGCTGCGCCGTCGGGCGCGGCTGGCGCAGGGCCGTGACGCGGCCCCGGACCCCGACGGCCGCCCCGAGGTGGTGCTGGACGCGGAATCGAACCCGCCGCTGGTGCTGTCGCAGGACAGCGGCCGCCTGCTGCGGGGCGACGAGGAGGTGCATCTGACACTCACCGAGTACCGGTTGCTCTGCGAACTGGCGGAGGCGCCGGGCCGGGTGCTCAGCCGCGATGTCCTGCTCGAAAGAGTGTGGGACCGCGGGTTTTTCGGTGACCAAAGGATTGTGGACGTGCATATGCGCAGGTTGCGTACCAAGATCGAGAGGGACCCGTCCGCCCCGCGGATCGTGGTGACGGTGCGCGGGCTCGGATACCGACTAGACGTGCAGCGGTGACCGCGGACGCCGGCACCACCCGATGGCGGCCCGCGCGCAGTGTGTACAGCCGTGCGGTGCTCGCCTTCGCCCTGAGCGCCAGTCTGGTGTCGCTGGTGCTGGCGGTCTCGGTGTTCACCGTCGGCCGCGGTTATATGGAGGGGCAGCGCGAGCGCTCGGCCGTCCGTCTCACCGACGCCCATATCGGGATCCTGCGCCAGAATGTCGCCGCCGAGCAGCCCACCGAAGCCGATCTGGTGGCCATCGAACCGCCCGACGGCACGGTGATGCTGGTGCGCTGGGGTGACACCTGGATCGACAGCGACTCCGCCCTGGCGACCTCGGCGCTGCTGTCCCCGGATATCGCCGGCGGTTCGGAGGAGAGCACGCGGCGGGTGACGGTGGCGGGCAAACCCTATCTGCGCGTTGGGCTTCCGCTGAACGCGCGCGGGGACATGTTCTACGAGTTCACGCCCATCGCGGAGCTGGACTCCACCCTGCGCATGCTGCGGAATCTGCTGATCGCCTGCGCCATCGTCGCCTCCTCGGTCGGTGCGCTGCTCGGCGTGTGGGCGAGTCGGCGGGTGCTCAAACCGCTGCACCAGCTGGCCGTCACCGCTTCGCGGATCGCCTCGGGCGAACTCGACACCCGGCTGCCGCGCACCGCCGACCGTGATCTGTCCGATACCGTCGACGCCTTCAACACCATGGTCGACTCGCTGCAGCAGCGCATCGAACGGGAGCGCCGCCTGGTCGGCGACGTCAGCCACGAATTGCGCACCCCGCTCACCACCTTGGTCACCAGCGTCGGCGTCATGAACAAGTACGAGGAACAGCTGCCGGAGCGGATGCGGCGGGCGCTGCGGTTGACCAGCGACGAACTCAGCCATATGCGCCGGATGCTGGACGACATGCTGGAATTGGCGCGCGTGGACGCCGGGGTGCACCGCGGCGACGTCGAACTGCTCTCACTCGGCGAACTGCTCACCCACGCCCTCGCCGAGCGGCACTATCCGCCCGAATTGCTCACGGTCGTCACCGATTCCACCATCGAGGGCCGACGGCTCGAACTCGAGCGCACCGTCGCCAACCTGCTGGAGAACGCCACCCGCCACGGCGGGGGTCCGGTCGCGGTCACCGTGCGCCGGGACGGCGCCGACGCGGTGATCACGGTCGACGACGCCGGTCCCGGTGTGCCCGTCGCCGATCGCAACCGGATCTTCGAGCGCTTCGCCACCATCCGGGTCGAACGCGGCGCGGCGGTGGGTACCGGTATCGGACTCGCCCTGGTGTCGGAAACCGTTGCGGCGCACGGAGGCCGGGTGTACTGCGAGGACCGGCCGGGTGGGGGAGCGCGGTTCGTGGTGCGGCTGCCACGGGTGGAGGCCGAGGTGCTGGAATCCGAGCGGGAGCCGACGTCGATACGCTGACGCGCTCATGGGGGCGGCGGCGACCCGGTGGCCCTGTAGGTTTCGCGAGGGAGCTGTCCTGACAGCGGAGCGCCGCCGCCGCTGCGACGGTACCGCACCGGCGGCGCCGAACCCGGTGGCCGGGAGCGAAAGTCGGCAAGCTGTGCCCGGATCGCAAATCCGTCGTCAACCCACCGCAACACTCCTGTCCGTCCCGGCCTTTCGGTGCGGGCCGCCTACCACCACTCGGTGATCGCCGCGATCTGCCGCCCCAGTTCCGGGGCGAGGGTGCGGACGTAGCTGGCGGTGAGGTGGTGCTCGTCGCGGTAGATGAGCACGTTGCCCTCGGCGACTCGGCAACGGTCCGAACGGCATACGGCGTCGCTGAGATCCATCGGGAAGATATTCGGATAGCTCGCCGCCGGTTCCTCGGCGGGGTCCCGCTCGGACAGCGCCGCCGCACGATCCATCCCGCAGCTATCGGGTGTGGTGCCGCGCCGGGCCAGGCAGTCGACGGCCCGATAGTAGACGTCGCCGTGGCGCAGGCGCGGGGTGTCGCGGAGCGCGAGCACCCGCAGGCCGCGCTCGGACAGCGCCGACCACACGTCCAGGAACTCCGGCGGCACCTCGTCCCCGGCACCCGCCACGCGGCTGCGCGTCGAAATGGTGAACACCCAGTCCGGACGCTCCTCGGCGAGCCGGTCGAGCACCTCCTCCGACCACTCCCGGCACTCCGGGAACGGGGCCTCCGCGTAGGAGGGGTGGTCGGAGAGCGTGAGCGGGCAGCGCTCCTTCAGATAGGTGACGATCCGGAATCCGTAATCGCGGGAAAGGATTTGGAGTGCGGGAATCCAGTGCTCGGAATGCGAACCGCCGACCACCGCGATGACCCGACCGGCGGTGGTGTCACCGTAGACGCACGAGCGCACCTCCCGGTCGGGGGTGATGCAGCCGTCGCGGGTGGGCGGCGGCGAATCGGCATTGCCCCGCAGGACCGAGGGCCGCATGGGATGCGGCGGCGGGTCGATGCCCCGAACGAGGGCGTCCGCACCCGGGTACCTGGTGGGGAATTCGAACGGCTTCGGCGGCTGCGGAGGATTCGCGGCCGACACCACCTGCCAGCCCAGCGCGCCGGCCAGCACGCTGATGCCCAAGGCCGCGACCGCGGTGCCGGTGCCGCGTCGAATCCACCGGGCCCCGGACGAATCCGGAGCCGTCGGAGCGGGGCGGCGCAGCGGTGTCTCGATCACCCGCGTCGTCACCCACGCCAGCACCAGCGATGCCGCGATCACCGCCAGCCCGTCGGCGAATCCCGCGTGTTTGCGGCCGGATTCGGTCAGGTAGAAGATCAAGATGGGCCAGTGCCACAGGTAGAGCGGATAGGCGATGGCGCCGAGTTCGGTGCACAACCGGCTCGCCAGCATCCGGTTCGCCCACGGGCGTTCGGCCGCCGGGACGTGCAGTCCGGACAGGATCAGCAGGACGGCGGCGGCGACCGGGAACAACGCTGCCGGACCGGGGAATTCGGTGGCACCGTCGAACAGCAGGCCGCACGACAGCACCATGCCCAGGCCCACCGTGCCCGCCAGCCAGCGGATCCGGCGCGGAATCGTCAGCCACGGCGCGACCACGGCCAGCATCGCGCCCGCCAGCAGTTCCCAGGCGCGGGCAGCGCTGTCGTAGTAGATCCACGCCTGCTGCTGCGGTGCGTCGGCGGCGTAGCAGAACGAGGCCGCCGCGCCGAGCAGCAGCGTCAGCAGCAGGGTGGGGCGGCGCCGGTCCGGGCGGGGCCGCACCGTCGCCCACAGCGCGACCACGACCAGGATCGCCAGGTAGAACTGGCCCTGTACGGCCATGGACCACAGGTGCTGTAGCGGGCTGATCGAGGGATCCGCGGCCGCGTAGTCCAGCTCCGCGACGGCCAGATACCAGTTCTGGAAGTAGAAACCCGAGGCCAGCAATTGTGCGGAGATGTCGTTCCAGCGGGTGTACGGCATCGCGACGACGGTGGCGACGGCGACGGCGGTCAGCACCACCAGCAGGGCGGGCAGCAGGCGGCGGGCGGTGCGCCGCAGGGTCGCGCCGATGCCGGGGCCGCCCGTGGTGTCGGTGCGGCGCAACAGCATTCCGGTGAAGAAGAAGCCGGACAGCACCAGGAAGATGTCCACACCGCCGGATACCCGCCCCATCCAGACGTGGAAGGCCACCACCAGGGCGATCGCGATACCGCGCAGTCCGTCGAGATCGTCGCGGTAGCTCGGGCGGGAGGCGATGCCGGGCAGCGGATTCCGGGCCACCGGTGCGACGGGCGCGACCGGCCCCGGGGTGCGCGTGTACACGAGAACTCCCCACTACGAAGCGGCCCCGACCAGAGCGACAAGCCGGGGGTTGCCGACCTGATCCCGGCGCACCGCCCCTTAAGATGCCCGACTCATCGCGCCGCTGGCAAACGCGCGGTGCCGCCGAGCGGTTCATCGGTTCTCGACTTGCGCAACCGGTTTTCGTGGTGCATGTTTACCGCTTGGCGTGTCGCACGGACGCGTGGCGTCGGCGATGATGCCGCTCGCGGCCGTCCACTCCGGCCGCCGCTGGGCGAGCAAGGGGCACAGGTCAACCCGCGTCGATGAGCCGGACGTGTGGTGCGTGGTGCCGGAGCGCCGCGATGAGCCGGTCCTCATCGAGCCGCCAGCCGGAGATCGCCCGGCTGGCGGCGACCACATCCGGTGGGACGTGCGGAATGAGGCGGGATGCGGCCTGTGCGGTCCGGCCCGCGGCGCTCGGCAGCGGTGGCAGTCCCGCGTGGCGCTGGACGCCGATGTAGCGCATGGTCGCCCCGTGTGACAGGCGCTGGCGAAACAGGACGATGGCGGCGATCTCCGACCACGATACGAACACCGTGGTGGCGCGTCGGCGCAGCGGATTGCCGCCGAGGGTGACGCCGTCCTCGTCGACGCGCAGCGCGAGTTTGCGTGACGCCATCCCCACCGCCAGCAGTACGCCGCCGCCACCGAAGAACACGATCGTGACCACCTGCAGCGCTACCGGCATATCCGGGACGAGCAGCGCGACGACCACGAACAGCGCACAGATGCCGAGGATGCCCGTCGACCGCGGATCGAACCCGAGTCGTGCCTCGTACATCATCGGTATCCCTCCTCCGCCCCCTGGTGCGTGGTCCGTGCCGCCGCCCGATGGTGCCGACCGGAATCCGTCGATTCGAGTGCGCGCAGGGCGGATTCGATACCGCCGATGCGGTCGCCGAGCAGTCCCAGCGCGCCGATGGCGCGGACCAGCGGATCGTCCTCGGCGCCACCGAGGGCCTGTTCGCGCAGATAGGCGGACTTGACCTCGGTCCAGCGGCGGGCCTGATCCGGGGTCAGGGTGCCGCGCAGTTCGGCCAGTTTGAGCAGGTTGGCTTCGGTGGCGGCGGCGAGGGTTTGGGCCTCACCGAGGTAGTGGTCGTCGATGAGGGCCTCGAGTTCGCGGTCGTTCATGACCGGGACCACGCGTTCGGCGAGGGCGTTCATATTGCGGTAGGAGCCCTGGAGCTGGAACGGCGGTTCGGTGCGGGCGGCGTCCGCGGTGGCGGCCGATGCGATGTAGGCGCGATTGACGGCCAGCACCACCTCCTGCACGCGCAGCAGTTTGCCCAGCACCGCGGTGATCTCGGCCAGTTCCGCCGCCGGGTACGGGTGGGCGAGGCCGTCGGCGGTGGCGGTGCGGTCGCCGCGCGCCAGCCGGACCAGGATCTCCAGATCGCCGCGATCACGCGAGGACAGCGGGGCGAGAACGGAATTCGAGGTGAGCGCGTTCTCCAGGTAGCTGAGCGCGAACTGCTCGTCGCGGCCGGAGAGCACATCGCCGAGATTCCACACGTCGGCGCGGTTGGCGAGCATGTCCGGAATCCGGAAACGCTTGCCCTGCTCGGTGTACGGGTTACCGGCCATGCACACCGCGAACCGCTTGCCGCGCAGATCGTAGGTGCGGGTGCGGCCCTCCCATACGCCCTCCATGCGGCGCTGGCCGTCACACAGCGAGATGAACTTCTGCAGCAGCTCCGGCGAGGTGTGCTGGATGTCGTCGAGGTACAGCAGCACATTGTTGCCGAGTTCCAGGGCGAAGTTGATCTTCTCGAGCTCCTGGCGGGCGGTGGCGTGCGGCGCCTGCTCGGGGTCGATCGAGGTCACCTCGTGGCCGAGCGCGGGACCGTTCACCTTCACCAGCACCAGGCCCAGCCGGGCGGCCACGTACTCCATGAGGGTGGTCTTGCCGTAGCCCGGCGGTGAGATCAGCAGCAGCAGACCCGAGCGGTCGACGCGATCGGCATCCCCGGCCACGCCGAGCTGCTTGGCCAGGTTGTCGCCGATCAGCGGCAGATACACCTCGTCGATCAGGCGGTTGCGCACGAACCCGCTCAGTGCGCGCGGATGGTACTCCGCCAGCCGCAGTCGCTCGCGCTCGGCGGCGACCAGTTCGGTACGGCGCCGCAGATAGGCCCGGAACCCCGGCACCCGCTCCCGATGGAACCGGCCGCAGCGGGCCAGCAGCTCATCGAGCCGGAAACGCAACTCCCGACCCGTGATCCGCGGATGGGTGCCGAGCAGACCGCCGACGGTGGCGGTGAGCGCGGCGGCGGAATCGTAGCGGGGCAGCGCGCTGCCGCACAGCTCGATCGCCACCGCCTCGGGGAGGACGGCGCGCTCGGCCGGATCGGCGGCGGACCGGTCGAGATAGGCGGTGAGCCAGGCGCGTATCAGTTGGTAGCGCGCCGTGCTGCCGGGCGTGCCGGCCGTCACGGGCAGCGACTCGACGGGCGCGGAGGATACGCCGGACGGGGCCAGCACCGCCGCCTGCGCGTTCGGTGCGGTCGACCGCGCACGCACCGATCGGGAGCTGCCGTCGGTCGAGCGCGCCCTGCCGGCGACCGCGCGCGAGCGGGCGTCGGTCGAGTTCGAGTGCCCCCCGGCCGTTCGCGAGTGGCGGTCGTTCGTTTCCTCGTTCGACCGTGTGCGGCCGTCATGCGAACGCGCGTCGTCGGTGACCGAAGACGAATGACCGCCAACCGCATAGGAGGGGCCGATGGCCGAGCGAGAATGGTGGTCGGTCGCATGGGCGTTGCCGTCGTCGGCGACCGGAGACCAACGGCCGTCGAGTGCGGGTGCGTGATCGGCGGCCCACCGTGGGTAGCTGTCGGGCCGGCGCGGGTCGGTGTCGGCGAGGGCGCGCAGGTCCGCCTCGAACTCGGCGCGACCGGTCGCGGAGGCAGCGTCGAGGGCGCGGTGGAAGCGGTCCAGCAGTCGCCGGGCTCCGGCGGAGGTGACGAAACCCGGAGTGGGCGTTGCCAATTCCTCGAACAGGTACTCCCCGGCGAGGTGCGCGTCCACCGGGTCGAGTCCGATGTCATCGGCGAAACACGTTATCCCGGAGGCCAATTCGGCGCACACCTCGTCCACATCGGTGGTGCGGCCGAATACGGCGCGGGCACGGGCCAGCGACCCGGCCCGGGTACGCCAGTACGCGGCCTGCTCCGGGGACAGGGCGAAGCGCCACCACAGCTGGGCCGCCGCGCGTTCGGCGGGCGGATACCGCAGCAGCCCGGCTCCGGCCGACAGGCGCAGGGCCGCATCGAGAATCGCTGCGGCGTCGTGATCGTGCACGCCGCGCTCGTAGCCCTCGTCGTAGCGGTCGGCGGCGATCTTGCCGACCAGTTCGGCGAGTTCACCGGCGGCGGCCGCCGCGTGCAGGGCGTCGAGGCCGCCGTCGTGTTCGGCGGCGGCGAGGATCGACACGGCCAGGTACTCGCCTCGGTACACCTCGGCGGTCTCCGACACCAGCAGTTGCGACCAGTACGGCCGCGTCGCCTCGAAGCCGCTGTCGCGCACCGGAGCCCGATAGTCGGTGCCGGTGATGGCGTACCAGAGCGCATCCTCGTGCGGCACCATGGTCAGCTCCACCGGCCGGGTGTCGACGGCGAAGCGGTGGCGGCCCAGGCGCAGCGTCTCCCCGCCGTCGGCGTAGAGATCGGTGCGGTCGCGCAGCGCGCGCCCGGCCTCCTGCCGCGCCGCGCGCAGCTTGCCCTCGAACTCCTCGGCCCGCACCTGATCGCCGAGGGCGCGCAGGTCGGCCACGGCCGTGCGCAGCCGCGCCACCATGGGATCGGAGGCGAAGTAGGTGTTCACCTCGTCCAGGGAGCCCAGGGCGGCGGCGCGGCGGCCCACTCCGGACAGAATGCGCTGCGCCGAGTCCGCGAGGCGTTCGCCGCGTCGGGCCCGCTCGTCCAGCAGCGCCTGCTTGCGCGCCGCGAACGCCTCGTACACGTCCTCGCGCTTGGCGCCCAGCTGCTCGGCGAAATCGTCGAATTCGCCGAAGCGGGACTCCAGATTCTCGATGGCCAGCAGCAGTTTCGCCAGCTGGTCGTCGCATGCCTCGGGGGAGTCGCAAACCGCGAGCCCCCCACTCACCGACTGCCCGAGCAGCGCGTATTCGGCGGCGAAGGCAGCCCGGCCCTCCACGGCGGCCAGTTCCGCGCGCCGGGTGTCCAGGGTGGCCCGCACCCGGTTGACCCCGGCCAGCACCTCGCCGATGCGCGTGAGAATGGTGGTGCGCACGGTGGCGTCGGTGATGTCGAGCGAGCCGACCACATCGGTGACGATGCGCAGCGCGTCGGTCTGCTCGCTCAACCGCTCCCGCAGCGGTTCGGCCGCGGCGGCGGAGGCGATGGCCTCGGCCTGGGCCAGCAGATCGTCGAGCTCGGTGCGGTAGGCCGCGAAAGCGTCCGCGCCGGACAGGAATTCGACGGCCCGGTGGCCGGTGTCGGTGAGCGCGGCGGCGAGCTCACCATCCAGCGCGTCGATGCGCTCGGTGTCGACATAGCGCAGCTCACGCACCGTCACCAGCTGCCCCTGCGCGCGCCGCAGCTCCGCCAGCATCCGCACCCAGTCGTCGGCGGTGCGGTGCGCGGCGGCGCGGGCCCGGCGCATGAGCGCGGCGGCCTCGTCGGCCGCGCCGTCCACGGCGGCGGTCGCCTGCGCGGTGAGCGCGGTGACCTTGTCGAACTCGTCCAGCACCTGTTCGGCGGTGGCGCGCACCTCGGCCAGCGCCGCGGCCGGATCGTCCAGCTCCGGATCGCCCAACCAGTGGTACAGGTCGACGGTGCGGGTGCACGCCGCGATCACGGCCTCGAAAACCGCCGCGGCGGGCCGCATCTCGTCCACCATGCGGCGCACCGCGAGACATTCCGAGATACCGCGCACCAGTTCGGCATTGCCGACCCGGTGCACAGGGCCGGTGCCGACCGGCTGCGCGGCCGCGTACACGTCGGAGACGAACGGGGTACGCCACACCTGGAGCGGATGCACCCGCGTCGGCTCCTCCGACATGGCCCGCAGCACCACCATGGTGCCGTCCTCGAACATCGAATAGCCGTGGCAGACAGTGGGAGTGGCGACCTCGGTGCGCACCAGGTTGTAGGGCAGCAGCAGCGTGCGGCCCGCCGCGCGGGCGTGGAAGACGTACAGCACGTCCTCGCCGTTGCCCGCCCGGACGGTGCGCTCGTACTCCAGCTCCGCGGTATCGGTGTCGAACCGCTTGTGCACGCCGGTGGCGAGGTAATAGCCGCCGGGGAAGATGATGCCCTGGTCCTCGGGCAGCCGACGGCACGACTGCCCGATCCCGTCCAGCCGCACCACGTCCTTGGTGCGGGTATTGAAAACCAGGTGCCGCCAGTCGGTTTCGTTGTACGGTCGAATGCGCAGCAGGATCAGCGGACCCAGCCGCGCGTAGTGCACGTCGGCGTCGGCCAGGCTCTGCAGTGGTTCGTCGACGGGCTCGCTGTAGATGCCCGCCCCGGTCTCGGTATTGTCCTCGACCTTGATGGTGAGGGTGCCACCGAGCGTCTCCACGAACACCTCGCCGAGAATCGACAGGTGCGGATGCCGGCCGTGCACCTGGTCGTCGCGGGTGGTCTCGATCCAATCGAAATCGTGCGACGCCGGGAACACATGGTCGCGCTCCCCGCGATTGTCCAGGTAGCGCAGCGATCCGTCGGTATCCAGCTGCCAGCGCAGCACGCGGATGTCGTCGGTGCGCTGGCCGGTCTGGAACACCGCCAGCAGGCGGCCCTCCACCCGGCGCAGTTGCAGCAGCCGGGTCTGGCTGTAGTAGCGGTACAGCTCGGCGAAATCGCGGAGGAACCGCGGATCGTCGAAAAGCCCAGTGGCGTCGGCGGATTCGAATCCGAACGGCGCGGCCCCCGGCGCTGCGTTGTTCGGCCCCGTGTCGTTCGGCGTCGCGTTGTTCGGCCCTGCGCCGTCCGGTGTCGCGCCCTCGGTCCGGAAGCGGTGCACCGCGAAGACGTCGGCGACCGTCGTCTCCGGGCGCATGCCGACGAACACGTTGTAGCCGAACACCATGCGCCCGTCCGGCAGCGCCACCACATCGCGCGGCACGCAGTTGTTGCCGGTGCGGATGCGCTCGGTGCCCAGCAGCGTCAGTTCGGAGCCGCCGAAGGCCGCGATGCGGCGCTCATTGAGCAGCTCCGCACGCCGCGCCACCTCGGCGGCGTGCTCGCGCAGCCGCGCGTGCAGGATCTCGTAGGTGCCCGTCTCGATGTCGACCGAACCCCGGTCGCCGGATTCCCCTCCGATCCGGCGACCGGTGTCCAGTGGTGCCGCCCCGCTCACTTGGCCTGCGGGACGTCGTCGGAGCCGTGGCCGTTGACCCCGGCCAGGCGGCCGATGAGCGCGGTCGCGGCGGACTTGCCGACCTCGGAGTTGCCGATCAGCTGATCGAGGCCCTTACCGAGGCCGATGGAGCCCACCAGGCGGTCCAGGAAGATCGAGTCGCCGCCGACGATGTCGATATTGGCCTGCTCCAGACCGGTGGCGAGCACCGTGGCCTGCGCCTGCGCGACCTCGCGGTGCGCGGTGACCTTGGCCAGCTCGATGTCCTTCTCCATCTCCAGCCGCAGCCGGTACTCCTCGTGCTCGCGGGTGGCGTCGTCGAGCGCCGCCATGGCAGCGGCCTTCTCCTGCAGGCCCTCGGCCTCGCCCTTGAGCTTCTCGCGCAGCGCCTCGGCCTCCACCAGGGCCTTCTCCCGCAGTGCGACCGCCTCGGCGCGGCCCACCTTCTCGATGGCGTCGGCCTCGCGCTCCTTGACCTGCGCCTGGCCCAGCCCGTAGGCGGCCGACTCGGCCTGCTGCGCCTCGGCGAGGCGGATCTTGGCGCGCGCCTGCAGTTCCGACGCCTGCTGCTCGGCCTCGGCCAGCGTCAGCGACTCCTTGGCCTTGAACTTGGCCGCGGCCTCCGCGGCCTCGGCCGCCTTGATGTCCTTGACCAGGTGCTCCTGCGCCTCGGCCTCGGCGCGGATGACAATGGCCTGGCGGTCGCGTTCGGCGGCCTCCACCGCGCGCAGCCGGTTGATCTGCTCCTGCTGTTCGGCCACGGTCTTGTCCACCGCGATGCGCTCGCGCACCACCTCGGCGACGGTGCGCTTCTCGGTCTCCACCTCGCGGTCGGCGGCGATCCGGGCGAGGGACACCTCGCGGTCGCGGGCGGTGACCTCGAGCAGCCGATCCTTCTCGATGCGCTCGGCCTCCACGGCGATCACGCGTTCGCGGTTCTTCTCCGCGACGGCGATCTCGCGGCCCATGTTCTCCTGCTGGATGCCCAGGGACTCCTCGGTGCGCAGATGCGCGGTCTGCGAACGCAGCCGCTCCTCGGCCTGGACGCGGGCGATCTCGGCCTCCTCCCGGGCGCGCATGGTCTCCACCTCGCGCTGCTGGCGGATCTCGGCATCGGCCTGCTGGCGCTCCAGCTCCAGCACCGCCTCGCGCGCCTGCACGTTCTGGCGGGTGATCTCCTTCTCCTCGTTGCGCCGGAATTCGTTGGTGCGCACGTGTTCCACCGCGGTGAGTTCGGTGATCTTGCGAATGCCCTGCGCGTCCAGGATGTTCTGGGCGTCGAGCTGGGCGAGCGGCGTCTGCTCCAGGTAGTCGATGGCGGCGTCCTCGAGGCTGTAGCCGTTGAGGTCGGTGCCGATCACCGCGATGATGCGGTCGCGGAACTCGTCGCGCTTGGTGTAGAGGTCGACGAAGTCGAGGTGCTTGCCCACCGTCTTGAGCGCCTCGGAGAACTTGGCGGCGAACAGCTCCTGCAGCGTGGACTGGTCGCTGGCGCGGGCGGTGCCGATGGCCTGCGCGACCTTGACCACATCCTCGACGGTCTTGTTGACCCGCACGAAGAAGGTGATGCGGATATCGGCGCGGATATTGTCGCGGCAGATCAGCCCGTCGCGGCCGACCCGGTCGATCTCGATGGTCTTCACCGAGATGTCCATGTACTCGGCCTTGTGCAGCACCGGCAGCACCACCGCGCCGGTGAAGGTGACGTCCACCCGGCGCATCTTCGAGATGATCAGAGCGCGGCCCTGTTCCACCTTCTTGAACAGGCTGCTCACGATGAACAGCGCGGCAATGCCGATCACGAGTGCGAGAGCCACCAGGACTCCCAGGCCGATTGCGATGGTAGACATCAGATCCCCTCCAGTGGGGCCACCCAGAAGGTCTCGGTGGCCGAGTCGTAGTCGTAGACGATTGCGGAAACACCGTGTGCGAGTGGTGTTTCGGCGGCATGTTGGGCGCTCTGGCGAACCTGGATGATCGCCGACGAGCCGTCGGGCGAAATCAGTTCCGCCTGACCGAAATCCGGTCCGACGCGGCCGGTGCGGATGACGCACACCCGACCGACGAGGTCATTCCTGCTGGGCTCCGCCGCGGGTGCGAACAGGCGGCGCAGCGGTACGACGATGACCCTGGTGCCCAGCACGGACACCGGAACGGCCACCACGAATACGGCGACACCGGCGCAGAAGGCGAGGAAGCCGGTGAGATTCAACTCCCGGGTCAGGGTCGCCCCGGCCAGGCACAGGAACCAGGCCAGCGCGACGATGATGGATACGATGATCGAGACCGGCACCCCGCTCAGACCCCACCGGTCACCGATGGCAGAACCGCCGGTGTCGGAATCGGTGTCGAACAGATCCGGATCGGCCCCACCGGCCAGCACGGCGAGCCAGTACGCGACGACGACGATCAGCGCGAAGCTGAAGACAACGGTGGGAAAAGTCAGTGTCGCCGTGAGGAATTCACGCATGCCCGGCGGATGCCGGGCGGAATGGGGCGCGCGTCGACGAAAGATGTTGCATGAGAAGCTCCTTGATCGTTCCACCGTGATTCACGTACGTGCATCACGTGCCGACCAGGCTTCCCGGCTCCCCTTGTGGGTGTAAGAATGCCGTAAAGATCCCCCCGGGGCAAGTCGAATAGCCCCGGGGCGGTCGACCGGTGTTCGGCAACCATATGGCAAATGCGCGTCGAATGCATGTCGAGGGCGGTATCGGGCCGGTGGCGGGCCGGATTTCCCACCACGAAGAAGACATTCCAGACAGTGGCCGTTAGGGTGTTAATAACGCGTCAACGAACGCGGGGTGTGCCGGGAAGTCTGGTCGGCGGTCAGGGGCGAGGTGCCCTCACGTCGACGCCCCCGGAGGTTGTTCATGGCTGCCGCTCCGCGCGAGCGCAGGGTGTTTCTCGGATTGCCGTCCTGGTCCGAGCGATCGGCGCTGGCGACGGCATTGCGCACGGAGACCGTCGGCGGCCTGCTGCTGCTGGCGGCCGCCGTGCTCGCGCTGGTCTGGGCGAATTCCCCGTGGGCCGAGTGGTATACGCGGATCAGTGACCTCCACTTCGGGATCGGCGCGCTCGGGCTGGACCTCTCGGTCGCCCACTGGACCGCGGACGGGCTGCTGACGATCTTCTTCCTGGTCGCCGGAATCGAATTGAAACGTGAGCTCGTCATCGGCGAGCTTCGGACTCCGGCAACCGCGTCGCTACCGGTGGTCGCGGCGCTGTGCGGCATGGTTCTGCCCGCCGCGGTGTATCTGGCCGTGACCGGCAGCAGCGGCGGTGACATGGCGGGCTGGGCGGTGCCCATGGCCACCGACATCGCCTTCGCGCTGGCCGTCCTCGCCGTGCTGAACACCCATCTGCCCGCCGCGCTGCGCGCCTTCCTGCTGACGCTGGCCGTCGTGGACGATCTCGGCGCCATCGCCGTCATCGCGGTCGCCTTCGCCGACGACCTGAAACTCCTCGCCCTCGGCGGAGCCGTCGTCGGCCTCGCGGTATTCGCCGCGCTGCAACGTTTCCGGGTGCGGGGATGGTGGTGGTACGTGCCGCTCGGCATCACCATCTGGGCGCTGACCTACGTGGGCGGGGTGCACGCCACGGTGGCCGGGGTGTGCATGGGGCTGCTGTTGCGCGCCACCCCGGACCAGGGGGAGTCGGAGACGCCCGCCGCGCACGCCGCCCACCTGCTGCGCCCCATCTCGGCCGGTATCGCGGCCCCGCTGTTCGCCCTCTTCGCCGCCGGGGTGACGCTGTCGACCTCAGCGCTGGGCGAGGTGTTCACCCGACCCGAGTCGCTCGGCGTGGTGCTCGGCCTGGTCCTCGGCAAGGTCGTCGGCATCTTCGGCGGCACCTGGTTGGCGGTGAAATTCACTCGCGCGCAACTGAACCCGGACCTGCAATGGGCCGATGTCTTCGCCCTCTCCGCCCTGGCCGGAATCGGGTTCACCGTCAGCCTGCTCATCGGCGAACTGTCCTTCCCCGCCGATTCCGACCACATCAAGGCGGCGGTCCTGGTCGGTTCCCTCATCGCCGCGGGCGGGGCCGCCGTCCTGATCAAACGCCGCAACGGTATCTACCGCCGCCTGTACGAGGCCGAGAACGTCGACGAGGACGCCGACGGCATCCCCGACATCTACCAGCGCAACCAGCAGGAGTGATCCGGCGCATCCGCCGGCGCGCGGGTGCGCTCAGGACCGGCGGGCGCACGCCCGGTGCCGACGCGTGCGCCCACGCGCTGGTCGCCCCGGCGCACCGCGTATGCCCGCGCGATGGTCGCCCCGGCGCACGCGTGCGACCGCGCGCTGCTTGCCCCGGCGCGAGCGCCGTGGCACCGGACGCGTACGGCCCGCTCGAGCCGTCCGGAGGCCGCCCTCGGGGCGGTGTGGCTCGAGCGGGCCGCATCCGACCGCGCGCGGACCCTGGCTACGCCGGGGTCTTGGTCAACTTGTCCCGGGACTTCGGGTCGTAGGTCTCCCAGAAGGTGGCACCCGGGATGCCCAGGGCCAGTGGGTCGAAGGTCGGATCCAGTCCGGCTTTCTTTTGGCGCTCGAAGTCACGCAGCGCCTTGTAGGCCGGTTGCTGCAGGATCAGGATGCCGATGATGTTGAGCCAGGCCATCAGGCCGACGCCGATATCGCCGAGGGTCCACGCGTCGGTGGCGGTGGCGACCGCGCCGATGGTGACCGAGACCAGGATCAGCGCCTGCAGCAGCAGGGTCACGTTGGAGCCGAGGGTGCCGCGGATCAGCGGAACCGGGATCGGCGCGTACTTGCCCATCAGGAAACGGAGGTTGGTCTCCGCCATGTAGTAGTAGGCGATGATCGTGGTCAGGCAGAAGAAGGCCAGCGAGATGGCGACGAAGCTGGCACCGACGCCGCTCCACAGGGTGTCCACCGCGGTCTGGGCGAAGGCCGGGCCGACCACGGTGTCCGACGGCAGCGCGCCGCCGTCGGCCAGTACCGTGCCGTCGGAGCTCTCACCCTCGAACACCCGGTACGCACCGGTCGACATCAGCAGGAAGCCGGTCGCGGTGCAGATGAACAGGGTGTCGATGTAGACCGCGAACGCCTGGACGAGGCCCTGCTTGGCCGGGTGCGAGACCTCCGCCGCCGCGGCGGCGTGCGGTCCGGTGCCCTGGCCGGCCTCATTGGAGTAGACGCCGCGCTTGACGCCCCACATGACCGCCGCGCCGAGAATCGCTCCGAAGGCCGCGTCCGCGCCGAACGCGCTGGCGAAGATGGTGCTGATGACATTCGGGATCTCCGCGGCGTTGAACGCCACGATGATCAGTGCGACCAGGATGTAGGCGATGGCCATGAACGGCACCACGACCGCGGCGAAGGCGGCGATGCGCTTGACGCCGCCGATGATCACGAAGGCCAGCAGGATGACCGCACCCACGGCCACCACCCAGGTCGGCACGTCCCACGCCTGGTTCATGGCCGAGGCCATGGAGTTGGACTGCACGCTGGGCAGCAGCAGACCGCACGCGAGCACGGTCACCGCGGCGAAGGCGAAGCCGTAGATCTTGAAGGCCGGGGCGGCGCGGGTGTGCGCCATCGCCTTGCTGATGTAGTAGGCCGGGCCGCCGCGGTACTCACCGGTCAGTTGGTCGCGGGTCTTGTAGATCTGGCCCAGGGTGCACTCCACGAAGGACGTGGACGCGCCGAGGAAGGCCACCGTCCACATCCAGAACAGTGCGCCGGGGCCGCCGAAGGCGATGGCGGTGGCGACGCCCGCGATATTGCCGGTGCCCACGCGGCCCGACAGCGACATGGCCAGCGCCTGGAACGAGGAGACGCCCGACGGCGACTTCTCGCCCTTGAGCATCAGCCGGACCATCTCCGGCACCTGGCGCACCTGAACGAATCTGGATCGGATGGAGAAGTACACACCTGCCGCCAGACACAGGTAGACCAGCCCATTGCTCCAGATATAGCCGTTGATGGTATTCAGAAAGTCAGCCAAAGCGCGTTCTCCCAGGCGAGGTGTCGATATGAAGCGCAATCCTCGCACAACGGGCATCAACCGGCTGTTAATTGACCATCACGTCGATGTTAGAAGTTGAGCGCAACCGTTCGGCTACTCGGCGATCCGGATACCCCAGCCCGGCAGCGGCGGAGCCGCCTCGGGCAGCTGGTCGGCCGGTACCCGGCTGGGCGTCTCGGCCAGATAGGCGGGATTGATGTGCGGATTGTCGAGCGCCCAGGCCGTGCACGCCGCGGCGAGGGCGGCGGCCTCGGCGTCGCGGGGCGCGGTGGCCGTGACGTCGGTGATCGTCCAGCCCTCGAAGACGTCGTAGTTCGGCGCCCGCCGATGCCCGAATTCGGTGGTGCGGGCGTCCACCCCGGTTGCCCCGGCGGTAGCGGCGGCGGGGGCGTCGGAATCGGCGGGGGCGGCGGTCGAGCGTACGGTCAGCCACACCGGGAGTCCGCGGGGCGGCTTCCCGGGCTGATCCTGCCGCCAGGTGTAGGTGGCTCCGGCATCGTAGGACTCGGCCACGTCCACGTCGTCCAGGCAGTACATGGCGGTGAAACCGGTGGCATCGGGCTGGATGCGCAGGATCCGTCCGAGAAACGTGCCCGCCCAGCGCAGCTTCCAGTCCCCCTCGGCCGCACCCGGCGGGTACGCGCCGCCATCCGGAATGCGCAGCCATTTGCCGTTCGGAATGACCTCCGCGTAGCCGGGATACGCGAGTCGCGCCCCCACCGACAGCGCCACCTGTGTGCTCTCCGCGAATGCGCGCACCACGGCCGCCTCCGGCGCGCCGAGGTCGATATCGCCCGCGGCGCTCCAGCGGAAGGTGTAGTCACCGGCCCAGGCCAGCGGGAATTCGTAATCCGCGGGCGGCACGGCCGTGGGATGGGCGAGCGCGGCGCCCTGGTGCATCGGGGTCTCGTCGCGGGTCGAGCACGCCGTCAGTCCGAGTAATGCCGCCAGCGCCGCCGCACAGCGCAGCGGGCGGGACGACGCCGGGAGCCGCGCGCGGGCGCGCGCCGGACCATCGGCGGTCGGCAACTCTGATGTTGCCCGGGGGAGAAAACGACGTATCGACATGCTGCGACGACGATAACGCAGCGGGCGTTCACCGCTGCGGGGGCTCCTCCATCCGTGCGGCGGCGGCCTCGGCGAGCGGGCGCACCGCATCGGCCAGCTTCACGAACTCCATGGGCAGCGGGAAGATCAGCGTCGAACTGCGGTCCGCCGAGATATCGGCCATGGTGGACAGCACCCGCAGTTGCAGCGCGGCCGGGCGACGCTCCATGACCTCGGCGGCCTTGCCCAGGGTTTCCGCGGCCTCCTGTTCCCCCTTGGCGTGAATCACCTTCGCGCGGCGCTCACGTTCGGATTCGGCCTGCCGGGCCATGGCGCGGCGCATGCTCTCGGGCAGCTCCACATCCTTGACCTCCACGTGGTCCACCTTGACGCCCCACGGGTTGGTGACCTCGTCGATGATCTTCTGCAGTTGCGCGTTCACCTGCTCGCGATTGATCAGCAGATCGTCCAGATCGGTCTGGCCGAGAATGCTGCGCAGGGTAGTCTGGGCGAATTGCGAGGTGGCCAGGACGTGGTCCTCCACGGCCACCACCGATCGCACCGGATCCACCACCCGGAAGTAGGTGACGGCATTGACGGTGACGGTCACATTGTCCTTGGTGATGACGTCCTGCGGCGGAATGTCCATGGTGACCGTGCGCAGTGACACCTTCACCATGCGGTCCACGATCGGGATGATGAAGAACAGGCCCGGTCCCTTGGCGTCGATCACCCGGCCGAGCCGGAAGATCACGCCGCGTTCGTATTCGTTCACGATGCGGATGGCGGCGGCCAGAATCATCAGCACGACCACCACGGCGGCTATCAGTCCGAGTATCACTTGACTCACTTCTTCTCCGGTGTGAGGGGTTCGACGACGAGGGTCAGCTCGCGCAGGTCGACCACCCGCACCCGCTGCCCGGCACGCAGCGGCGGTCCGTCGCTGCGCACGTTCCACCACGAGCCCTCCAGTCGGGCGCGTCCCCGCTCGCCCTCGGCCTCCTCGATGGTGGTCTCCTGTCCGATCAGCGTCTGGCTGCCGGAGACGGTGGGGGCGCGGCGGGCGCGCAGGGCCAGCCGTCCGGCCAGTACCGCACCCAGCCCGACGACCACGGCCGTCGGCCACAGCACGCGCGGGTCGACGTCGAACGGCTCGTCGAACAGCATCAGCCCGGACACCGCGAGGGCGATGGCCCCACCGGCGGCGAAGACCCCGATGCCGGGGGTGAACAGTTCGGCCACGAACAGCGCCACGGCCAGACCCAGCAGCAGCACGCCCGCGATATTCACCGGCAGCACGGCGAGCGAGACGAAGGCGAGCGCCAACATCACCGCACCCAGCACGCCGCCCAGACCCGCTCCGGGACTTGCCAATTCGTACAGGATGGCGAGGCTGCCGAGGGAGAGCAGCAGGAAGGCCAGCGTCGGGTTGGCCAGGGTCTGCCGCAGCTGGGCGAAGGTGCCCATGCGGTAGTCGTCCACGGCGGCGTCGGCGGTCCGCAGGGTGGTTTCGGTGCCGTCGGCGAGCCGCACGGTGCGGCCGTCGATCTCGGTCAGCAGGGTGGCGCGGTCGGCCGCCACCAGGTCCACCGCGCCGATCTCCATCGCCTCGCGGTCGGTGACCGCACGGCCCTCCCGGACGGTGTCCTCGGCGAATTCGGTATCGCGGCCCCGCTGTTCGGCGATCGACACCGCGTAGGCGGCGGCGTCCTCGACGACCTTGCCGCCGGCCTCCTCGCCACTGGCCGCGTCCACCGGGGTGGCCGCGCCGATTGTCGTGCCCGGCGCCATGGCGGCGATATGGGCGGCGGAGGTGATGATGGATCCGGCCGAGGCCGCCCGCGCCCCCGACGGCGCGACGTACACCACGACCGGGACCTGCGCGTCGAGGAATTCCCGCACGATCGCCCGCATGGCGGTGTCCAGTCCGCCGGGGGTGTCCAGTTCGAGCAGGAAGGCGCGACGCTGCTCCCGTTCGGCGCGCTGCACGCCGTCGCGCAGATGGTCGGCGACGACCGTCGTGATGGGTCCGTCCACCGAGGTCGCCAGCACACCGCTGTCCGCCTGCTGACCGTGCGCGGTGCCGCCGCCCAGCAGTGCGGAGACGAGAGCGACCGCGCCCGCCAGCAGTAGCAGCAGTGCGGGCGCGATCGCGCTCCGGTGCGGACCGGTATTCACTGTTCTTCGAGTGTCACGCGCGGGCGAACGCAAACCTCCGGATCCGCGATTCGCGCCGGTTCCTAATTCATGTCCAGGTCACGCCGCCGGAAGGCCGTGCCGCCCGTCCCGATCAGCGCGAGGGCGAGGGCGGTGAGGACGACCAGCGGGGACCAGGTCATCGGTTCCAGCGGTAGCGCGGCGGTGTGTTCGAACGGTGACAGGTTCATCACCCAGTGCGGCAGGTCCATGATTGATCCGAAGAAGGCCAGGATCATCGCGAAGCCGAACAGCGCCCAGGCCGCGCCGACCGCTCCCGGCACGACGCCGAACAGCAGCGCCGCCACCGCCAGCACCACCAGGACCGCGGGCAGATACACCAGATGCGCCGCGATGACCTTGCCCAGGTAGGAGCCGTCGCCGATGGAGATGGCCGCCGACACGCCCAGTGCCGCGCCCACCACCAGCAGCAGGGCGGCCGCCCCGGCCGCCAGCACCCCGATCCAGCCGCCGAACAGCGCCCAGCGGCTGGTGCCGGTGGCCAGCACGGGTTCGGCGTGGCCCTTGGTCTCCTCGCCGCGCAGCGACTGCACACCGAGGATGACGAAAATCGCCACCAGCAGGGCGTCGAAGACGGCCATGGTGCTGACGTAGCCGTCCAGCATGCGGCTCGGGTCACCGCCCATGACGTCGACGACATTGTCGGGCAGATCCTCGAACGCGTCGACCAGGGTGCTGGTGAGCGCGCCGTAGAGCAGCCCGCTCGCCGCCAGCGCCAGCGACCAGCCGATCAGGCTGGCCCGCTGGAGCCGGAAGGCAAGGGCGACAGGGGTATCGAGCCAGGCGGGGGCCTCGCGGTTACCGCGGCGCGGCGCGACCAGGCCGGCGTTCAGATCGCGGCTGCTCGACAGTGCGTAGCCGATCGCCGCCGTCGCGACGGCACAGCCGACCGACAGTGCCAGCGGCCACCAGCGCGGATCCACGTAGGCGCGGGTCTGCTGCGACCAGGCCAGCGGGGAGAACCAGGACAGCGCGCTGCCGCCCTCCCGGATCGTATCCCCGGCCGCGCGAACCACATACGCCACGCCGAGTGCGGCACCGGCCATACCCGATGCGGCGCGGGAGTATTCGGTGATCTGCACGGTCACCGCGGTGATCCCGGCGAAGACCAGACCGGCGGCGCCGACGCTCGCGCCGAACAGCGGCGCACCGCTGGTATCGAGACCGGAGATGGCGAAGCTGCCCGCGATCAGCAGGGAGAGCGCCACATTCGCGGCCACCGCCAGCAGCAGCGCCGCGGTGAGCGGGGCGTGGCGGCCGACGGCGTTGGCGCGGATCAGCTCGGCTCGGCCGGTCTGCTCCTCCACCCTGGTGTGCCGGGAGATGAGCAGGATGTTCATCAGCGCGGCCAGCAGCAGGAAGTACAGCCCGTAGATGGCGACGATCACGGATTCGATGGTGGGATCGGTCAATCCGTAGCCCGGACCGGCGATGAGCGCGCCCATGGTGCCCTCGGCGAATTGGCTGACCGCGCGCAGATCCTCCTGGGTCTTGTACACCTGCGGCAGCGCGGCCGCGTAGTACAAACCCATGAAGGTGATGCCGATGATCCAGGCGGGCAACTTGATTCGGTCGCGGCGCAGCATGAAGCGCAGCAGGGTGCCGGTCCCGGTGAAGGCGGTGCCGGACCCGGCGGCGGGCCGGGTGGGCGCGGCGGTACCGGTGCGGGTGCTCATCGCGCGCTCACTCCCTGGCCGTTGCCGCTGGCGGCGAGTTCGTCGCCGTAGTGCCGCAGCATGAGTTCCTCGAGGGTGGGCGGATGGCTGGTCAGTGAGCGGATCCCGGCGGCGCTGACCCGGGCGATGGCCGCGTCGAGCGCCGCGCCGTCGACATCGAAGCGCAGCCTGCCGTCCTCGGTGGTGACGTGGTGGACACCGGCCAGTTCCGCCAGTCCCGTGACCGGACGCTCGGTCACGGCCTCGACCGAGGTGCGGGTGAGATGCCGCATCTCGGTGAGGGTTCCGGACTGCACGACACGACCCTGTCGGATGATGCTCACCCGGTCGGCGAGCTTCTCCACCTGGGCCAGAATGTGACTCGACAGCAGGACGGTCGCACCGGCGCTCTTCACCTCGTGCACCACGTCCTGGAAGACGACCTCCATCAGCGGGTCGAGGCCCGCGGTGGGTTCGTCGAGCAGGAACAGTTCCACGTCGGCGGCCAGTGCGGCGATGAGCGCGACCTTCTGCCGGTTGCCCTTGGAGTAGGTGCGCCCCTTCTTGGTCGGGTCGAGATCGAAGCGTTCGATGAGTTCGTCGCGCAGCCGCTTGTCCAGTCCGCCGCGCAGGCGGCCGAACAGGTCGATGGCCTCGCCGCCAGTGAGGTTGGGCCACAGCTCCACGTCGCCGGGAACGTAGGCGAGTCGCCGGTGCAGGTCCACCGCGTCGTTCCAGGGGTCGCCGCCG
Organism: Nocardia sp. CC213A; assembly: GCF_030766805.1. NCBI lineage: Bacteria > Bacillati > Actinomycetota > Actinomycetes > Mycobacteriales > Nocardiaceae > Nocardia > Nocardia sp. CC213A. Next base: position 431,714 of record NZ_JASFXA010000003.1, read on the forward strand.
AGCAGGTTCACCTCGCCCCGGTCGGCTTGGAGTAGTCCGAGCAGGACCCGGATGGTGGTCGTCTTCCCCGCGCCGTTCGGGCCCAGGAAGCCGTGCACCTCGCCCCGGGCGACCTGCAGATCGAGGCCGTCGAGTGCCTGGGTGGGGCCGAAGGACTTGTGCAGTCCGGTGATGGCGATGGCGTTGTCCATGAAGGCAGCGTACATATCTTTCATAAATTTGTGAATGTTCTAAAAGCTATGATGTAGCTACTCAGCGATCACGGGAAATGGGAGGTTGAACGGGTGTCGACAGCGCCGGAGGATCAGCAGGAGGAAGCCGTCCTGCGGTTCGTGGAACAGTTCGCGCTGTTGCTCACCGAATCCGGCATGCCGCGTACCTCGGCGCGGGTGTTCGCCTTCGTCCTCGCCGATGACGCCGAGCGCTACACCGCCCAGGAACTGGCCCGGGGCCTACGGGTGAGCCCGGCCGCCGTCTCGGGAGCGGTCCGCCATCTGGTTCGGATCGGACTGCTGGGCCGCGAGCGCGAACCCGGTGCGCGTCACGACACCTACCGCGTCTACGACGACGACGTCTGGTACGCCATCACCATGCAGCGGCAGGCGGCGCTGGACCGCTCGGTAGGCTTCCTCGTCGAGGGCGTCGAACTGCTCGACCACGCTCGCCCCGGCGGCCGCCGGGTGCGCGAAACACTCGAGTACTACCGGTTCATGCGCGCCGAACTGCCGCACACGATGCGACGATGGCAGCAGCGCCGCCAGGAGCTGTTCGGGGACGAGACCGCGTCCGCCGATCCTGTCGGCTGATCCGAGAGGAGTGTTGGTGTCGGCGAATCCGGCCGCATCCGACCGTGGCGACGCCACGGCCCGCTTCGTCGAGAAGTTGGCGCTGGGGCTCACCGATATGGGCTGGCCCCGGATGCCCGCGCGAGTGTTCGCGGCACTCATGGTGACCGAGGAGGGCCGGATGTCGGCCCGGGAGCTCACCGAGGCGCTGTCGATCAGCCCCGCGGCGGTATCCGGCGCGGTGGCCTACCTCGACCAGGTCGGGTTGATCACCAAGGAACGCGTGCCCGGCGAACGCCGCGACTCGTACCGGCTGCGCGACGATCTGTGGTACGCGAGCTTCCTCAAACGCGACCGCATGATGAAGATGTGGTCCGAAACCGCCGGTGAGGGCGTCGAACTCCTCGGCGCGGACACCCCGGTGGGACGCCGCCTCGCCGAGATGCGCGACTTCTTCGACTTCTTCGTCGCCGAACTCCCCGTACTCTTCGACCGCTGGCACGCCCGCCGCGCCGGGGAGTCCTGACGCCGACCGCTCACTCGCTCGCGGTGGGAACCAGTGCGAGCTGCCAGAATTCGGCGTAGCGGCCACCCAGTCGCAGCAATTCGTCGTGGGTGCCCTGCTCGACGATCCGACCATTGTCCAGGAAGGCGATGCGGTCGGCCCGTCGCACGGTGCGCAGCCGGTGGGCGACCTGCACCACGGTGCGACCCGCGGTGAGGCGGTCGAGGGCGGCGTGCACGGCCGCCTCGTTGAGCGGGTCCAGCGCGGCGGTGATCTCGTCCAGCAGGATGACGGGGGAATCCTTCAGCAACGCTCGCGCGATCGAGACGCGTTGGCGCTCACCGCCGGACAGGAGTGCGCCGCCCTCGCCGACCGGAGTGTCCCAGCCCCGGGGCAGTCGTGCGACCACCTCGTCCAGGCGGGCGGCGGTGGCCGCCGCCCGGACTTGCTCGGGCGCGGCGTCGGGGCGGCCGAGGCGGACGTTCTCCTCGATGGTGCCGTCGAAGAGGTACACCTCCTGGAACACGATGGCGATGCGCTCCATCAGTGTCTCCGTGGCGATGTCGCGCACATCGACGCCGCCGAGGCGCACCGCGCCCGCGTCCACGTCGTGGAACCGGGCGAGCAGCTGGAGCAGGGTGCTCTTGCCCGCACCCGACGGTCCGACGACGGCGAGGCGGCTGCCCTCCGGCACCGACAGCGTCACGCCGTCGATCATCGTGCGTCCCTGTCGGCCCGCGCTCGCCGGCGATGAACCCAGCGTGACGGCGTCGAGATCCAGATCCGCGCGCACCGGCTCGATCGGCCGGCGCGGCTGCGGCAGCGACGGGGTGCGCAGCACCGCGTCGAGGCGGGCCAGTTCCGCTCGGGTGGCACGCATCTTGCTGCCGATCTCCGCCTGCGACAGCAGCGGGTCGGTGCAGCGGGCGGCGAGGACCAGCACCACCAGCAGTTCGGCCGCGCCGATGGCTCCGCCCAGTGCCAGATACGCGCCCAGCGCCAGCAGGGCGGTGAACACCGCCTGCACCGTGACCGTGAGGCCGATGATGCCGGGCAGCGCCGACAGCGTGGAGCGGCGTGCGGTTCGCTCGAGTGCGGACAGCGCGTCGTCGAGCAGGTCGAAGCGAGCGGCGGTGCGGCCGCCGCTGCGCAGCACCGGCTGCGCCTGCAGGTATTCGATGACACGCCCGGCGGCCTCGCTGCCGCGTTCGAGCCGTTGGGCGTCGGCGGCGGCGCTCGCGCGCCCCGCCCACCGCTGAATCGCCACCACGACCGGCACCGCGAGCAGGGCGGCCAGGCCCAGCCGCCAGTCGACGACGAGGACCACGGCCAGGATCGTCAGCGGGGTCACGGATGCGGAGATGAACGGGGACAGCAGATGCGCCGCCGCGCCCATGGCACCCAGGATGCCCTCGCCGGCCAGCGTCGACACCTGCCCGACGCGACCGGAGTCGAACCAGCCCAACGGCAGCCGGGCCAGATGATCGCCGAATCGGTGATAGACGCCGCGCAGCAACGCGATGCCGACGCGGAAGCCGGACAGGTCACTGCGATAGCGCAGCACGGCGTAGCCCGCGACCGCGCCCGCGAAGGCGATCAGCCAGGGGCGGGCGTCGCCGGGATGGTCCCCGAACAGGGCTCGCAGTACGGGCACCAGCAGCGCGTAGGACAGCCCTTCGGCCAGGGCGGCCGCGGTCATGAGGGCCACGGTGCGCCGCATGGGCGCGGCGTAGTCGGGCCCCAGCAGTCGTAGCAGCATGCGAATCATGAGTGGTCGGCTCCCGGTGTGATATCGCCGTCGATGTGGGCGGATCGGTGTGCGTGCCAGAGGGCGGCGAAACGGCCACCGCGCGCCAGTAGTTCTGCGGGTCGGCCGGATTCGACGATCTGCCCGTCCGCGAGCACGACGGCGGTGTCGGCGTCGGCGATGGTCTCGAGCCGGTGTGCGATCACGAGTACCGTGCGGTCACCCGCCAGCGCGGCCAGGGCGTCGCGCACGGCGCGTTCGGTGCGTGGGTCGGCGAAGGCGGTCGCCTCGTCGAGCACCAGCACCGGAGCATCGGCGAGCAGTGCCCGGGCGATCGAGATCCGTTGCGCCTCACCGCCCGACAGTCGCACGTCCGCGCCGACCACCGCGTCGTAGCCGCGCGGCAGTTCGAGAATCCGGTCGTGGATGTTCGCCAGTCGGGCGACGCGCACGATCGCGTCGCGGTCGGCGTGCGGTACCGCCAGCGCGATGTTCTCGGCGATCGACGCGCGCAGCAGCCGCACATCCTGGAAGACGAACGAGACCGATGCGTGCAGATCACGGCTGTCGATATCGCGCAGATCGACTCCACCGAGCCGGATCCGGCCGTGGGTCGGGTCGAAGAAGCGCGGCAACAGCTGTGCCAGCGTGGACTTTCCGCTGCCCGAAGGTCCCACGACGGCGGTGACCGTGCCGGGCTCGAGGGTCAGGTCGATACCGCGCAGCACCTCGTGGTCGTCGTCGTAGCCGAAGCGGACGCCGCGCAGTTCGACGCGGTGCCCCCGCGGCCGCTTCGGGTGGTCTGGTGTCGAAAGCGGCGGTACCGCAAGCACGTTCCGGATACGGCCGAATGCGGCACGGGCCTCGACCAGATCGTCGAAGCCGTGGCCGAGGGCGGCAACGGGTGCGGTCAGTCCCAGTCCGAGCAGCAGGAAGGGCAGCAGATCGGCCGGGGCCAGCGAGCCGCCGGTGATCAGCGCGGCACCGCCGACAAGGATCACCAGCAGGACGAACGGTGGCGACAGCGCCACCGACACGGCCGCGGCGGGTCCGGACAGGCCGAGCACCCAGCGACGGAAGACGTCGGCGAATTCCGCTGTGGCCGTGCGGAACGCGTGATGCGCCCGCTGGCCGCCGCCGAATGCCTTCACCACCGCGATGCCCTGGACGAACTCCACCGCCGCGGCGGCGATGCGGGCCATGGCCGCATCGCGGTCCTGCTGTTCGCGCTGCCGGGTCGGGGTCAGCATGAGCGGAACCACGGCCACCGCCAGCACCACCGGGATCAGGGTGATGAGCGTGAGCCGCCAGTCGACGGTGACCAGGTAGGCCAGCGCGACCAGTGGCACCACGAAGGCGTTGACGAGTTCGCCCGGGGCGTGCGCGAGCAACGGATGCACGGCGCTCACATCACGTCCCACCACGGTGGCCAGTTCGCCGGTGCGTCGCCGGGAGACCCAGCCGATCGGCACCGTTCCCAGGTGCGCGGCCAACCGCCGCCGCAGCCACAGCTGGATGCGGCCGTCGAGCAGATGACCGATGCCCGCGGACGCGGCCGTGCACAGCAGGCGCACGAACAGGCCGACCGCACCGGCGACGACCGCGAATCGGACGTCCCCATGGTCGAGAGGATTGGGCGACAACAGCATTCGGCCGAGTTCGACGACCGCCAGCAGCGGGGCGAGACCGGCGATCGCGGCGATGATCTGCAGGATGACGACGGCCGCGAAACCGGGTCCGTAGCGGCGTGCGAGGTGCGGCGCGGACAGGTCGTCGGCGGGCTCGGCGAGGTCGGTGGCAGGCATGGCTCCATCCATTTCTATACGCGTAAAATAAAGGTACCTCGAGCGCACGCTTCGAGCCACCGCCCCGGGCGGCCCGCATCGGGGAGTAGGGGAGGATGGTCGGATGTCCGGAGCAACAGCACCACGGGGCAGGGCGGGCCGACCGGCGCGGCTGTCCCGGGAATCGATCGTCGCCGCCGCCGACCGGGTACTGCGCGACGAGGGGCCGGAGGCGCTGTCCATGCGGCGGCTGGCCAAGGAGCTCGACAGCACCGCGATGGCGCTGTATCACCACGTGCGCGACAAGGACGAACTGCTGCTACTGGTCCTGGAGTCGCACGCGCGGGAGATCCCGCGACTGGAGTTGCCCGATGATCCCCGGCAGCGGTTGCTCGCCGCGGCGCTGGTGCTGTACGAACGTCTGGCCGAACGTCCGTGGATCGTGGAGGTGTTGGCGGCCGACCCGCTCGTCGTCCCCTCGGCGATGCCCATGGTGGAGGTCATGATGGCGGCGGCGGTGGCCTGCGGACACACTCCCGAGCAGGCCGTCGACGTGTATCGCACCCTCTGGTACTACATCGTCGGCGATCTGGTCATGCGCGCGAACCGGGAACGCCGACAGGCCGCGCCGGAGCGTGCCGCCGCGCTGGACCGCGCCGACGCGCTGGCCGACCTCGACGTGACCGCACTGCCCACGGTCGCCGCGGTCGCCGACCGCTGGGCCGAGTTGACCGTCCGGGATACCCACCGCCAGGGCCTGGCCGCCATCGTGGACGGCCTGCTGCCGCCCTCGGTGCGTCCGGAATGATCGCGGAAAGGGCTGCCGGACAGTACCATTGATTGTCTTCCGGAATATGGCGATACCCACAGGGCCCTTCCATACAGACGACCGGTGATTCGGCTGCCCGCCGCCCGGTCGAGGCGAGAGGCTGGAAGCGTCATGGATAGGAAGCGTTCCCGGACAGGTCGTGCACGGACAGGCCGTTGGTGGGCAGGCAGGGTCGCGGCCGCGGTCGGCCTGGTGGCGGCCGGACTCGTCGTCGCCGCGCCCGCGCAGGCCGAACCGCTGTGGCCGGGCGGACCCGATATCCCGGGTGTCCCGGCGATCATCCCGCCGCCACCGCCCGCACCGGTGGTCGCGCCGTGTGACGCCTCGGCGCGCATGTGCATGCGGCTGTCGACCAATGAGGCGTGGCTGATGGAGGACGGCCGGGTCACCTACGGGCCGACGCCGATCTCGCACGGACGGCCCGGATACGAGACGCCGCCGGGGACCTTCCGGGTCGCGTTCAAACGGGAAGATCACTGGAGCACCCTGCACCACGTGCCGATGAAATGGGCGGTCTTCTTCAACGGGGACATCGCCACCCATATCGGACCGATCGAGGAGCAGTCGCACGGGTGCATCCGGATGACGCCGGAGGGTGCGGAGACGACGTTCCATCATCTGTCACCGGGTGACGTGGTGCAGGTGGTCGTCTAGACCGGACTCACTGCTGGACCGGACTCACTGCTGGACCGGACTCACTCCGAGTCGGCGAAGACGCTCTCCCCGGCGGTGGCGAGTACGGCCCCGCGCTCCTGGATCAGCCACCGCCCGCAGACGCAGCGGAGGTAGCGCACGTCGCCGTGGGTGGACACGGTGGTCGGGGTGGGCCAGGCGCAGGTGGGGCAGGTGGCTGACATGGCTCCACCCTGCTGTAATGGTTCAGTGCATTTCAACCCTTACGGCGGGGTGGCGGCCGAACTGGCCGCGCGCCTGGTGAACGCCTCACCCGAACAAGACCTCGGTCGCCTGCTGGCCGAAGCGGATTACCAGCCGCTCGGCCCCATCGACGCCCGCCAGCAGGCCGAATTGCGGCGCTGGAGCGAGGCACTCGACGCGGTCTTCGACCGGCCGTCGGTCGAACTGCTCAACGCGCTGCTGGCCGCGACGACCAGTCGCCCCTACATCTCCACCCACGACGGCCGCGCCCCGCATCTGCACTACTCCGACGAGACGGCCCCGGTGGACGAGCGGGTGAAGGCGTACACGGCCTTCGGCCTGGCGTCGCTGTTCTGCGAGGACCCGCACCGCATCGGCCGCTGCGCCCGCGACGGCTGCGCCATCGTATTCGTGGACACCTCCCGCAACGGCCGCCGCCGCTTCTGCTCCACCCGCTGCTCGACGGCCGTGCACGTCGCCGCGCACCGCCGCCGCGCCAGCCGCTGACCTACCGCGTGCGGGTGGCGAGAACCGCCGTCGCTACGCCGAATGCGGTGAGGACGGCGATGCCCAGCGCCATGAGCCTGGCCGAGTCCACCACCGACGCGTCCCCGAGCCGGATCAGCGTGCCCGCGATGGCCGAGGTGACGGCGTAGGTGATGAGCTGGGTGGTGTTGAGCGCCGCCGCGGCCTGCGCGCCCTCCGCCGGATCGTCGGTGCTGCTCATGGCTGCCACGCTCAGGTGCGGAAAGGCCAGGCCGATGCCCGTGCCCGCGACGAAGAGCACCACCGCCCAGGCGATGACGACGACGCCGGGGGCGGCGTCGGCCTGGAGCAGGCCGTAGGCGAGCAGTCCGCCGGTGAGCAGCAGCGGTGCGATGCGGATCGCCCGCCGCGCGGCGGGCGCGGTGAGGCCGACGCTGAACAGCTGCGCCACCACCCAGCCGACCGACAGTGCCGCGCCGAGCAATCCGGCGACGAGCGGTGACAGACCGCCGAGGCGCTGGCCGAACAGCGGCACGAAGTTCTCGGTCATCACCCCCGCGCACAGCGCCGCCACCGTCAGATAGACCCATTTGAGGGAATTCCCGCGCGCATAGGTGGAGCGGGGGAGGACGCTCACCGCGCCCCTGGCGTCGATCGACAGGAACGCGGCGATCAGCAGCACGCCCGCGACGAGTGCGATGGTGGTCGAAATGCCCTCGGGTACGGTCGAACTCAGGCTGAACGCGCTGGCCGCGAGGGTCAGTGTCACCAGTGCGGCCACCGGAACGGGGCTGCGGTCGGTGGATTCGGCCGCGCGCGGCAGTGTGCGGCGGGTGAGCGCGGCCAGCAGCAGCGCCACCGCCAGCAGCAGTCCGTAGGCCCACCGCCACGCCCCGAGTTCGGCGAACAGTCCGCCCAGCGCGGGCCCGATCAGCGTCCCCACTCCCCACATGGCCGATACCAGCCCGGCTCCGCGCGCCCAGAGGTGTTGCGGCAGCGTACTTCTGATGACCGCGAAGCCGAGCCCGGCAAGCAGCCCACCGCCGAGGCCCTGCACCACCCGGCCCACGACGAGTAGCTCCATGGTCGGGCTGAGCGCATTGATCGCGGCTCCGAGGGAGAAGACCAGGAAACCGGCGAGGTAGGCGGCCGCCGCGCCCCACCGGCCGAGCACGCGGCTGACCAGCATGGCGGCGATCACCGCCGCCATGAGGAAGCCGGTCGCCACCCACGCGTAGTATCGCGCGCCGCCGATATCGGCCACGATCGACGGCATCAGCGCGGCGGTGAAGTAGAGGTTCATCGCATACAGCGCGACGCCGCCCGCGAGCACGAGCACACTGGCGAGATAGCGTCCGGAGAACAGTTCGGACCAGCCGCCGGTCACGGCACCCGATGCGCCGTCCTCCGGATTCGTCGTAGTCACTGGGGGTTTCGATGGTGTTGCGGTCACAGGGCGCTACGCTAGAACTTCAAGTTCTATTGAAGTCAAGAGAGCGGGTATGGGACAGGCACCGACCGATCTGCTGACCATCGGCGAACTCGCTCGGCGCGCGGGCGTCGCCACCTCGGCCGTGCGCTTCTACGAGGAGCAGGGCCTGATCTCCTCGGTCCGCACCTCCGGCAATCAGCGCCGCTACCGCCGCCATGTGCTGCGGCGGCTGTCGCTGGTGCTGTTCGCCAAGCGGCTCGGGATTCCGCTGGCCGAGGTGGCCGAGGTGTTCGTGGCGCTGCCCGAGGACCGGATGCCGAGCAAACGCGACTGGGACCGGATCGCCAGACGCTGGAGCGACCACCTCGAGGCGCGGCGGCGGGAGATCGAGCAGCTACAGCGGGAACTCACCGGGTGTATCGGCTGCGGCTGCCTGTCGCTGCGGCGCTGCTACCTGCTCAATCCGAGTGACACTCTGGCCGAGCGCGGGTCGGGGCCCTACCGGCTGCTGCATCCGGAGGCCGACGATCGGCCCGATGTCGACGGCCGGTGATCAGGGCCCGATGTAGACGGCCCCTGATCAGGGGGCGGGGCGGATGCCGCGCAGCGGAACCATGGAGTAGACCCACCAGTCGCGGCGGGGGAGTTCGCAGCGCAGCAATTGGACGTACATGGGCGTCCATTCGCCGCCCGCGACGGGGCGGATGCGGACCGGGCGGCGGGGGATGTCGGTGGGCGGGATATCGGTGTTCCAGAGGCGCTGCCAGTCGGGGGAGCGGGCGCAGAGTTCGGTGATCTCGGCGATGCGCTCGGGGGCGGTGACGCCGTGGGCCATATGCCGGAACGAATGCACCATGAGGTGCACCTCGCGTTCCCAATCGGCGATGACCTCGCGGGCGACCGGATGCAGCAGCATCCAGGCCATGATGTTGGTGCCCGGTTCCTCCAGGCCCGGGAACGCGCGCCGGTACGCGGCGTTACCGGCGATCAGATCCAGGGCGGGGACGGTCTGGTAGCAGGCCGGGTACGGGATGCTTTCCAGGAAGTCCAGCTCCGCGCGGCTCGGCGCCTGTGTCGTGGCCGAGATCGCGGTGAGTTCCGGTTGCAGCACGTTGGCCGCGTACTCGCGGTAGTTGATCGGCACGTCGAGCGCGTCGAACAGCGCGCCCAGGGCGGTGGAGGTCGGCGGCCGGGTGCCCTGTTCCAGTTTCTGGATGAGCCCCTCGGAGATGCCGGCCCGGCGGGCCAGCTCGGCGCGGGTCAGACCCGCGGCCGCGCGGCGTTCTCGCAGGTAACCGGCGATGGCCTCCCGTGGCTCCACTGCGGGTGCGACCTCCTGAGACGACTACTGCCAACGGCTGGCGATTACCCGATGAACCTACCGCCAGATGGGGTGATTGCCCGAACCGTCGGAGTGACGCACATCTCACCCGGTCCGGTAACTGGGACAAATTGGGACAGGACTTCGGCTTGACCCCCGGCGGGTCGACTCGGGATGCTCTCAGGGCCGTCCGAGACAGGATGGCTGCCGGATGCCAGGAGGGGACGGTATGGACGCGGTCGGCGAGGATCGCGGCCCGTACCGCTGGGGTATCCCCCATGGCGAATCGGCCCGCACCGGGACGCCATGGGCGACGATGTCGCCGCGGTCGGTGCGCTCTGGGGAGTCGCGCACCGATCGCGGCGCACGCGGGCTCAGCCGGTGGGGCGGCAGCGCACCGGATTGTCGAGTTCGTCGCAGGGGATGTTGCCGTGCGCCCGCAGGATGTCCCGGCCGAGCTGGGTGGTGAGGTAGCGCAGGAAGCTGGCGGTGAGGGATTCGGCGGCGGGGTCGCCGTAGGTGTAGGCGAATTCGGTGTTCCAGAACGGATAGGCGCCGTGCGTGGCATTGAGCAGCTCGGCCGCGTGCCCGTCGATGCGGACCAGGGTGACGTCACGGCGGGGCCCGGCCGCGCCCAGCTCCGCGTAGCCCAGAGCGCCGGGCAGGGCGGCGACGGTGGTGAGGACCTCCGCGGTGCTCAGCCGTTCGCAGCGGACCGGTCCGCTGGCGGCCGGATTGCCGATGGTGCGGCAGTCGGTGGAATTGGCGTCGGGATGCCACGCGCCGTCGAGTAGTTGGTTCTCGAAGGTCTGACGGGTGCCCGAGCCCCGATTGCGGCCGACGATGCGGACCGGCAGGTCGCGCCCGCCGAGCTCGCTCCAGTTGGTGATCGAACCCTCGTACAGCGCACGGATATTCGCACGCGACAGATCGGCGACCCCCGTGTCGGGATGCACGACCAGGGTGAACAGCGAGAACGCCACCGGGCGGGGGAGCAGGCGGGGGTAGCCGTCCCCCTTCTCACCGTCGGAAACGGCCACCATGGCGGGTGAGGCGTTGTCGGCCGCCGCCGATCCGGCGGCGTTCAGGGTTTGCAGCCCGACCTCGCTGCCGCGGAAGTCGGCGGTGAAGTCGGCGTCGGGGCAGACCTTCTCGTAGGCGGTGGCGGCGGCCTGGATGGCCGGGGCGAGCGCGGTCGAACCGGTGAGGGTGAGCCGGCCCGGCGCGCAGTCCAGCGGTGCGGCCCGGGGCTGGGTCACCGCGATGGTGAGCTGTACGGCGATGACCGACACCAGGAACAGGATCAGGGCGACGCCCCAGGGACTGGGGCGGGTGCGGCTGCGGTTCTCGTGCACACGGCCGTTCTTGAGCCGTCCCTCCAGCCGCGGCGCGGGGTAGTCGTCGGTGCCGCCGGTGCGGCGCAGGATGGTGAGCAGTTTGTAGTGGTCGCCTCGGTTGAGCGGGACCCGGGGTAGGTCGAGGACGCCGAAGTCGCGCTCGGTGTCCTCGCGGACGGCGATGCCGGCGGTGCCGGTGAGGCTGCGGCCCAGATCGCGGTCGCTGAGTTCGGTGACGGCGTAGCCGACCACGCGCCGCCGCTCGAAGATGACCGACAGACCGGCGGCCACGCCGTCGTGCACCCGGTAGTCGTGCTGGTCGATGGTGGTGGCGCCGTCGTTCTCCACCCGCAGCAGCACGATGGACAGGTCGGTCAGCGAGCCGTCGGGACGCGGGCGCAGCTGAGTCAGCAGGCCCGGGAACGCGGATTCGACCTCGCCGGTGACGGGGGTGTCCATCTGCACGCGATAGCCGAGGCGTTTGCGTCCGACCACGACGAATTCCCAGAGGAACGCCAGCGCCGGTACGAGGATGCCGAGAATCGCCGACACCTCGGCCAAAGGAAAGCCTTCCACCCCGCCCACTCCCGAGAATCGTTGGAAGAAATCGATTCTGATTCATACACCAGGGCGGCGACACCCGCAGGTCCGGATGTTCGGCCGGTGTTCTCCCGGTCGCAACCGAGGCGGGGCGGTACGGCGGGTGGAACGGTGTTGTTTCAACTGAATTCGGCTCGGGTTGCCGCGGAGGTCGGAGTCTGCCGTGACAACCCGAGGGCGAGTGGGTGATTCGATGCGGTCTACAGCGTCGGGCAGAAGCCGCCTACCCCCGGTGGGCTCGCGGGCACGATGCGCTCGGGAGCTGGAACGGGGCGTTCGGGTATGGCCCCGGCCGGTGAGCCGGGTGAATGGTTGCCCGGCCCGGGGGCCGGAGCCGGTCCGACATCGCCGGAAGCCCAGGCGGCGGCGGGATTCAATGCGATCAAGGCGGCACAAACAGACGCACCGACGAACAGGCCGATGTGCTTTTTCTCCGTCATGGATTTCGACGGTACAACCAGCTCAAGGGAATTCGGCGGAGCCCGGCCGGTCGGTCGCGTTTCGATTGACGGTATTGTTACAAAGTCGAGTCAACAGACCGATCAGTTTCTGTCTTGCTTCCGCAGCGCCGACGCCGCCTTGCGCGCGGCGACCAGCACCGGATCCCAGACCGGAGAGAACGGCGGGGCGTAGCCGAGATCGAGGGCGATCATCTGCTCCACGGTCATGCGGGCGGTGAGCGCGACCGCCGCGATATCGATGCGCTTGCCCGCACCCTCTCGTCCGACGATCTGCACGCCGAGCAGGCGGCCGGAGCGGCGTTCGGCCAGCATCTTCACCGTCATGGGAGCGGCACCCGGGAAATAGCCGGAGCGACTGGTGGATTCGATGACGACGGTGACGAATTGCAGTCCGACCGCGCGGGCGTCCTTCTCGCGCAAGCCCGTTCGCGCCACCTCCAGATCGCAGACCTTGCTGACCGCCGTGCCGACCACGCCGGGGAAAGTGGCGTAATCGCCGCCGACGCCGGAACCGATGATCTGCCCGTGTTTGTTGGCGTGGGTGCCGAGCGGGATATGGCGTTCGGAACCGGATACGAGATCGAGCACTTCCACGCAATCGCCTCCGGCCCAGATGTTCTCGTAACCGCGCACCCGCATGGCCAGGTCGGTGAGCAGGCCGCCGGATCGCCCCAGCGGCAGCCCCGCCGCCCGGGCGAGCTCGGTGGCCGGGCGCACGCCGATGCCGAGTACCACCACATCGGCGGGGTATTCGGCGTCGGCGGTGGTGACCGCGCGCGCCCGACCCGCGTCGTCGGTGCGGATGCCGGTCACCTCCGCATTGCCGACAACGCGAATGCCCATGCCTTCCATGGCTTTCCGGATGAGCACGCCCATATCCGGGTCGAGGGTGGACATGGGTTCGGTGCCCCGGTTCACCAGGGTGACGTCGAATCCGCGACTGATCAGCGCCTCCGCCATCTCGACGCCGATATAGCCCGCGCCCACCACCACCGCGCGCCTGCCCGCGACGGTCTCCAGGGTGTCGATGAGCGCCTGCCCGTCGTCGAGAGTCTGCACGCCGTGCACCCCGGCCGCGTCGATGCCGGGCAGCGGCGGCCGAATCGGCGTCGCACCGGTGGCGAGCACGAGTTTGTCGTAGTCCCACCAACTCTCGGCCCCGTTCTCCAGTTCGCGCGCCCGCACCCGGCGGCCGGGCACGTCGAGTTCGACCACCTCGGTGCGCAGCCGCAGATCGATATCCCGCGCCCGATGCTCCGCTGGGGTCCGCGCGATGAGTTCGTCGCGGTCGGTCACGTCGCCGCCCACCCAGTAGGGAATGCCGCACGCCGAGTACGAGGTGAAATGCCCGCGTTCGAACACCACGACCTCGAGTTCCTCGATGCGCCGCAACCGGCGCGCCTGCGATGCCGCCGACATTCCCGCCGCATCCCCGCCGATGATCACCACGCGCTCGCTCATACGCCCCACGGTACGAGAAGTCGCCCCACTCCGACGGGCCGCCACGGGGTGGCTGTCACTCCGGATCGCCCGCGACCCACACCGACGCCATGGTGAACGGATGGCCGCGCAGTTCGGCCCACTTCGGCTTGGCGGTGATCCAGGTGTCGTCGATGGTGGACTCGGCCAGTTCGACGAGCCGCCATCCGGACGCCGTGCCCGCGCTCACGTGGTCGCTGACCCGGTGCATGTGGGTGCTGATGGCGAGAGGTTCCCCGGCGTCCGAGGTGTAGTGGGTGGGCATACCGGCCACCATCATGAACTGCGGGTGGTAGCTGACCAGGACGAACAGTCCGCCCGGGGTGGCCAGGCGGCGGGCCTCGCGGTAGAGCGGCGGCAACGCGGGGAGGTGTTCGTCGATGAGCGAGGCGATGACGAGGTCGTAGGCACCGCCGTCCCAGCCGGTCTCACGGACGTCGCCGTGGGTGAGCGAGGCGTGGACGCCGCGCTCCCGCGCCCATGCCAGCATGCCCGCGCTCAGGTCGATGCCGTCGACGCGTGCCGTGCCGTGCCGACGCAACCAGTCCCCGGTGCGGCCGGTGCCGCAGCCCAGATCCGCGGCCCGGCGCACCCGGGCCCAGTCCGGCCGCCGCAGGCGCGCCAGCAACGCCAGGTCCATCGCGTCCAGGACGGTGTTCTCGTAGGTGTCGGCCCAGCCGTCGTATCCGGTGGCGACATCGACGGTGCGGTAGTGGCGACGATCGAAGTCCGCGAAGCTCGGCATGGCCACATCTTGCGTGGCGCGTGCGGTTGTCGCCATGGGATTTCCGGACCGTGCGGTCAGCGGATGGTGACCGCGCCCGCGATGACACCCCAGAGTCGGTCGGCGGCGTCGTCGACGGTGGGGCGGGGGTCGCGGCGCAGCAGGTCGGCGATGCCGTAGCGCAGAGCGCCGATGATGCAGGCTCCGGCCAGTTCGGGGTCGATGCGGGGGTCGATGTCGCCGTCCCGCTGGCCCTGGCGGATATTGCGGCCCGCGGCGGCGGTGAGGCGGGTGAGCGCGCCCGCCTCCAGTTCGGCCACCTCCGGTTCCATCGCGATCCGGGTGAGCAGCAGTTCCGCGAGGGGGTCGCCGAAGTGGTAGGCGACGAAGTTGCGAGTGCGGGCGTGTTCCCGGTCGGTCCAGTGCACGCCGGCGGGGAGGGTGTCGTCGGCGATGGCCGCGACCAGTCCGGCGTGGAATCGCTCGTAGACGGCGACCAGCAGACCGGCCTTGGAGCCGAAGTGGTGGTAGAGCGCACCGGTGCTGAGGCCGGAGCGGCGTTTGAGGGCGTGCAGGTCGACCGTGCCGTTGCCGTCGAGGAGTTCGGCGCGGGCGGCGTCGAGGAGCTGTTGACGTCCCAGGGGTGCGCGTGCCACAGTCGGAGAATAACAGAATTCGGTTATGTTATAGGGATCGGAGGGCGTCGTGAGCGCCGAAGTCACATCGGTCGTCGACCTGGCCGGGGATCTGGCCGGAAAATACCGCCGCACCGAAAGTAGCGGCAGCGCTGTCGATCCGGAGATCGTCGCGGCCGACCTGGCCGCCGTGCGGCGCGACGGCTACGTCGTCCTGGAGAACCTGCTGACCCCGGACGAACTCGACGAGATCCGGCGCGAGATGCGCCCGCTGCTCGACCGGACCGGCCGCAACAACTTCGAAGGGCATGCGACCCAACGGGTCTACAGCCTGCTGAACAAGACGCGCAGCTGCGACCGCGTGGTCGCCCATCCGCGCGTGCTGGCCCTGCTGGACCGCCTGCTCATGCCGAACTATCTGCTGTCCATGCTCCAGGCGATCAATATCCTGCCCGGTGAGGCGGCCCAGATGCTGCACACCGACGACGGGTTCTATCCGCTGCCGCGCCCGCGCCCGGCCCTGAGCGCGGCCACCATCTGGGCCGTGGACGCATTCACGCCCGTCAACGGCGCGACCGACATCATCGCGGGCAGCCACCGCTGGGGCGACCGGCTGCCGGACGAGACCGATATCCGGGTGCCGGTGGTCATGCCCGCCGGATCGTGCGTGTTCTTCCTCGGCACGCTGTGGCACGGCGGCGGCGCGAACACCGCGGCGGATCCGCGGCTCGCGCTCACCGCCCAGTACTGCGAACCCTGGCTGCGCCCGCAGGAGGCGTTCACGCTGTCGACGCCGCACGACATCGTGCGCATCGTGAGCGAGGACATCCGGCGCATGCTGGGGTACAGCATTCACCCGCCCTTCATCGGCCAGGTGAACGGCATGCACCCCAAACGCCTACTGGAGCAGGAGGATTAGCTACAGGGGGGTCACGTAGGCCCCGGAGATGCCGCCGTCCACCAGGAACTGCGAGGCCGTGATGAACGAGGCGTCGTCGCTGGCCAGGAAGGCCACGGCGGCGGCGATCTCCTCCGGTTCGGCGAAACGGCCCAGCGGAATGTGCACCAAGCGGCGCGCGGCGCGCTCCGGATCCTTGGCGAACAGCTCCTGGAGCAGCGGCGTGTTCACCGGCCCGGGGCACAGGGCGTTGACTCGAATGCCCTGGCGGGCGAACTGCACCCCGAGTTCGCGGCTCATGGCCAGCACACCGCCCTTCGAGGCGGTGTAGGAGATCTGGGAGGTGGCCGCGCCCATGACCGCGACGAAGGAGGCGGTATTGATCACCGACCCCCTGCCGCGCTCGAGCATGTGTTCGATGGCGTACTTGCTGCACAGGTAGACCGAGGTCAGATTGACCTCCTGCACCCGCCGCCACGCGTCCATGCCCGTGGTGAGGATCGAATCGTCCTCCGGCGGTGAGATTCCCGCGTTGTTGAAGGCGATGTCCAGTCCGCCGTAGGTGTCCACTGCGGTCTGGAACAGGGCGCGGACCTGGGTCTCGTCGGTGACGTCGGCCTTCACGTACAGTCCGTCCACCGCGGCGGCCGCGGCCGCGCCGGTGGTGGGGTCGATATCGGCGACGACGACCTTCGCGCCCTCGCGCGCGAAGCGGCGGACCGTGGCGAGGCCGATGCCGCTGCCGCCGCCGGTGACGACCGCTACTCGATCCTGTAAGCGCTGCAACGCATCTCCTCTGGGGTGGGGTGACGGGATATCACTCGGTGGCGATGAAGACGTTCTTGGTCTCGGTGAAGGCGCGGGCGGCGTCCGGCCCGAGTTCGCGGCCCAGCCCGGACTGCTTGAAACCGCCGAACGGTGTCGAATACCGCACGGAGGAGTGCGAATTCACCGACAGGTTCCCGGCCTCCACCGCCCGGCTGACTCGCAGTGCGCGTCCGACGTCGGAGGTCCACAGCGAGCCGGACAGGCCGTATTCGGTGTCGTTCGCGATGCGGATGGCGTCGGCCTCGTCCTCGAAGGGCAGGACGGCCACCACCGGACCGAACACCTCCTCGGTGACCACCCGGTCCGTCGGGCTCCCGGGCAGCACCACGGTGGGTGCGAACCAGAAACCGGGGCCGTCCGGGCAGGTTCCGGTGAACGCCACCGTGGTGGCGGGCTCCAGGAATCCGGCCACCCGCTCGCGGTGCGCGGCCGAGATGAGCGGACCCATCTCGGTGGACTCGTCGGCGGGATCGCCCACCCGCACCGCCTGCACGGCCGGTTCCAGCAGCTCCAGGAAGTGGTCGAACACACTGCGCTGCACCAGGATTCGCGAGCGCGCGCAGCAGTCCTGACCGGCGTTGTCGAAGACCGCGTAGGGTGCGGTGGCGGCGGCGCGCTCCAGATCGGCGTCGGCGAAGACGATATTGGCGCTCTTGCCGCCGAGTTCCAGGGTCACCCGCTTCACCTGCTCGGCGCAGCCCGCCATGATCTGCTTGCCGACCTCGGTGGAGCCGGTGAACACCACCTTGCGCACCGCCGGATGGGTCACGAACCGCTGACCCACCACCGACCCCTTACCCGTGACGATCTGGAAGACGCCCTCGGGAAGCCCGGCCTCGCGGGCGAGTTCGCCCAGGCGGATGGCGGTGAGCGGGGTCAGCTCGGCCGGTTTGAGCACCACAGTGTTCCCGGCCGCGAGCGCGGGTGCGAAACCCCAGGCGGCGATGGGCATGGGGAAGTTCCACGGCACGATGATGCCGACCACCCCGAGCGGTTCGCAGAAGGTGATGTCCACGCCACCGGCCACCGGAATCTGACTGCCCAGCAGGCGTTCCGGCAGTCCCGCGCTGTAGTGCAGCACATCGCGCACATTGCCCGCCTCCCAGCGCGCATTGCCGATGGTGTGCCCGGCATTGCGCACCTCGAGCCGGGCCAGCCGCTCCAGATCGGCGTCCACCGCCTCGGCGAACCGGCGCAGCAGGCGTGCCCGGTCACCGGGGGCGACCGCCCGCCAGTCCGCCGCCGCGCGCCGGGCGCGGTCGATGGCGGCGTCGGTGGCGGCCAGGTCGGCCGCCTCGACCGTCGCCACCACCGCCGCGGTCGCGGGGTTGATCACCTGTGTGGTCACCGGAGCTCCCTTCGATTCGTCGTCCGATATGTCGCCGCCGCGTTCACCAGGGCCCGCATGAGCCGGTGCTCGGTGGCGTCGGCCTCCGGATGCCATTGCACGCCGACCAGGAACGGTCCGGTGTCCGCCTCCACCGCCTCGATGATGCCGTCCTCGGCGCGGGCGGAGACGATCAGACCGGGGGCGAGCCGGTCGATAGCCTGATGGTGGTGGCAGCGCGCCGTCACCTCCGGGCCGACGATCGCGGCCAGTCGGCTGCCCGGTGCGGTGCGCACCCGCGTCGGTGCGAAGGTCCCGGGCACCCGGCAGTGCTCCTCGTGGCCGAGCACGTCGGGCAGATGTTGCAGCAGGGTGCCGCCCAGCGCCACATTCACCAGCTGCATGCCGCGACAGATCGCCAGCACCGGCAGCTCGGCCGCCCGCGCCCGCTCGAACAGCGTGAACTCGAATTCGTCTCGCCCCGGCCGGATCTGGCGCACGGACGAATGTGGCGCCGCGCCGTAGCGGCCCGGATCGAGATCAGCCCCGCCGGTCAGCACCACTCCGTCGAGCCGCGCCACCAGTTCCGCCGTCGCGCTCCCGACCGGCGGCAGCAACACCGGAATCCCCCCGGCCCGCTCCACCAGATCGAGGTAGTCCCGCGGCAGCAGCACCGCCTCGTGATCCCAGACACCGTAGCGGGCGCGCTCGGAGTAGGTGGACAACCCGATCACCGGCCGCCCGCCGGGTGCTGTGTTGCCGGGCACCGGGTTGCAGCCCCCTGACGCGCTGTTGCCTGGTGGCGCGCTGTTGCCTGGTGGCGCGCTGTTGCCCGGTGACCCGCTGTCGCCCGGTGACCCGCTACTGGCTGGTAACCCGCTGCCATCCGGTGACCTGATGTCGTCCGGTGAGGCGTTACCGCGCGGTGCTGCGCTGCCGTCCGGTGGCGCGCTGCCCCGCGCTCGCTCAGAGGCGCTCGAAGCCACGGATTCGCTCCCAGTCGGTGACGGCGGCGTCGAAGGCGTCGAGTTCGACCTGGGCCGCGTTGCGGTAGTGGCGGACCACGTCCGCGCCGAAGGCGGCGGTGGCGACCTTGCTGTCGCCGAAGAGCTGGGCGGCCTCGCGCAGGGTGCGCGGCACCCGGGGGCGCTGCGAGCGGTAGGCGTTGCCGTGGAACTCCGGTTCCAGGGGGAGGCGGCGTTCGATGCCGTGCAGACCGGCGGCGATGGTGGCCGCCACCGCGAGGTAGGGGTTCACGTCGGCGCCGGGGACGCGGTTCTCCACCCGCAGCGACGATCCGTGTCCCACCACGCGCAGCGCGCAGGTGCGGTTGTCCCGGCCCCAGGCCACCGCGGTGGGTGCGAAGCTGCCGGTCTGGAAGCGCTTGTAGGAGTTGATATTCGGGGCGAGCAGGTAGGTGAGTTCGCGCAGGCAGTCCAGCTGTCCGGCCAGGAAGTGCCGCATGAGCGCGGCTTCGCCGCCCTTGCCGTCACCGGCGAACACCGGCTCGCCCGACTCGGTGCGCAGGCTGATGTGGATGTGGCACGAACTGCCTTCGCGCTCATTGTATTTCGCCATGAAGGTGACGCTGCGCCCCTCCTGGGCGGCGATCTCCTTGGCCCCGGTCTTGTAGATGCTGTGGTTGTCGCAGGTCACCAGCGCCTCGTCGTAGCGGAAGGCGATCTCGTGCTGGCCCGGATTGCATTCGCCCTTGGCCGATTCCGGATACATGCCCGCCCCGGCCATCTCGTTGCGGATGCGCCGCAGCAGCGGTTCGACGCGGGCGGTGCCGAGCATGGAGTAGTCGACATTGTACTGGTTGGCGGGCGTGAGTTCGCGGTAGCCGCCGCGCTGCGCCGCCTCGTAGCTGTCGTCGAACACCAGGAATTCCAGTTCGGTGCCGACGTAGGCGCGTAAACCGTGCTGCGCCAACCGATCCAGCTGTGCCCGCAGCACCTGCCGAGGCGAGGCCGTCACCGGCTCGCCCGCGGGCTCCCCCCGGTCGCCGAGCCGTTCCACATCGCACAGCACCAGCGCGGTGCCCGGCCACCAGGGCACCAGGCGCAGGGTGTCGAGATCGGGCCGCAGCACGAAATCCCCGTAGCCGGTGTCCCAGGACGAGAGTGCGTAGCCGTCCACGGTCGTCATCTCCACGTCCACGGCCAGCAGGTAGTCGCACGCCTCGGTGGCGTGCTGGAGCACCTCCTCCACGAAGTAGCGTGCCGAACACCGCTTGCCCTGCAATCTGCCCTGCATATCGGTCATGGCGACCAACACCGTGTCCACCATGCCCGCCTCGACCCGCTGCACCAGATCCGCGACGGTGAGCATCCCGGTTCGCATCAAGACCCCTTTCGGCACCGACCTGCTCACGCTAGGCGACCGGTGGGCCGTCCGTGCGTCGATTCACGCCGCGGGTCGGAGTAGTTCTACGCAACGCGCCGAGGTAGTTCCGCCGAGCCGGGCGCGGTGCGGTGCGGCCTACGCTGCGACGCATGCCCACCGCACCGCCCCCAGGAACCGCGCCCGTCGGGAAGGAGGCGCTCGTCGGGGCCCTCGCCGCCGTGGCGGCCGCACCCGTGGCCGCGGCGATCGTGGCGGTCCTGTACCGCTTCCCGATTCCGCTGACCGGCTATGCCGATGGGTTCGGCGGTGCGATTCCCGCGGCGCTGGGCAGCCTGTTCTACCTGGTGCTGGGCGGCGCGCCGGTGCTGGGCCTGTCGGGCGCGGTGGGCGGCGTCGCCGCCGCCCGGCTCGCCGGACCCGATATCCGGCGGGCGCGCCGCCTCACCCTGCTCCTCGCGGGTACGATCGCGCTGTTCGGTGCCATCGCGCTGGCGAGCCTCGAACTCTTCATCGGCGCTTGGTGATACGCGGGCCCTCGGTGAATGCGACAGTGCGAAAGTTTTTCGGTGGTCCGCCGGATCGGCGGAGATGCGCCGGATTCGACGCGGACCCCACCCGGGGGAGCCGTCGTACCGGTAGCGTTGCAGGTGATGTCGGTCGAGGATGTCCGGCGAGACGAGATGTGGTGTGCTGTGTGGAGTTTCGAGGTGTCGCCCAAGTTGTCCATCGGTGCGTCGGTTATGAGCGAACTGCTGGACCGGGCCGTGTCCGACGGTGTGGCGCTGCGGCTCGGCGTCGTCATCGAGCACAACGGAGCGGTGCTGCTACTGGAGCACGACGAGCATGTCGCGGGCCGCAGCCCGCTGAACCTACCCGGGACCACCGTGCGACCGGGGGAGCCGCTCGCGCTCGCCGTGGCCCGCGCGGTATTCGAGGAGACCGGTCTGACGGTTGTCGATGTGGTCCGCCACCTGGGCAGCTTCGACTACCTGTCCAATGCCGGGACACCGGTGCGCCGGGAGCACTTCGCGGTCGAGGTGGCGAATATCGGGCCCGTCCGGTTGACCAACTACGTCGACCACCACTGGGTCCGGCTGGACGGCGACCTGCCCGTCACCCCGTCGATTCGCCGCATCCTCGCGAATTACCGATCCCACTCGGAAGCGTGAGACGGCCCGCCGCGGCTATACCTCGACCGTGACCGCGGCGGAATTCGTACCCGAACATGCCGACCTCGCGACCCTGCGCCGTGCCGCCCGCGACTGCCGGGGCTGCGAGCTGTACCACGACGCCACCCAGACGGTGTTCGGCGAGGGCCCGCCGGACGCGCGGGTGGTCATGATCGGCGAGCAGCCGGGCGACCGCGAGGATCTGGACGGGCATCCGTTCGTCGGCCCGTCCGGGCGGCTGCTGGACCGGGCGCTCGAGGAAGCCGGTCTGGACCGCGAGACGGTGTACCTCACCAATGCCGTCAAACACTTCAAGTTCACCGAACGCGGCAAGCGGCGCATCCATCAGCGCCCCGGCCGCACCGAGATCATGGCCTGCGCACCCTGGCTCACCGCCGAACTCGACGATATCCGCCCCGAGCTGGTGGTCTGGCTCGGGGCGGTGGCGGCCCAGGCGGTGCTGGGCTCGGACTTCCGGGTCACCCGGATGCGCGGGCACGTGGTGGCGGCGGACGACTACCGGGCCGTCGCCACGGTGCACCCCTCCGCGGTGCTGCGCGATCCGGATCGGGAGCGGGCGTACCGGGGATTCCTCGCGGACCTGCGGGTGGTCGCCCGGGAACTGCGGCCCTGAGAACTGCGGTCCTGAGAACTGCGGCCCTGAGAACCGCGGCCCGGACCCGGAGGTCGGCCGACGGTCGCGGCGCCGCGCGTGCGGTGTCGCAGGTGTGCGGCGTTTCCATCGGCGGCTCGCGGGTATCCGCAGCTGCGTGGGGCGGGATGCGCGGTAGGGGAGTGAGGTGCGGCGATGGTGACGGTGTTCCTGGTCGACGATCACGAGGTCGTACGCCTCGGAATTCGCGAACTCATCGAGGACACCGACGATCTCACCGTGGTCGGCGAGGCCGCGACCTGTGCCGAGGCCCGGCGCCGGGTGCCGCCGCTGCGGCCGGATGTGGCCGTGCTGGATGTGCGCCTGCCCGACGGCAGCGGGGTGCGGCTGTGCCGCGATCTGCTGGCCGCCGCGCCGCATATCCGCTGCCTCATGCTGACCTCGTTCGTGGACGAGGAGTCCATGGTGGGGGCCGTGCTCGCCGGGGCCAGTGGGTTCCTGGTCAAGGACATTCGCGGGCCGGAGCTGGTCGCGGCCGTGCGCGCGGTCGCCGCGGGACGGTCGCTGCTGGACGACCGCGCCACCGCCGTGCTCATGGGGAAGCTGCGCGAACAGCGCCGCCCCGCAGCTCAACACCAGCCCCCGGCCCTGCGGGTCGGTGGCGCGCAGCTGTCTGCTCCGGTCGGCGAACAGTTCGAGGGTCCCGCCGTCGAACCGCCATCGCCACGGCTGCGAATTGTGTACCGACGGTGCGCGCACCGCCAGATCCAGTGCGGCTGCCACCGTGTCCGGATTCGGCCGTTCAGCCAGCATCTATCGGTTTCCGCCCTTCCGTCCGCGTCGTATGGTGTCGAACCCGAGTGTGTTCGTCGGGGCGCGGTTCGACACCGAGCCGAAGATCCCGAGCATCCGGGACCTGCGGCTCGGGCCGGGCGGCGGATGCTCAGCTCAGGGCTCGGACCAGGCGGGTCGCGATGGGCACCGGAATGTCGTGGCGGGCGGCGGCGCGCAGCAGCGCACCGCCGATGGCGTCGAGTTCGAGCGGCCGCCCGGCCTCGGCGTCCCGCTGCATGGAGGATTTCGCCTGTGCGGGGAAGGTTTCGTAGCGGGCCAGTGCCGCGGCGGGGTCGGACGGCCCGCCGCAGGCCGCGCTGACCGCCGCCGTCTCCGCCACCAGGGCGGCCAGTTCGTCGCGATGCCGAGTGCGGATCTCGCCGATCGGCTCCGCGTAGTGGGTGGTCATGAGCGCCAGCGGTGCCAGGAACAGCAGTTTCGCCCACAGCGCCGCCGCCTCGTCGGCCAGTACCCGGGTGCTCACCCCGGCGGCGGTGAGCGCCCGGGCCAGGGCGTCGAGCCGATCGCGCGGTGCCGACGCACCGGTCAGGTCGATCTCGGTGAACGGGCTGCCGTGCTGGACGACTCCCGGTGCGGTGCGGGTGGATTCGACGCGGATGACGGCGGGGGCGACCCGGTCGGCGCCGTAGCGGGCGCGCAGCAGCGCCGGATGCTCCACGCCGTTGAGCAGCGGGATCAGCAGGCCGTCGCCGAGCGCCGACGGCGCGATGCGGTCCAGGGCGGTGTCGAGGGCGGTGTGCTTGACGGTCACCAGGCAGGCGTCCACCGGTTCCCGAAGCTCGGTATCCGCCTCGACCGCGGCCGTGAAATCACCGAATTGCCCACTGCGAACCTGGATTCCGTCGGTGCGCAGGGTCTTCGTGGTGTCCTCGGAGGCCAGGCAGACCACCCGGTGTCCGGCCCGCGCGAGCAGTGCGGCCAGCAGTCCACCCACCCCGCCGGGACCCAGGACGGCCACGGTCGATGCGTGCTCGGTCATGATGCGATGCGATCCTTTCGTCGGTCGGCCCCGCTTCCGGTGGCCGCCTCGCACCGATCATCGCATCGCGGGGCGGTCGTCGCCGCAGTAGCGGGTGATGAACCGGTGCAGGATCTCCATCGGCTCGGTCACCGTCTCCCGATGCCCGAGCTCGGTCAGGTAGTCGGCCTCCGTCGGATCGAAATACCCTGCGTGACGGTAGGTCTCGATGCGCACCGCGAGTCCGTTGCCGTCGAGTTCGGGATGGAACTGGGTGGCGTACACATTGCTGCCCACCCGGACCATCTGCACCGGGCAGCCGGCCGAACCGGCCAGCAGCACCGCGCCCGGGGGTACCTCCTGGCAGGCTTCCTTGTGACCCACGAAGGCCCGGAATTCCGGCGCGATGGTGCTCAGCAGCGGATCCTCGCGGGCGGCGGCGGTGAGCACGATGGTCTGCGCCCCGGGCGGTTCGCCGTACCGTTCCTCGCTCACCTTGCCGCCGAGCACGTCGGCCAGCATGCTCAGCCCGTAGCAGGCGCCCAGGTACGGGAAGTCGCGGCGGGCGATCTCGGCGACGAGCAGCCGCAGCGGGGGTTCGAAGAGACGCTGGTAGTCGTACTTCAGATCCCAGGGCTTGCTCACATTGCTGGGGCCGCCGCCCACGATGACCGCGGAGAAGTCGTCGAGATCGAGTTCGGGGAAGTGCTGGTCCATCTGGATGCGCACCATCCGATCCGCGTCCAGCCGGGCGGCGCGCAGGATGGCCTGGTATTCGTCGTCGGCGGCCGATCGCTCGGGCCGTAGCTGCAACAGCAGGCAGGGCTTGGGCATGACTTCAGATTGTGACGGCAGTACCGGGTTCGCCGGGCCAGGACTACGGTGGATGTCGCTTGTGTACCGAATCCGCTGGAGGCGTCTTGCGCAACATCGCTCGTGTCCTGCTCCTGCTGCTGACCCTGGTGTGCGGTGCCGCATTCGTCCCGACGGTGGCGACGGCCGCTCCGGCCCTCGACGACACCACCTCCGGAAAGCTAGACGACCTGCTGCGGGTGCGGGCGGACGCGGGCGAGCGGAGCACCGGCGATATGCTGGAACTGCTGTCCCGCGAGTTCCTGGGCACCCCGTACCGGGCGAATATGCTCATCGGGTCCGCGGACCGGCCCGAAGAGTTGGTGATCGACTTCCGGGCGCTGGACTGCTTCACCTACCTCGACTACGTGACGGCGCTGAGCCGCTCCGTCGACCGGAATC
Organism: Nocardia sp. CC213A; assembly: GCF_030766805.1. Classification (NCBI taxonomy): domain Bacteria; kingdom Bacillati; phylum Actinomycetota; class Actinomycetes; order Mycobacteriales; family Nocardiaceae; genus Nocardia; species Nocardia sp. CC213A. The sequence continues at coordinate 456,963 of NZ_JASFXA010000003.1, forward strand.
AGTTCGTGGACAATCTGATCCGGACCCGCTACACCGACGGACAGGTGGATTTCGCGCACCGCAAACACTTCTTCACCGACTGGGCGCACACCGAGCGCATCGCCGCCACGGACATCACCGCCTCGGTGAGCCCGGCGGCGGTCACGGTGGACAAGCACTTGAACGCCAAAGCCGATGGCGGGACCTATCTTCCGGGCCTGCCGGTGGTCGCCCGCGCCATCACCTACATTCCCCGCGACGCGGTGGACGACACCGTGATCGCCGGGCTGCGCACCGGCGACTACATCGGCGCGTACGCCGACGCGGCGGGACTCGACGTCACCCATGTCGGCTTCTTCGTCATGACGCCGTCCGGCCCGGTCTTCCGCAACGCCTCCTCGCTGCCGGAGCACGACGAGGTGATCGACTCGCCCTTCCTCGACTACGTCCGCACCACCCCGGGGATCGTGGTGCTGCGTCCGGTGTGACGCGAGGCGGTTCCGTCCGCACGGCGTGCCCGGTTATCCACGCATCGTGGGCGGCGACACCGAGCCTTGAGGTCGGACACCGAATCCCCTCGCGGCGGGGCACTCTCGATCGCGTCGGCCCGCGCCTGGTCATGACCGGCGGGTCAGTTCTCGGCGTCGGTGCGTTGTGCGTGATCGCGCTGGCACCGGAGCCGCCGTTGTTCTTCATCGGCTGGATCGCCGCCGGAGTCGTGATGGGCGTGGTGTCGTATTCACCGGCGTTCGCGGCCCTGAACCGGTGGTGGGGTGAGTGACGGGTCGGAGCGCTGCTGACCGTCACGCTCGCCGCGGGCCTGGCGAGTACCGTGTTCGCCCCGCTCACCGCGGCCGTCACCGGCCTGCTCGGGCTGGTTTCCGGGGCGGGGGCGCTGGCGGCCATGGCGTCGGCGCCGTGGGCGGGTATCGCCCTGGCGGCGTGGACGGGCAGTTATGCCGACGCGTTCGTGGTGCTCGGCGGTGTCGCTGCTCGCCGTCGGTACCGCTGTCGCGGGCGCGTACGCGTTGGAGCGCGGTGTACGGAACAGCGCGCGGGCATCGTCGGCCACCGGGAACCGTGCGCCGCGGCGGTGACACGCGGGCTCGCGGTTGTGTCCCACATCACAAACGGACTCTACTGTTTGTCTCATGGGTCTATCGCGCTCGCAGTGCACTCGATCGACCGTCTGCTCGATTCCGCTGCGCCGCACGGCGATTGCCGTTGCCGCCGGGCTGGCGCTGACCGTTCCGGGGGGTGTGGCGCGGGCGGAACCCGCGCTGCCCGCGGGACTGGCCGACGCGGTCGGACGGGATCTGGGCCTGACGGCGGGAGAGTACCTGCGGCGCGCCGAACTCGGCCAGCGGGTGGCGCGCTTCGCGGCCGACGCGCGGCAGCGCTATCCGCGGGCGTTCGCCGGAGCCTGGCTGGACGGCGCGACCCCGGTCGCGGCGCTGACCGCCGACGCGGGGGCGGGCGAAGCCCGGCGGGCGGCGCGGGCCGCGGGGTTCGAGGTGCGGGCGGCCGAGCGCAGCGAGGTGGCGCTGGCGCGGGACAGGTCGGCCTTCGACGGTTGGCTGGCCGAACAGCCGGATGCGGTCACCGAGGCGGTGCACGGGGTGGGTATCGACGTGATCGGCAATCGGATCGTGGTGCGGGTGGAGCGGGCCGGGGTGGCGATGCCGCCGTTCGTCGCACCGGACAGTGTGGTGGTGCAGGCGCGGCCGGTGGCCGCACCGTTGGCGCCGACCGGCAGTGCGGGGCTCGGTTCCACCGGCCCGCTGCCCGAGACTGGACCCGCGCCCGGGGCCGAGAACTACTGGCGCAACACCCCGCGCACCCCGAGCGGCACCGTCGCCGCGGCCGATCCCTATGTGGCCGTGGCGGGTTCGACGGGGGCGCACTGCTCGTTCGGATTCCACGGCAGCGACGGTGGTGGCGATCCGGTGAACATCACCGCCGGACACTGCGATCCGGCACCCGCCGCCGCCGGAACCGATGCCGCGGCGGTGGTGTACGAGTGGATTCCCGACCGTCCCTACGGTGAACCGCTGGGCCGCTTCCACCGTTCGGTCTTCGGGGGCAGCGACTACGCGGTGGTGGCCGTCGCCGACGCCGCGCGGGATCGCTTCGCCAGCAACGAGGTCCGCGTGCCCGGCGATGAGTCGCTGCGCATCGACGGTGTCGCCACGCCGGTGGTGGGCGCGCCCGTCTGCAAGTCGGGGGCGACCACCGGCTTCACCTGCGGTGTGGTGCGCGAGGTCGATGTCACCAGCCGGGTGAGCGATCAGTACCGGCGCACGCCCGCGGTGGAGTTGACCGGACTGTTCCGCACCAATGCCTGTGCCCTGCCCGGGGACAGCGGTGGCCCGGTGCTCACCGGTACCAAGGCGCTCGGCATCTCCAGCAATGTGCCGTCGGTGAATCTGGCGCTGTGCCCGGTGCGCGAGCCGATCTCCGCCGGTTCCATCGACTTCGGCCCCGGCCTGATCGCCCAACCCGTCACCGCCGTCTTGGCGGAGCACCCGGGCCTGACCCTGCGTACGGGGTGAGCCGCGGTGATCCGCTGTGACCCGGTGCGGCCGCCCGGCTTCCGGGCGGCCGTGGCCTGGCCGCCGCGCTCCGGGCGGCTATGGTCGAGCCATGGGTGTCATGGGCGAACTCTTCCCCGGCAAGAAGCTGACCGATGAGAGCACCGAGGACAGCGGCGGCCAGACCCACCGGCCGCGCGTGGACCTCGACCTGGACGCCGGGGTGATCCGCGTGTCACCCGGCACGCGGGCCGCCGCGGACGAGCCCTCCGCCGCCGCGGACGACACCTCCGGCTGAGTCCGGCCGACGCGGTGGCGCGGGAACCCCGTGCCTCGCCGAACACCGTGCTCGCGGGTGGGCCACACTGCGGCGAGACGCGAGCCGTTTGCGCGCCTCGTGTCGTATGGTGTCGCGCCCCGGCAGGCCACGCTGCCTCACGTCGTCGAGTCTGATGCCGGTTCCCCGGGGCCGGACGCGGCGGTGGCGAAGGGGGCGGGACCGCCGAGGCCCTGCCAGTCGGCCTGGGCGGCGACCGCGCGGTCCAGGGCGGTGCCGAAGGCCGCGGTGTCCGCGTCGACGGCGGCCAGGCGTTCGAGGACGGGCGGGGTGCGTTCGAGTGGGCAGGCGCGCAGCAGATCCGCGTACAGGGCGCGCAGGCGGCGGACCACCTGGAGGGAGTCGCGGCCGTAGTAGCGGATCTCATCGACGGCGAGGGACAGGTAGTCCGACCACTCGGAGGTGCGGTGGGTCAGTCGGACCCGGCCGTCGCGATCCCGGATGCGGGTGACGCCGAGTTCGCGGCCGGACAGGTCGAGCAGCAGGGCGCCGATGTGATCGAGCGCCTGCACCGCCGTGGTCGGGTCGTTGACGGCCGGGGACAGCGCCTTGATCGCGATATCGACCATGACTCGCAGTGCGAAGGCCGGGTCGGCGTCCACCACCCGTTCGACGCCGACCACCACATGCCGTCGCAGCGTGCGCTCGGGCACCGCGGTCGCACCGTGGATCTCGAACAGCGCCGCACCGGGCAGTACGAAGTCCCCGACGGCGGGCACCACCACGATGCGGCAGTCGGCGCGCCGCGCGAGTTCGGCGATGTCGTCGTCGTCGAAGCCGAGCAGGACGCCCGCCCGGCCGGTGTGCCGGAGTACCCGATCCGGCGGCCCGTCCGCGGCGTCGTCGGTATCGGTCTCGCTCCCATACGGATTCGGGTGCACGGCCGCGGCCGTCCGGGCTCCGGCGCGTGCCACCCAGCCCAGCGCCTTGACCAGGCGCAGGAAATTGACCACCCGGGTGAGCAGCGCGAAGAACAGGGCCACGCTGGTGAGGGCGAGCCCGACGGCCACCACCGAGGAGAGCACCGGCTCGTAGTCCTCCAGGCGCGCGGCCAGCCGCACCGAGACCAGCAGGGTGTACACGAAGGTGGCCATGAAGGTGCCCAGGGCTGCGCCGAGCACCCAGTCCTGGGTGAGCCGGGGTGCGAAGCGCGCCGACATGGTCCCGGTGCCGAACTGGATGACCAGCAACAGGACCGAGAACACGAAGCCGGTGAAGGCGATGGTGCCCGACGCCACGGCCGCGAGCACGGTCGCCATGACGGCCGCGTCGAACTTCCACGCGAACTCACCCGGGGGCAGCTCGGCCAGTACGTCGGCCAGCACCCGGTCCAGATACGGCACCAGCCAGGACAGCAGCACCGCCGCGCCGACGATGAGGGCCGGGAGCAGCCACACCCGGCGCTGCCGATACACCCAGCGAACCTCGTTGAACCAGGAAAACACTCACATCACCGCCGTTCACTCCACGCCTGGGCTGCTCGGATGGCTCGACCCTACCGGTGTTCGAACCTCTCAGCCGCTCTCAGCTAATTCGTGGCATTGTCGATGGCGTGCCGTCCTCATCGCCGTCGCAGCAGGTGTCCACCCCGTCCATCCGGCCCCGGCCCGCCGGCCAGCGCCGGACTTACCTGGGCATCGCCGTGATGCTGTTGCTGGGTGCGGTGTTCAGTGGGCTCACCGCGGTGGTGATGCGGGCGGCCGGGCCGACGGATGTCGATATCGCCCTGCGTGACTGGGCGGTCGGCTTTCGGTCCGACGGTATGACGCTGGCCGCCCGGGTTGTCACGACCTGCGGTGACACCCTCACCATGGCGCTGTTGGCCACGGCCGTATGCCTGGGATTCGCGTGGCGGCGGCGGTGGGAGTCCGCGGCGCTGGTCGGCATCGCCGCCCTGGGCGCGGCGGTGCTGGTGGCGGTCGGCAAACGGCTCGTCGGCCGCGAGCGCCCGCCGCTGGACGGGCGGCTGGCCACCGAGCACAGCCTGTCGTATCCCTCGGGGCACAGCCTCGGTTCGTTCGTGGTGATCGGCGTGGTGGTGGTGGCCCTGCTGCCGCATCTGCGCGGCCGGGCCCGCCCGGCACTGGTCGCGCTGGCGCTGGTACTGGTACCGGCCATCGGGCTGTCCCGGGTGTACCTCGGTGTGCACTGGCCCACCGACGTGCTCGCGGGCTGGATCCTCGGCGCGCTCTGGCTCGTCCTGTGCCGCACCGCCGGTGTCGGACGCGGGGTGGGCGCGCGGCTGGCGCGGCTGGATCGGCGTCCACCGCCCGACCCCCGCTAGTTCCGCCGTCCTCGAAACCGGCCGCGCGGCATGGTTGGCGCTGATATCTTCTCGCCATGTCGGCCACGAAAGATCTTGCGACACCGGCCGAATTGGGTGTCGACGATGAGGAGCGGCCCGCCCGGACCCTGTCCGGGTGGCCGGAGCGCCTCGTGGCCCTCAGCGGATTCGCCGTCGCGATTCTGGTGCTGTGGCAGGTGTTTCGGCCGCTGCCGCAGGGCAGCCAGTACTATCTGGTGGTCTTCCTCGCGGTCACCCTGCCGCTGGTCTTCCTGAGCTACCGCTCCGGGTGGCGACACCTGGACGGGGGCACCGGTTGGGTCGATCGGGCGTACGGGCCCGCACCCTGGGACTGGCTGCTGGCCGCGCTGGCCCTGCTGGTGTGCCTGTATCCGGTCCTGCCGCTGACCATCGGATCCGGTGGCGGCGGATACGACGCCTTCCTCGACCGGCAAGGGCTGCTCGATCCCGTCGATATCGCCATGGGCGCGCTGGTGCTGCTGCTCGTGGCGGAGGCGTGCCGCCGCACCACGGGTTGGGTGCTGCCGCTGGTGTGCGCGCTGTTCCTGGCCTACGGCTACTACGGCGGACTGCTGCCGCAGCACTGGTCGGTGGCGCACGCCGGACTCGACTTCGACCAGATCGTGGACGCGCTCTACAACTCCGGCAGCGGGTTCTACGGCACCCCGCTGGATGTGGCGGCCAGCTATATCGCGCTGTTCACCATCTACGGTGCGGTGCTCGAATTCTCCGGTGCGGCACGATTTTTCGTGGAACTCTCGGTGGCGGCGTTCCGGCGGTCGCGCACGGCGGCGGGTCGCACCGCGGTGACCTCCGGATTCCTGCTCGGCACGGTCTCCGGCTCGGGGACCGCGACCGCGGTGACCAATGGCGCTGTCACCTGGCCGATCCTGCGCAAGGCGGGCTACCGACCCGAACAGGCCGGTGGCATGCTGGCGGCGGCCGGTGTGGGCGCGATTCTCTCCCCGCCGACGCTGGGCGTCGCGGCCTTCATCGTGGCCGAGTACCTGGAGGTCTCGTACCTCACCGTACTGCTGTGGGCCACGATCCCGACCCTGCTCTACTACCTGGGCATTCTGCTGGCGGTCGAAATCGACGCGCGGCGGTTCCACCGCCAGGGCTCCGGCGACGGCGCACCCGTCGCCGACACCGGACCCTCGGCGTGGAAACTGCTGGCGCGCTTCGGCTATCACTTCCTGTCGCTCATCGCCATCGTGGTGCTGATGCTGCTGGGGTTCGCGGCGACCAAGGCGGTGGTGTACGCCACCGCGCTCGCCTTCCTGCTCGCCGTCGTCGACCGCGCGGTGCGGCAGGGGCCGACGGCGGCCACTCGACGAGAAATGCTGCGCGAGTTCGGATCCTGCTTCACCGCCCTGTCCGGTGGTATTCGCGCCGCCCTGCCCGTGGTGGCGGTGTGCGCCGCCGCCGGGATCATCACCGCCATGACCACCAAGACCGGGCTCGGCGCACAGCTGGCCGGTGTGCTGGTGCGGACGGCGGAGGCGATCTCCGACAATGCGACGGTCGTGCTGGCCTGCACCGTCGTTCTGGCCGCCGTGGCGCTGGCACTGCTCGGGCTGGCCATTCCGGTGACGGCCTCCTTCGTCATCGGCTGGGTGATCATCGCGCCCGCCCTGCTGTCGCTCGGCGTCTCCGGCCCCGCCACCGCCATGTTCGTCTTCTACTACTCGGTGCTGTCGGAGGTGACGCCGCCGACCGCGCTGGCCGCCGTCGGCGCGGCGGCGGTGACCGGGGCCAAACCGATCCCCACCATGTGGCAGACACTGCGCTACGCCCTGCCCGCCTTCCTGGTGCCGATGGTCTTCGTGCTCACCGGCACGGGGGAGCGGCTGCTCGGGCGCGGACCGCTGCCGGAGATCGCGGCCACCGCGCTGATGGTGGCGCTGGGGGTGGCCGCCCTCGCCATGGCCACCGGCGGCTGGGTGTTCGGTGTCGGCGCGGCCGGGCGGGCGGCACGCGTGCTGGCCGGGCTGGCGGGGCTGGCCCTGCTGTATCCGAGTCCGGTCACCCTTGCCGTCGGCGCGGCCCTGCTCGCCGCGGCGGCGCTGCTCACCCGGGTGCTGCGCCGGAATCCACCGTCCGTCAACGACATTCCCCCGGCGCGCGGCGCCGATCCGACAGGAGGCACACCATGAGAACAGTCGTGACGATCGCCGCGGTGGCGGCGATGTCGGCGGCCCTGCTGACCGGATGCGGTGGGCGGCAGGACACGCCGCGGGCCGACACCGGCGGCGAGATCACCTGCGAGGTGAACCGGGACACCCGCATCGGCATCGCCACCGGCAATGCCACCGGCGTGTACTTCGCCCTCGGAAACGCCTACGCGGAACAGATTTCCGCCGCCACCGACGGCACCGTCAAGGCCACCGCCGCCGAGACCGGCGCCTCGGTGCAGAACATCCAGCAGCTGGTGGCGGGCACCTACCAGGTCGCCTTCTCCCTCGCCGACACCGCCGCCGACGCCGTGCGCGGGACGGGCAGCTTCGAGGGGGCGCAGCCGGTGCGGGCGCTGTCGCGGATCTACACCAACTACACGCAGGTGATCGTGCGGGCCGATGCGAATATCGGTTCCGTGGCCGATCTGCGGGGCAAGCGGGTCTCCACGGGGTCGCCGAAATCGGGGACCGAGGTGATCGCGCAGCGGCTGCTCACCGCGGCCGGACTCGATCCGGACGCCGACGTCGCCGCGCAGCGGCTCGACCTGACCAAGACCGTGGACGGTATGAAGGACGGCTCCATCGACGCCATGTTCTGGTCCGGCGGACTGCCCACACCCGGGATCACCGACCTGTTCACCACCGCCCGCGACGAGGTGCGCTTCCTCGACATCACCGACCTGCTGGACGAGATGCGCGCGGTGAACCCGGTCTACGAGCAGGGCGTCATCCCCGCCGCCGCCTACGGTCTGCCCGCCGACGTCGAGACCATCGTGGTCCCCAACCTGCTGCTGGTGCGCGACGATATCGACGCCAACCTGGCCTGCGTGCTGACCACGGTGCTCTTCGACCGCAAAACCCAACTGGAGCAGGTGAATCCGGCCGCCAAGGGGATCGACCGCGCGGTCGCCGCCGAGACCGCCCCGGTGCCGCTGCACCGGGGCGCGGAGCAGGCGCTGCGGTAGGCGCTCACAGCCTGCGCGGCGTCACCGCCCGTCTCGACCCGCGGGTCGGCGCGGCCAGCACGACCAGGGCGAGGACGAGAACGGCCATCCCGCACCAGGACAGCACGGCCAGTCGTTCGCGCAGCACTACGACGCCCAGCACGGCCGCCACCGCCGGTTCGGCCAGGGTCAGGGTGGTGGCGTGCTGAGAGGTGTTGTGGCGCAACCCGTAACCGAACAGCCGGTAGGCCAGCACGGTGGTGCACAGCGCCAGGTACAGGGCGACCGCCGCGCCGCGCGGAGCCAGCATCCAGGCCGGGCCGGCGGCCAGCACCACCGGCAGCACCAGCAGCGCGCCGCCGCCGAACATCGCGCCCATGACCGCGCCGGCGGGGCGTCCGGCGGCGATGAGCCGCCCGCCGATCAGGGCGTAGCAGGCGTAGGCGATACCGCCGCCCACCGCCAGCAGCACACCGAGCGGATCGACCACCCCGCCGCCGGTGGTCGAACCCAGCACGAGCGCACCGCATCCCGCCACCGCCGCCGGTGTCGCCAGCATCCAGCGCCGATCGGGTCGGGTGCGGGTGAGGGTCCAGGCGAGCACTCCCGCGCAGACGGGAGCGCAGCCCAAGGCGATGACCGTGGCCACCGCGACCCCGGTGCGCTGCACGGCCGGATAGAACGTCAGCGGATATCCGGCCACCGCCACCGCGCCCAGGGCGAGCTGCCGCCATTCGCGGCGGGTGCGCGCCGGAACCCCGCGCGCGGTCGCGCAGAGCAGCAGGCCACCCAGCAGCAGGCCGGTCGATCCGGTCGCGGCGGCCGGGGTGCCCGAAGGGGCTTGGGTGGCAACGGTTCCCGTGGTTCCCCACAGCATCGCCGCGGTCAGGATGGCCAGCGCTCCGCCGACCCGGGATGAACGTGGATTGGTAGCCGTACGGCGCGCGGCCGTCGCGGCGGAATGATTCGGCACAGTCGTGAACTTCCGTCGAATTCCGATAGGAGCTGGATTCCGAACGGGCGCACGACAATACCGCCGCGCACGGCGGTACTACGGGAAGGAGGCCGTCAGGTGCGCCCGGTCACGCGACCGGGGGCGGGGTGACGGTGCGCCAGTATGTGCCCATGGCACCGATCATAACGGCCGCGGGGCGCGCTGCCCGCGGGCCGGACGTTCACCCGCGCGGGGTGAGTAGGACCAGGGGGATCTCCCGGCTGGTCTTGCGCTGATAGTCGGCATACCCCTGGAAGCTCGCGACCACGCGCGGCCACAGGGCGGCGCGTTCCGCCGCGTCGGCGACCCGGGCCGTCATCGGCCGTCGGGGGCCGGACTGCATCGACACCTCCACGTCGGGGTTGTCGCGCAGATTCAGGAACCAGGCGGGATGGGTGGGATCACCGCCGCGCGAGGCCACGACGACGATGGTGTCGCCGTCCACGACCGGCGCGGTCAGCATGACTCGACGCGGCTCGCCCGACTTGCGGCCGACGGTGGTGAGTTCGAGCGCGGGCATGCCCACGATGGTTCTGCCCAACCTCCCCCCGCTCACCTTCAGCAGTGCGCGATGCAGGGCGTTCTGGACCTTCAACTGAGCGTCGCTGGGCATGGGGCCGAATCTACTCGCCGTCGACCGACCGGGCAGGCTGTGCGGGCCAGTGGGGGGAGCGGCCGAGGAGGGCGACGATGCGGTCGAGGGTGGCCTCGCCCGTCCAGGGCAGTCGGGGTGCGAAGGCGGCGCCGGGGGTGGTGCGGGAGGCGTCGTCGGGGACGAATTCGGCGATCGGCAGCGCGGCGGCGAGCAGGTCGTCGTCGAAAGTCGTCGTCCGGCCGAGGGTTCGGTCGACATCCCAGGTGTGCACCACATAGTCGATGAAGTGGAAGGTGAGGGCCTGGATGCCCGGGAAGCGGAACTCCGTGGTGAATTCGGGCAGCGGGAACGCGCGCTCCAGGATGTCGTCGGCGGCGAAGGCGGCCAGCACATGATCGGCGGCGGCCCGGTAGTCGGCGACCGGGTCCAGGCCGAGCGGGCGGGGCTGCCAGTGGTCCGGATCGTCGTCGCCGCGGGCGGCGGCGGCGAAGCCGCGGTGCTGGGCGATCATATGGCTGAGCAGGTCACGCAGGGTCCAGTCCGCGCAGGGGGTGGGCTTGCTCAGATCCGCCGGGATGCAGTGCGATACGGCGGCGCTGCTGGCGCGGACGGCGCGGGCATTCAGGGCGACGAGATCGGCGGGGGCGACTATATTGGTAGGCATGTGCATATAATATGCGACAGCGTATTATCTGTCGAGCGGTATTTTCTTCGTATGCCGGAAGTGAAGCGCCCCGACCTCGCCGCCATGCTGGGACCCCTCGGTCGCGCCCTCGTACAGGCGGAGCTGCCCATCCTCGAGCGCAACGGCATCAGCATGTGGGGCTACGCCGTCCTGCTCGGCCTCGGTGAGGACCCCGTGTACACCCAGTCCGCCCTGGCCAAACGCATCAACGCCGACAAGACCCGCATCATCGCCGTGCTCGACGAACTCCAGCGGCGCGGTCTCATCACCCGCACCCCCGACCCGGCCGACCGCCGCGCCCGGCTGCTGTCCCTGACCCCGGAGGGGCGCACCCTCCGCGATCGCACCCAGCGGGAGATCCAGGCGCAGGAGGAGCACCTGCTGTCCCTCCTGACCCCCGCCGACCGCAAGGCATTCCTGCGCGCCCTCCAGCGCCTCAGCGACGCGGTGCGCGAGCAGCCGGACTGAGCGCGGGTGATCGCCCCCGGGAAACGCGCGTCCGGTCGGATCGGGAGATGCGCGCGGCGGGGCGCGGTGCCGTCGGGCGGGGCCATCCACCTCGAGTACGCGCCGCGGGAGCGGCGGTGGCCAAGTTGTGTGCGGTGCCGCCCGCGAGATCGCTACGCTCATCGCGCGGCGAGTGCGGTGAGCGGCACCGCGGATATCGGTCAGCGGTTGCGGTGGGCGACGAGTTGGGCCAGGGCGATGAGGTCTCCGGTGGCGAGATCCGGGGGCAGCGCCGCGAGCGCGGATCGCATGGCCGTGGCCGCGCGGTGCAGGGTGCGTTGCCGTCCGCCCGCCGCTTCGACGAGTTCGGCGGCGCGCGCGGCCTTCTCCGGGGTCATGGGGTGCGCGCTCCGGTAGATCCGCGCCAGTTCGCGGCCGGGGGCGGTGTCGGAGTTGAGCGCGCAGACGACCGGGTAGGACTGTTTTCGGTGCAGCAGATCGCTGTGCGCGGGCTTGCCGGTGATGGCTGGATCGCCCCAGATGTCCATGGCGTCGTCGACCAGTTGGAAGACCAGCCCCAGTTCCCGCCCGAAGGTGTGCATGGCCGAGACCGTGCGATGGTCGGCTCCGGCGCACAGCGCGCCCAGCGCGCAGGAACAGCCCAGCAGCGCACCGGTTTTGCCCGCCGCCATGGCGAGGTACTCGGAGACGCTCACGCTGGAGCGGGTTTCGAAGGCGCAGTCCTCGTACTGGCCCTGGCAGAGGGCGACGGTGGTGCGCGCCAGGCGGATGACGGCCTCGGCGGTCACCGCTTCGGGCACACCGTCGGAGAGCACCCCGAGGGCGAGGGCCTGCAAGGCGTCGCCGAGCAGGGTGGCATTGGTCTCGCCCCAGACGCGCCAGACGGTCGGGCGGCCGTGGCGGGTGTCGTCGGCGTCCATGACGTCGTCGTGGACCAGGGAGAAGTTGTGCAGTAGTTCGACGGCCGCGGCGGCGTGGACGGTCTGGTCGACGCCACCGCCGCAGGCCGCCGCGGCGGCGAAGGTGAGGGCGGGGCGAAATGCCTTGCCCTGTACGCCCGGAGCGGGCGCACCGGTGGTGTCGCACCAGCCGAAGTGATAGCCCGCCATGCGATCCAGCGGATCGGTCAGCGATGCCACGGCGGCCCGCAGCACCGGTTCGATGGCGTGGCGGGCGTCGGCCAGCTGTCTGCGGGCCGCTCGCTCACCGCTAGCCGGTTCGCGCACACTCGGCCCGTGCGGCGAGATCTCCACCGGGCGTAGGTGATCGGTGTCGGGGACGGTGACCGCCGCACGAGCGGGGGTCGCCGCGCGGGTGCCCTGCAGGCGCTGTCCCACCAGATGTTTGATCGAATTCGAGGCTCGCATAATCGGTCCCACTCGCTCGGACACGGCCTCCTCGGGCGCATTCGGCTGCACGCGGCGGCCATGCGTAGAAGAAGCCCATCGTCCCATCGGAGCCCGGTGGCGTGGTACGTCACCAGGTTTCAGTTCGGCAACTCCCACCCGGATACCGCGGCTCAGCGCAGCGGCGATCCGTGTTCGAGAGCCTCCGCCGGAGCGCTGGTGTAGCGCGCCGCCTGGTAGTGATAGTCGAGATTGGCTCGGACGTACACCGTGTAGTTCTGCGCGGTGGCCAGCGTGTCGGCCCGATCTCGCCCGGTGATGCCCGCCGCGTCGAGTTCGGCCGGTAGCCGGTCGATGGCGGCGGTCATGCGGTCGATGAGCTGGGTGAGCATGCTGTTCACCAGGGTGAGCGCCTGAGATCGCGTATGCCCGTAGTGATGTTCGGCCAACAGCACCGAGTTGTAGAGATAGCTCGATGCCTCGTCGGAACCGACCGACAGCACGTCGTTGAGCAGTCCCATATGTTCGACCGCGGCTTCGCGCAGCAGTCGCACGGCGGGCAGCTGGCGGGCGGCGGCGCACAGGTCGACGCCCTCGGCGATCTCGCTGATGTCCAGGAAGACGAACAGCGCCACTGAATCTCGTCGATGCGCCCGATAGACGTCCATCTCGGGCAGGTGGTCGGTGAGCCGGCCGATGCTCTCGGTGTAGTAGGTCCACAGCCAGGCGCGGATCTCCGCACGCACCGCCTCCCGCCAGGCGGTGGAGCGCCCCGCGCACAGCCGCCGCCACAGATCCGCGAAGGCGACGGCCAGCACGCCCGAGGGCGGGTCGTCACCGTCGTAGACCGCGTTCAGGGCGGTGATGGTGTGCAAAGTTCGCCCGGGGTCCGGGATTTCGATATCGAACTGGTCGTCCACGATGAAGGCCCAGGCGGTGTACTGGCTGAGCAGCGCCAGATCGTCCGTTCCGGCCTTCGGACACCAGAGTGCGTACATTCGGGCGGGGCGGGTGCGTTCCATCCGCCGCCGCGTCGGCTCGGTCGGCACCAGGTCGTAGTGCTCGAGCCACTGCCACATCGCCTTCTCCGCCTCGGCCTCGGCGGGGTTGTGTCCCCCCGACGCGAAAGGCATGAAGAATTCGGGTTCATTCATCGAAACTGCCTATCCCCGAACCGTTTTTACCGTGAATTCGACAATACAGACGATTCGGGCACGGCGCGGCCACCGTCGGATGACGGTCGGGCCGCGAGACGGCCCTTCTCGTGTGGAAATCGTATCGAAATCGGTGCGAGCGTGACGAATCCCCCAGAAGGGACGATGGTAGCGAAGGCATGTCGCACCACCGAGCGACATACCGGCGAACCGGACGAAATGTCGCGACTGCCACCGGTTCATTCGGCGATTCCACCGCGAACGACACCGTGTCGGCGCATCCTTGGATGGCCAGCTACCGCGCGGCAATGAAGCGGCGCGGGTCGAGTGCGCACGAGGAGCGTCCCGATGGACACGGCCGATCTCATCTTCACCGGTGGCTCGATCATCACCGTCGATCCGGAGACCGAGGGCGCGACCGCCGTCGCGGTCTGCGCCGGGCGCATACTCGCCGTCGGCGGCCGGGAGGTGCTGACCCTGCGCGGACCCGGCACCGACGTGATCGAACTCGACGACCGCTGTCTGCTGCCGGGATTCGTCGAGCCGCACACCCATCCGACCCGGGACCAGATCCTGTTCAGCGAATCGGTCATCGACATCCGGCCGACGGCCTGCGCCACCGCCGAGGAGGTGCGCACCGCCATCGACAAGGCCATGGGCGACGCGCGGCCTGGACGCGCGCTGCTGTTCCACGGCCTCGATCCCGAACTCCAGCCGGGCTTTCCGGAGCCCACCCGGGAATGGCTGGACGAACTCGCCCCCGACCGGCCGATCGTCATCCGGCAGAACGCGGGCCGGATCGCCTGGGCCAACAGCGCGGCGCTGCGGCTGGCGGACCTGGGCGAGGATACGGCCGATCCGTTCGGCGGCCACTTCGAACGCGACCGGTACGGGATGCTCACCGGCAAGGCATTCGAGGAGCCCGCCATCGCGGCCGTGACCGCTCGCATCGTCGCCGACCATCCGGATCCGGCCATCGGGCTGCTGGCGCGTGAACACGAGCACTTCGCCACGCGCGGTGTGACGCTGTGCGGCGATATGGGTTTCACCGACGAGATCCGCGTCCCCACCGCCCGGCTGTATCAGCGCGGCCGCGCCAAGGTGCGCACACGCGCGTACGAAACCGCCGCACCGGGTTTGGAGACCATCTGCCCGCCCGACAACGGTGACGACATGTTCCGCCAGATCGGCATCAAACTGCTGCGGGCGTCCGACACCGCGCGGCACACCGCCGACCGACTACGCGAGCTGGTGCGCGCCTACCACCCGCACGGATGGCAGCTGGCCTGCCGCGCCCAGGACGGCGACGAAGCCACCCTGGTGCTCGACGCGTACGAGCAGGCGCTGCGGGAGTATCCGCGACCGGACCACCGGCTGCGGCTCGAACACTGCGGGGCCATGACACCCGAACAGTTCCGGCGCGCCAACCAGCTCGGCGTCACCTGCTCGCTGTTCATGGACCACCTCTACTACTGGGGCGACACCGCGACCGGAGACGACGCGGACGCCGTTCCGCCCCAGCCCGAATCCCACTGGGTGCGCGCCAGATCCGCGCTCGAGGCGGATGTGCGGATCTCCTTCCACAACGACTGTCCGGTCACCCCCGAAGCGCCGCTGCACAATATGGCCTGCGCCATCACCCGGGCCTCCCGCCGGGGCCGCGTCCTCGCCCCGGACGAGGGCGTCAATCTGGAGCAGGCCATTCGCGCCCAGACCCTGGACGCCGCGTATCAGCTGTTCGCCGACGACATCACCGGTTCGATCACACCCGGCAAGTACGCCGATCTCGTTGTGCTGGACGTGGATCCGTACACGGTGGCCCCGGACGAACTGCCCGAGATCGGCGTGCGGGCGACCTACCTGGCGGGCGTGGCCACCCATCGGCGGTGCTAGCGCACCCCGCTCAGCAGCTCCAGCATGCCGGACACCGCCGCGGGCCAGGTGAACTGCTCGGCCCGGGTGCGCGCGGCGCAGCGGCGCAGGGCCGGTGGCCGCGCCAGCACATCGGTGACGGCCCGCGCGAAGGCGTCCGGATGGTCGGCGGCGACCGCGCCGCAATCGGCGGTCACGATATCGGCCAGCGCCGAGGACCGGCTCGCCACCACCGGCGTCCCGGCGGCGAGCGCCTCCAGCGCCGCCAGCCCGAAGGTCTCGTGCGGACCGGGGGCCAGGGACACGTCGGCGGTGGCCAGCAGTGTCGCCAAAGCCGCACGGTCGTCGATGAATCCGGCGAAGTGCACCGCGGGACGGCCGTCCGCCAGCGCGGGAATGCCGCGGGCGCGCCGTTGCAGGGCGTCGCGTCGCGGACCGTCCCCGGCCACGATCAACCGGGCGTCCAGGCCCTCGCGGCGCAGCGCGCCCACCGCCTCGATACTGCGGTCCACCCGCTTCTCCACCGACAGCCGCCCGCAGTGCACCAGCAGCGGCAGATGGTCGGCGGCCAGATCGGTGCGCAGCCGCCGATCGTGTCGCAGGGGGCTGAACAGGTCGAGATCCACTCCGAGCGGCACCATCTCGACATTGGGCGCGTCGATGCGCTCGAACTCGGCGCGGGCGAACGCCGTCGTGCAGACCACCATGTCGTACTCGCGCGCGGTGCGCCGATTGGCGATATCGGCGGCGCGGCGTGCCGCCGGCCCGGGCAGCACCTGCCCCAGCAGCCGGTCCAGGCGTTCATGCGAGATCATGATCGAGGCCACGTCGCGGGTGCGGGCCCAGCGCCCGAAACCGCGCAGGGTCAGCCGGTCGGAGACCTCCAGCGCGTCGGGCCGCAGGCCCGCCAGCACATCGGCGACGCGCCGCGGATCGGCGGCCCGGTAGCCGCCGGTGAACGGAATCCGCGCGGCGGGCACGGTGATCCGCAGCGTCCCCGACGGCAGCACCTCCTCGGCGCGTCGCGGCCCCGGCACGATGAGCACGACCTCGTGCCCCGCCGCCGCGTAGCCATCCCCCAGATGGTGCAGCGCGGTCCGCAGGCCACCGGAGCGCGGACCGTAGAAGTTCGCCAGCTGCACAATGCGCACGCCGCCGATCGTGCAGGGCGCGGTGTTCCCGATGGCACCTCCACGCCCAACGGGACGTGAACAGCAGCGGAATACCGTTCGACCCCGAGGGGCGGCCGAACCGGCGGCGACGGTGTGGTCCGACATGCGACGATAGCGGGGTGAGGCGCGTGGTTTCCGCCCATATCGACGTCCGTGTGCACGCGGACACCGCCCTGGAATTCCAGATCGCCGTCGCCCGCCGGCCCGGTATCTCTCTCGCCGAGACGCTGCGGTTCGAACTGGATGGACGCGGCGTGCTGGCCCGCGAGATCAGCGGATCGCACGGCACCCGCATCCACGTGCTGGGCGCCCGCGCCGGCGAGCTGCGGGTGCGCTATCACGCCGTGGTGAGCGGGACGGCGACGCCGGAGCCGATCACCGACTACGACCTCGCGCTGTACCTGCGGCCCAGCCGGTTCGCCGAATCCGACAAGCTGCTCGGCTTCGCGGCGGCCGAATTCGGATTGGGCATAGGCGATTCCGGAACCGCCGACCGGGTGGCGGAGTGGGTCGGCACCCGCATTCGCTATGTCACCGGCAGCAGCGGCCCCAGCGACGGCGCGGTGGAGACGCTGTTGGGCGGGGCCGGGGTGTGCCGCGATTTCTCCCATCTGGTGGTGGCGCTGTTGCGGGCGGTGGGTGTGCCCGCCCGGGTCGCGGCGGTGTACGCGCCGGGCTGTGTGCCGATGGACTTCCACTCCATCGCCGAGGCCTACGTGGACGGCCGATGGCTGGCCCTGGATCCGACCGGGCTGGCCCCGCGCTCGACCATGGTCCGCATCGCCACCGGGCGCGATGCCTCCGATATCGCCTTTCTGGACAATCACGGCGGTGATATCACCGTCGACGGGCTGCGGGTGGACGCGAGCGTGGACGGTGCCCTGCCGTGGGACGACCGTGGTCGGACTGTCATCCTCGGCTGATAGCTTGGGGATACCGGGGGGCTGGTTCTGGCGTCATCCGGGGTGCGGCGGGCTGGATGGGATGCGACGGATGGATGCGAAGAACGCACGGCGACTGTGGACCGCGCTGGCGGTGGTGGGGCTGATGGTGATCGCGATGACGGCCGCGCTGGTGGGCCGGTCGCTGCCCGGTGCGACGATCGCGGGAACGGCGCTCCCGGCCGCACCGGGGCTGGTCCCAGCGACCGCGCCGGTGCCGACCACACCGGGCACCACCACCGTGATCGAACCCGATCCGCTCACCCTGCTGCGGCCCGGGGACTGCGTCGCGCTGCCGCCCGACGAGACCGATCCGCCGGAGCCCGCGGAGTGCACCTCGCTGGCCGCGAACTACCGGGTGTTGCAGACCGGGCCGGAGCCGTGCACCGGTCCGCTGTACAAGGTCGAGGCCAGCAGCCGCGACCGCGCCGGGAACTACAACTACCACCTGTGCCTGGCCTACGACTGGCGTGCCGGAATGTGTTACGAGACCACGGATATGAACGATCCGGTCAAAGTGGACTGTGCCACGCCGGGACCGCATGTGGTGCGGGTGACGGCGGTCTTCGAGAACAGCCTCGACGGAACGCGGTGCCCGACCGACCAGCACGGCGCGGTGGCGATCACCTGGGACAAAAGGATGCTGACGGTCTGTTTCCGCGGAGGTGACGACCCTGGTCGGTAAGCGGTTCGATCCGTGCGGTCCGGTGTCGCGAATACCGTTGTATGGCGCTGGATTTGATCGTGCCCGTCGTCGTGCCGATCCTGTTCGCGGGCGTGGCGGTGGCGGTATTCCTGGTCGGTGACCGGCTGCGGCCCGAGTCGTGGCGGCACGAGGACGAGGAGTCCGGGCATTCGTTCGTCCTGGACCTGGTGAACATGTTCTTCGCCGCGGTGGTGGCCTTCGTGGTGGTGATCGCCTGGCAGGAGTACGACAACGCGCACGCGCACACCGTCGAGGAGGCCAAGGCGCTCATCGAAGTCCATGCGGCGGCCGGCGATCTGCCCGAGGCCGAGGGCACCCGGGTGCGGGAACTGGTGCGCGACTACACCGACGAGGTGATGTCGGGGGAGTGGGCGGTCATGGCCGCCGAGGGGCGGCTGAGCGCCGCCGCGCAGGAGCTGCTCGACGAGGTGGAAGCGGCCGTGGAGGCGGTGCGCTCGACCGATCCGTTGGTGGTCGCGGCCCGCGCCGACGCGCTCGACGCGCTCGACACCGTGGGCGAGGCCCGCTTCGAACGCGCCCTCACCGCCGAGTACCGCATGCCCCGATTCCTTTATCTCGCACTGTGGTTGGCCACCGCCATGCTGTTGTGCGGGACCGTGCTCTCCGGGGTGGTGGTCACCCGGCGCAGCGTGATCATGACCGCGCTCTTCGGGTTGGTGGTGGGCGGCGTGATCCTCGCGGTTTACCAGCTCGACCAGCCGTTCTCGGGCGCGAACGTGGTGCCGACGGACGCCTTCGAACTGGCGCGCACGCGCTTCGAATCCGGCGACTAGCGGAACGGGACCGCATATGACAACCGACTCGACAGGCGGCCGAACCCGCGCCGTGGCACGGCGATTCGCCTTGGCACTGCCACTCGCAGCAGTATTGCTCGCGCTGCACCCGGCTCCACTGCCCGCCGACCCCGGCCCGAGCGCGACGCCCTTCTCGAGCGAACTGCCCGCACTGGGCGAGCTGATCACCGGCAGCGCATCGAGCAGCGGCGCCATGCCCGGCAGCGCTGACGGTCTCGGCCCGCCCGACACTGGCGACGCCACCACCGGCAGCCCACTGCAACTCGGCCCCGGCAGCACTGCCACCTGGGCGGACGGCGGCGCGACCGGCGGTATCGGTGCGCCCGAAACCGCCGGTATCCCAGCGCTTTCGACCGCGACCGAGCCCCGCGGCGGACCCGACACTTCGATCGGCCTCGAACCCGCCGACCGCCCGGTGCTGCCGGGCGGGGCCGAGCCATACAGCAGCGTCGGGCCTTTCGGTCATGGTGGGGCACCGGGTAGCGCTGAGGCACCGGATAGCGTAGGGGCACCGGATAGCGCAGGGGCACCGGCTAGCGCAGGGGCGTCGGGCGGTCCCGCAACGGACGGGGATCCCGAATCACATGGTGGTGTGGCGGATCGTAGTGGGGGAAGCGCCATGGTTGCCGATGGGGCGGATGTCGGGTACGGGGGTGGCGGCGATATCGCGGTCGGCGCGGCCGACGCTCCCTACGCCACCGGTGGCGGGGCGGGGACGGCCGGGGAGCTGATGGGGTTCGAGTCCGGGAGTGTGGCCACCGCGTGTGCGGGTAGCGCTGTGCTTGGAAGTGCCGCACTGGCGGCGGGGTCGGTGGCGGGGTCGGGCGGGTCCGGGTCGCTGGTGCCCGGGCTGCTCGTCGGCGGTGGGTCGAGCGGGTCGGGTGCGGGCAGCGTGGTGGTGGGCAGTGCGGCTGCCGGGAGTGCGCTGCTGACCTGTCTACTGCTCTTGCCCGTGCCCGAATCGCCCGGGATTCCGCTCGAGCTCGGGCCCGCTGCCGTACCGCCGGTCGCCATGCCGCCGGAGCCGCAGGTTCCGGTGCGGACGCCGGAAACACCCGCCCGGACACCGCTCGAACCGGCGATTCCGGTGGTGGCGGCACCGGCCCCGCGCCCGCCCGCACCGCCCGCGGCCGCCCCGGACACCGGGTGGACGGCGCTCCAGATGATGACCGTCCTGATCATCACGCTCATCGCGGCGGCACGGGTGCGTGCGCTGCGGATTCCGCGCGCCTGACTTCGTCCACCGTGTACTCGGCGGTGGAGCGGGTATCCGCCAGCTGTGATCAGCGCGGCTCCTCGTATCGACGCCCGCGGCGGCGATCTGCTGCCGAACCCGCTTCGGGCTGTACCGTGGTGGCGACCTCGTCGACGACCACGAGGCTGCCGTCGGCCGCGAGTCGTATCGCCCGGATCCGCGGATCAGCCACCGCTATCGGATCCACCGCCGGTACACGGCCGACAACCTATCGAGAAGTACTGGAGCCGAACCCCATTCATCGGGAGCCTGATATGACATTCGACGACCCCCGCGACAGCGGGCGGCGACTACGCGACGACGATATTCGCGTCACCTCCGGAAAGACCACGCTGACAGGGCATCTCACCATTCCGGAGCGGCCGATGGGTTTGGTCGTCTTCGCGCACGGCAGCGGCAGCGGGCGGTACAGTCCGCGCAACCGGCACGTGGCGGCCGTGCTGGACCGGGCCGGAATCGGCACGCTGCTGGTCGATCTGCTCACGCCGAACGAGGAAGCCGCGCGCGCCAACGTCTTCGATATCGAACTGCTGGCGCGGCGACTGGCCGATGTGACCCGCGCGCTCGCCAAGGAGAGCCGCACCGAGGGCCTGGCGCTGGGGTACTTCGGGGCCAGCACCGGCGCGGCCGCGGCCCTGTGCGCGGCCGCCGATCCCGAGCTGGGCGTGCGCACCGTGGTGTCGCGCGGCGGACGGCCCGATCTGGCCGGTGCCGCGCTGTCCCGGGTGCAGGCGCCCACCCTGCTAATCGTCGGCGGTGACGACCCGCTGGTACTGGAGCTGAACCACGGTGCGCAGGCGGCCATGACCTGCGAGACCGAGATGCGGGTGATCCCCGGGGCCAGTCACCTGTTCGTGGAGGAGGGCACCCTCGACCAGGTCGCGATGCTCGCCCGCGACTGGTTCACCACCCGTCTCGCCCCGGCGACCGCCGCCAGCTGATCGCCGCGGATGGCGGATCGAGGGCGGGGTGCACCACCCCCCGCCACCGCGCGAAACAGCCTGCCGCCCACGACGGACACGCTGTCGCCGGATGGAGGCCGGGCACCGGCCGCGGCCTCCGGGCGGGCGACGCGTCCCGTCAGGCGTGCAACCGCACCGGCAGGCGCTGGTGACCATTGGACACGAAGCTGACCACGGGCTCGTACCCGGATGGTTCGGCGGCCAGGCGCATGTCCGGGAAGCGCTCGAACAGCGCGGGCAGGGCGATGGCCGCCTCCAGCCGGGCCAGGGGAGCGCCGATGCAGTGGTGCGCGCCGTGGCCGAAGGCGACATGCTGATCCTTGGTGGCGCGGTGCACGTCGAACGCGTCGGCGTCGGCGCCGTGGATCTTCGGATCGCGGCTGGCGGCGGCGTAGGAGGCGAGGATCGCCTCGCCCTTGGGGATGCGGAAGCCGTCGATGTCGATGTCCTCCACGGCATAGCGCAGCGGCAGATGCGCGACCGGCGACTGATAGCGCAGTGCCTCCTCGATCACATCCGACCACGGCACCCGGCCCGCGCGGACGTCGGCGAGCTGCTCGGGGTGGTTCAGCAGTGCGAAGATGGCCTGGTCGAGCAGGTTCACCGTGGTCTCGTGCCCGGCATTGATGACCAGCATGAGGGTGTCGCAGAGTTCCTTGTCGGTCAGCTGCGAACCGTCGTCGTCGCGGGTGTTGATGAGGACGCTGGTGATGTCCTCGCCCGGAGTCTCCCGCCGGAAGGCGACGAGTTCGCCGACGAGCCGGAACATTTCGAGATAGTTGGCCTGCGCCTGCTCGGCGGTGAAGGTGCCGTCGAAGAAGCCGTCCACGCACTTGTGCATGGCCGGGCCGAGATGGTCCGGAATGCCGATGAGCTCGCTGATCACCCGGATCGGCACCGGGTAGGCGTAGCGCGCCCGCAGATCCACCACCGCGTCGGCCGGTTCGGCGGCCAGTTCGTCGAGCAGGGCCGCGGTGATCTCCTCGATGCGCTCGCGCATCGCCGTGGTGCGGCGGTGGGTGAAGGCGGGGGAGACCAGTTTGCGCAGTCGGCGGTGGTCGGCGCCGTAGGCGGTGAACATATTGTCCACCGCCACCCACGGCAGCAGCGGCCACGATTCGGTGATCTCGCCGTTGATGAAGGCCGACCAATGCTGGCGCGGATCCTTGGAGACGCGCGGATCGGCCAGCAGTCCCTTGAGGATCGCCTGGTCGGTCACCGACCAGGCGGGTACGCCGCCGGGCAGTTCGATCAGCGCGATCGGGCCGCGCTCGCGGATCCGCGCGTTCTCACCTTGGATATCCGTGCCCGTCGGGTCCAGGACGATCGGGTCATACTCCATCGGACAACTCCTTAAACCGAATTCAGCGGAGGGGACGGTGGGAAGACGACCGGCAGCGACGCCATGGCGCGGTGGAAAGGCCCCGGCCGCCAGACGATCTCGTCGGGGGTGACCGCCAGCCGCAGTTCCGGCAGCACATCGAGCAGCTGGTCGATGGCATCCTGAACCACCAGGTAGGCAACCGATTTGGCGGGGCACGCGTGCGGTCCGGCGCTCCATGCCAGATGGGAGCGGTTGCCGGTGCGGTCGCCGCCGCGAATCCGGGGATCGTTGTTGCAGCCCGCCAGGCTGATCACCACGGGCTGGTGTGCGGGCAGCCAGGTGTTGTCGATGAGGATCGGCTGGCGCGGGTAGCTGATGCTGAAGTTCGCCATCGGCGGGTCGTTGAACAGCACCTCGTCGAGCGCGTCGCGGGTGGACAGGCTGCCGGTGAGGAACCCGCCCGCGAACCGGTCGTCGGTGAGCATGAGCAGCAGCGTGTTGGTGATCAGGTTCTGCTGCGGTTCGATGCCCGCGCCGTAGAAGCTGATGAGCTGGTAGAGCATTTCCTCGTCGGTGAGGTTGGCCGGATGGCTCGCCATGCGCGAGGTGACGTCGTCGGCGGGCTCGGCCCGGCGCAGCGCGATGAGCTCCATGAGCGCCTCGCTCAGATGCTGCATACCCCAGGCGGCGTTGACGGTGTCGAACAGCGCCGCCATCCCGGTGGCCACCCGCTGCCCCAATTCCGCCGAGCAGCCCACCATTTGGTTGAGCACCTCGAAGACCAGCGGAAAGGCGTACTGGCTCACCAGATCCGCCGATCCGGTCTCACAGAAGGAGTTGATCAGCGGGGCCGCGACCTGCTCGACGGTGATGTGCAGGGTGTGCAGGTCGATGCCGTCGATACCGGCGACGTAGCTCTGCCGGTAGCGGGCGTGCGTGGGCCCGGCATTGCGCAGGGCATTCGGGTACCACTGCATCATCGGCTTGACCGGGCACTCGTCGGGCACCGACTGCTGCCAGGTGCGCGGATCGGCGGGGAAGTGTTCCGGGTCGTTGAGGATGCGCAGCGCCGTCTGATAGCCGATCACCAGCGTGGCGGGCACGCCCGGGGCCAGTTCGATGGGGACGAGCGAACCGTACTTGTCGCGCATCTCCCGGTAGGCCCGGTGCGGATCGGCCGCGAACTCCTCCGAGTGCAGCACCATATGCGGGCCGGCGGAGTCGACGGGCGATCCGTACTGGACGGGTAGGGCATCCGTGGTGGCACCGAAGCGCGGTGAGGAAGTGGTCAAAGGGGTAGCTCCAAATAGTGGGACAGCCGATCTATCACCCGAGACCATCTCACATTCCTTGCTGCCCTACCGATTTCGCCTGTCCACGCTAGCACCCGGACAGCGAACCGGCTTCTCGTGCGCGGCGGCCGGTAGTCGGAAGCCCACGCGCGCACCGCCTTCGGGGTGGTTGTCGGCGTGCGTCACGCCGCCGTGCGCGGTGACGATATCGCGGACAATGGCCAGGCCCAGGCCGGATCCGGGGGCGGAGCGGGTGGCGTCGGCGCGATAGAACCGGCCGAAAACGGCCTCCCGGTCGGAGTCGGCGATCCCGGGGCCGTGGTCCCGAACGGTGAGATCGGCCGCGCACACGGCGATCTCGACCGGGGTGTCGGGCGGACCGAATTTGAGTGCGTTGGCAATGAGATTGTCGACGCAGCGGGCCAGGGCGCGCGGACGGCCGGAGACCGGCACCGGGTCGGTGACGGTGAGGATGACGGCGCGTCCGCTGCGGCGGCGGACGCGGTGCGCGCACTCCCGCGCCACCTCCGCCAGCGACAGGGTTTCGGGCTCCTCGGCGGCGTACTGATCGGTGGCCAGATCGACCAGCTCCCGGACCAGTTCGTCCAGTGCCTTCGCCTCCTGGACCAGGGTGGCCAGCACCTGGGCCTCGTCCTCGGGGGCCAGCCGTCCCCGGGCGCGCTGGAGGAGTTCGGCGCTGCCGCGCACCGAGGTGAGCGGGGTGCGCAGTTCGTGCCCGGCGTCCTCGGCCAGGCGCTGCTGCTGCGCCCGCGCGAACCGCAGCGCGGCGAGCATGGTGTTGAAGCTGCGGGTCAGTTCGCCGACCTCGCCGGACTCGGCCCGCGGCAGGGTGACGGTGAGGTCCTGGGTGCTGGCGATGCGGTCGGTGGCGGCGGCCAAGCGGCGGATCGGCCGCAGGATGCGGCCGATGGCCAGCCAGCACAGCAGCGCCGCCGCCAGCAGTGCCACCGCGGTGATGGCGGCCGTGCGCCACAGGAATTCGCGGTCGATGCGTTCCACATCCGCGTAGTTCTGGCTCACCATGACCGCGCCGCCACCCGGACGGCCCTTGGTGAGCACGCCGTAGCCGATGCCGTCGACCTCGATCTCGGTCTCGTTGCGTCCGCTCCCGGCGGCGGCGACGGCGCGGTCGGCCGCGGTGACCGGCAGTGGCGCTCGTCCCGGGACCAGAGGGAGCACCGTGCCGTCCGGCAGCAGCAGCTGTTCGGTCATATCCGGGCGGACCGGCAGCGGTGCGTCCGCCGCCAGCAGGGCCGCGACGGTGTCGGCGCGATCGGCCAGGCCGCGGTCGACCTGGTCGGCCACCAGCGGGCTGACATTGCGGTACGCCATCACGATGGTGACCACGATGGCGACCGTGACCGCGAACACCGCGACGAGAGTGATTCGGGTGCGCAGCATTACGCGGGCCGGATGGTGTAGCCGACATTGCGGACGGTGTGGATGAGCCGAACCGCCCCGCCCGCTTCGGTTTTGCGCCGCAGGTAGCCGATATACACGTCCAGGGACCGGGATTCGGTGTCGAAGTCGAATCCCCAGATGTCCTCGTAGATGCGGCTGCGCGGCAGCACCAGGCGCTCATTGCGCATGAGCAGTTCCAGTACGTCGAATTCGGTGCGGGTGAGTTCCAGATCCCGGCCGCCCCGGCGCACCTCGCGGGTGGCCGGATCCAGGGTGAGGTCGGCGACGGTGAGGGCGCGCTGTTCCGGATCGGGTGCGCTGCGCCGCAGCAGCGCCCGCAGCCGGGCCAGCAGTTCCTCGGTGTCGAAGGGTTTGGCCAGGTAGTCGTCGGCCCCGGCGTCGAGTCCGGCGACCCGGTCGCCGACCTGGTGCCGGGCGGTGAGCACCAGGATCGGCAGTCGGTCGCCGCGGCGGCGCAGCACCCGGCACAGCGAGAGTCCGTCCAGTTCCGGCATGACCACATCCACCACCGCCAGATCCGGCCGCTGGGCCGCCAGCACGGTGAGCGCCGCGCTGCCGTCGGCGGCCTGGAGTACCCGGTAGCCCTCGAAGCGCAGCAGCTGGTCCAGGGTGCTGCGGACGTTCGGGTCGTCCTCGACAATGAGAACGGTGGGGGCGGTCGGTATGTTCACTGGCTCATTCTGCCGGTCACGGGCGTCGAACATGACGGTCGCGGACTCAGTCGGTGACCGGCGTCACCGGGATCGGCGCGATGGATCGCACGCAGTCGGTGGCGCCGGGCGTGCCGGTGCGCAGGAACGTCGTCACCAGACCGGAGACGCAGCCGCCCGGCACCAGATCCGGCACATGGCCCACATTCGGCACCGAGACGAAGGTGGCGCGGGGGAATTTCGCCGCCACCCGCACGCCATTGGCATCCGGGGTGATGGCGTCCAGGTCACCGGAGAGCACCAGCACGGGCACGTCCGGAAGCGGTTGGGCGGCATGGTCGATACGGGTGGTGGCGGGCCAGCCCAGGCAGATGTCGCCGCCGTCGCGCTGGGCCGCCGAGAACCCGGCGGCGCTGAAGGCCCCGGCCTCCCCGGCCGCCGCCACGGCCCGGCGGTACCGCTGTTCACGCTCGGCCACCGGGGCGTCCGGGGACCAGATCGTCGGGTAGTCGTTGCAGGCCACGGCGAGGTAGAGGTCGATGTTCTCCATGACCGGCGAGGTCGCGGCGCGGACCGCGAAGGCGCGCAGGGGAGCGTCGTCGCCGCGCACCGCCGCACGCAGCGCGGCGGGGACGGTGCCCAGGACGGGGTCGGGATCGCTGCCGACCCCGGAGGTGGCGGCCTCGAAGAGCAGGCTGGCGAACTTGTCCTCGGTCAGCGTGAACGGGCGCTCGGCGGGGACGGGCAGCGGGTCGGTGCGCAGGCGGGCGTTCACCGCACGGAGGTCCGCGACGGCGGCCGCGCCGTCACAGACGCCGCCGCGGTCGCAGATGCGCTGTAGCGCCAGCGACACCGCTTCGGCGTTCGGGCGGTTGAGCGTGTCGAAATCGTGCGGGTACGCACCCGACAGCACCATGGACTGGACGTGGTCCGGGTGGCGCTGGGCGTAAACCGGCAGCAGGTAGGTGCCGTAGGAGATGCCGTACAGCACCACCTTCGGAATGCCGAGTTCGGTTCGGACGGCATCGAAGTCGTCCACGGTGGCGGCGGAGGTGTAGCCCGCCGCGCGGGGGCCGAGCAGCTCGCCGCAGCGAGTTGCCTTCCGGCGCTGCTCATCTCGCGGCAACGTGAGGAAATCCCGGTCGGGGACACCGCAATCCAGCGGAGTGGACAGGCCGGTGCCGCGCGGGTCGATGAGCAGCAGGTCGTGGTCGGTGAGGAGATCGCCGTCCACGGCGGCCAGGGCCATATCGGCGTGCTCGATGAGCGGGACGCCGGGACCACCCGGATTCGGCAGGATGGTGCCCGCGGCGGGGGAATCCAGGTCGGTGCGTTGGATCCGGGCATAGGCGACCCGGATGGTGCCCAGGTCGGGGTCGCCGGGCACCAGGTCGCGCTCCACCGTGCCGCAGTCGACGCGGTGGGTGTCGAGGGTGGGGCACCACGGTGGGGTAGCGGAGGCGTACGGGCTCGCGGAGGTCTGCGAGCCCCCGGAGGGCGCGGTGCTTCCCGAGGGCTGTGCGCCGCCGCACGCGGTGAGGGTGCTGATCGCCACCAGTGCGGCGGCGACGGTGGTCAGGGCTGTTCGTGCCGTTCTGCGCATGTCGGTCGGGTCTTTCGCCATGGTGCCTCCCGGTTGAGGCACGACAGCGATGGTGGTGGGGGAAGGTCAGACCGGTGCGAAAGGAACGGCAAAGGTGTGTAAGAAGGTTGCGGCGCTGGCGGGTGTCCGC
The DNA here is from genome assembly GCF_030766805.1 of Nocardia sp. CC213A. Classification (NCBI taxonomy): domain Bacteria; kingdom Bacillati; phylum Actinomycetota; class Actinomycetes; order Mycobacteriales; family Nocardiaceae; genus Nocardia; species Nocardia sp. CC213A. The sequence continues at coordinate 484,643 of NZ_JASFXA010000003.1, forward strand.
GCCCCGGGATTACAGCGTGACCGGGTAAGTGGGTTCCTGGATCTCCGGCTTGATGCGCTGTTCGACGAAGATGCCGTGCCAGATCATGAAGACCAGCAGGGTCCACAGGCGGCGGCTGTGGTCGGAGGTGCCCGCGCGGTGGGCGTCCAGCATGCCCAGCACGGCGGTCTTGTCGAGCAGGTGGTCGGTGGCGGAGTCGGTGATCTGCTGGCGCGCCCAGTCGTAGAGCTCTGGGCCGCGCAGCCAATGCCGCAGCGGGACGGGGAATCCGAGCTTGGCGCGGTGCAGGACGTGCGGGGGCACGATGTCCTCCAGCGCGCGGCGCAGGGCGTACTTGGTGGTGTCCTTGGTGATCTTCTGATCCACCGGGATCTTCTCGGCGACCGCGAAGACCTCCGGATCCAGGAACGGCACCCGCAGCTCCAGCGAATTGGCCATGGTCATCTTGTCGGCCTTGACCAGGATGTCGCCGCGCAGCCAGGTGAACAGGTCCAGATGCTGCATGCGCGCCACCGGATCCCAGTCACGGCCCTGCATGGCCCAGATGGGATCGGTCACATCGCGATGCGTCCACTCGGGGCGGAAATCGCGCAGCACCGAACGCAATTGGGCGTCGTTGAAGCTGCGGGCATTGCCGTAGTAGCGGTCCTCGAGGGTCAGCGAACCACGGTGCAGCAGACTCTTGCCGCGGGTGCCGTCGGGAATGCGCTCCGACAGTCGGCCCGCCAGGCGGCGCAGCGGCTTGGGCAGATACTCGAACGGCTTCAGCGACAGCGGTTCCCGGTAGATGGTGTAACCACCGAACAGTTCGTCGGAACCCTCGCCGGACAGCACCACCTTGACGTGCTTACGGGCCTCCTTCGCCACGAAATACAGCGGCACCAGCGCCGGATCGGCCACGGGTTCGTCCAGGTACCAGACGATCTCGGGAATGGAGGCGGCGAACTCCTCGGGGCTCACGGTGCGGATGTAGTGCTTCGCGCCGATGGCGGCGGCGGTCTCGGCGGCCACGTCGGCCTCCGAGTAGCCCTCGCGCTCGAACGCCGAGGTGAAGGTGAGCAGATTCGGATTGTGCCGGATGGCCAGCGCCGCGATGGCGGTGGAATCGATACCGCCGGAGAGGAACGCGCCGACCGTGACGTCCGCGCGCATATGCTTGGCCACCGAATCCTCCAGGGCCTCGGCGATCTCGCGATAGCGGTACTCGGCGGTATTCGGGCGCTGCGCCGCCGGACGCGGACGCGTGGTGGGCGGCTGCGCGGTCACCTCGCCGGGCTTCGCGAAGGGCACCACCCGGAAACGCGGATCGAAGTAGCGCGTGATCCTCGGGGCCTGCCCGGGCTCCACCCACGCGTAGCAGCCCGACTCCAGCCGCCGCACATCCCGGTGCAGGGTCTCCGGCTCGGGGACGTACTGCAACACCGTGTAGTGCTCGAGCGCGCGCGGATCGAGCGCATCGCTCAGCCCGAGCTGGGGGAGCAGGTCCAGCAGGCTCTTCTTCTCGCTGGAGAAGGCCGTACCGCCCGGACCGGTGGCCAGGAACAGCGGCTTGATGCCGAACGGATCGCGGGCGATGAACAGCCTGCGGGTCTCGGTATCCCAGATCGCGAAGGCGAACATGCCGCGCAGACGAGCCGCCGCCTCCGGACCCCAGTAGTGGAAGGCCGCCGCGATGGTCTCGGTATCGCCCTCGGTGGCGAACATGGGCTCGGCGCCGAACTCGGCGCCGTGCTCGGCGGTCAGCTGCTCGCGCAGTTCGAGATAGTTGTAGATCTCGCCGTTGAAGGTCATGGCGTAGCGCTGCCGGTTCTCCGGCGGCCCCCAGCGCAGCGGCTGGTGCGAATGCTCGATATCGATGATCGAAAGACGGTTGAAACCGAACACCATGTGCTCGTCGTGCCAGGTGCCCCGCTCGTCCGGGCCGCGATGGCGCTGGCAGACCAGCGCCTCGTGCAGCTGCGCCGCGATGGCTTCGGCAGTGGTCCCCTCCGGAGCGCCGGAAGTGTCAACGGTCAGATAGCCGAGCAGTCCACACACTGCGACGAAAACCTCGCTTCGGGAGTCAAGGGAACACCGTGCCCCCGGACGGGGCGGGTACGACGAAACTCAATGCCCGAGTATGCCGTATCTTTGGCCCTCCGCTTCGCTCCGGGCGGGTTCGCGGCGCTGGAGGTCCCGGTTCTTCCCTCCCTCCGCTCCCCCGCTTCGCTCCTCCACTCCACTCAGTCCAGAACCGGGACGCGCCGCGAACCAGGGGTGTTGTGCCTTGGGGCGGGCGTGTTGTGCCTTGGGGTGGGGTGGCTGGGGGTGTCTCAGCTCGGGGTGGGGTGCTTGCGGCTCGGGCAGGGGTGGTGTGTCTTGGGCTGGGGTTATCGGTCGGGTCTGGGGGCGTGGTGGTTCGGGGTGGGGTTATCGGTCGGGAGCAGGGTTGTCGTGCTGCGGGGACCAGGGGAGTTGGGGCGCAGGGGGTGTGGCGGGGCGTGTCGTGGGCGACCCGATCACATCCAGGGCGGTGGTTTGGTCTACGCTGCGTAGTACTCGGGAACTCCCGGAGTCGGTGGCGCGTTGTGCGCCCGACCCTGAGAATTTCCCAAACGTGCTGAATATGTGCCGTCCGGCGGAAGGGAGTCCGGGCGGCGCCGTGTCGAATAGACGACCAGGAAGGCGTTGAGCGTGGCGCACAAGGCGAGCGAGGCGATAGGGGCACGACCCGCCCAGGGTCGGCGGGGCCGTATCCTTCGGCGGGCCGGGCTGGCGGTGTCCATGGGGATGACCGCGATGCTCGTCTCCGGCTGCTCGATCGATAACCCGTGGCTTCGGTTCGGCTGGCCCTCGGGTGTCACGCCGCAGGCCACCAAGATGCGGGAGCTGTGGACCTGGTCCGTGCTCGCCGCGCTGGCGATGGGCGTGCTGGTCTGGGGTCTGACCTTCTGGACCGTCATCTTCCACCGCAAGAAGAAGAACTCGCCGGAGTTCCCGCGCCAGACCGGCTACAACGTGCCGCTGGAGCTGACCTACACGGCGATCCCGTTCGTGATCATCGCGGTGCTGTTCTACTTCACCGTGGTCGTGCAGAACTACGTGCACGAGAAGGTCGACAACCCGGATGTGGTGGTCGACGTGACCGCCTTCCAGTGGAACTGGAAGTTCGGCTACCAGAAGGTCGACTTCAAGGACGGTGGCCTCCAGTACGACGGCGTCGACGCCGAGCGCGAGGAGATGAACACCCAGATCCGGGAAGAGTGCCTGGAGCGCAAGAACGACGAGGGCCACCCGCAGCCGTGCCCGAACAACGGTCTGCCGGCCAATGACATCTCCTACCTGAACTACGACAAGATCGAGACCATCGGCACCTCGGAGGAGATCCCGGTGCTGGTCCTGCCGACCGGCAAGGTCATCGAGTTCGAGCTGGCGGCCGCGGACGTCATCCACGCCTTCTGGGTGCCGGAGTTCCTGTTCAAGCGCGACGTCATGCCGAACCCGAAGGAAAACCACTCGGACAACACCTTCCAGATCACCAAGATCGAAAAGGAAGGCGCGTTCGTCGGCCGCTGCGCGGAAATGTGCGGCACCTTCCACTCCATGATGAACTTCGAGGTCCGCGCGGTGACGCCGGAGAAGTTCGAGCAGTACCTGAAGGAGCGCGAGTCCGGTAAGACCAATGCCGAGGCATTGGCCGCCATCGGTGAGTCGCCGGTCGCCGTGACCACCAAGCCCTTCGACACCGAACGTACGGCCCGTGGTGAGGGCCTTACGGAAGCCGCCAAGTGAGGACTGAACTGACATGAAGGTCGAAGCTCGCATCTTCGAACTGATCACGATCTTCTTCGTGCTCGTGGCGATCGTGTACGGCTACTTCACCGCCCAGTCGCGCACCGGCGTCGAATGGGCCGGCACCACCGCCATCGTGCTGTCGGCGGGCCTGTCGCTGATCGTCGGCACCTACTTCCGCTTCGTGGCGCGACGTCTCGACCTGCGCCCCGAGGACTTCGAGGACGCCGAGATCGCGGACGGCGCGGGCGATCTGGGCTTCTTCTCGCCCGGTTCGTTCTGGCCCATCCTGCTGGCCGCGGCCGGCTCGGTCGCCGCGCTGGGCTTCGCGTTCTTCCAGTTCTGGCTGATCGGCGTCGGCGTGGTGCTGATCCTGATCGCCGCGGGCGGTCTGGTGTTCGAGTACCACCTCGGCCCCGAGAAGCACTGACCCGAGCACACCAAGCGCCCCGCCCGGATTCCGGGCGGGGCGTTCTGCTGTCCGGTGACGTGCCGCGGTTCGGGCTATCGAGCCAGTGACGCGTAGTAGTCGCCGAGGGTGCGCGTTCCGTAAGTCGTTCCGACGGAGTCGGTTCGCATGCCGTCCAGGAAGAACCGCATGAGGGTGGCGGCGCGTGGGCTGGTGCGGTCGGCGAGCCATACCGCGGTCGATGTCAACGCGCCGGGCACCCGGAGATGCCGCTCGCGCCGCCCGGCCGCGTCGAATGCCAGGCGTACGATCTCCCGGTAGCTCAGCACCTCGGGTCCGCCGATCTCCCACGTGCCCGCGCCCTCCGGGAGCACGGAGACGCAGAAGTCCGCGAGGTCGGCGCCGTGGATGGGGGACAGTCGCACACTCCCGTCACCCAGTCCGAACACCACGCCGCGCCGGGCGAGATCGTAGATTTCCGTGAGGTCGGAGAAGTAGCCCGACGGATTGACGATCTGCGGACTCACCCGAGATCGGCTCAGCGCCGCCGTGAACGCGTGCTTCGCGCGGGTGAGCGCCGAGGTGCCGGTGTCGACGTTCATGACTCCGACGTAGAGGAACGAGGCGGCGCCGTGCTGTTCCGCCAATTCCAGATAGCGCAGGTTCAGCAGGAAGTCGACGTCCCACGGGTCCGCCCGCTGCCGGGTGACGCCGAGCGCCGACACGACATGGTCCACGTCCTTCATGATCGACGCGTCGAGATGGGATGCGCGGTCGGTGACGACCCATTCGTCGACGCCGTCGGTGAGGGCGGGCGCACCGTGCGCGCCGGGGGCCAGCGCCCGCTGCTTGTCGCGGACCACCGCGCGGACCCGATACCCCTGGTCGTGCAGTCGCGCGACGATGTGGCGGCCCAAATAGCCGGTCGCTCCGGCGACGAGGACCAGTTTCCGGTCGTCTGTCAAGAGATTGCCTTTCCGGTGTAGGTCGATCTGGTGTAGGTCGGTCTGGTGTCGGGCGATGTCGATACGTGCGGATGGGACTCAGGTCTCGGCCAGCACGCTGGTGGTGTCGCCGTATCCGCGGCGCAGCAGGCCGACGAAGGCGTCCCGCATGACGACGCTGGAGACCAGTGTCTGAACGGCGATGCCGGTGCGTGTCGCGGGGACGAGGGAGCGCGCGATGGCGCGGGCGCGGTCCTGGCGCTGATCTACGGCGGCGCGCAGTCGCGCCTCGTAGGCGTGGAAGGCGGCCACGTGCTCCGAATGCCGGTGCAGCGCCTCGGCGAGGAGATAGCCACCGGCCATGGCCATGGACGCCCCCTGCGCGGAGGTCAGCGTCATCGCCGCGGCGGCGTCGCCGATCAGGGCGACGCGGCCGCGGTGCCAGCTCGGCATCCGGATCTGGGTCAAGCTGTCCATGAAGAGGTCGTCGGCCGGGGCCGCCGCGAGCAGGCGCGGGGTGATCCAACCCATCCCGTCGAACGCCGCGCGCAGTGCCGCGGGTCGCTCGGCCCGCGGTGGAACGAATCGTTGTGTGCGATAAAGGAAGAGCGCGATCAGTTCGCCGGGAGTGTCGGTGGGATAGAGCACCGTCTGTCGCCCGGGCTCGCTGTAGTGGACGCGCCGCGGCCCGAGATCGTAGGTGTCGGCCACGGGGTAGCAGGCCATGGTGTAGCCGAGGTGCCGGGCGAAGCCGGGCTCGGGGCCGAAGACGAGCTCGCGGGTCGCCGAGTGCACGCCGTCCGCACCGATGAGCAGATCGAAGCTGTCCTCGGTGCCGTCGGCGAAGGCGACGTCGACACCGTCCGGTCGTTGCCGCACGGTCGTGACCCGCTGCTCGTGGCGGACCTCGACCCTATTCCGTACGGCATCGGCGAGCGCCTCCTCCAGCCTGGCGTGCATCAGGGCGAGATAGGGGCCGCCGATCACCTTCTCCAGCACGCGTCGTTCCAGCCGTGCGTGTGGCCTACCCCGGGTGTCGACGGTGCGGATGTCTTCGGTGGGCAGCTGCCGCGCGGCGAGCCGGTCGGTCAGGCCCATCCGGGCGGCGATGTCGTATCCGGTGCCGAAGAAGTCGATGCCATAGCCGCCGTACCGGCCACGCGGTGCGCGCTCGACCACGACCGGTTCATGGCCGTAATGATGCAACCAGTACGCGAGGGTAAGTCCGGCGATTCCGCCGCCGGGGATCAGGATCCGCATGACTCGTCGCCCAGGAGGGTGCCGAGGACGGCCAGCGCGGGATCGATCGGCAGCTCGTCGTCGAGTTCGCGATGCAGGAGCAGGCCGTCCAGGAGGGCCGCGACGAGGACGGCGGCTCCGCTCCGCTGCGCGGGTGTCCACTCCGGATTCAGGTCGCCGAGCCACTCCGCGATCCGCTCGCGTGCCTCACGCAGACTCTCCCGCAAGGCCACGCCGAGTGCGGGGTCCTGCCGTGTCCCCGACACCAATTCGACTGCCAGCCGGACCATCTGGTCGTCGGTGGCCACCCGCGAGATCGTCGACCGCATCGCGGCTATCGCCGAGTGTGCGTCCGATGCGCCCAGCAGCGCGTCGACAACGGGGGCGAGGGCTCGCTCACCCGCGCGTTCGGCGATGGCCAGGTGCAGGCCGGGCAGGCCGCCGAAGTGATAGTGGATGAGCCCGGCATTGGCTCCACTGCGCGCGGCCAGTGCTCGCGTCGTGACGGCCGCCCAGCCGCCCTCGATGAGCAGCGCCACCCCCGCTTCGATGAGTTCCTCGCGTCGTTGCCGACCCCGATTAGAATTTGCTCGTTCGACTAACTTAGGCACTCGACTAATGTAACTCGGAGTCGTGAGCACTGGCAACCATCGCGGTCCGAGTCGCCGCCGGGGTCCACTCGGGTGCGTCGCTCGGCGGCCGCGCGGGTTCATCGCATTTCGGCTCGTCGCCGCGCATGGTTGCGCTACGGTCGGCTGTCATTTCGAACGATCACGAGGAAAGGGCGGGATGAAGCTTCGTATTTCCACGCTGGCGGTGCCAGCCCTTTGTGTGCTGTTCACGACCGCGGGTGCCGCCGTCACGGCGGGTCCGGCCGCGGCGACCGCGATCTCCGGGGGCTGTGCGGGCGGGCATGTGCAGTTCATGTCCGACACTCCCATCGGTCTGGAGCCCACGCAGGTGACGGCGCGGCTGGACGGCGATCTGCACACCTGCGTCGGCACCCCGACCGAGGAGGGTGGCTGGTCCACCGATTTCGTCGGCGAGGCCAGCTGCCTGGGCGTCAACGGGAAGCTCGACGCCACCTTCAACTGGGCCAATGGTGAGGTCAGTCGCATTGTCGGGCCGTTCGCGCTGAACGGCTACGGTGCGCCCGCGACCAATACGCTCCAGATCGTGGAGGGGCCGGGCGCCGGGGGCACGGTGGTGATCACGACCGGCCCGATCGAGAAGGCGGGTGGCTCGGTGACCACCTGTATCGACGGACCCATCCGGAATGTCGGAATGCCGGTCACCGGAGCGCAATTCGCGTGAGTGTGAGAGGCGGGGTGCTCGGCGGCGGGCACCCCGCCTTCCCCTCATCCGCGCAATTGCCGAAAGCGCTGTATGCCGCGCTGCTACCTGTCGAGGCGCTACATGCCGAAGGCGTGCATGAGGCGGCTGGTGGAGCGGGGCGCGACGCCCGCGAGCCCGCGCAGGGTGCGGGAGAAGCGGGGCTCCACCCGGCTGGGCCGCGTGCGGATGGCGTGCTCGATCCAGCGGGCCGCCTCGGCGGGCACCGAGACCGGATGCTCGGCGTAGTAGTCCGGCGATTCGGCGTCGGCCTTGAAGGCCGGATACTGCACCGAGGTGACGTGGATGCCGCGCGGCGACAGTTCCGCGTCCGCACAGTCGCCGAAGGTGGTCCAGGCGGCCTGAGCGCTGGCGTAGGAGGCGAAGTTCGGTGCGGCTCCGGTGGACAGGCTCCACGGCCCCACATTGACCACATGCCCGGATCCGCTGGCCAGCATGGCCGGGATCAGGCCGAGGGTGAGCCGGAGCGGGCCGAAGTAGTTGGCGGCCATCATGCGCTGATAGTCGCGGAACTTGTCCAGCGATTGCAGCACCGGGCGGCGCAGCGGGCGGCCCGCATTGTTGACCAGCACGTCGATGCGCTCGAATTCGGCGATCGCCCATTCGACGAGTTGATCCACATCGCCGAGGGCGGAGATGTCGCAGCGGTGCCAGCGGGCCGAACCGCCCGCTTGGACAATGGTATTGGTATCGGAGATCAGGAGATCGCCGCGGCGTGCCACCAGCAGCACCTCCGCGCCCTGGAGGGCTAGCAGCCGGGCGGTGGCGCGGCCGATATCGGAACAGGCATCGGTGATGACGATTCGTTTGCCCGCGATGGATTCGGCGGCGGGCCGACGGCGATCATGGCGGAATTCGATCATGGAACAGGCAACCTTCGTGTGGGAACGAGCCGAACCATGCATCAGCACCCCGCCGACAGTGCCGATACCGGCCGCACATCGCCGCTGACTGATTGCCAGGAGTGTGCGGCGGAACACAGTCTAGTCGGTCGGGTCATACCGCCGGGCGCGTTCGGCGACACAGATCTCGTCGATTCCGGACACGATGTCGCGCAGCATCTCCGAGGGCAGCGCGGCAGGCCGCAGCCGACAGGTGAAGGTGATGAAACCGTGGTCCTCGCCGTCGAGTTCGCGCAGGTAGGGGGATCGCACACCGTAGGTCATGGCCGAGATGACGGTGAAGCAGCCGGTGCGTTCGCGCAGGTCGGAGAACAGGTCGTGCAGGCCGTGGAAGACCCGTGCGTAGGTGGACATGGGGGCGAACAGCGAGATGCGGTACGCCGGACCGCGTTCGGAGGAACTGATGACGGTATCGGCCAGAAACTCCGCGTCCCGCAGCGTCAGCACCTTCGGAGCGAACATGAGCGCACCGGCCGCGGCATAGCGCACCGGCATACCCGCGCGGCCGCCCGCCGAGGAGGCGATGGCGCCCAGCGACTTTCGGGCCCGCGCGCCGACCTCGCGCCGGGCGCGCAGCGAACCGGTCGGCGTGGTCGGGTGCAGGCTCGACCACTGCCCGAACCGCATGGTGCCCAGTTTGACCTGTCCGGTGCCGACCGGTCGCGACACCCGCAGCGGCGCGGTGTCGACCCACCGGCCCACCTGGAGTACCGCGTCACCGGGTCGGGTGATCTCCTGCACCGACTGGTCGACGAAGGTGTCGAAATCCAGGAAGCGGTGTGCGTCGGTGGTGAGCCAGGTGCGGTCCTTGTCCACCGTGCGCACGTCGAGGGTGAGCGCGGTGATGATGCCGGTGCGTCCGCCGCCGCCGAGGATGCGCCGGAACCGCTCGGTATTGTGGCTGCGCCCGCAGGTGCCGAATCGTCCGTCCTGATCGACGTATTCGAGTTCCACCACATTGTCGCTGAACATGCCGAACCGGTGGGAGGCGGAACTGAGCCCGCCGACCGCCGCGAATCCGCCCGCGGTGATCTCGCGGTGGTCGCCCACGATCGGCAGGCCCAGCCCGTGCGCACCCAGCGTGCGGTCGATCTCGGCCAGCCGCGCCCCCGCCTGCACCCGCACCGTGCGGGCATCGGCGTCGACCACCTGCACCCGGTTCATCTTCCGCATGGACAGCACCGCACCCTGCTCCGGCACCGCCAGCTCGTCCTCGGCCCGCTCGCCACCCCGGATGATCAGCGGTTTCGTCGACAGGCGCGAATCCCGAACCGTGCGAACCACATCCGCGGTGTCACGGGGCAGGAACTCATCTCCGATGGTGGGTGCGGACGTGCTCATGGCGCTACAGCTAACCACAAAACCGGAGGTTGCGCGCCCCTGTCCCGATGGCCGATCAGCCAGCGGGAGACAAGCGCTGAGTGAACAGGATCTTCCCGCTCGCGTCGCACAGATTCACCGTCAACTCCCGGCTGCGCCCGTCGATGAGCACCTCGCCGAAATGCTGGAACTCACCGTCCAGCGGAGAGGTGTTCGGCGTGGCCGGGGCGTGCACGAATACCGCCTCCGGCCCGAAGGTGCCATCCAGGTCGTTGGGTCCGAACGCACCGGCATTGAGCGGGCCGGACACGAACTCCCAGAACTCGTCGAAATCGGTGAAGGCGGCCCGGCTCGGAGAGTAGTGGTGGGCGGCGGTGTAGTGCACGTCGGCCGTCAACCAGACCACCCCGGTCACCCGGTTCGTCTTGATCGAGGACAGCACTCGCGCGATCTCGGCCTCCCGTCCCGAGGGCGCGCCCGGATCGTTGTTGGCCACCCCTTCGAAAGCGGTCCGGTCCTTCTGCTCACCGTCCTTGACCACCAGCCCCAGCGGCAAATCGTTGGCGACGATCTTCCAGGTGGCCGTGGAATCACGCAGACCGTCCATGAGCCACCGGGTTTGGGCCGGTCCGAGAATCCGGCCGTCGGCCCCGGTGTTCTCGGTATTGGGATCCTTGTAGGTGCGCATATCGAGCACGAACACGTCCAGCAGCGGCCCGTAGGAAACCTTGCGGAACAGTCGACCGTCCACGGCCTCCCGGGGATCCACCGGCATCCATTCGTGGAACGCCTGCCACGAGCGGGTGGCGAGGGTGTCCATATTCCGTTCCGAGTAGCCCTTGGCGGCGGCGACCGTCCCACCCGGCGACCAGTTGTTCACGGTCTCGTGGTCGTCCCACTGCACCAGCTGCGCGACCGAGCCGTTGAACCGCCGGTAGTTCTCGTCGGACAGGTTGTAGGCGTAGTTGCCCCGGAATTGTTCGAGAGTCTGCGCCACAGCCGATTTCGCCTCGGTGACGGTGTTGCGCCAGACTCGGCCGTCCGGCAGGGTGACCGACTCCTGGAGCGGACCGTCGGCGTAGATGGAGTCACCGGAGTGCAGGAACAGGTGCGGGTCGCGAGCGGCCATGGTGGAGAAGACCTGCATGCCACCGAGATCCGGATTGCTGCCGTACCCCTGACCTGCCACATCGCCGGACCAGAGGATCTTGATATCCGACGGCGCGCTGGGAACGGTGCGGAAGACGCCCGTGATCGGCTCGGACGTCGCACCGTCCGCGGCCTCCAGGGTGACCCGGTAGTGCACCTGCTGACCCGGCTGCAACCCGGCGATCCGGAGCCGCCCGGTGCCGTCCGTCTCCGGTGTCAGCAGCGGGCCCTCGAAACGCCGTGGGTCGTTGAAGGATTCGGTACCGGCGGTTTCGACGATGAGCTTGGCCGGGGCATCGGAGCGTGCCCAGATGAGGGCACCGTCCGGGCGCGGATCGCCGACCGCGACCCCGTGCGTGAGCGTGGGGCGCTGGCGGACGACGGCCGGGCCGTCAGTGGAGCAGGAGATCAGCGCGGGAGCGGCCACCAAGCCGAAGGCGGAGGTGCGCAAAAGGGTGCGTCGAGTGAAGCCGGTGTGTAGGGCCATGGGGGTGACCTTTGCCGAGGTTTCTCAACGGACTTTGAACGGCAGATGACGAGAAAAGGACAAATCCGGCTTGCTGGAAGGGGTGCGTGAATTGGTTTTCTCATTCTGCCGCAACCCTTTTCCCGATAGAATTACGGCATGAATACGAGCCGGGCGGGTGAGGTATTCGCGGTCGTGGAGGAATTGACGACCGCGGCCACCGCCCTGCTCGACGAGGACCTGACCCGCTACACCGACACCGACTTCGTGGAACTGATGCGACGCGTCGAAGCCGTCCGTGCCCGACTGGGTGCGGTGTCGCATCGCCTGGTCATCGAGACCGGTGACCGGCACCTGCCCGAACGCGCCGGGTGCAAGAGCCTGGCGAAGTATTTGAGTGAAACCCTGCGGATCTCGATGGCCGAGGCCGGAGCACGACGACGCGCAGCACAGAAACTCGGCGTGTTCCATTTCGTGCACGGTGAGGACCGGGAACCGGAATACCCGCACACCGCCGCCCAGCAAGCGGCCGGGCTGCTGTCGGTCGAACACGCCCGCCGCATCATGACGGTCATGGACCGCATCCCCGCCGCCGTACCGACCGAGATACGGGTAGAGGCCGAACGGTTGTTGGCCGAGCACGCGTGCGAGCTGACCCCGGACGCGATCGTGACGGTCGGGGAATCGATCCTGGCCCACCTCGACCCCGACGGCACCCTGACCGACGACCGTGACCGTGCCCGCGTCCGGGGGATCACGGTGGGACGTCAACGCATCGACGGCATGACCGAGATCAGCGGGCTGCTCACCCCCCAGTTGCGGGCGCTGCTGGACGCGGTGCTGGCCAAGGGCGCGCGACCGGGCATGTGCAACTCCGCCGACCCCGACAGCCCCACCCTCGGTGCCCGCGCGATCGACCCCAAGACCCTCGAGGCCGCCGCCGAACGCGACACCCGCACCATCGCCCAACGCAACCATGACGCCCTCACCGCGTTCCTGACCGCGACCGGGGGCGCGAAAACCCTCGGCAGCCACCGCGGCATGCCCGTCTCGGTCGTGCTCACCATGCGCCTCGAGGACCTCGAACGCGGCACCGGGCACGCGGTCACTGCGGCGGGCACGACGATGTCGATCCCGGCCGCGTTGCGGCTGGCCGAAGGCCGCTACCCGTGGCTGTTGCTCTTCGGCCGTGACGGCGTCCCGCTCTACCTCGGGCGTGGGCAACGCCTCGCGTCGCGCTGGCAGCGGTTGGCGTGTGTGGCCCGTGACCGTGGCTGTACCTTCCCTGGTTGTGACGTGCCCGCGACGATGTGCGCGGTGCACCATCTGATCCCGTGGGCACACGGGGGTGGCACCGATATCGACAACCTGACCCTGGTGTGCGATCGGCATCATGCCCAGGTCGCCGAGGACGCCGACGACCCGACCGGGTGGGCCACCGAACGTCTGGGTGCGCACACTACGTATCCGGGTCGTACCGGGTGGCGGCCCCCGACCCACCACGACCCGACACGCAGACACCGGGTCAATCACCGCCATCACGGCGACGAACTCCTCGGCTCGGCCATCCACCGCCTGCGCGTGAAACAAGACGCCGGGCTACCGCCACCACCGTTACGGCAATAAGCCCCACCACCACACCTTGCGGACGGGCCACCAACCTCCATCGTGGCACCGGTATACAGGACCACCCGCACGGAACCCATTCCGTGCGGGTCATTCCCAGGCCCACAGGCTCACCCCTGACGAGACTTCCCATGGGTTTGAATCTCTAGAACGCCCCCACAGCCAGTCCGTGGGCTGGAATAGCCACCCAACGGCACCCAACCCGGCGTCAGCGAAAGTCAGGAAAGGCACCCAACGTCACCACACTTCATATCTTCCAACCCCCAACGGAGACGGTCGAAACCGGCCGTTTCCTCGGCACCAGAAGGCTTACCGGTGATGGATTTCGCGACACGCTTCAGTTGATGTCGGGGTCGCTGACTGGCATCTTCCCGTCGTTACAGTGAGGCGACAAATGTAGCCTTCCCGTTGACGATCGGGAGCGGATTCTTTGGCCGATGCCCCTGCTATGTGTGTCTACGGCGCGTTCCTCGAACACCGTATCTCGCAGATCCTCGCCGAAGCAGGATCGCCAGGAGCGCTCTCTCTGCACCGTTTTCCGAATTCCTATGTCACGCAACCGATCGAGTTCGGCAATTCGGAGCGGTGCCGAGCGCACGAATCCACGCACTGAGAGGCGAACGCCATGGTCGAAACCCTCAGCGCCGCTTCCGCGTGTGGTACTCGGTGATCGGCGGAATCGGCATCGTGGCCTACGCGGTATTCCTGGTGATGCGGCCACGCGTGGACGCTGCGAATATCGGATTCGGATTCATACCGATACTGGGCGCGAGCCTGGGACTGCCCGGCATCGTCGGAACAGCCGTAGCTGTACTGGCGGGCGATGCTCGATCGGAACCGTAACGCCACCGCGCCGACAGTGCATGCGCGAGCACCACCGGATCGCAGCCCCGTCACCGAACTCTCACTCCCGACCATTCCGACTGGCGCGAGGAAGACAACTCAGACGGATTCCATGGCGGTCAGCCCGATACGCGCCGAAGTCTGGAGTTCGGAATCCCAGTCGGCGGCCAGTAGTTCCGTCTGGGACTGCCGGGTGCGGTGGGGTGGGAGAGAAGCGAAGCGGCGTTCGGTCGAGAGGACGGTTTCGAGGAGGGGAGCGGCGGCGGTGGCGGGGGAGCCGATCTCGCTGATGAGGCGGGCGGCGGCGCGGCAGTCGGCGTCGGCGTAGCCCGAGTTCAAGGGGGTCAGGGCGGCTAGGAGTACCGGTAGTGCCGGGTCCGGGTCGCCGGTGATGCGCCACCAGGCCGAGGCGGCGTGGACGCGTTCCCAGCCGCCCGGGGATCCCAGGCGTTTGCGGACGTCGTCGGCGAAAGGCGCGGCGAGGGGACCGAGTTCGGCGAGGCGGTCGAAGTCGACGGCGATACCGGTTTCCACGGCTTCGCCGAAGATACGCAGGGTCACCTCCGGTTCGCCGGTGACCCGCCAGTGCGCCCAGGCGGCGGTCTGGGTGCCGTGCCAGCGCAAGGAGGTGTCGGGCGGGAGATCTGTGTCGTGCCGGGGCGGCTGCTCCGCGCCCAGGGCGAAGCGTTCGAGGAGATCCGCCGCCGGGTGCGCGGCCGGGCCGATCGCGCCGATCACCTCGCAGGCCCAGCGCGCATGGCCGGTGCGCAAGTACGGCAACAGTTCCGGCACGGCCGGTGCGGCCGCCGGACCCCACGCCGTCAAGGCGCGCAGGAGCGGGCGCAGGGCGCTGTGGTAGCCCTCGGTGGCGAGGCAGGTGCGGATGCCCGGCAGCAGCGCGTCGGCGAAGTCGACCAGGGGAGTCAGGACGTGGTCGATATCGAAGGGGTCGCGGAGCATGCCGATGCGGCCGCTGGTCAGCCAGTCGCGCACGGTGTCGATGGCGGCCCGGTGGCGCAGGCGCGACAGTGCGAGAGTGACCGAGCCGAAAGAGCTCTCATGTCCGAGCGCGGCGACCATGACCGGTACCAGCGGTGCGAAATCCTGGCTTGGTTCCGTGCCCGCGACGGCCGCCAGCACCCCCGCCGCATCATCGCTGTGATAGTCCGGATCGGCGACACAGCGGGCCAATTCGGCGAGCAACTCGGGTTGCGAAGTCCGCCACTGCATCAGGATCTCCGAGGTGAGCGCGACACCCACCGACCGCAGTTCGGGATCGCCGGCGGCGAAGGAGGTCTTGGCCAGTTCGACGGTATCCGCGAGCGGCATCACCATGGCGGTGCGCGCGACATTGGGATCCGTTCTGGCCGTGGCCAAGAGCCGGAGCAGCCACGAGCTCAACATCACTCCGGTCTCTTGCGTCATGGATCGTACGTTACCGTTTCGTGATAAATACCGCGAGGTGGCTGCCTCGCGGTAAGGGGCGGGCGAATAATGGTGGGCAAGGTGTCGGCCCGGTCGGATACCGTTGCGCGATATGAACAGGGCACGGTTGATCGCGGAGATGTCGGCCGGGGCGACGCCGGAATTCCTCTACTTCTGGGGCCATACGCGGACGCCCGGGCGCGAGGTGGGCCGCTGGGTGCTCAGCCAGTGGTGGCCGGTCGAATTCCCGGTGGACGGCGTGAGCTACCGTAGCGCCGAACATTTCATGATGGCCGAGAAGGCCCGGCTGTTCGGCGACGCGGAGATGCGGGCGCGGGTGCTGGCCAGCGCGACGCCCGCGGACGCCAAGCGGCTCGGGCGCGCGGTGCGCGGATTCGACGACGCCACCTGGCTGGCTCGTCGCTACGACATCGTGGTGCGCGGCAGTATCGCGAAATTCGGTGCGCACGAGCCTCTTCGGGACTTCTTGGTGGGTACCGGCGACAAGGTGCTGGTGGAAGCCGCGCCCCGCGACACCATCTGGGGGATCGGGCTCGGCGCCGACCGTCCGGAGGCGGCCGATCCGGCGTCGTGGCGAGGGGAGAACCTGCTCGGCTTCGCGCTCATGGAGGCGCGGGCCGCACTGCGCTGACACCTACTCGTTGACCAGGCGCAGGCTGGGTGTGTGCGCCCGCTTCCGGTCCACCAGCCACACCATCAGGCCCTGGTCCAGGGTGGGGCTCATGGTTTCGATCTCCACCTCGGTATCGCCGCGTTCGGGATGGTTCAATCGCATGATGCCCGTGCGGTGTTCGATGACGCGGTGCGAATGCCAGCGGTGGGCGAATTCCGGATACGACCGCAGGGCGGCCACCACGGCGTGCAACTCGGAATCGTCGGTCCAATGCGCACAGGCCGAGCGCAGCGCCGAGATGTACATGTCCGCGACCTCCGGCCAATTGCGAATATGCTGTGCCGCAGCGGAATTACCGAAAATGTAGCGCGCCAGATTGCCATGGTTGGACTCGTCAAGCAGTCCCAACGGGGTCGCGAAATCCCGCCAGGCCGGATTGCAGGCGAGAATGTTCAATCGCCGTCCCACCAGCAGCGCCGGTGTCGGATGCAGGGTGTCCAGGACCGCCTGCAAGGTCTCGCTCACCCGCTCGTGTGCCTTCCCGGCGGTGGGGCAGGCGGCCGGTTCCATGCCGAAGGTGATGCGCAGGAAATGCTGTCGTTCGGCGGCGGTGAGCCGAAGCGCGTCCGCGAGCGCCGCGAGCACGCTCGCGGAGGGATTGGTGTCGCGCCCCTGCTCCAGCCGGGCGAGGTAGTCGACGCTCACCCCGGCGAGCGCGGCCACCTCCTCCCGGCGCAGACCGGGGGTGCGGCGGCGTCGGCCGGGTGGTAGGCCGACCTGCTCGGGCTGCAACTGGGCCCGGCGGGCCACCAGGAATTCGGCGAACTCGGACTGTGCCACGACAACCATGATGCCCGGTCCGATGGTTGTTATCCCCGCCCTGTCAGTCCCAGGACCAGCGCGGTGTGGTTACCGGACCGGAGTCCACTTAGCGTTTCCGGTATGACGACTTCGACGCAGCCCACCCTCGCCACCGGTGCCTGGACGCTCGACACCGCGCACTCCTCGGTCAATTTCACCGTCCGCCACCTGGGCATCTCCAAGGTTCGCGGCCGGTTCAACCGCTTCGAGACCCAGTTCGTGGTGGACGAGACCGGTGCCGCCGCCGTCTCCGCGACCATTCACCTCGATTCCTTCGACACCGGCAATGCCGACCGCGACGCCCACGCTCGCGCGGCCGACCTGCTCGATGTGCAGTCCCGGCCCACCCTCACCTTCAAGGCCCTCGAACCACTGCGCGTCACCGAGGACTTCCAGGTCACCGGCGAGGTCACCCTCGGTGGTGTGACCGCCCCGGTCACCCTCGACGTCGAATGGGGCGGCCTGCAGCCGTTCCCGCAGACCGGCGACAACCACATCGGCTTCACCGCCACCGGCACGCTGAAGCGCACCGATTTCGGCGTGGCCACCGCCATCCCGTCGGCCATGATCAGCGACAAGGTGGCGATCGAGTTGGACATCCAGCTCATCGAGCCGAAGGCGTAAACGCTCAGCGCGTGCGCTCGTGGAAGAGGAGCAGGGTGTAGGCGGCGACGGTGTCGGCGTCGATGATCACCCCGGAGCTGATCATGGATTCGAGTTCGGCCCGGGTGAACCAGGCCGACCGCATATCCTGCTCCTCCACCTCCCGCTCGTGCGGGCCCTCGGTCAGATCGGTGGCCAGGAAATAGTGTCCGCGATTGCTGCACACGGCCGGGGCGGGGGCCAACTCGCCCAGATACGTCATGGTGGCGGCCCGTAGCCCCGTCTCCTCCCGCAGTTCCCGATGCGCGATCTCGATCGGTTCGGCGGCGGTGGCGCGATCGGGCAGCGATCCGGCCGGAAACTCCCAACTCCGCCGCCCGAGCGGATACCGGTACTGCTCGACCAGGTGGAACCGTTCCCCGTCGCGCGGCACCACGATCGCGAAGTCCGAACGATCCACCACGCCGTAGATGCTGGTGCTGCCGTCGGCGCGCCGAATGGCGTCCTCCCGAACCGTCATCCAGGCATTCGAATAGACCTCGCGCGAATCGATCGTCTCCATACCCGACGATCCTGCCGGACGAACGGCGACCCCCGCCGCTGCCCCGGTATTCGGGGGCTCCCGACTCGCCCGCCCGCCCATTACCGTCGCCCGCGTGGGGTCACGGCCCCGCGAGGTCCGGCCGCACTGCCCGGTGGCCGGGATATGGCCTGGGCGTGTGCTTTTCGGTCCCGAACGAGCGGTAGAGCGCCGAATCCGGAAAGCGCCCGCCCAGGCCGCCCGAGCGCTCCGGTTCGGCGCGCCTGCCCAACGCGCTGGGCTGGCCTGCGTCATGCCGGCACGTGCCTGCTTCGCGTGATGTGCGCTGTCTGGGCGTCATATGTGCAGTCTGGCGTGGTGTGTGCTGCCGCAGGTGAGGTGCACTGCCGCAGGTGAGGGTACTGCCACGGGTGAGGGCACTGCCACGGGTGAGGGCACTGCTGCGGGTGAGGGCACTGCTACGGGTGTCGTATGTGCTCGCCGCGCGTGATGTGCGCCCACCCAAAGGCGGTGTATGGCCTGCTGAGTTGCCTGTTTCCCGGACGGGAAGTGCGTAGCGGCTGGGGAGGTTGCCCCGTTCCCTGGACAGTGGTGGGTGTCGTGGCTACGCCGCCGGTTCGGTGGCGGTGCGAGCCCGTTCTGCGTGTGCTGCGTGCCCGTCCTGGCGCGATGCGGATATCTTCGCGCGCGCATGCCCCTTGCACAGACTGCCCGTAGTCACGCCCGGTTGGGGTTGGTGGCGCGGGTTGGGTTGGTTGCGTGGGTTACAGCCGTTCATGCGAGTGCGCGCTGGTCGTTGCGCGGCTCTGCTTATCGCTGTCCCCCGGCTATCGCGGCAGCGGCGGCCATGGTGTCGGTGGCCAGGGCTTCCAATGCGGCCGCGGTGAGATTGGTGTCGGGGCAGGCGACTACGGCGGCGGCGACGCGGTCGGTGGTGCGGCCCGTATCGACGCCGGCGGTACCAGCACTGCCGGTGGTGGCGCGGTTCGTGCCGAAGATCGGCGCGGCGACCGAGACCACCGCGTTGTGGTCGGTGAGTTCGTCGGGCAGGTAGTCGATGGTGATGAGGTCGGTGATCATCGCGTTGAGGCGGTGGCGCAGGGGATCGGTGACGGGGGAGTGGCGGAGGGTGGAGAGGGCCTCGAGCATGGGGGTGGAGTCGTCGGCGAGGCGCTCGACCGCGTAGCCGCGGGTGCGGATGGCGTCCAGTACGGCGCTCAGGCGGGGTCGGTGGGACGGGTCGGCGATGGCGATCCAGGCGTCGCGTTCGGGCGCGGGGGCCCAGGCGACGAATTCGCGGCAGACCGGCGGGGCCAGGGGGAGGCGGCGGCCCACCCGGATCCAGGGCACCGAGGGGATGCCGATGACCTCCGTGACGAGGATGGCGTCGGCTTCGCGTTCGGCGAGGAAGACCGGAATATCGTGCTGGGCGGCCAGCTTTCGCATGGGATCGGCGGCCAGGCGGCGCAGCGGGAAGGCGGCTTCGGCGCGCCGCGCGACCGTCACCAGTTCCAATCCCAGGCTGTAGTTGCCGCTGTCGTCGCGCAGCGTCCAGCCGTCGGCGGTGAGCTGGGTCAGCACCGCGTGCGCGGTCGCCCGGGACATGCCCGTGGCGCGGACGATGGCCGCCAGCGAGAGATGATCGGCCGGGCGGCGCGACAGCAGGTCGATCACCCGCACCACCCGCTGGGTGGGCGGAGAGGCGGACGGCTCGGGCTGGGCGGCTGCGGTCATCGTTCGTCCTGCTCGTCGGTGCGCGAAGGGCGTGCGCAGGTGTGGAGGGCATGTGGAGGTGTGGAAGCGGCCCCGGGGCAGGGGAATTCACCATGGGCTATTGACCGCCGTCAGGCTCGCCGCCTATCGTCGGTGTCACATTATCGAACAATAGCGTCGAATATTCGACACCGCAACCCGGAGGGCTCCTCGGAGGGAAACGGCTCGGGTGGCGTTCGGCGCGATAGGTGAGTGAGTGATGCCCACGGGATACGAGCTGTCGCACCTGACAGCGCTCGAGGCCGAATCGGTGCACATCATCCGAGAGGTCGCGGCCACCTTCGAGCGGCCGGTACTGCTGTTCTCGGGCGGCAAGGATTCGGCGGTCATGCTGGAACTGGCGCGACGGGCGTTCTGGCCCGCACCGCTGCCCTTCCCGCTGCTGCACATCGACACCGGGCACAACTTCGACGAGGTGATCGACTTCCGGGACCGCACCGCCGAACGGCTGGGCGCGCGCCTGCTGGTGGCGCGGGTGCAGGACGATATCGACGCCGGGCGGGTGGCGGAGCGACCGGGCGAGACCCGCAACCGCCTGCAGACCACCACCCTGCTGCGCGCCATCGGCGAACACCGCTTCGACGCGGTCTTCGGCGGCGCGCGCCGCGACGAGGAGAAGGCCCGCGCCAAGGAACGGGTGTTCAGCTTCCGCGACGAGTACGGGGCCTGGGATCCGCGCGCCCAGCGCCCCGAGGTGTGGAACCTGTACAACGGACGGCACCGCAGGGGTGAGCACATCCGGGTGTTCCCGCTGTCGAACTGGACCGAGCTGGATATCTGGGAGTACATCGACTCCGCCGCCGTGGAACTGCCGTCGCTGTACTACGCGCACCGTCGCGAGGTGGTGGAGCGCGACGGAATGCTGTTGGCCACCAACCGTTTCCTGCGGCTCGGCTCGGGGGAGCGGCCCTACGAGACCACCGTGCGCTTCCGCACCGTCGGCGACGCCACCTGCACCGGCTGCGTCGAATCCAGCGCCGCCACTCCCGCCGAGGTGATCGCCGAAACCGCCGTCACCCGCCTCACCGAACGCGGCGCGACCCGCGCCGACGACCGCATCTCCGACTCCGGCATGGAGGATCGCAAGCGAGAGGGCTACTTCTGATGCGCCGCAATCTCTTACGCCTGGCCACCGCGGGCAGTGTGGACGACGGCAAGTCCACCCTCATCGGCCGCCTGCTCTACGACTCCAAAGCCCTGTTCAGCGACCAGCTCTCGGCCATCGAGAAATTCAGCACCGCGCGCGGCGACCAAGCCCCCGACCTGTCACTGGTCACCGACGGCCTGCGCGCCGAACGCGAACAAGGCATCACCATCGACGTCGCCTACCGCTATTTCGCCACGCCCCGACGGAAATTCGTCATCGCCGACACCCCGGGCCATGTGCAGTACACCCGGAACATGGTGACCGGAGCCTCCACCGCGGACCTGGCGCTCATACTGGTGGACGCCCGCCAGGGGGTCTCCGAGCAGACCCGCCGCCACGCCTTCCTGTCCTCGCTGCTGGGCGTCGGTCACCTGGTGCTGTGCGTCAACAAGATGGACCTGGTGGACTTCTCCCGCCACCGCTTCGACGAGATCCGCGAGGAATTCGCCGATTTCGCCACCAAACTCGAGGTCCGCGACCTCAGCTTCCTGCCGCTGTCGGCCCTGCACGGCGACAATGTGGTGGAGCCCTCCCCGCGCACCCCCTGGTTCCCGGGCCCGCCGCTGCTGCGCCACCTCGAGGATGTGCACATCGCCTCGGACCGCAATCTCATCGACGCCCGGCTGCCGGTGCAGTACGTCATCCGCCCCAGCGGGGAGACGCGGCGCAGCTACGCGGGCACCATCGCGGGCGGCGTGTTCAAACCCGGCGACGAGATCACCGTGCTGCCCTCGGGACGCGCCACCCGCGTCGGCCAGATCTGGGGGCCGGGCGGCAGCAAGGTGGAGGAAGCCTGCGCGGGCATGGCCGTCTCCCTCACCCTGGACGACGAGATCGACATCGGCCGCGGCGATATGCTCGCCCGCCCCGGCAATCAGCCGCATCAGGACCGGGAACTCGACGCCATGGTGTGCTGGTTCTCCGACGACACCCAACTGCGCCCCGGCGACCGCTACGCCATCCGCACCGCCGCCCAGACCGCGCGGGTGCGGGTGCGGGCGCTCGACTACCGGCTGGACGTGAACACCCTGCATCGGGTGGAGGACGCGCCGCTCCTGGCGCTCAACGACATCGGCCGCGTCACCCTGCACAGCACCCAGCCCATCCTGTTCGACCCCTACCGCGCCAACCGCGCCACGGGCAGCTTCATCCTCATCGACGAGCGCACCGATCAGACCGTCGCCGCGGGCATGATCACCGGCCGCACGCCGGTACAACCGCAGGCCCGCGGACCGGTCACCTGGCACCGCTCGGCGGTGGAGCGCACCCAGCGGCTGTCCCAGGGCAGGACGCTGTGGCTGACCGGGCTGTCCGGCTCCGGAAAGTCCACCATCGCCGTGGAATTGGAGCGGCAGCTCATCGCCGCGGGACGCCCCGCCTATCTGCTCGACGGGGACAACCTGCGGCACGGCATCAATGGCGATCTGGGATTCGGCGACGACGAGCGGCGGGAGAACATCCGCCGGGTCGCCGAGATCGCGGCGCTGTTCGCCGATTCCGGCACCATCGCCATCGTCTCGCTGATCAGTCCCTTCGCCGCCGAGCGGGAGAACGCGCGAAAGATCCACGCCGACAAGGGGTTGGAATTCCACGAGATCTTCGTCGACACCCCGCTGGCCACCTGTGAGGACCGGGACCCCAAGGGGCTCTACGCCAAAGCCCGCGCCGGTGAGATCACCCGATTCACGGGGATCGACTCCCCGTACGAGCGCCCCGAGCACGCCGATCTGGTGATCACCCCCGCCGACGGCACCCCGACCGCCATTGCCGAACTCATCCGCCGAGAGCTAGGAATCGCTGAACACCGATGACCGCATCCGACACCGCAGACGCCCCCGGAACCCCCGCCGCCGGACCGGACCAGGCGGCGCTGCCGCTGACCGATCCCTTCCTGGCGGCCGTGGCCGAGGCCGAGAAGCTCATCGCCGCCGCGCCGTTCATCCGCACCGACGCCGACCACGCCGAGGGCTACGACTATCTGGCGGCGAGCATCTCGGCCTGCCTGCGCCTGTCCGGCGTGCACGGCACCTCGCATCCGTACTTCGTCAGCTCCACCGGACCGCACGCCAAGATGGGCCTGGACAACCCGGACACCCTCTACTACCACGCGAATATCGAACCGACGGCCGAATACCTGGTGACCGGAGTGCGCGGCAGTACCGTCGACCTGAGTTTCCAAGTGCTCAAAGGCGATTACACGGCCACCGACGTGCCGGGCGGTGACGACGCCTTCGACGACCGTCGGCTCGAGATCGACGCCGACGGCCGCTACCAGCTGCGCTTCGGCCCACCCAGGGCGAATCCGGAGCCGAACTACGTCGTACTCGGCGAGGGCGCGTCCATGCTGGCCGTGCGGGAGGTGTACGGCGACTGGGCGAACGAGACCAAGGGCCGCATCCGCATCGAACGCGTGGACACCGTCGGCACCGCCCCGACCGAGCCCGATACCGCGCAACTGCGCAAACGCTACCGGGCCGCCGGGAAGATGCTGCTCTCGCGCATCCACACCTGGTTCAACTTCCCGAAATGGTTCTACCTGGACCTGCCGGTCAACACCCTCACCGCACCCCGGCTCACCCCCGGCGGACTGAGCACCCAGTACTCCTCGGTGGGCCACTACGACCTCACCGACGACCAGGCGCTCGTCATCACCATCCCGCGCTCGCGCGCCCCGTACCTGGGCTTCCAGCTGGGCAGCATGTGGTACATCTCGCTGGACTACGTGAACCACCAGACCAGCCTCAATCACGCGCAGGCACAGGTGGATCCGGATGACATGGTCCGCATGGTGGTGTCGGCGCGCGATCCGGGCATCGCCAACTGGATCGAGACCACCGGCCGCGGTCAGGGCATTCTCCAGTTCCGCTGGCAGCGCACCGATCGGCCCATCACCCCCGAGGAAGGTCCGGTCGCCGAGGTGGTGCCCTTCGACAAGGTCGCCGCCCACCTGCCGCACCACGACCACAACCGCATCGATGCGGCGGGCTGGCGCGAGCGCATCGCCGCCCGCCAGCGCGCCTTCGCCGACCGGCAACTCGGCTGATCCCGCTCGGCTGATCCCTACAACGCACAGGAACCCTCATGAACAACCCCATGCTGGCCGACAAGGTCGTCGTCGTCAGCGGCGTCGGCCCCGGCCTCGGCCGCTCCATCTGCACCGAATCCGCCGCCGCCGGAGCCACCGTCGTGCTGGCCGCGCGCACCGAATCCCGGCTGAAGGAGGTGGCGGCCGAACTGGAGGCGGCGGGTGCCGAAACCCTCTGCGTGCCCACCGACATCACCGACGACGAGGCGGTGCGCACGCTGGTGGCGCGCACCATGGACACCTTCGGCCGCGTCGACGTCCTGGTGAACAACGCCTTCGCGGTACCGTCCATGAAACCGTTGGAGCGCACCGACTTCCAGCAGATCAGCGACAGCCTGGATCTGACCGTGCTGGGTAATCTGCGGATGACCCAGGCGTTCACCCCCGCGCTGGCGGAGTCCGAGGGTGCCGTGGTCATGATCAACTCCGCGGTGCTGCGGCACTCCGAACCCCGCTACGGCAGTTACAAACTCGCCAAATCCGCACTGCACGCCATGTCGCACACCCTCGCCACCGAACTCGGCCCGAAGGGTATTCGCGTCAATACCGTCGCCCCGGGCTACATCTGGAACGACCAGCTGAAGTGGTACTTCGGCGAGATCGCCAAGAAGTACGGCATCACCCCGGAACAGGTGTACGAGCAGACCGCGGCCAAATCCGATCTGAAGCGGCTGCCCGAACCCGATGAGATCGCCCGCGCCGTGGTGTTCCTGGCCTCCCCGTGGGCCAGCGCCATCACCGGGCAGACCCTCGACGTCAACTGCGGCGAATACCACGTCTGAGAGTGGAGGAACAGACAATCATGAGCAGACGTACCGGCGTCGGAACGGTCGAGGACCTGCACGCCTCCGCCACCAAGGTCTGCGGTCTCACCGATTTCGGGGCCGACGACTACACCGAGGCGCTCGCCGTGCTGCTGGATTCCTACCAGCGCGACGCCGACCTGACCGAACTCGGCAGCAAGATGAGCCGCTACTTCCTGCGCGGCGCACTGGTGGCGCGGGCGCTGAGCGAGGCGTCCTGGCAGGCCCATCCCGGCTATGCCGACACCCCGGTCACCCGACCCATCTTCGTGACCGGCCTGCCGCGCACCGGCACCACGGCCCTGCACCGACTGCTCGCCGCCGATCCGGCCCATCAAGCGCTGGAGATGTGGCTCACCGAATTCCCGCAACCCCGGCCGCCGCGCGACACCTGGGCCGACAATCCGGTCTACCAGCGCATCGACGCCGGATTCGCCCAGCACCGCATCGAGAACCCGGAATTCATGGGCGTGCACTACATGAGCGCCGCCGATGTGGAGGAATGCTGGCAGCTGCTGCGGCAGACGGTGAAGTCCATCGCCTACGAGAGCCTCGCCTACCTGCCCACCTACTCGCGGTGGCTGCGGGAGCAGGACTGGACCAATGCCTATGTGCGGCACCGGAAGAACCTGCAACTCATCGGACTCGGCGACCAGCGCCGCTGGGTGCTCAAGAACCCCAGCCACCTGTTCGCCCTGGACGCGCTCATGCGGGTGTACCCGGATGCGCTCATCATCCAGACCCACCGCGATCCGGTCACCATCATCGGTTCCTCGTGCAGCCTGTCCGAGCAGGCCACCAAGGGGTGGTCCAACTCCTTCGGCGGGGCGAAACTGGGTGCGGCGCAACTGGAGCTGTGGTCGCGCGGCTGGCGGGAGTTCACCGCGGCGCGGTCGCGCTACCGCGCCGATCAGTTCCTCGACATCCAGTTCGAGGATCTGCGGGCCGATCCGATGGGCACCATCGAGACCATCTACAAGGCCTTCGGCATGGAGCTCACCGATGCGGCGCGCACGGCCATGCTCGCCCTCGACGCGGAGAGCAGATCCGGTGACCGCAAGCCGTCACACCGGTACTCGCTGGCCGACTACGGGCTGACCGAGGATCAGGTGCGCGCGGAATTCGCCTAGCCGGGTTCATTCAGGACGGGCCGGGGCTGTCGGCGCGCAGCCCCAGCCCGTCCACGAAGGCACGCAGCGCCAATTCGAAACTCTCGGAGTCGATTTCGTCGGCCCGGGCGCGCAGCAGGTGCGCCTGCTCCAGGTGCGGATAGCGGTCACGGTAGACCCGCACATCGTCGACGAAGCCGCGCGAGAACGAGCCGACGGTGGAACCCATCACCAGATAGCGGGTGGCCGCGCCGATCATGGTGGCCTCGCGCGGCGGCCAGCCCGCACCTACCAGGCCGCCGTGCACCGCATCGGCCGCGCGCAGGTTCTCCTCCCGCTGCCCCGGCCCGGAGGCCAGGTACGGCACGAAATTCGGATGCGCCACCAGGGCGGCGCGATAGGAGCGCGCCCACTCCATGAGTCCGTGCCGCCAGTCGCCGGTGTCGAAGGCCGAGGTATCGACCCGGCTCATGAGGCCGCGGGCGATATCGTCGAGCAGATCGTCCTTGGTGGGGTAGTGGCCGTACAGTGACGCGGCCTGAACGCCCAGTTCGGCCGCCAGCTTGCGCATGGACAGCTCACCGAGACCGTCGCGGTCGACGAGGGTCAGCGCCGCCTCGCGAATGCGGTCGCGGCTGAGCAGCGGCACCTTCGGCCTGGCCATCGCCCTCACCTCTCTCGTCGGAGCCGAATCTATCACCTGGCTCTTGATTAACCGAACGGCGTTAGGATACCGTCTGCGGCGTTAAACCTAACACTGTTCGGTTAGGAGTGGAGATGGACTTCGAACTCGGCGACGCGCACCGCGAACTGCGGGAGGTCGCCCGGGCGTGGGTCGACAAGGAGGTCGTGCCGTTCGCCACCGAGTGGGACCGCGCCGAAGCGGTCGATCCGGCGATCGTTGGCAAACTCGGCGCGATGGGCTTCCTCGGCATCGAGATACCCGAGGAATACGGCGGCTCCGGCGGCGATGCCCTGGCCTACTGCCTGCTGCTCGAGGAGCTGGGTCGCGGGGACAGCGCCGTGCGCGGCATCGTCTCGGTATCGCTGGGCCTGGTCGCCAAATCGATCAGAACCTACGGCAGTGCCGAGCAGCGCGCGCACTGGCTGCCGCGGCTGTGCGCCGGGCAGTCACTGGGCTGCTTCGGCCTCACCGAACCGGGCACCGGCTCCGACGCCGCCGCGCTGACCACCCGCGCCGCCCGCGACGGTGACGAGTGGGTGCTGTCGGGCACCAAGATCTTCATCACCAACGGCACTCACGCCGATATCGCGCTCGTCTTCGCACGCACCGGCGGGCCGGGGCCGAAGGGGGTGACCGCCTTCCTGGTGCCCACGGACACACCGGGATTCGGCCGCACCGAGATCAAGGGCAAACTCGGCCTGCGCGGTCAGGCCACCGCGGAACTGGTGCTCGACGACGTCCGGGTGCCGGATACCGCGCGGCTCGGCGCGGAAGGCCAGGGTTTCCGGATCGCCATGGGGGCCTTGGACAAAGGCCGCATGGGCGTCGCGGCGGGCTGTGTCGGCGTGGCGCGGGCCTGCCTGGAGGCGTCGGTGCGCTACGCCGGGGAGCGCGAGCAGTTCGGCAAACCCATCGCGTCCTTCCAGCTCGTCCAGGAACTGCTCGCCGATATCGCCGTCGAGGTCGACGCCGCGCGCCTGCTGACCTGGCGCGTCGCCGACCTGATCGAGCGCGGCCAGCCCTTCGGCACCGCCGCGTCCATGGCCAAGCTGTTCGCCAGCGAGGCGGCGGTCAAGGCCGCGAACAATGCCATCCAGGTCTTCGGCGGCTACGGCTACATCGACGAGTACCCGGTGTCGAAGTACCTGCGCGACGCCCGCGTGCTCACCCTCTACGAGGGCACCAGCCAGATCCAGAAACTGCTCATCGGCCGCGCCCTCACCGGCGTGAACGCCTTCGCGTGAACCGCGCCCGGCATAACCCGAAAGATACTGCCCGACAGGAGAATTCCGTGCCCGAGAATCCAGCACCGGCCAATCTCGCACCCGCTGAGCCCGCGGCTGCCGAGCCCACACCCGCCGAGTCCGCGGCTGCCGAGCCCACACCCGCTGAGCCCGCGGCTGCCGAGCCCACACCCGCCGAGTCCGCGGCTGCCGAGCCCACACCCGCCGAGTCCGCGGCTGCCGAGCCCACACCCGCTGACCGCGCACCTGCCGACTCCGCGCCGCTGAATCTCGCGGCTGTGGCACCCGCGTCCACGAGTGCTGCGTCCCCGAGTCCCGCGCCTCCGAACGCGTCGTCCCCGGGTCCCGCGCTCGTGACCCCCGGGCCCGGGAATCCAGCACAGCCGATCGCCTTCGTGACCGGTGCGGCACGGGGGATCGGCGCGGCCATCGCGCAGCGGCTCGCCGCCGACGGCGCCACCGTGGCGGTGGTCGATCTGGATGAGAGCAGCTGCGCCGCTACCGTGGACGCCATCGCCGCCGCGGGCGGCAAGGCCATCGCCGTGGCCTGCGACGTGACCGCCGAGGACCAGGTGGACGCCGCCGTCGACCGGGTGGCGGCCGAACTCGGCTCGCTGGACATCCTGGTCAACAATGCCGGGGTGCTGCGCGACAACCTGCTGTTCAAGATGTCCGTGGCGGAGTGGGACACCGTCATGTCGGTCCACCTGCGTGGTGCGTTCCTGTGCAGCCGGGCCGCCCAGCGGCATATGGTCGCGCAGCGCTCCGGCAAGATCGTCAACACCTCCAGCGTCTCCGCGCTCGGCAATCGCGGGCAGGCCAACTACAGCGCCGCCAAGATGGGCATCCAGGGCTTCACCCGCACCCTCGCCATGGAACTCGGGCCCTACGGCATCAACGTCAACGCCGTCGCACCGGGCTTCATCGTCACCGAGATGACCGCCGCCACCGCCGCCCGCCTCGGCGTGAGTTCCGAAGAGTTGCAGGCCAAGACGGCCGAGATCACCCCGCTGCGGCGGGTCGGCCAGCCCGCCGATATCGCCGATGTGGTGGCCTTCCTGGCCTCCGAGAATGCTGCCTTCGTCACCGGGCAGACCGTGTACGTCGACGGCGGACGCCGTCTCTAGGGGGTCGAGAACATCATGCGCAGAACGGTTTTCACCGCCGACCACGACGCCTTCCGGGAGACGGTGCGCGCCTTCATCGAGGCCGAGGTGGTGCCCGTCTACGAGAAGTGGTACGCCGAGGGCATCGTGCCCCGCGAGTTCTACTACAGGCTGGCCGAACTCGGCGTCTTCGGCATCGAGGTGCCCGAGGAGTACGGCGGAGCGGGTATCGAATCCTTCAAGTTCCAGGCCATTCTCATGGAGGAGACCGCGCGCGCCGGAGTGTCCTTCGGCGGTTCGGGCGTCCATGTCGGACTCTGCCTGCCCTATCTGAAATCCCTCGCCACCGCCGAGCAGAAACAGCGCTGGCTACCGGGCTTCGTCACCGGCGAACTCATGTTCGCCATCGCCATGACCGAACCCGGCACCGGCTCCGACCTGGCCGGCATGCGCACCACCGCCACGCTGTCCGAGGACGGTACCCACTATGTGCTCAACGGCGCCAAGACCTTCATCACCGGCGGCGTGCATGCCGACCGGGTGATCGTCTGCGCCCGCACCGCGCCGCCCACCGAACAGGATCGCCGCCACGGGATCTCGCTGTTCGTCGTGGACACCACCGCGCCCGGCTACACCGTCGGCCGCAAGCTCGACAAGCTGGGGCTGAAGGTCTCCGACACCGCCGAACTCACCTTCACCGACGTGCGGGTGCCGGTGGCGGATCTGCTCGGCGCGGAACATCAGGGGTTCTCCTACCTCGGGCGCAATCTGCCGCAGGAGCGACTGTCCATTGCCGTCGGCGCGTACGCGCAGGCCACGGCCGCGGTGCGGTTCGCGAAGGAATACACCCGGCAGCGCAGTGTTTTCGGGCAACCGGTGGCCAGCTTCCAGAACACCAAGTTCGAGCTCGCCGCCTGTCGCGCCGAGGTCGACGCCGCCGAGGCCGTGGTGGACCGCGCGCTCGACGCCCTCGACGCCGGGGAACTGACCCCCGCCGACGCCGCCTCGGCCAAGCTGTTCTGCACCGAGGTCGCCGCCCGCGTCATCGACCGGTGCCTGCAACTGCACGGCGGCTACGGATTCATCAACGAGTATCCGATCGCCCGGCTGTACGCCGACAATCGCGTCAACCGGATCTACGGTGGCACCAGTGAGGTGATGAAGATGATCATCGCCAAGGATATGGGACTGTAAGGAGCGCGACGCATGACCGAGTTCGCGGACTTCGACGCCCTGCGCGATGCCGTCGGCACCGAGGTCGGGGTGAGCGACTGGCTCACCGTCGATCAGCGGCGCATCGACCTGTTCGCCGAGGCCACCGGGGACCACCAGTGGATCCATGTGGACGCCGACCGCGCCGCCGCCGGACCATACGGCGGCACCATCGCGCACGGCTTTCTGACCCTGTCGCTCATCGTGCCGCTCACCCAGCAGATCATGACCGTGCGCCGCGCCAGCGCCGGAATCAACTACGGGCTGAACAAGGTTCGCTTCATCACGCCGGTTCCGGCCGGTGGGGCGATTCGGGTGCGGTTGACGCTGAACTCCGTCACCGACGTCCCCGGCGGGGTGCAGGCCGAACGCACCGTCACCGTCGAACTCGACGGTGCCGACCGTCCGGCCTGTGTGGCCGAGAGCATCACCCGCTATCTGATGTGACTCCGGGTCGGGTGGCGTCGCTGCCCCGTACCGCCGCGGTGTCGCGCGGCGGGTTGTCGGGTTGGGAGTGGGGGGCCGTCACTGCCCGGGGCCGAACGGCTGTGCCGACAGGGGCGTCTCATCAGGGGTCATGGTCGCCACCACCGGGATTCCGGCGGCCTGGAAGTTGCTGAGCGCGCGCCCGATGTGATCTGCGGAGGTGATCAGGATGGCGGTCGTCGCGCCGATGGCCGCCATCACCTTCGCCGAGAAGGCCGCGTTCTGCACCGTCGAATTCGCCTGGGTCTCGACATGGATGCGCTGCGGGGGAATGCCGCGCGCGATCAGCCACTCCGCCATGGCTGCCGCCTCGGGCACGCCATTGCGCGGATTGCCGCCGGTGACGATGACCGGCGCGGCGGGGGAGAGCACCGCCGAGACGTATCCGGCGTGCAGCCGATTGATCAGTTCCGGACGCATGGACCCGTCCGGCAGCAGCCCGTAGCCGAGCACCACGATGGCGGTGTTCGGGGTGAACAGCGCGGGCAGTTCCAGGCCCGGCAGGCGCACGGTCGTCACCGAATCGATGGCAGCGAGCACCTCGTCGGTGATTCCGGTGGACGGATGTGCCGGGGCGGCAGCGGGTTCGGCGAACACCGGGGCCGCGGTGAGGGCCAGGGCGGTCACGGCCGCACCCGTGACCACGAGCCGCGCGACCGTGCGGGCCGCGTGCCGCAGGGTGGGAACGGGGGGAAGGAACTGATCGAACATCGGGGTGACCTCCTGACCACAAGATGTGACAAGTAGTCGGTTCACATTTTCATCAATGATCACCCGTGCCGTACCGGCCGGTAGGCGAATCCGCGAAATCGGCACGCATTGGCGCGAACCGACAACCGGGCACCCATCGCCACACCCGAGGCGGGCGAGCATGGCCGCGACAACGCTGGGCCGACAATCGCGTTGGGCCGACCAGTCAGCAAGCTCCGACGACGGAGCAGAGTCCGAGGA
Source organism: Nocardia sp. CC213A (assembly GCF_030766805.1). Classification (NCBI taxonomy): domain Bacteria; kingdom Bacillati; phylum Actinomycetota; class Actinomycetes; order Mycobacteriales; family Nocardiaceae; genus Nocardia; species Nocardia sp. CC213A. The sequence goes on from NZ_JASFXA010000003.1 coordinate 516,330, forward strand.
TGGAGCAGGGCCCCGAGTCGAGTTCGACTCGGGGCCCTGCCCTGTGACGATCAGTGAGAACTGCGCTCAGTGAGAAGTCAGTGCTCGCTGTGCTTTCCGCTGGAACCCTCATCCTGCGCGGCCTCCAGGGCCGCCAGCATGTCGTGCTCCTCCTGGTGCGCCGCCTGCGCGTTGGCCTCGATCTCCGCGGGCGGGTCGGCCCGCAGGAAGGAGCCCGAACCCGGCTTGCCGGCCGAACCCAGCTTGGACATCTTCTTCGGCACCGGAGCGCCCTGGTACTCCAGGGGGATCGGGTGGCCGTGCGAATCCACCGGGCCCAGCGGCTGGTGGATCTCGATGTACTCACCGTGCGGCAGCCGCTTGATCACGCCGGTCTCGACACCGTGCTCCAGCACCGCGCGGTCGCTGCGCTGCAGGCCGATGCAGAACCGGTAGGCGATGAAGTACGCCAGCGGCGGGCCGACCAGCAGCAGGATGCGACCGCCCCAGGTGGTGGCGTTGAGCGAGATGTCGAACTTGAACGCGATGATGTCGTTCACGCAGGAGATGGTCAGCACCAGGTAGAAGGTGATGGCCATGGCGCCGATGGCGGTGCGCACCGGCACGTCGCGCGGCCGCTGCAGCAGGTTGTGCCGGGCGTCGTCACCGGTCAGGCGCTTCTCGATCCACGGGTAGGCGATCAGCACGGTGAACACCAGACCCATGATCAGCGCCACCCAGAACACCGCGGGCACCGTGTAGTTGCCGATGTAGATCTCCCACGGCGGCATCAGACGCGCCATGCCGTCGGTCCACATCATGTAGAAGTCCGGCTGCGAACCCGCCGAGACCTGAGACGGGTTGTACGGACCCAGGTTCCAGATCGGGTTGATCTGCAGCAGACCACCCATGAGCGCGATGATGCCGAGGGTGAAGCAGAAGAACGCGCCCTGATCCGCGGCGAACACCGGGACGATGCGCGCGCCCACCACATTGGTTTCCTTGCGGCCCGGGCCGGGGAACTGGGTGTGCTTCTGGTACCAGACGATCGCCACGTGCGCCGCGATCAGCGCCAGCATGATGCCCGGCAGCAGTAGCACGTGCGCGATGTACAGACGCGGAATGATGATGTCGCCGGGGAAGTCGCCGCCGAACATCAGCCAGTGCAGCCAGGTGCCCACCACCGGAACACCGATGGTGATGCCCGAGAAGGCCGCGCGCAGGCCGGTACCCGACAGCAGGTCGTCCGGCAGCGAGTAGCCGAAGAAGCCCTCGAACATGGCCAGGATCAGCAGCAACGAGCCGATCACCCAGTTCGCCTCACGCGGCTTGCGGAACGCGCCGGTGAAGAAGATGCGGAACAGGTGGATGATGATCGACGCCGCGAACAGCAGCGCCGCCCAGTGGTGCACCTGCCGGACGAACAGACCGCCGCGCACCTCGAAGGAGATGTTCAGCGCCGTCTCGTACGCCCGCGACATGCCGACGCCGCGCAGCGGCTGGTACGCGCCGTCATAGGTGACGTGCGCCATCGACGGGTCGAAGTACAGCGTCAGGTAGATACCCGACAGCAGCAGGATGATGAAGCAGTAGAGCGCGATCTCACCGAGCAGGAACGACCAGTGGGTCGGGAAGACCTTGTTGATCGAACGCTTCATGAAGGCCGCGGCGTGATACCGCTCGTCGATCTCGTTGGCCTGTGCGGCCGCTTTGCTTGGGCTCATGAACGACGCTCCCAGAAGGCCGGTCCGAGCGGCTCGATGAAGTCGCCGTTGGCGACCAGGTAGCCCTCGGAGTTGACGGTGATCGGCAGCTGCGGCAGCGCGCGGGCGGCGGGACCGAAGACCGGCTTACCCCATTCGGTCGCGGAGAACTGCGACTGGTGGCAGGGGCACAGGATCCGGTTGGTCTGCTGCTCGAACAGCGAGGTCGGGCAGCCCAGGTGGGTGCAGATCTTCGAGTAGGCGAAGTAGTCGCCGTAGTTGAAGCTCTCCTGGCCCTTGCGCTTGATCGCCTTCTCCGCGTCCGCGGTGCGCAGGCGGATCAGCATGACGGAGTTGCGGATGCCGCGCAGCGACTGCAAGGTCTCGTGCGAGTCGCCCCGCCACTCTTCCTTCCAGGGGAAGACGGTCTCCATCGCGCCCGCGTCCAGATCCTCCGGACGTACCAGCACGATGTCCTCCGGGCGGCCGGTGTCACGACGCAGGTAGACGGTCTGACCCGGGTAGTCCGGCGTCCAGCCCGACACCCACAGCGGCGACTTGTCGCCCTTGGCCCACGGGTTCTTCACCATGCCGCCGACGAAGACGAACAGCGCGCCGATGCCCAGCAGGCCCGCGCCCAGACCCGCGGTGCGGGTGATCATCTTGCGGCGGGCCAGCGTGGAGGTGTCCAGCGCGTCCTGCAGTTCGGCGGCCAGCGTGCGGCGGTTGGTCTCCGAGGACTTGCCGTCGTGGCGGTCCTGGATGGAGATCTCGGCCGGAATGAACTTCTTGCGGATCAGCACCACCGCGATACCGATGGCCAGCACCGCGATACCCAGCGACAGACCGACCAGCGGGGTGTAGAGGCTGTAGGCGGCGTTGCCCTCGTCATTGCGGGACTTGTAGCTCCACGGCCAGAACAGGAAGACGCCGATCAGCGCGACGGCCGACAGCGCCGAGATGCCGAACCACATCGCCACCTGACGCTCGGCCCGCTTCTCGGCCCGGGTGCCGGGCACCGGCCAGCGCGGCGCGCGATAGGCGACGTCGACACCGTCCATCTTCGTGCCGAGTTCGACCAGTTCGTCCCGCGACAGCGCGTCGAGCTGCTCCTCGGTCAGATCCGTCTGCGGCGTGGGGTGGTCCCCCATGCTGTTTCGCTCCTCTTCGCTCATGACTGCGTCCTTTGGGTCATGCGCACGGCTCCACCGCGGTGACGTCGCGCTGCCGGGCTCATGTCCGGGATCCGATCCACATGGCGGAACCGACCAGGAGGGTGATGCCGACGATCCAGGCGGCCAGACCCTCGGTGGCGGGACCGAAGCCGCCGAGGCCGTAACCGCCCTCGGACTGGGTCTCGGTGCGGTCCTTGACGTAGGCGACGATGTCGCGCTTCTCCTCCGGCGTCAGCTGCCGGTCGGAGAACTTGGGCATGTTCTGCGGGCCGGTGAGCATGGCGGTGTAGATCTGCTGCTCATTGGCCGGTTCCAGCGGCGGCGCGAACTTGCCCGACGACAGCGCGCCACCCTTGCCGGTGAAGTTGTGGCAGGACGCGCAGTTCATGCGGAACAGCTCGCCACCGCGACCCAGATCGGCGCCGCCGATCAGCGACTCCTGCGCGATCTCGCCATTGGCGTCGCGCACCACGGTCGGGCCGCCGCCGTTGGCGGCGATGTACGCGCCCAGCGCATCGGTCTGGCGGGCGTCGAACTTGGGGGGCTTGCGCATGATCTGCGCCTCGTTGCGGACCGCGGGCATGCGGCCGGTGGAGACCTGGAAGTAGACCGCGGCCTCACCGACGCCGATCAGGCTGGGGCCGCGATCCTCCACACCCTGCAGGTTGACGCCGTGGCAGGTGACACACGAGGTGTCGTAGATCTGCTTACCCTCGCGCAGCAGCGCGGACTGATCCTCGTTCGCGGTCGCGACCTGGGCGTCCGGGGTCAGCGCCGAGGCCGTGAAGCCGGCTCCGACGAGGCCCATCAGCAGAACCAGACCGCCCGCGAAGCGCCGCTTGCCGCGTCGCTGCCTGCGGACCTTGGTGGCCTGATTCTCTTGCGCGCTGCCGATCCCGGGGCCGCTGGGATCTGGCGCTGACGGGGGAGATGAACTCATCTGTGTCCCTTTGGAGTAGACGGAACCGACTGTGCAGAAGCTCTTGTCCGGAACTAGCGGACGAAGTAGATCGTGGCGAACAGCCCGATCCAGACGATGTCGACGAAGTGCCAGTAGTAGGAGACGACGATCGCCGCCGTGGCCTGCGCCGGGGTGAACTTGCTGAGCGTCGTGCGCACCAGCAGGAACACGAAGGCGATCAGACCGCCGATGACGTGCAGGCCGTGGAAGCCGGTGGTGATGTAGAACACCGAGCCGTACACGCTGCTGGAGATCGAGGTGCCCTCGTGCACGAGGTGGTAGTACTCGTAGCCCTGGCCCGCCACGAAGAACGTGCCCATGAGCAAGGTGATGAAGTACCAGCGCCGCAGGCCGAACACATCGCCCTTCTCCGCCGCGAAAACACCCATCTGGCAGGTGAAGGACGACGCGACCAGCACCGCGGTGACAGGCACGGCGAGTGCCATGTTCAGCTCGGTCGGCTCCGTCGGCCAGCCGAGCTCCGGGTTGGCCTGCGCGCGAGCAACGAAGTACATGGCGAACAGGCCGGCGAAGAACATCAGCTCGCTCGACAGCCAGATGATGGTACCGACACTGACCATGTTGGGCCGGTTCAGCGAATGCACACGCTGAGTAATGGCCGATCCTGGGGTCCCTACTGCGGTCGTCACGCCGGTAAGTATGACCCCTTGTAGTACGACAGGTGTAGCCGGGTACGAAAGTTCGGGGCGCGTGTCGGAAACCGCAGCGCGAGAGGATCTCCCGACTAGCGCTCGGCGTGTCTCTTGAGCAGGGCTTTCCTGCTGCCGGGGCGCGCTTCGCGGCGGTGACGGCACCCAAGCTAAAGCATGTGGCTGAGAAAAAGGCAAGAGTGAAACCTGTGATCCGGACCCGCGGAAGGAACGAAATGACCTCTAAGACCTGGTGGCGGCGGCTGTTCGGGCGGGCGACCGCGCCCGAACTCGATCCCTCCGGCGCCGATCTGGTGGAGGTGGTGTCGAGTTTCGATGACACCGAAGCCTGTTCGACCGCGCTGGAGCGCGCCACCGGCTGGGCACCGGAACGACCCGCGGTGCTGCGGCACCTGCTGCGGCTGCCCGCCGCGCAGGTGGAGACCGCCGCCGCTATCGCCGCGCAGGACGGGTACGCGGTGCACGAGCGCGGCGACGGCGACCCGTGCGAGGTGGTGTTGCAGCGCGTGCAACCGCTCGACGCCCTGCACTGCTCACAGGAACGCGCCCGCATGGCCGGATTGGCGCAGCGCCACGACGGAACGGCGCTCGGATGGACCGCCTGGCAGTGAAAGCCGGTACCCGCCCGGGGGAAAAACCCTCGCCCGGCGCACTAGGCTGCTGAGGGAGCACTGGTGTGCCGGAACCACCAGCAATGGGAGAGAGAAGCATGAGCGCGCGCAGCTGGAGGGAAATCCTCACCATCCTGACCGAAGGACGTGACCTGTCCACGGAGGAGGCGGCGTGGGCGATGAACGAGATCTTCACCGACAACGCCACCTCCGCCCAGATCGCGGCCTTCGGCGTGGCCATGAAGATGAAGGGCCCCTCGCTGTCCGAACTGAGCGGACTGGCCTCGGGCATGCTCGCCCACGCGCGGCGGGTGGAACTCGACTTCGGTGCCGTCGACATCGTCGGCACCGGTGGTGACCGCTCCGGCAGCGTCAATATCTCCACCATGTCCTCGATCGTGGTGGCCGCCAGCGGGGTGCCGGTGGTCAAACACGGGAACCGGGCGGCGTCCTCCAAGAGCGGCGGGGCCGATGTGCTGGAGGCGCTCGGCGTGAAGATCGCGCTCGGGCCGGAGGCGGTGGAACGCTGTGTGCGCGAGGTCGGGGTGGGCTTCTGCTTCGCGCCCATGTTCCATCCATCACTGCGGTTCGCCGGACCGGCGCGCAGTGAGATCGGCATCCCCACCGTATTCAATGTGCTGGGGCCGCTGACCAATCCGGCGCAGCCGCGGGCGGGGCTCATCGGGTGCGCCTTCGAGGACCTGCTGCCGACCTATGCGGGCGTGTTCACCGAGCGCGGCGCCTCGGCGCTGGTGGTGCGCGGCAACGACGGACTCGACGAGATCACCACGGTGGACACCACCGACGTGTGGGTGGTCGCGGGCGGACAGCGCCGCCACGTCACCATCGACCCGGTCGAACTCGGGATTCCGCGGGTGGAACCCGCCGCGCTACAGGGCGGGGACGCCGCCATGAACGCGGTCATCGCCCGCAATATGCTGGCGGGCGAGCCCGGTCCGGTGCGGGACGCGGTGCTGTTGAACTCGGCCGCGGCCATCGTGGCCTTCGAACTCGACAGTGTCGAGACCGATCTGCACGACAAGCTGGCCGGAGCGTTGAAGCGGGTCGCGACCGCGGTCGACTCCGGGGCGGCGGCCGGGCTGCTCGACCGGTGGGCGGCACTCAGCAATGAACTCGGTACCGACTGAGTCGGACCGGATCGGTCGAACGGGCGGCTGCCGTCCGGCGCTACCGGCCGGACGCGGCCGATGCTCCCCGTCGAGTTCACGCGGCGGGGAGATCTCGTTTATCGCGTAGCCGGTGTGTTGCTGATGGGCGGAACCTGGTCGCCACGTTAGGGTGCACGGATTGCCAGCCGAGCCGACGCACCCGATGTGGATGCACCCGCGGTTCGAGTGAGGAGTTCAGCATGCGCGACGCTCTGGCCAAATCCGGGCTGTTCGCGGCCGTCCTGATCGTGGCCGCCCCGATGGCGCTCGCCGCGCTCACCACGGTGGGGACCCGGCTACGCGGCTGAGCTCGCGCGGCACCTACTCGCCGATGGAGAATCCCGCCTCCACATCGGCGCGCGCATAGGACTTGAAGGCGATATTGGTGACGGTGCGCAGCACACCCGCCGTCTTGTTGATCCTGCCGGTCACCACCTCGGCGATCTGCTCATGATCGCGCACCCGCACGATCGCGATCAGGTCCACATCGCCCGCGCACGAATACACCTCGGTCACGCCGTCGATATCGGCCAGCGCCTGCGCGGTCTCGGGAATGCGGGCGGCCTCGGCGTGGATGAGCACGATCGCGGTAATCATGACGCCACTGTATTGGATCGCGCCCGCCCACCGCTGCGGCCGGGCGCGGGCGGGCGGACCTCGCGGCGCGGGGCACCGAACCGCACGTCGTCGTGGGTGGTCGGTGTGTCGGTAGCCGACGGAGCGGTGAGGGGCGGTCGATCGCGGGGCGGTGTCGCGGGCCGTCGAGCTGGTCGGTTGTTCGCGGGGCGGTCAGCGGCCATTGCGTGTGGCGTGGGCAGGGGCCGGTCGTTCGCGGGGTGGTCGCGATCCGTTGCCCGCGAGGCGGCCGGGGTGTCGGTAGCATCGAAGGGTATGCGGGGGGTTGCCGTATTCCTGGTCGGAGCGTGCGCGCTGCTGGCCGGTGCCTGTGGGTCGGAGGACGCGCGGGAGGAGGCGGGTGACCGGCCGCCGGTGCGGGTGGCGGCGCCGGGGCCGTTCACCGGCGAGTGCGGTCACGTGACGGATGCCGAGATACGTTCCACCACCGGTCTTTCCGAGCCCTCCGATATCTTCCGCAACTCCGTCACCTGCCGCTGGTTCCATACCGCGCAGCACACCGATGTGACCTTCACGTCCTATCGCGGCAGCCCCATCGACCGCGAACGCGCCTGGGAAGCCCTGTGGGGCCGCGACATCCGCTCCCTCACCCTGGCAGACCACCCAGGCTTCCTCTCCCACAGCCCCGACGGCCCGACCCGAGAGGTCTGCGTGCTCGCCGTCCAACTCGGCGACGACTTCTTCGAATGGTCCTACCGCGGCGTGGTCGCCCGCCCCCGCGCCAGCTGCGACATGGTCCAGCACCTCGCCGACCTGACCGTGCGACGGATGGGGTGAGCGCGGCGGGACGAGCCGAGATTCGCAGTGGGCAGCGGCACAGTCACCGGTGCGGTCTCGAGTGCGGCTCGCACGCTGTCACGCGCGTCGTCGACAGGTGGCCGAGGCGTTCACCCACGCGCACGGGACGGCCGCGACCGAGGCCCCCACCCGCGAGAGTGTGCAGGCGGTTTCCCTCGATACCGCCGCAACAGCCAGGTGGCGGTGCACCACCGGTTGGAGCTCATCGACGCAGCGAAGCTCGCAGCAGCGCCCTACGGCTGGGCTGGATGCGCTACCCGTCGCGGGCCTCCAGTTGATCGCCGCAGACGAGGTCATCGCCGCGGCCCTGGAGGCTCGCGTTCAACGCGCGTCGCGAGGGGAACCGGTGGCGGCAACGGCCGAGAGGACGCCGCCACCGGTTCCCCCTCGCGATGGCTGCGGGGGCGGGTGGTCGGTGTGGGGCGGAGTGGGCGTAGGCGGGGCGGGTTCATGATCGCCTGGAGCGTCGCTGTGGTGGGGAGGAGGCGCTTGTCGGCGGACTGTGGCGGGGTGGGGTGCTGCCGTCACGGCCTGCCCGCGTGCGCTTCGCCTCGGCGGGTCCGGCACGGCGGCTGGTGCGGGGCGGCGATGTGCCGGGGGCGGAGGAGCCGCGAGGCGCATGTCAGCCGTGGTCGTCGATGGGCTGTTCACCGCGGGTCGCCGCGTCGGCGCGGTCGAGCCAGGTCGTCCATGCGCCCGCACCGAGGCGGGGTTCGCCGTAGCCGTCGGAGGTGCGGACGATGCGGGTGCCGGGTTGCTCCAGCCAGCGGGCGAGGAGGGCGGCCTCCTCCGGAAGTGCGCCGCGCAGTGGGGGATACGGGCCGTCGTCGAGGATGTCGCCAGCGGGCATGCGGTCGGGTGTGCTGGGTGGTGTGTATCCCGAGGTGTGGCCCGGCGCGGGGAGTGTGTAGCCCGGGGTTGGGTCGGGTGTGCCGGGTGTGTGGCCTGGGGTCTGGTCGGGTGTGCCGGGTGTGTGGCCTGGGGTTGGGTCGGGGGTGCCGGGTGTGTGGCCCGGGGTCTGGTCGGGTGTGCCGGGTGTGTGGCCCGGGGTCCGGTCGGGCGCGCTGAGTGCTTGCGGGGTTTCGTCAGGTCGCCTGGGTGCGGGTCTCGCGGTGTGGTCGGGTGTGCCGAGTGCGGGTTTCGGCGTTCGGCCGGGCGTGCCGGGCGGTGGTGTCGGATCGGGTGCGGTCGCGTCGGGGGGAGTGCTGTCGTGGAGGTGGGTGGGGATGACGGTTTCGGCGGCGGCGACCAGGTGGTCGACGACCGGCATGGGGGGTACGCCGCGGGCTGCGGTTCCGGCGGCGGCCAGGCGGGCGTGGCGGATGACGGCGAACTCCCAGCCGCCCGCGCCGTCGGGGCGGGCGGCGATCAGTTCGGGGATGCGGGCCAGGGCGGCCAGGCGCTGGGTGCGGCGCAGTGCGCGCAGGACGGTGGCCAGGCGGTCGCGGAGTCGGGCGGCGGATTCGAAAGTCTCTGCGTTGGAATAGGTTTCGATGCGTGCGCGAATGTCATGCAGGGGTTCGTCGGAGCGGCCGGTGAACAGTGCGCGGACCGCTTCGGGAGCGCGGTTGTACTCCTTTATATATAGGGGTGCGTTTCGGGCGCTCGCCGGGCAACCGCCGACCACGGCGGGCGGGCACTCATGGCGGCCCTCGCGCGGGATGCGGACGGTGCAGGTGCGCAGGCCGGTGTACTCGGCGATCGTCACCCCCACTTCGGCCGCGTCCGCCCGAGATCTGAAGGGCCCCAGGCTGTATCGCGTCGGCGTCCGCGAGACCGCGAAACGGGGGAACGGCTCCTCGGTGAGCGTGAGCCACCACGCCCGCTGCGGGAACTTCGACCGGCGGTTGTACGGCGGCGCGTGCGCCATGAGCAACCGCAGCTCCCGCACCCCGGCCTCGAGCCCGTGCGCGCACACCACGTGGTCGACCCGGGTGGCCAGCCGCACCATCTCCCGCATTCGCGGTCGGGTCTCCGAATCGGTGAAGTAGCCGCGCACCCGGCGGCGCAGATTGACCGCTGTCCCTACATAGAGGACCTCATCGGAGGGGCCGCGGAACAGATACACCCCGGGCGCGGTCGGAAGATCCACCGCCAGTACGCGTTTGGCGCGCTGCTGCCGCGTGACCTCCGGCAGATAGTCGACGAGTTCGGTGAGGCTGTGCACGCCCAGATTCCCGACCCGACCGATGAGCGCGTGCAGTACGTCCACGGTGGCGCGGGCATCGTCGAGCGCGCGGTGCGTGGGCGTCGTCTCCGCGCCCAGCAACTGCGCCAGCACCGACAACTTCACCGAGGGGGCCTCGTCGCGGCCCAGGATGCGCCGTGCCAGCTGCACCGTGCACACCACCTGGAACGCGGGCCAGGCCAGCTCACAGCGCAACGCCGCCGCCTTCAGGAAACCGAGGTCGAAGCGTGCGTTGTGGGCCACCAGCACCGCACCCGCGGCGAACTCCAGGAAGCCGGGCAGGACCGCGTCGATCCGGGGGGCGTCATAGACCATGGCGGTGGTGATGCCGGTGACCTGCACGATCTGCGGCGGAATCGACCGCCCCGGGTTCACCAGGGTGGCGAACTCGCCCAGTACCTCGCCACCGCGCACCTTCACCGCGCCGATCTCGGTGATGGCGTCGCCCTCGGGGCTGGTTCCGGTGGTCTCCAGGTCCACGACCACGAAAGTCGTGGCGTAGAGCGGAGTGTCGAGGTCGTCGAAGGCGAGCTGCTCGGGCACGGCCAGCAAGCGTAGGCCGGGGGTCCGACATGTTTTCCACGACGGAAATGTCCGTTTATCTGACCGAGATTCTCGAGATGAATGACCCGAATTGCGAAAGTATGCCTCTTTGTGGCCAGGGTCACAGTTATTTGCATTGTCTATCAATGCGAACGGGGTGACCGGGCGGTCCGGTGGGTCGCCCGGTGCGCACGGCCGGGTTGCCGGGCATGTCGGCGCGGCGGGTCGCGGGGTCGGGCGTGTCCTGATCAATGACTATGTGCCTGACCGGGGGATACTCGGTAATAGCCGAGATAGAGCGCGCTATGGATGGGCGCGCGCTACCACTCGGTAGCCGTCGCGACGCTCCCGGCGAAACGGCCGTCGTTATTGTTTCGTGATTGCTGTGACTTTTGTCGCACCGAAATAGGGGTGGTCAACAATTTAGCGTAGTCCGGGTACGACTTCGGGTTTACAAACCACCGTTATCGGCTCGTAATCTTCCTGAGACCTCGCGGAGTCCGACCCACCAAACCGGTGCGGCGTCGCGGGGCAGATTGGAAGTACCTCACCATGGCGACCAACACCGTCAAGCGACAGGCCCGGGGCGTGCAGCGCAGTGCGCAGCGAGCCGTCGCGGCCGGCGCCGTCGGCGCTGCCACGCTGAGCGCGCTGCTGCTGCCCGCCGCCCCCGCATCGGCGCAGCCGGTGACCATCCCCGGCGTCGGCACCTTCGACGTCCCCGATCAGGTTCAGCTGCCCGCGGGCATTCCGGGTGTGCCGGAGTCCGTGCCGGTAGTGATCCCGCCGATTCCGGGTGTCGAGGTGCCGCCCGCGCCCGCCCCGTTCGTCGCCCCGCAGAAGACCGCGGGCGAACTCGCCGTCGACGCCGCGCTGAGCAAGGTTGGCGCGCCGTACGTGTACGGCGCCGCGGGCCCGAACGCCTTCGACTGCTCGGGGCTGGTGAAGTGGTCCTACGCCCAGGCCGGTGTGCAGCTGCCGCGCACCAGCTACGAACAGCTCAATGCCGGCACCCCGGTCTCCTACGACGCGCTGCGGCCCGGCGACATCGTGTCGTTCTACGGCGGCGGCCACTCCGGCATCTACGTCGGCAACGGTGAGGTCGTGCACGCCTCCACCTCCGGCCAGCCGGTGAAGGTGGCCCCCATCTCCTCGATGCCGTTCACCGGAGCCCGTCGCGTCTGACCTGCGAAATCCCCGGCGGCCGTGACCCTTTCGTGTCCTACTGGACACGCACGGCCGCCGTTTCGTAACCTTATCGAGACCTTTCTTTCCAACTCGGGGTAAGAGACGGGGACACGCCGACGGTGGCAGCGCAGCAGCGGATACAGCGAACCAAACGACTCGTGGGCGGGGCTCTGACGGTCGGCGTCCTGGTCGTCGCCGGTTACGGAGGCGGCCCGGCCACCGCCGACCCGGTCACCACCCCCGCCACCGCCGGTGAGGCCGTCACCACCCTGGTGGATCTGTCCCGGCAGTCCGAACAGCTCAATCAGGCCGCGCTCAACGCCCAGGCCGATCTCGATGCCAAGGTCGCCGCCGCCGAGGCCGCCGATGCCACGGCCGCCGAAGCCGCCCGGGCCCTCGGTGACGCCCGCGCCGAAATCGAGAAGTACCGGCCGGTCATCGACCGCGCGGCGGCCGCCGCCTATACCGGCGGCCGCAACAACCAGCTCACCGCGCTGCTGGCCAGTAGTTCACCGCAGCAGCTCCTCGACCAGATGTCCACGCTGGCGCTGGTCGGCAGCCGCACCGACGCACGGCTGAGCGAGTACAAGAAGGTCAGCGACGCGGCCGCCGCCGCCGAATCCGCCGCCCGCGCCGCCGCCGACGCCGCCAATGCCGCGCGCGCCCAGGCCGACGCCGTGCGCGCCGACCTCGAGCACAAGCGTTCCGAACTCCAGGGATCCATCGCGCAGGTCATCGCCGCCTGGGGGCAGCTGTCGGCCAGCGACAAGTCCGCCCTCGCCGGATCCATGTTCCCGCCCGGCTTCGACCGCGACACCCTGCTGCGCGGACTGGTACCCGGCAGCGGCACCAGTGCGCTGGCCGCCGGACTCACCCGAGTCGGCGCGCCCTATGTCTGGGGTGCGGTCGGTCCCGACCAGTTCGACTGCTCCGGCCTGGTGCAGTGGGCGTTCAAACAGGTCGGCAAGAACGTGCCGCGCACCAGCCAGCAGCAGTCGCAGTTCGGCACGCCGGTGGCGCAGGCCGATCTGCAGCCCGGGGACGTGGTGTTCTTCTACCCTGAGGTGTCACATGTGGGCATCTACGCGGGCAACGGTCTGATGCTGCACGCCTCCACCTTCGGCGTGCCGGTAGCGGTCGCCCCGATGGGCTCCACACCCTTCCATTCGGCGCGACGCTACTGATACGAGGCGGGCATGGGCGTTCAGGTGTGGAGGCAGCGGCGGGTGATCACGCAGGGCCTCGCTCGTGTCCGGAGGAGAGAGTCGGCGCGAGAGGTCAGGCGGGCCGCCGGGGCACACGCGGCACGGGGGACGTGCGCGGAGGCGGCAATCGGGCGATGCCACGCCACCCCCGCTCATGCCCGAAAGGACGCGGCATGAGCGCCCCGGCGCGGAGGCGGCAGTGGGGCCTCACCACGCGGCACTCCGCTCATGCGGGAAAGGGCACGGCATGAGCGGTCGGGTGTGGAGGCGGCAGTGGGGGTGTCACGACGCAGCGCCCCGCTCCTGCGGGAAAGAACGCAGCATGAGCGCGCTGCGGGGGTTGCGGGGGTGGCTGGGTACGCGGCGGCGGTTCCAGTTCGTCGTCACGCTCGTCATGGTGATGGCGCTGACCGGGACCTGCGGTGTGTTGCTGCTGCTGCCTACGACGGTGGTGCCGAAACTGCGGGCGGGTACGCCGCCCGCCGCGACGCCGCAGTCGAGTGTGGTCGTCGATCCGCAACTGGAGCGGGTGCGGCGGACGATGGCGTCCTACGGGGAGGTGGTCAGCGAGACCGTCGCGCTCCGGGACGGGCAGGCCGGGATCGTGCTCGGACATCCGGCGCAGCGGGATGCCATCGACATCCTGGCGGCCGAACTCGACGACGCCACCGCGGCCGTGACCGCGCTCTGGGGAACCGACTGGTCACGCGCTCCGGTGGTGGTGATCGCCACCAGCCCATCGGAATTCGCCGGACTCACGAACACCGTGGGCGAGGTGCCCGCCGAGGTGGCCGCGGTGACCGTCGCCGATCCGTTCCGGCCCGGGAGCCGACCCACCGGGCAGCGGGTGGTGTTCGGACCGCAGTCCGGGGATCGCCTCGGCCCCGACGGGCTGCGCTCGGTGCTCCGGCACGAACTCACCCATATCGCCACGCGCGCGGTGACCGTGGACGGGTCACCGCAGTGGATGCTCGAGGGTTTCGCCGAATACGCGGCACATCGCGGCGGAGACCGGACCGCCGCCGAGATCGCGCCCACCCTGGCCGCGCGGGCCCGTGCCGGGGAGCTGCCGCGCGACCTGCCCGCGGACGCGGTCTTCGCGCCGGGCAGCGGACAGGCCGCGTCGGCCTATGAACAGGCGTGGTCCGCCTGCGCTTTCATCGCCGACGAATTCGGCGATCCCACACTGGTGAACCTGTATCGCTCCCTCGCGACGGGTCCCAAGAACGTCGCGGCCGTGGACGACATCCTGCGCGACACTCTGGGGACCCCTCGCGAGGGTTTCCTCGCCCGCTGGCGATCGTGGATCGTCGCGCGGACGGCGGCGGGGGCGTAGCGCGCGGGAGCGCCGCGCACGGACGTCCCGAGCGTATGGCGGCGGGTGTAGCCGCGCGGATGGTGGCGTGCGCGGTCGCTCCGCGCGGACGGCGGCGGGTGCAGCCGCGCGGATGGTGGCGCGCACGGTCGCTCCGCGCGGACGGCGGCGGGGCGTAGCCGCGGCACCGGCGGATACGGATGCCTCGATCGGGTGGCGATGGAGGTGTAGCCGCGCCGTGGTGGCGTGCACGGATGCCCCCACCGTGTGGCGGCAGATCGCGCACAGCGGTGGCTCACTGCCGCCCGGCGGGCTCCAACGACCGTGTCTTCGGTTTCGCGTGCTACCCGCTGCCGCGGTGCGAGCGCATGCGCTGGGCAGCCGCGTGCTCACGCCCGCTGCCGTGCCACCAGGAGATGGAACGGCACCGGGCCGCCCGGGAGTGGCTTGTCCTCGACGTCGAATCCCGCTCGTCCCAGCGCGGCCTGGATATCCGCCACGGGGCGCAGTCGGAACCCATACGGCGTGAAGGGCATCTTCGCCATGGCGTCCGGGTCGCCGACGCCGATGACCAGGCGGCCCTTCGGGCGCAGCACCCGGGCCAGTTCGGCGCAGGCGCGGTCCAGGTCCGCGACGAAGTAGAGGGTGTTCACGGTGATGGCGGCGTCGAGGCTGTCGGCGTCGAAGGGCAGGTCGTCCAGGGAGCCCGCGAGCAGGCGCAGCCGACCGGCTCCGATCTCGGCGGTATGGCGGGATGTGGCGCGTGTCAGCATGTCGGTGGAGATCTCGACGCCGTACACCACCCCGTCGGCCCCGGCGCGCTCGAGCAGCAGCGGCAGTCCGACGCCGCCGCCGAAGCCGATATCGGCCGCGACCTCGCCCGCCGCCACCTCGGCGGCATCGACCGCCGCGGCGATCGCGGCCCGGTTACCGCGGTTCAGCATGAGAGCCACGACTCTTCCGAGGGGGCCGCTGGGATGGCCGAGCTGTCCGGCCACGATCGACATCAGTCGTCCGGCAAGTGAATTCATGCTCAGGCAGCCTATGCGGCGCGGCCGGTCCCGTCATCGGCGGTGCGCGCGCATATGCGCATACGACCGCAGCCGGTGCGCGTGCTGTGGGCAGGGCGGCCGGGGCCGCGCACGGGACGATTAACGGCATGTCGGCGCGGGAACGCGGCGTGGCGTCCTACAGCGGGTGCACGAAGTCGGCCGCGGACCGGGCGGCGGAGGCCGGTGCAGTAGTTTGAGGGCATGGGGCGAACTCTCCTGGTTACCAATGATTTCCCGCCGCGGCCGGGCGGCATCCAGTCGTACCTGCACGCACTCGCCCTACAGCTGCCCGCGGACGAACTGGTGGTGTACGCGCCGCGCTGGCGGGGCGACAGCCACTGGAAATTCGACGCGCAGCAGCCGTTCCAGGTGGTGCGGCATCCGACCACACTCATGCTGCCCACCCCGCTGGTGCTGCGGCGCACCCGCAAACTGCTGCGCGACGAGCAGTGCGACAGCGTGTGGTTCGGTGCGGCCGCGCCGCTGGCGCTGCTCTCGCCCCTGCTGCGCCGGTCGGGAGCCGAACGCATCGTGGCCTCGACGCACGGGCACGAGGTGGGCTGGTCGATGCTGCCCGGTTCACGGCAGGCGCTGCGGGTGATCGGCGATCACACCGATGTGGTCACCTACGTCAGCAAATACACGCGGCGTCGGTTCGCTGCGGCCTTCGGGGCGCAGTCGGCGCTGGAGTATCTGCCCCCCGCCGTGGATTCGGAGACCTTCGCACCCGATCCGGCGGCACGGGCCGAACTGCGCGCCCGCTACGGCCTGGGCGACCGGCCGACCATTCTGTGCCTGTCCCGGTTGGTCCCGCGCAAGGGTCAGGACGTGCTCATCCTGGCCATGCGCTGGATCAAGGAGCGGATCGACGGTGCGGTGCTGGTCATCGCGGGCAGCGGGCCGTACGAGCAGAAACTGCGAGGGCTCGCGCAGGCCATGGGCGTGGCCGACGACGTGGTCTTCACCGGTCGCGTGCCCGCGGCCGAACTGGCCGCCCACCACACCATCGGCGATGTCTTCGCCATGCCCTGCCGCACCCGCGGTTTCGGTCTGGACGTGGAAGGGCTGGGCATCGTCTTCCTGGAGGCGTCCGCGTCCGGGGTGCCGGTGGTGGCGGGCGATTCGGGCGGTGCGCCGGAAACGGTGCGGGAGGGCGAGACCGGCAAGGTCGTCAAGGGCGGCGACCCGATCGCCGTCGCCGATGCCATCGTCGAGATCCTCTCCGACCGCGATGCCGCCGCCGCCATGGGCGCCGCCGGCCGCGCCTGGGTGCAACGCCAGTGGCGCTGGGACGCCATGGGCGCCCGCCTGCGCCGCCTCCTCGATCCCGCACCGCACCCCGTCCGCCCCGGCCCCACGCTCGACTGATCCCGGATCTGAGCCGAACGAAGGCGGGCAGAACCCCGGCAGGTAGCCAACCCCGGCAGGTAGCCGAGAGCTGCGTCCCCCCCGGCCTGATGTCGCGAGGCTCGCGTCCGCCGGTCGGTTACCGCGAGGCTCGCATCCCCCCGCCGGATACCGCGAGGGTCGCGACCTGTTCGGACGTACCCGAACTCGCGGCGTGGCCCGGTTCTGGCAGCCCGACAGTTCGCAGGGCCCCGACAGCCGGAGCGGAACGGCGGCCGTCGAGCCCGGTCCGCTAGGCTCAGCCGGGTGAGCAGTATCCAGGTTGCCGACCAGACGTTCGTCGCCGCGCCCGGGGCGGCGGTGGGCGAACTGCTGGCCGATCGCGCCCGCTGGCGCCACTGGTGGCCCGACCTCACACTCGACGTGCGAGAAGATCGGGGCGAGAAGGGGATTCGCTGGACCGTCAAGGGACCGCTGACCGGCACCATGGAGGTGTGGTTGGAGGAGATGCTCGACGGCGTCATCCTGCACTACTTCCTGCACGCCGAACCGCCGGGCGCGGACGGCTTGTCGGCGCGTGAACTGATGGCCCGCAATCGGGCGCGCCGGGTCGCCGGGAAACGGATGGCCTTCGAGATCAAGGCGCGACTGGAGGCCGGACGACCGGCCGGCGTCGCTCCCGCGCCCCGCTGAGCACCGTCGCCACCACCGTTGTCGCTGGAAAGGAAGCGTTGCCCGATATGGCCGACCGGACGCAGAGGTCGATCGTCATCGACGCCCCGTCGGATCGGGTGATGGCCGTCATCGCCGACCTGGAGTCCTATCCGGAATGGGTGGCTGCGGCGCATGCGGTCGACATCCTGGAGAAGGGCTCCGACGGCCGTGCCCGCACCGCCCGCTTCGTGCTGGACGCGGGCGTCGTGAAGGACACCTACACCCTCGCCTACCGCTGGCGGCCGGACGGCAAGGCGGTGAGCTGGACGCTGGTGCGCGGTGACCTGCAGAAAGCGCAGGACGGCAGCTACGAGCTGATAGATCTGCCCGACGGCGGTACCCAGGTGGTGTACGAGCTGACGGTGGACCTGAACATCCCGATGATCGGCATGTTCAAACGCAAGGCCGAGAAGGTCATCACCGATACGGCATTGAAGGAACTCAAGAAACGGGTCGAAGGCTGACCGCGAGCAGGACCAAGCCGCAACCATCAACCACCCGGGTGGAACTGTTCGTCGGCAAGGGCGGGGTGGGCAAGACGACGCTGGCCTGCGCGACCGCCATGGCGTACGCGCGGGCCGGGCAGCGCGTGCTGCTCGCCTCCCTGGACCAGGCGCATTCGCTCGCTGACGCGTTGGGGGTGCGCATCGCGCACGATCCCGGCACGGTGCCGGGTGTGCAGGCGGTGCGACCGGGCCTCGATGTGATCGAGGTGGATTCCCTTGCGCTGCTGGAGGATCGGTTCCGTGAGGTGCTGCGGATGCTGTCCGGCGCGGGACACGATCACGGTATCGACATCGGTGCGCTGGACCCCGCCGAGCTGACCGGACTGCCCGGCGTGCAGGAACTGCTGGCGCTGCTGGAGATCGCGCAGTTCGTGGCGGACGAGGACTGGGATGTGGTCGTGGTGGATTGCCCGCCGTCGGCCGATATGTTGCGCATCGTCACCGCACCCGACACGCTCCTCGGCTATCTGGAACGGGTCTGGCCCGCGCACACCCGGACGTTGAGCGCCATCGGCGCGGATCTGCGACGCGCGGTGCTGGCCACCACGGTGGAGCGGATCGCCGCCGCGGTGTCGGGTGTGCGTGATCTGCTCGCCGATCGCACCCGCACCGGGACGCGCCTGGTGACCGCCGCCGAGCGGGTGGCGGTCGCGGAATCGACGCGGGTGCGCTCGGCCGCGGTGCTGCTCGGCCTGCGGCTGGACGCGATCCTGGTGAACAAGGTGCTGCCGCCCATGCCGCCCGTCGAAACCCGCGAGCTGCCCGATGCGGGTTCGCCCGCCGGTCCGGCACACCCCGCGGTGCAGTGGTATTTCAACCGCCGTGCCGAGCAGTTGGAGGTGGTCGCGGAGTTGCGGCGGCGCGTGGCCCCGACGCCGGTCGTGGTGGTGGGGCATACCGGTGCCGAACCGGTGGGCCTCTCGGCGCTGTCGGCGATGTCCTTCGATGTCGATGCGAGTGGCGGCTGGGTCGGATCCGAACCGGTCCCTATGCTGGGATCGGAAGTTGACGGTGTGCCCGCTGTCACCGGCGAGCCCACGGTGCGGCTGGAATCGGGGGCCGGCGTGCGGTCGGTGTACGCGATGCGCATGCACCTACCCGTGGTCGATCCGTCGACCCTGCGCCTGGGACGAGTGGAGGACGATTTGATCGTGGGAGCGGACGGGGTCCGGCGCCGCCTGCGCCTTGCCCCGGTGTTGCGGCGGTGCACGGTCGAGAATGCCGAACTCGATGGCGAACACCTCATCGTCCGATTCCGACCCGACCCTCAGGTATGGCCGATATGAGCGACCAGCACACCCGTGACCACCACGGCGCGAGCGAGGAGAACCTCGCCGAATTCGCCGCCGAACTCCGCCTGCTGGCCGAGGCCGTCCTGGAGCGCGTCGAACCCGTACTCCGTAAGACCGCCGCCGACGGCCGCGCCGAATGGTCCAGTTGCGCCTGGTGCCCCGTCTGCGCCGCCGCGGCCCTGCTGCGCGGCGAACACCACGATGTGGTGGCCGCCATCGCCGACCACGGCACCGCCCTGGTGACGGTGCTGCGCGAAGCCCTCGCGGGAGTGCCGGTGGAGCCGATCATTCCGCCCGAGGTGGATCCGGATTCGCCCGAATATGCTGGGGCGCATCGACATTCGTGGAGTGAGCGCGGTGCCGGGCCGGAGGGTGGCGCGGAGTACACGGGTCATCCGGGCGCGGCCCCCGGGGCCTGGACCGAGGGCATGGCCGGCGCTCCCGGCGCGGATCCTGGTGCGCCGGAACCGGATTCCGCGAGCCGCTCCGATGCGGCGGCCGGTCGTGATGCGGCGGCCGGTCGTGATGCGGCGGCCGGCGCTGATGCCGCGACGAGCTCTGACGGCGCGACCGACTCTGGGGCGGTGACCGGCGCTGGGTCGGCGACCGGTCCAGCGCGCGGCGGCTTCTGGAGCACGGTCGCCGCGAATCTCCGCTCGCCGGGCCGAGGTTCGACGGGCGGCGACGCCGCGTCCGGTGGTGATGCTGTGTCGGGTCGCGGTGCTGCGTCCGGTGGTGATGCTGCGTCGGCTGGCGGTGCTGCGTCCGGTGGTGATGCTGCGTCGGCTGGCGGTGCTGCCTCGGGTGGTGACGCCGCGTCGGGTGGTGAGCGCACCGGCGGGAACCCGGTCGGTCCCACCGCCAGCGCCGGTTCGGGCGGGTATGGCAACGCGCCCGGATTCGGGGGTGCCGCGGGCGCCGATCCGTCGGCCACCGATCGGCAGCATTCCTACGACGAGACCGCGCAACGGATCCCAACCTCCAGTCGCACAGACTGGTTCACGGCGGCCGCGGGTCCGAGCGGCGGCGGTCCGACCGCATCGCCGGGCGGTGTGGGCTCGTCGACCGAACCCGCACGCCCGTTCGCCGAGCCGACGCGTCCGGAACCCGCCACCGACGGCTCGCGCGGTGCCGACCTCGGGGCGCAACGCACGGGATACGCTGCGCCGCCGGTCTCTTCCGCCGGATTCGAGATGCCAGGCACCGTCGGGATATCCGGTTCCGCCGGGGACGACAGGTCGGCACCACGTCCTCCGAACGACAACGGCGGCGGCCGGAGCGCCGCCCCCGGCGCACCGCGCGTCCAGTGGCAGCCGGGTGATCCGAGTGCGGCTCCCGGACCGGGCCATTCGCCTACCGGCGCGGAGCAGGCGGCAAGCGCGGCAGGCCCGGTCTTCGGGCAGGCCGGCGGTCATCGCGGGACGGGGCGGACCGGCGGTCCCCAGATCACTGGGCAGGCCGGCGGCAATACCGGCGGGCCGGACGTTGTGCGCGGGAGTGCGGCCGGTGACGGTGGTCGTGGCGCTGTGCGCGGGAGTGCGGCCGGAGACGATGGCCGTGGCGCTGTGCGCGGGAGTGCGGCCGGTGACGGTGGTCGTGGCGCTGTGCGCGGGCGCGGTGGTGATACCGCGGTGGCCGGTGGCCCGCGTGGTGAGACCGGCCGGGACGCACGGCGATCCGCCGGTGAATCCGGGCGCGAAGGCGTGGGGCGCGGGCAGGAGTCGGGGGGCCGCGGGCAGGAGTCGGGGGGCCGCGGGCAGGAGTCGGGGGGCCGCGGGCAGGAGTCGGGGGGCCGCGGGCAGGTGTCGGGGAGCGGTGTGCCGTCGGCAGGCCGTGGTGGAGCGGGCGCGGGGCGCGGGGTACGGGGCACCGGACGTGAAGGGACGGCGCGGTCCGGCTATGTTCCTATCTCCGTGACCATCAAGCCCCCTACAACATGACGGCCGCCATGGGGCAGCCGCTGACCGTCGGCGTAGATGTCGGCGGAACGAATATTCGCGCGTCCGTGGTGGACGGCGCGGGCGAGGTGCTGGATACCGTGACCGCGCCGACGCCGCAGTCGGCGCGGGCGCTGGAGGACGGGCTGGCGCGGGCGGTCCGGGAACTGTGCGCGCGCCATCGAATCGGCGCGGTCGGGCTCGCGGTGGCCGGATTCGTGGACGAGGACCGGGCCACGGTGCGGTTCGCCCCCCATCTGCCGTGGGAGGACGCGCCCGTCGCCACCCGGCTCACCGAACGGCTCGGCCTGCCCGTGATCCTGGAACACGACGCCAACTCCGCCATGTGGGCCGAGTACCGGTTCGGCGCGGCCGCGGGCGGCCACAATGTGGTGCTGGTGGCGATCGGAACCGGGATAGGAGCCGCGCTGCTGGTCGGCGGCCAGCTGTATCGCGGAAGCTACGGTGTCGCACCGGAACTCGGCCACATCCAGGTGGTGCCCAACGGCCGCGCCTGCGCCTGCGGCAAACGCGGCTGCTGGGAACGGTATTGCAGCGGCACCGCACTGGTGGACACGGCGCTGGAGCTGCTGGCCACCGATCCGCAGCGTTCCACCCTGCTGGCCCGCGAGGTGCACCGCGATCCCGATTCGCTGACCGGCCGCCGGGTGGCGGGCGCGGCGCAGGACGGCGATCCGGTGGCCCTCGACGTGATGGCGGACTTCGCGCGCTGGCTCGGCCTCGGACTGGCCGCCGTCAGCGATATATTCGACCCGGACCTCATCGTCATCGCGGGCGGCGTGAGCACCTCGGCCCCGCTGTTCCTCGACGATGCCCGCGACCACTACGCCCAGTCCATCACCGGCGCGAAGCACCGGCGGCTGGCCCGCATCCGCACCGCGCAGCTCGGGGAGGCGGCGGGCATGATCGGCGCGGCCGAACTCGCCCGCGCGGCCCTGGTGGCGAACCCGGACGCGGTGTCGGCGGGCAACCCGCCCTGCTGACCCACCGCGTCCCGGACGGATCGGTGCCCGCCGGACCACGCTGTGTTCGCGAGACCGAGCCGTGCTCGCGAGACCACGCTGCGTTCGCGAGACCGAGCTGTGTTCGCGAGACCGAGCCGTGCTCGCGAGACCACGCTGCGTTCGCGAGACCACGCTGCGTTCGCGAGACTGAGCTGTGTTCTCGTGGACCAGGCTGTGCTCGCGGGAGTGGGCGTGTCCGCCGGAACCGGCTGTTTCCGTCGGCCGGTTGTGTCCGTGGTGTGGGGTCGTGTCCGGCTGGTTGTTCGTTGTTCTCGGACGAGGCTTCTCGGACAGGGTGCGCTCGTGGGCCGGTGCCTGTGTCGGACGCATACGGTTGCCGTCGGACGCATACCGCCGACGCGACGGGGTATGCCGAAGGCGTTGCGGGCCGCGGCGTCTCGCCCAGGCCGCGACGGTGGCTTCGAATCGCGGGCCGCTGCCAGCAGGTTCGGTGTGTGCCAACCGTGTGAAAACTGCCGCCGGGGTTGGTTAC
The DNA here is from genome assembly GCF_030766805.1 of Nocardia sp. CC213A. NCBI lineage: Bacteria > Bacillati > Actinomycetota > Actinomycetes > Mycobacteriales > Nocardiaceae > Nocardia > Nocardia sp. CC213A. Next base: position 538,838 of record NZ_JASFXA010000003.1, read on the forward strand.
GCCGAGGTCCCGGCGGTAGAGTCGGCAGCTGACGGTGGTGCCCGCAATGAGGCCGGTCCCGATCAGGAAAATCAGGGGAAAGGACGCGATGTTCTACTGGCTGCTGAAGTTCGTGTTGGTGGGACCGCTCATGCATCTCGTCAACCGACCCGAGGTCGAGGGAGTGGAGCACATCCCGACCAAGGGCGCGGCGATTCTGGCCGGTAACCACCTGTCGTTCACCGACTGGCTGTTCACCCCGCTCATGAGCCCCCGACGCATCACCTATCTGGCCAAGGCCGAGTACTTCACCACTCCCGGCATCAAGGGCCGTTTGCAGAAGTTCTTCTTCTCCGGCACCGGCCAGTACCCCATCGACCGCAGCGGTGCCGACGCCGCCGAATCGGCCCTCAACACCGCGCGCAAGCTGCTGGCGGAGGGCCGCCTGGTCGGCCTGTACCCGGAGGGCACCCGCTCCCCGGACGGCCGCCTCTACAAAGGCAAGACCGGGGTGGCACGCCTCGCCCTGGAGACCGGTGTCCCGGTGATCCCGGTGGCCCTGATCGGCACCGACGAGGTGTGCCCACCCGGTCCGTTCCGCTGGCGCAAGAAGAAGGTCATCGTGAAGTTCGGTGCGCCCATCGACTTCTCCCGCTACGAGGGCATGGGCGGCAACCGCTTCGTGGAGCGCGCCGTCACCGACGAGATCATGTACGAGCTCATGCGGATGTCGGGGCAGGAATACGTGGACGTGTACGCGGCCAGCCTGAAGAAGGGTGTGCCCACCGGTTCGCGGCCGGACGCCGACCGCATCCCGCAGACCATGGCGGGCTGACTTCCGTAGTGCGAACGGGTCCGGGCGGCGTCGGCCGCCCCGACCCGTTTCGTACGTCGCGGGGCTATGCGGTCGCGTACGCGTACGCCGCCCGGATCAGCGAGGCCAGGACGGGGTCGTGCGCTTCCTCCAGGGAGTGCACCACGATCAGGTGATTCCATCGTGCGTTCCCGATCCGCGTCACCCGGTACACCGGCGGGATGTCGTGCTCCTCCCGGAGCGCAAGCATGATCTGCACGGTCCCTTCGGGATTCGCGCCTGTGACGTTGTACAGCCAGATCCAGGCGAACTTGCGGGCCACGCCGAAGGAGATCTGCGAGCCGACCGTCATCTCGCACTCGCCCTGCTGCTCGATGAGCGCACGGAGTGCCGCGAAGATCTCCTGGGAATGCGGCTTGCCGGCGAAGTACTCCCGGACCCGCTGTTCGCCGTTCCCCATGGGGCTCAGCCTAGCCGCGGGCAGCACTCAGGAAGCCTGTCGCCGCCGGTGCGCCTCGATGGCCTCGAACTTGGCGAGATTGTGCCGGGCGTCGGCGAGGGCGTCGTGCGCGTCCTTGGGGACCGGCGGCAGCGCGGGGCGGCCGTGCTGATCCCAGTGCTGGCGCAGTTCATTGGTGTATCGGGGGAGGGCGTTGGGCAGGTCGACCATGGAGCCCCAGAGCTGGCAGAGCGCGACGTGGTCGTACGCGCCGACCCAGGCCCACAGCTCGGGTTCGACGCCGGGGCGGGGGACCAGGAACTTGTACAGGTCGTCGCGGATGCGTTCGCGGCTGCGCCACAGCGGGGAGGAAAGCGGCGGCAGCTGCGGGAGCACGTAGCGGCGCACGAACGGACCGGCCTTGGATTCGTCGAATTCGGTTGATACCGCGTAGTACTCCCGACCGTCCTCGCATACCACCGCAATTGAAACGAGATCGATCACGATTCCATCCTCAATGAACTCGCAATCGTAAAAATACCTCAACTGGTGGTTTCCTTTCGGCTACAACGAAGTAATTCGATGGTCGGTGATGCTTGGGGATGTGACAGAAAAGGGCCGCCGCAACTCGGTGTACGTCGGCCGCATCAGACGAAGATCAGCCGGTGGGGATCCGTCGAGGCGACTCCAGGTCGCGGGCGACCAGGGATGGAGTAGATACTTGGCAGAAAGCTGCTGCGCGGTGAGAACGTACGCCACCTCAATGGCGCCAAACTCGACAACCGGCCCGAGAATCTGGAATCGTCGCTGACGCGTCAGCCGATAGGCCAGAGTGTGGAGGACCTCGTGGACTGGGCGCGTGAAATCATCGCACGATGCGATTCGGACGGCAGGTATTGATTGTGTCCGGGTAGCAAACATCCACTCCGCCTCCGGCATGTTGTTCCGGAGGCGGGGTTGTACCTCGGCCCGGTCGTCTCGGCTCAGAACGGATCGGCGGCCGCGCGCCGGATCACTTCGCGGGCCAGCGGGCCGTGCAGGGCGTCGATGGGACGGCCGGGCAGGGAGTCGTCCTCGGTGTAGATCCACTCGAGGATTTCCTCGTCGGTGTATTTGGCGTCACGCATGACGGTGATCAGACCGGTCAGGTGTTTGGCGATGGCGCCGGTGGAGTCGAAGAAGTCCTTCGGAATACCGGCGACCCCGTCGCGGCGCACCGCGATGAGCTGGTGGTCGCGCAGCATCTGATGCACCCGGGTGACGACCATGCCGAGCTGGTCCGCCACATCGGGCAGCGGGATCAGGGTGACCGAATCCGGGAGGACGTCGTCGCTGCAAGGGAAGGCACTCACCCGCACAACGGTAGTCCGTCGCGGCGGCAACGTCGCATCACACCCCGTCCGGACTACGATCGGGTGAGTCGTACGGGTCCCCGTAGGGAAATATCGGGAAGGGCAACACTTGATCGGCCAGATCCTGGAAGGGCGCTACCGCATCGATGCGCCGATCGCGCGTGGCGGTATGTCAATGGTGTTCCGAGGTGAGGACACCCGGCTGGACCGCCCGGTCGCCATCAAGGTGATGGATCCCAAGTTCGCCGCGGACCCGCAGTTCCTGACCCGCTTCGAGCTCGAGGCGCGCGCGGTCGCCAAGCTCAAGCATCCGGCCCTGGTGGCCGTCTACGACCAGGGCGTGGACGGCGACCATCCGTTCCTCATCATGGAATTGGTCGAGGGCGGCACCCTGCGCGAACTGCTGCGCGAACGCGGCCCCATGCCCCCGCACGCGGTGCGCGCCGTGATCGAACCGGTCATGCAGGCCATCGGTGTGGCGCACTCCTCCGGGCTGGTGCACCGCGACATCAAACCGGAGAACGTGCTCATCTCCGACTCCGGCGAGGTCAAGATCGCCGATTTCGGTCTGGTGCGGGCGGTGGCCGCCGCCAACATCACCTCGGCCAGCGTCATTCTCGGCACCGCCGCCTACCTCTCCCCGGAACAGGTCACCAGCGGCCACGCCGACGCGCGCAGCGACGTCTACGCCGCGGGCGTGCTCATCTTCGAAATGCTCACCGGGCGCACTCCGTTCACCGGCGACAATTCGCTGTCCATCGCCCTGCAGCGGGTGGAGAACGACGTCCCGAGCCCGAGCCACCACATCTCCGGCGTCCCACCGGAATTCGACGAGCTGGTGGCGCACGCCACCGCCCGCGAACCCGCGCACCGCTTCGCCGACGGCAACGAGATGGCCGCCGAGATCCGCCGCATCGCCCAGGTGCTGCAACTGCCCGCCTACCGGGTGCCCGCACCGCAGGAATCCGCGGAACACCTCAGCGCCCGCTATCGCGTCGGCCCCACCCCGGCGCCGGCCGCACCGGCCGAATCCCGTTCGCGCCCGGCCCCCGTCGGCGCCGCCGATATGACGACGCGGCTCCCGGCCGAGCCGCCGACCACGCGGGTTCCGCAGGCGGCCGCACCGCCCGCCCACCAGCACACCCGGGTGATGACGGCGGCCCGGGAGCTACCTCCGGACTACGCGCAGTCGGCCGCGCACGCCCCACCGCCCACCCTGCCTCCACACGGCGATCGACCGCCGCGCAATGGCTACCTGGCCGATCGCGGCAGATCCCGCCGCACCGCCGTGTTGTGGCTCGGCGCGGTGGTGGCGCTGGCCCTGCTGCTCGGCATCGGCGGCTGGTGGCTGGGCGTGGGCCGCTACGAAGCGGTTCCGGCCATCGCGGGAATGGACCGCGAACGCGCCGTCGCCACCCTCCAGGCCGCCGGTTTCGACACCGAGGTGAGAGACAAGGCGTCCGACACGATTCCGATGGGCAATGTGGTCGGCACCGATCCGTCCGCCGGAACCAAGGTGGTCAAGGGTTCCACGGTCGCGGTGCTCATCTCCAGCGGCAAACCCAAGGTGCCCGATATCCGACCGGGCCAGGACGTGCAGAGCGTCAAGCAGGCGATCAGAGATGCCGGACTGACCCCGGTGGATGCCGGGGAGGTCTCCAGTACGGCGGCGGAGGGCACGGTCGCCAAGGTGGATCCGGACCCCGGCACGATTCTGCCGATGGGCGCGGACGTGAAGGTGTACACGAGCAAGGGTTCCGCCCCGGTCGAGCTCCCGAATGTGCGGGGTAAGACCGAGGAGGAGGCGAGAGCCGCGCTGGACGCGGCCGGCATCGAGGTCACCGGCACCAGGGTCGAATTCGACTCCAAGGTCAAGGCCGGTGAAGTAGCCGGGACCGATCCGGCCGCCGGCACCACCATCGACTCCAGTCAGGGCGTGGTCCTGCTCATCTCCAATGCCGTGGAGGTGCCGGGTCTGCTCGGTTCCAGCGTCGGCGACGCCCGCGCGAAGCTCGAAGCCCTCGGCCTGGGCGTGTCGGTGCGGCAGCTCGCCCCGAGCGATTCCTCGATCGTCATCTCGCAGAGCAGCGTGCCCGGCGCGAAGGTCGAACCGGGATCCACCATCACCCTTGTCGCCTTGCCCTGATAATTCGATCGCGGTGCGGACGCGTGTGGCCCGTGCCGATCGGCACGGGCCACACGCGTGAATCCGGTTCTCAGCGCAGCATTTCCGCGACCAGGAAGGCCAGCTCCAGGGACTGCTGGGTGTTCAGGCGCGGATCACAGGCGGTCTCGTAGCGGTTCTCCAGATCCAGATCGGAGATGTCCTGCGCGCCACCGAGGCATTCGGTGACGTGTTCGCCGGTGAGCTCGATGTGCAGGCCGCCCGGATGGGTGCCCAGCGCGTGATGCACCTCGAAGAAGCCCTGCACTTCGTCGACGATGCGGTCGAAGTGGCGCGTCTTGTAGCCGTTGGACGCCTCGTGGGTGTTGCCGTGCATGGGGTCGCACTGCCAGATCACCTGGTGGCCGGTGGCCTGCACCTTCTCGATGATGGCGGGCAGCACGTCGCGCACCTTGCCATTGCCCATGCGCGCGACCAGGGTGAGCCGACCGGGCTCGTTGTTGGGGTCCAGCCGCTCCACGTACTCCACCGCCATCTCGGGGGTGGTGCTCGGGCCGATCTTGAGGCCGATCGGGTTGCCGAGCAGCTCCGCAAAGGCGATGTGCGCGCCGTCGAGCTGGCGGGTGCGCTCCCCGATCCACAGGAAGTGCGCGGACAGGTCGTAGAGCACCGGTTCACCGGTGGTGGGGTGCTCGCTGAGCCGCAGCATGGCCCGCTCGTAGTCCAGCACCAGGGCCTCGTGCGAGGCGTAGAGCCGGGCGCTGGACAGGTTCGGGTCGTTGACCCGGCAGGCGTTCATGAACGCCAGGGCGCGGTCGATCTCGGTGGCCATGGCCTCGTAGCGGGCGCCGGCCGGGGACTGGGCCACGAATTCGCGGTTCCAGTCGTGCACCTTGTGCAGATCGGCCATGCCGGCGGAGGTGAGCGCGCGCACCAGGTTCATGGCGGCGGAGGCGTTGGCGTAGGCGCGGACCAGTCGCGACGGATCGTGCTCGCGCACCGCGGGATCGGCGACCAGGGAGTTCACCATATCGCCGCGGTAGGACTTCAGCCCCAGCGCGTCCAGGTCGGCCGAGCGCGGCTTGGCGTACTGTCCGGCGATGCGGGCCACCTTGACCACGGGCAGGCTGGCGCCGTAGGTGAGCACCACCGCCATCTGGAGCAGGGTGCGGATATTGCCGCGGATATGCGGTTCGGTGTTGTCGGCGAAGGTCTCCGCGCAATCGCCGCCCTGCATGAGGAACGCCTCACCCCGGGCCACCTCGGCCAGGCGTAGCTTCAGCTCCTCCACCTCGGCGGGCACGCAGATGGGCGGCACGCTCTCCAACACGGTGCGCATCTTGGCGGCCAGCTCCGGATCCCAGGACGGCTGCTGTAGCGCGGGCCGGGCGAGCGCGTCATCGAGCCGCCGACGCAGCTCGGCGGGCAACGGAGGCAACTCCGGCAAGCGATCGATCGGTACGTCGACGGTCCAGTTCACCCGTTCAGAATACGGACCCGCAATCGACGTTGGGGACCACACCCAGGGGTGAGAACCTTCCCCCTCCGGACCCAGCGTCGACGGAGACGACCATGTGCGCGGACCCTGACGATCGACTGCTCCGGTCGGGCTTCCCTCATGACGGGTACTGGCATCGCTGATGAAGTGGCCAGTATGCGGGAGAATCCCTGCCGCAGCGTATTTGGCCGAGGCAGGTGGTCTACGGTGTCGAAGACTCGGGTTCGGGGCAGCGGGAACAGCGGGCGAACTCGCGGGCGGCGACCCGGAGGCGGCGGTGGCGGGGGACCGCGGCGCGGCGGGTGAAGATCTCGTAGTCGTGGCGTTCGATCTCGTCGAGGATGCCCGCGTAGAGGGCGGCGGCGGTGCGGATGGCGGGGCGCACCCGGGGCCGCAGCAGATCTATGCCGGGGGTGGCGGTGCGGTAGACGGCGCGGTTGGTGGCGATGAGGTGGGCCAGGGCGCGGCGCACACGGGGGTCGGTGCGGCCGGTGGTCCGGCAGTGGCGCAGCAGGTCGTCGTTCACTCCGAAGGCGGTGAGTTCGTCGGCGGGCAGGTAGACGCGGCCGCGGTCGAGGTCCTCGCCGACATCGCGGAGGAAATTGGTGAGCTGGAAGGCTTCGCCGAGGGCGGCGGCGGCCGGTTCGGCGTCGGCGGTGGGCACCACGGTGCCGAGGACCGGGAGCATCTGCAGGCCGATGGCGGCGGCCGAACCGCGCATGTACTCGCGCAGGGCGGTCATGGACGGGTACCGGTCGCGGAAGAGCGGGCTGTCGGGAACGTCCATGCGCATGGAATCGAGGAAGACCCAGAAGTGTGCGGGGGCGATGGCGTAACGGTGAATGGTGTCGGCCACGGCGGCCAGGACACTGCTCTGCGCGTCTCGCGATGCGGTATCGCCGAGGAACGCTACGGTCCGGACCGCCGAGGCGGCACCGGCTTCGCCCCCGGCGGTGTTGGTTTCGCGGCCGCGGGTCGTGGTTTCGCAGCCGACCGTGCGCTCGCCATTGGCGACGGTGACGGTTCCGTTTCGGTCGGGTGCGGTGGTATCGGTACCGTCGGCGGATAGTCGGTGCAGTCGGCGGCGGAGATCGTGCTCGATGCGATCCAGTTGTGCCGCACCGGATTCCGTGCGGTCGGGGCCGCCGGTCGACGGGGCGGTAGCGGTGTGGTCGACGATATCGTCGACCACCCGGGCGAAGGCGTACAGGGCGTGTACGGCCGGTCGCTGCTCCGGCGACAGCAGCCGCGTGGCCAGGAAGTAGGTGCGCCCGTGGGCGGCGGCGATCCGACGGCAGTCCCGGTAGGCGCGCGTCAGTTCGGCGGATGGGGTCATGGCGTGCGTGCCGACGAAGCGGCGGCCGACGATCCCGCCGAACCCGCTGCCGATCCCGCCGCGGACGGCGATGCCGCCGGGCCGGCGGCCGCCATGGCCGTGCCCGCCGTCGCGCCCTGCCCAGTCCTCGCGCCCGTGCCCGTCGCCGCGCCGGGCGGCTCGGTCCGTGAGCGCGTGTGCTCGGTGCTCAGCCGCAGCGGATCCACGGTGCGCAGCGCCAGTGCGGCCACCACGGCGGCGAAGGTGGCCGCCGCGACGTGCAGCCAGTTGTAGAGTCCGATCGACCCGTCGGGGTTGAACACCAGCATCAGCCAGGTGCACAGCCCCACCAGCCACTGCAGCGTCCGGGTGGACAGCGCGAATCCGGCGGCCAGGGCGAGCGGCCACGAGTAGTACCAGGGCAGCGCCGCGGGCGAGAGGATCACGATGGCCACGAACGCGATGCAGATGCCGAAGACGGCCTCGCGCTCGCTGTGCCGGAACCGCCACCACGTCCACACCAGCCCCACCACCAGCGCGACCGCGCACAGCATGCGCGTCACCGACAGCACCGATTCCAGCCGCAGCGGCGACACCCAGGTGACCATGTGCGCCATGATGGTCGGCGCGGACAGCCAGTTGATGATCTTCTTCGAACCGGACAGCGCCGTCAGCCAGCCGATACCGACCCCGGCCAGCGCCGAGGCGGCCACGAAGACCGCCGCGAACACCGAGACGCCGAGTCCGGCGATCTTGGCGAACATGAGCACCGGATGCGGCAGTTGCCCCTCGTCGTCCGAGCCCTGCGCACGCGCCAACTCGGCCCGCCGGTCGCGCTCGTGGATCATCCAGATCCACACCAGGAACGGCAGCGCCACCCCCGCGGTGGCCTTGATGGCCACACCGATGGCCAGCACCACGAATCCGGCGACATGGTGTTTCTCCAGCACCAGCGCGATGGCCGCGGCCATCAGCCCGACCATCAGCATCTCGTTGTGCACACCGCCGATGAGATGGATGAGCACCAGCGGGTTGAGCACCGCCAGCCACAGCGCCGTGGTGGGCTTGCCGCCCAGATGCTTGGTCAGATGCGGTACCGCCCACAGCATGAGCGCCAGTCCGGGCAGCATGACCAGCCGCAGCGCGATGGTCCCGGCCACCACATTGTCACCGGTGATGGAGGTGATGCCGTCACCGAGCAGCAGGAAGATCGGGCCGTAGGGCGCGGTGGTCAGCGTCCACACATTGGAGACGTTGTCCAGCAGCACACCGGGATTGACCACCGGACCGACCTGGTAGGGGTCGAAGCCGTCGCGCAGCAGCGCGCCCTGCGCCAGATACGAGTAGGCGTCGCGGCTGAACATCGGCACCGCGAACAGCAGCGGGAAGATCCAGATGCCGACGATGGCGCGCAGTTCGTTCAGGGTCACCGCCGGACCGCGCACGGTGCCGATGGTGATCCGCCCGAGCCGCACCCAGGCGGTGATCATGGCGAGCACGCCGATCCACACGAACAGCGTGGACAGGTAGTAGCCGTGCCCGAAACGCAGCCAGGACAGGTGCGCGGCCTCCAGCAGCGGGTCGCGGCGGCGCACACTGCCCGCCCCGAACCCGCCGAAGGTGATCATGACCGCGCCGAAGAAGCCGAGCAGCGCCGCCCGGCCCTCCGGGCTGCGGATGAACTCCGCGACGTAGGCCCAGCGGCGGCGCGCGGCGGCCTCGCCGTCGGTCCCCGTGCCGATATCGTGTCCGATGCTCACCATGCTCTGTCCCGAAATCGCTGTGCCGGTGGCCGCTGTCGTCGGCCCTGGGGTCGCCACACTGTCGCCGGAGGCGTCCGGTGCGGTGGCGGCGTCCGTGTCGGGGGTCGGCATTGGCGGTCGTTCCCCCCGGAAAGGTCGGCGGTCTGGTGACCGCATCGGATTCTGGACGCGGGCCAGTCTAGTGCGTCGGCGACGGGGCCACCGCGTCGGTGCGGCCGGTTCCGGTCCGGGCATGTCGCACATCACCCGTGATGCGCGCCGCGGCGAGTCGTCCGGAGAGCAGAACGGTCGGCACGCCGACGCCCGGGGTGGTGCCGCAGCCTGCGAGAACGACATTGTCGCGGCCGCGCACCAGGTTGCGGGTGCGGAAGGGGCCGGTCTGGCGGAACAGGTGCGCCGCGGAGAACGGCGTGCCCGCCACCATGCCCCGCTCCAGCCAGGTGCGCGGAGTGTCGACGTGGTCGATGCGGAAGTGTTCGGAAATCCCTTGGTAGCCGCGTGCTTCCAGGGTGAGCAGGAGTTCGCGCAGATAGGCCGGGCCCAATCGGTCCCAGTCCAGCGCCGCCGCATCGAGATTGGGGCAGGGTGCCAGCAGCGACAGCGGTTCGTGCCGAGTGCCCGCGCGGTCGATGTACAGCGTCGGGTCGGTGAGCGCGGGCCGGGTGAGCAGCAGCGACGGATCGCTCATGAGCGCGCCGCGGCCCGGTCGGGCGGCGATCTCGGTGAAGGTGTCGTCCCAGGCCCGGCCGAAGTCGATGGTGTGATGCGCCCGCACCGGCCAGGATTCGGTCTCCCGCGCCGGAATGGTGCCGTGCGCGACGACCGCCGAGGGGGAGGCGCGCAGCCAGCGGCGGCGGCGCACGCCGAAACGGTCCAGACCGCCGAGGTCGGCGGTGAGCACCACGGCGTCACAGGGCAGGGTGCTGCCGTCGGCGAGCCGGACGGCCCGGGCCCGGCGGCCGTGATAGTCGATGCCGGTGACCTCGGTGTTCACCGCGAGGGTGCCGCCCGCCGCGGTGAAGGCGCGGGCCAGGGCGTCGGCGATGGCGCGCATCCCACCCTCCGGGTAGTACACGCCCAGGCAGGTGTCCATGTACGGGATCGCGCCGTAGACGGCGAGGGCCCGGGCGGGGGCCATCCCCGCGAACAGGGCCTGGAAGCTGAACAGGCGACTGAGCTGCTCATCGCCCAGCATGCGCCGCACCCGGGGGCCGAGGCGGCCGAACGCGCCGATGCGCACCAGTTCGGCCAGCGCCGTGCGCTTCTCGGGGATGCGGACCATATCGAGCGGGGAGTCGAAATTGGTGTCCATGAAGGGTCCGAACTCGGCCCGGTAGACCCGGTGCAGCCAGTCGCGTAGTCGCCGGTAGCGCCGGGCGGCGGCGGTGCCGCGCACACGGGTGATCTCGGCGGCCATGGCGTCCGGATCGGCGTGGACGGCGATGACGGCGTCGTCGGCGAAGCGCGCGCGGTAGGCGGGGGTCACGTCGAGAATGCGCAGCCCGACCGACTCCCGGGTGTGCCCGACCGCCGCGAGCGCCTGGTCGACGAGTTCGGGCAGGGTGAGAATGGTTGCCCCGGAATCGACCTCGTAGTCCGGGCCGCGATAGCGGCCGACCCGCCCGCCCGGGTGATCGGCCCGCTCCAGCAGCGTCACCTGTCGTCCGGACCCGGTCAGGTGCAGGGCGGCGGCCAGTCCCGCCAGTCCCGCGCCCACCACCACGACCCGATCGGTCGGTCCCGCAACAGTTCTCATTCGACGGCTTTCGTACTCGTTCGGGTGCTGGTTCGGTGTCGGTGCTGGTTCGGGGTCAGTAGGCGCGCGCGGTCGCGGCCTGCGCCATTGTCCGCAGGTGCGCCTTGGCCTCGGCGGTGGCGGTGCTGCCGTCGAGGGCGGCGAGGCCGCGTTCGGTGAGGTCGGTGATGCGCCGCTCCACCGCGTCCACCGCGCCGAGGTCGGTGATGACGGTGCGCAGCCGCGCGACCGTGTCGGCGTCGAGATCCGCGCCCAGGCTCTCGCGCAGCAGCCGGGCCGCCGCCGGATCGGTAGCGTCGGCGCGGGTGAGGGCCTCGGCGATCAGGACGGTGCGTTTGCCCTCGCGTAGGTCGTCGCCGGAGGGTTTACCGGTGATCGCCGGATCGCCGAAAACCCCCAGCAGGTCGTCGCGCAGCTGGAAGGCGATGCCGATATCGGTGCCGAATTCGCGGTAGGCCGCGATGAGTGCCGGGTCGGCGTCGGCGAGTGCGGCGCCCATGTGCAGCGGCCGTTCGATGGTGTAGGCGGCCGTCTTGTAGCGGTTGATCCGCAGCGCCGCCGCCACGGATTCGTCTCCCGCGGACTCGCCGTGGATATCGAGCAGCTGCCCGCCGAGCACCTCGGTGCGCATGGCCGCCCACACCGGCGCGAATCGGGCGCGGGCGGCGGCGTCCAGCCCGGCCTCGTGGGTCATATCGTCGGCCCAGGCCAGCGCGAGGTCACCGATCAGGATGGCGACGCTGGTGCCGTAGTGGTCGGCGTCCCCGGCCCACTCGGCGTCGCGGTGCCGCTGCTCGTAGTCGACGTGCACGGTCGGGAAGCCGCGCCGGGTACGGGAGGAGTCGATGATGTCGTCGTGGATGAGGGCGCACGCCTGCACCAGTTCCAGCGCCGAGCAGGCGGTGAGCACCGCCGCCGCGGCCGGATCGTCGGCGCGTCCGCCCGCCCCGAGCCAGCCGGTCCAGGCGAACGCGGGCCGGGTGCGCTTGCCGCCGCGCAGCACGAAATCCGCCAGGGCACGCGCCGCGTCCACGAAAACCGGGCCGAGAGGTTCCACGAGTGGCGCGCGGCTGGCGAAGAAGTCGGTGAGTCGCTCCTCGACGGCTGCGACCAGCGACCCCGAGCCCGTTGCCGGAAGGGCCGGGTGACGGGTCGGCGTACCGGGTCCGGCGGACACGGGGGACCTCCTGAGATTCGTGCTCGGATGCCGCGCTGGCAACAGTGGTTCGCCGCCGCCGCGACCGCGGTTCGTCCGCGAGGGAAGTTCGGGCTCGACTGTACCCAGCGGAAGAGCGCCCGTCCGTGGTGGGACAGCCGTCGACCCGCGCGGGTGACACCGCGCCGTCGGATACCTGGGGCATCCGACCGAGTGCCAGGTGATCTCGTGTGCACGGCCGGGAACGGCGGCTTCGTCTCGCGTGTGGGCGCAGCCGCCCCGGCGCGGCCACGGGGCGCGGGGCGGGTTGTTCGCGTGCCCGGGGATGCGTGGGGGTCGTCGGTGGGACTCGCCGGAGGCTCGCGCGGGTCACACCGCGGCGTCGAATAGCTGGGGCATCCGACCGAGTGTCAGGTGATCTCGTGTGCACGGCCGGGAACGGCGGCTTCGTCTCGCGTGTGGGCGCAGCCGCCCCGACGTGGCACGGGCGAGTCGTCTGCGTGGCCGGGTATGCGTGGGCCGTATGGGCTGTTGTCCGTGTGCCCGGGGTGCACGGGCCGTAGGGGGCTGTTGTCTGCGTGGCCGGGGGTGTGCGGGGCCGGAGGGACGGACTGCTGTCCGCGTGACCGGGATGTGTCGGACCGCAGCAGGGGCTGTCGCCTGTGTGTCCGGGCCACATACGGGTCGCGGGTGCGGTCTGCCCGGTGCCCGGTACCGGTCTGAATGCCGACTGGTTCGTATGGCAGGTGTGTCCGGTAGGTGAGACAGCCGTCTCGTTTCTCGGGCAGGCCGGGGTGTCTGTGCGGGTCGCGACGATCGAGGCGGTGCGGGTGGCGGTCGGGCGCGGGTGTCGCGCCCCCTACACTGGGGCCGTGAGTTTCGACGATGTACGGGGAGCTTCGACCCCTGGCCGAGTTTCCCGCACGCCGCAGGTTTCCGGAACTCCATCGGTTGTGCAGCACCTCGGCCCCCGGCCGGACGGGTCGATTCCGTTCTCGGTGGAGTTCAATCCGCCACGTGACGCCGCCGGGGAGGCACGGCTGTGGCGGGCGGCGCGGGAGTTCGAGCGGCTGCATCCGGCCTTCGTATCCATGACCTACGGTGCGGGCGGGTCCACCCGCGATCGCACCATTCGGGTGACGGGGCAGCTGGCGCGGGAGACGACGCTGCTCACCGTGGCGCATCTGACCGCCGTCGACCACAGTGTCGCCGAATTGCGCTCCATCGTCGGCGCGTACGCGGACTGCGGCATTCGTAATCTGCTGGTGCTGCGCGGCGATCCACCGGGCGATCCGCTCGGGGAGTGGGTGAAGCATCCCGACGGCGTCGAGTACGCCGAGGAGCTGGTGCGCATGGTGCGCGAGCTCGGCGACTTCCACGTGGGCGTCGCTTCCTTCCCGCAGGGACATCCGCGTTCGGTCGACCTCGACTCCGACACCCGCTTCCTGTTGGCGAAACTGCGTGCGGGCGCGGAGTATTCGATCACTCAGATGTTCTTCGACGTCGAGCACTATCTGCGGCTGCGTGATCGGGCGGTGGCGGCCGATCCGGAGCAGGGGGCCAAGCCGATCATTCCGGAGCTCATGCCGATCACCTCGCTGCGCACCGTGCAGCGGGCCGAGGAGCTGTCCGGCCGCCCGCTGCCAACCGCGGTGCTGGAACGCCTGCGCAAGGCCGCGGGGGACGGTCCCGAGGAGAACCGCGAGGCCGTGCGCGCCGCCGGGATCGAGATCGCCACCGAGATGGCGCAGCGGCTCATCGACGAGGGCGCGCCCTGCCTGCACTTCATCACGCTGAACTTCGCCAAGGCCACCGGTGAGGTGCTGTCCAACCTCGGCTACACGGTCACTCCCGCACCGGTTCGCGCCTGACCGCGCCGGGCGAAATGCCCGGAATGCACTGGTCACGGGAGTAATGTCCCTCCTCGACCGCGACTCCGAGGAGACAGACATGCTGATGTTTCACAACCTCGTCCGAGTGGTGGGCGCCCTGAGCGCCTGCGCGGTCCTCGCGGGCCCCGCGACCGCCGCCCCGAGTACGGGCGGGCCGGAGTCGGACGCGAGCGCGGTCATCGCCCGCGCCATGGACGCGGCGGCGCCCGGCGACTGGCTCAGCGCCTACGGCCAATCCGTCGAGCGCCTGGAAGAGCTGGGCGTGCAGCCGTTCCTGTACCCGACGGCCGCCCCGTTCTGCCTGAACTCCACCACCCTCGGCCTGGCTCCCGCGATGGCCGGAGCGATCCCCGGCCCGTGGCCCAGATTCGCCAGAGATATTCCCGGGCTCGACCTCTCGGCCGTGAAGACAGGCCAGACCATGTTCGCTTTCGTGCCCTACGGCCTGGCCGCCGACGGTGCGGACACCTCCGGCATGCAGGTGGTGTGGCTCAATGCCGATACCGGCCGATCCGGTTTCGCGCCCATGGGTTCGATGTCCCAGATGGTGCGCTCCATGATCCCGCCGCAGGTCCCGGCCGAACTCCGCCCGATGGTCGAACGGGCGGTCGCCGACTTCTTCCTCGCCACCCTGCCACGCGGCGGCGTCCGCGCCGTCCCGGTCGAAACCGGTTCCGGCACCGTGCTCGCGGCCATCTTCGGCGTGGTCCGCAACGGCGCGGCCTCCTGCTTCTTCCTGCCCACGGTGGGCATAACCGAGGTGCCCTGACCTCCGCACGGGGTCGCCGGGCGGGTCAACGGGCGAGCGCCTGCCAGTTGTCGACGCGGGGGCCTCGCGGCACCGAAGCCCTGCCGCAGCGATCTGCCGATGCCCGCCACGCCGATGCCACGGCCAGCGTGAGCCTCGACAGTTCCACTGCGCCATCACATGACACGGCGAAATGCGCGGTCTTCGCCCGCCGCGCACTCTGCCCGGCGCTCCCGGTCTCCGGAATCCGCTCGGCGGTCCACGCGCCGTACGGCGCGTGAGTGCTGGTGTGCACAGCGTGCGGGGGAGTGCTCGCGGTCCGGCCGGTCAACCGTGGATGTCGCGGCTCTTCCAGGTCAGTGTGCCCGCACGGTGGGCGCGGTGGGAACGGTAGGACAGGCGCAGGTAGGCGGCGATGGAGAGCGGATGGGCCAGGGCCGCAAGGATATCGGCGACCGACAGGGCACGGCGGCGCTCGGTGCCGCGGGCCAGCAGCCGGGCGGTGACGGCGGCGGCATAGCCCAGCAGTCCGGTGTGGCGCAGTCGATCCCGGCCCACGACGGCGGCCAGCGGGGGCACCCAGTAGGCGAGGGCGGCGAGGCCCGCGACGGCGGCGCTGCCGGTGGGGCCGCCGTAGGCCGACCACAGCCAGCGGGTGTAGCCGGATTCGAGTTCGGCAGCGTCGCGGTACATTCGGGTGCTGGCGAGGCGTCCGGCGGCCGCCAGTACGGTGCGGCGGCCCGCCCGGCGCAGAGCGCGGGCGATGGCCAAATCCTCGGTGATCTCGGCCGCAACCGCCGCATGTCCGCCGATCTCCCGATACGCGGCGGTGTCGAAGACCAGGAACTGGCCGCAGGCCACCGCCACGGACGGGCGGCGGGTGCGGTTGGCCACCGCGACGGGCAGCGTACCGGCCCACGACCAGGCCAGCAGCGGCTGTACCAGCAGTTCGGCGGGGGATTCGGCGCGCTGCTCGGGCCAGGGGCACAGCAGTGCGGCACGGCGGCGGCGCAATTCGGTGACCGCGGCGGCCAGCGCTCCGGGGGCCAGCCGGACGTCGGCATCCAGGAAGACGAGCGCGGTGGGCTCCGTTGCCGTGGCCAATTCGGCCAGTGCGGCACACGCCGCCGTCTTGCCGGTCCAGCCCGCGCGCGGCTCGGAGTGATTGCGCGCCAGCGTGAATCGCTCGTCATCGGCGATGGCCTCGGCGACCGCCTCGTACGTGCCGTCGGCGGAGGCGTCGTCCAGGACGATTACCCGCAGCCGCGGAACTCCTTGCTGCGCACGCAGATCCGCGATGAGCGCGGGCACCCGATCAACCTCGTCACGGGCCGGAACGCACACCGTGACCGGTTCGATCACACTCTGCCCCACCCGCAGCCTCGGCACGGTGAGCCGATTGACCAGCGCCATGGCGGCCCCGGCCACCGCGATGGCGGCCCCGGCCCGCACGAACCGCTCACCGACGCGTACAGCCCGCTGTCGTGTGGGGAAGCCGCGCACAAGCCGCTGCCGCGTGGGAGAGCTGCCTACGAACGTCTCGCGCGTGGGGAAGCCGCTCATGAACGGCTCGCGCGTGGGGAAGCCGCCCACGAACGGCTCGCGTGAGGGGGTGCCGCGTACAAGCCGCTCCTTCTTGGGAATGCCGCGCACAGCCCGCTCCCGTGTGGGAAGCCCAGACCGCGTGCGGGAGGCACAGCCCGGTCGCGTGCGGGAAACATGCTGCGGCGCAAGGCCGGTCGCCTCTACTCGGCTGGTGTTCGCGGCCCGCGGCCGGGGCGGATCCAGCGGGCGGCGCGGACGTATTCGGGGGCGTCGGGGTTGCGGTTCATGTAGGCCAGCACCGCCACGATGGCGGCCACGGCCAGCGTGATGCCGCCGACGATGCCCGCCCAGCCCGCGAAGGAACGGGTATTGGGATCGGCGTAGCCGACCTCGGCGCGCAGGGTGGACACATCACCGGCGGGCAGCTTCCAGGTGACCACCGAATCGCCCTCGCGGGTGCCATTGGTGGTGCCGACGCGGGCCGGGAAGGCCACGGTGAACTGCACATCCGAACCATGCGGCGGCAGGCTCCCCAGATCGACCCGGCCGGTGAGGGTGACCAGGTCACCGAGGCGGTTGAAGGCGAGGGTGAACATGCCCTGGGTCTGATCGGACAGCGCGCTGAGCTGCTGCACCTCACCGAATGTCAGGTCCTCGAAGTACACCTGGCTGCCGACATAGCCGTCCTGCGAATAGGACTCGACGCGCACCTTGCCGGTGAGCGCGTCCGGCGCCTTCAGCTGCGGGCCCTTGTCGTCCTCGCTCTGCGGGACGGCGGCGGCGACGATTCGCCCCGAGACGCGGTCGTTGGACGACACGCCCATGGACGCCTGCACCCGCAGGCAGCCGGAGAGCAGCGGCAGCAGCAACGCCGCGAACAGTAAGGCGGCGGTCACTCGAACCGCACGGCGCGGTCGCCGCGCGGTGAGCGCGGGTTCGAGCTGGTCGGCTGCGATGGCGGTCTTCGGACTCGGCTGCACGGCTCACATCGTGCCATGACGCACCGGCCGCAGCGTGATTCGACGGGCGGACAACGCCCGCACCAGCGGAATCCCCAACACCCCCAGCCCCACCAACCCGTAGCCCGCCGACACCGGCAACCCGAGAAACACCGCATGCGCCAGCGCCGAACCCAGCCAGGTCCACAGGAATACGGCCACCGGCACCGCCACATCGCCGGAACGGACCGCGACCGCGGCAGTGTCCGCCCTGCGAACAGGGGCAGGGGCGATCGGTGGCTTGGCCGGGTCGTGTCCGGCGGCTGGCGCGTTCGTCGGGTCCGGTGCCGCGTCCGATACGGCTGATGGCCCGGTCGTACTCGCTCCTGCGGGTGGCGAAGCGGCCGGGGTGTTTCGACCGGCGGCGACGCCGGGTGAGACGGGGGCGGCGTCCGGCCGATCGGTGGCGGCCGCGTCGGTGGCTGCCGATTCTGCGGTGGCTGGTTGCGTGGTTGCGGTGGCCGGTTGCTTGGTGGTGGTAGCTGGTTCGGTGGCCGACGGTTCAGTGGCAGTGGCGGCGCTGGTGGGTGGTGCGGTGGCTGGCCGTGCGGTGGTGGGTGTGCGCTCGAGGTTCGGTGCGGTCCGATCCCAGAGCGCCAGCAGTCCGGCCATCACCAGGCCGACGGCGAACCAGCCGAGGTAGTTCGTCAGCGGGATCTCCGGGAGTCCGGGCAGGCCGGGCGAGGGCGAGCACCAGATCCACTGCCCGTCCGCCACCATCTGCGGATCCAGGAACAGATCCCAGCCGACCGCCCCCACGGCCGTCATCGTCACCCGCGTCACCGTGCGCGAGTACAGCTGCCCCGCGACGATCCACACCGGGTACAGGCCACCGGTCCAGGCCAGCGCCACCACCAGCGGCACCCCCGCCACCGACGGCCCGATCCGCCCGCTCGCGTAGTCGTAGCAGCCGAACGGGAATCCCGTTGCCGTGCCCACCATCTCGGCCAGCAACCCGACCCCGGACACGATCACCAGCACACCGACGGCCCACCGGACACCCCGCGTCCGCCCGGCATGCGTCAAAGCCGTTGCCGCGGAGAGCGACACCACCGCCACGGTCACCCGATCCCGCGCCACCCCGGCCGTCAGCGGATACAGAATCTGCACCGCCACCAGCAACACCGCCGGAACCACCGCCACCGGCCACCGCGCTGCCCTCACCGACCTACCCGCCGCTCGCATAGCGCCCCCGCCGCCGTCCCGCCTCCGCACGCGGCTGGACGATCGATCACGGGGAACTGGTGGCGGCATCGCCCGAGAGCGCCCCGCCACGAGTTCCCCCTCGCACGGTCGACGGCGTGGGGTACGGCGGCGAGGGGTGGGGTTGCGATGGTCATGGGCGGGGTCGGTGGAAGCGGCGGCGGGTGGTGCGGTGGATGAGGTGGGCCACGGTGCGGCCGCTGGCTCCGGAGACGCCGCCGCCGGGGTGGGTGGACGCGCCGGTGAGGTAGAGGCCGGGGGCGCCGGGGACGCGGTGGGCGGCGAGTTCGGGGAGCGGGCGCCAGGCGAACATCTGGTCCAGGGACATCTCCACGTGCATGACGTTGCCGCCGCGCAGGCCCAGCTCCCGTTCCAGGTCGGCGGGGGTCTGTACGTGGCGACGCAGCACGGTGTCCGCGAAACCCGGTGCGTGCGCCTCGACCTCGGCGATGATGCGGTCGGCCTCACGGTCGGCGTGCGCGCTCCAGTCGCTGCCGTCGGCGAGCGCGTAGGGATGCCACTGCGCCCACAGCGAGAGCTGGTGTTCCCCGGCGGCCGCGATGCTCGGATCGAGGGCGCTGAAACTCATGGCCAGCACCACCGGGCGCGGCGGTAGGTCGCCCGCGAGCGCGGCCCCGTGGGCGCGGCGCAGGTGGCGGCGGTCGGTGGTCAGCAGTTGCAGGCCGGTCGCGGATTCGGCGGTGTCCGCGCCCGGATAGCGGGGCAGGTCGCTGGTGGCGGCACGCACCACCATGCCGATGCCGGGGCCGACCCGAATGCGGCGCCGCCAGTCGGCCAGCCGGGCGGCGTCGAAACCGCCCTGCTCCAACAGGTCCAGGGTGGTGAGGATGTGCGCACCCGCGACCACCGTGTCGGCGCGCAGTTCGCGTCCGCCCGCCGTGCGCACCGACCAGCCGCTGCCGTCGCGGGTGAGGGCGGTGACCGCGTCGCCGGTGCGCACCACGCCGCCGTCGGCACGCAGCCGATCGGCCAGGGCCCGGGTGAGCGCGCCGCTGCCGCCGACGGCCCGCCCGGGCGGCAGGGTGTGCATGAGCGCCGCGAAGCCCACCATGGGCGCGGTGCCGGGTTCGGACATGGGTGGCCCGGACTGTGCGCCGAACCAGGCCAGTGCGGCCTTCAGCCGT